>LYSV01000029.1 GCA_001657315.1 Flammeovirgaceae bacterium BBD 1991-12 | reverse complement strand
ACACGCAGACTTAAGGTAGACCTTATTCCGGCCTCAAAATTCGATGTCATCGTGCCCGCAGAGAAGATCCGCTCCTTCAGGGAATGGCTGAATACCTGAAGTTCAGGATAGTAATGGTTATTTTTCAAATACCGTCACTGTTCTTGCCCATATTTCCTCCACCCAGTCTACATGCTCCCACTTCATAAGACAGGAACGCAAACAGGTGACATATTCACTATCTCTTCGAATAGCTGCCCAATGATCCGGCAACAAGTGAGCGGGATAATTGAAAAGCGCCAGATGTAGATCATTTTGGGCGCAGTCATGAAAAAGGACCTTCGACTTCGCGCTTATCTCTTTCAGTGATCCTGCACGGGGCGCCCAGATCACAATATCGGTTTCTGGCACAAAAAGTGGAATAAAACGGTCATCGGAGATGATTTTATTGTAAAGCAGAAGGCCTGCTTCATGACACCGTTCCATTCCCTGAGCCATGGCTCCGCCTTTGTCCAATGGAAATTGCTGCAGTGTGGCCCATAGTGCCACAGCGGCGGCTCCCGCACGGGAGCATTCCAGGCTTATTTCCCCGAGGTGCAGCTCAGCCGAGGTGAAATAGGTATAGGGGGAATCGTGTTTGTAGAATTTACCCACCTCAGCATCTTTAAAGATCACGCAACCGCACCCATAGGGCTGCAGGCCATGCTTATGTGGATCAATGACAATACTGTCTGCATTATGAACGGCTGCGAAATGAATCGCTGTTTCAGATGAAAGATTTTCTGCAAGGACGAAATATCCTCCATAGGCGGCGTCAACATGTACCCTGAAGGAATAGTTGGATTTAAGCTCCAGGACCTCAGCAAGAGGATCTACGGACCCTGTGCCCGTGGTGCCCATAGTGACCACGACGGTGCCCACTTCACCACTTTTCAGCGCTTCTTCGAGTGCCGTCATCTCCATTCTACCTGAATGATCACAGGGTATTTTTTCAAAAGGCAGACCAAGTACCGCTGTGATCCGCTCATGAGTGTAATGTGATAATTCCGAGGCCACGATCTTTCTACCCGGATGTGATTGACCAGCTACCCACAGGGCCTCCAGGTTGGCCATGGTCCCGCCTCCCGTGAGATGTCCCAAATGCCCATCTCTCCAGCCAAACATTTCTGCCAGAAGTACAACAGCCTCCCTTTCCATGGGAGAGCTGGCACGGCTGCCATCCAAAGCGTGATTGTTGGGATTGATATACATAGCCATTGCATAGGCGATACGTGCCACCGGGTGAGGTGGTTTGAGCATTTGACCGGCATAAAGAGGATGGAAATACGGAAAGTTGTCCTGCATTTTTTCAGCTACAACCGAAAGAATTTTTTCTATTTCTGTCCAGTTGACTTCAGCCTTGAACTCTGGCAACGGAAACCCCTTTTCCAGCCGGGCAAGACATTTTTTTATTAGCTCTGTTTCCTGATCATTAAACATACTCCCCTGAATTTGTTCTAAGATAGGAAACAGTAAAATTTAAATTGGAACAATGTTTGGTATATTGAAGCAGAATCAAATGGATACTATCATGAAATATTTGACTACAATAGGGTGTTTGGTTTCGTTTTTAACGTTTATGGCTTGTGAAGGACCGACTGGACCCGCAGGACCTCCCGGATTGGATGGTGTTGATGGTGCACGTGGTGGCACCGGATTTGTCATGGAATGGGAGGATGTTGACTTTACAGCCGGCAATGATTATACTGCACTACTGGACTTCAGCGACTTTGCATTTCAGGGTGATACGTCTGATATTTCACTGGTCTATTTCCTTTGGGAGGTAGACACAGAGACGGGACTTGAGGTATGGAGGCCTTTACCTCAGACTCTTATCATACCGGAAGGTCTTCTTCAATACAACTATGATTTTACTCTCGCAGATGTAAAACTATTCATGGATGCTGATTTCGATCTGAATATTCTTGGAGCCAACGATACGGATGACTGGATAGTGCGTGTGGTAGTGCTCCCCGGAACGTTTGTAGGTGGCAGAAAGGCCGCTTCGGAGCTAAGTTATGAGGAGCTGGCAGAGAGGCTGGGGCTTCCGGAGTTGAAAAGGCGATCCACCGATCAGATACTGCCGCGACGGGACTGATTTGATGAAAATATGAGATCTGGATCAGTCCACCAGACTCCTCACAGAGTCCTGTGGATCCACGGGATTCTGCGAATGCGAATGTGAATGCGAGAAAGATGAAACTTTTACAGGTGACTGGATACTAAGTTTGATATTAAAAAAGTGGCAGACAAATCAAGCATTGCTTTTGTCTGTCACTTTTTATGTTCACCATACGAGCTGGTTTGAATCTTTCAGTCCTCACTCCCCAAAAAGAATATGCCGGTTAAGGCTTTCTTCCAGAGACATGAAGGATTCCGTTAGTTTAATTCCTTCAATGGTCAGAATACGATCCTGATAAACCTCCCTGAAGTGCCCGGAGTCTTTGGCGTGAACCTTTATGAATACTCCATATTTACCGGTAATATGATGTATCTTAACCACTTCAGGTATAAGCTTTAGCGTTTCGATAACCTCCTTGTAGGAAGCGCTTTCCTTTAGATAAATGCCTATGAAAATCGTCAGCTTCCATCCCATCCGGGCGTAGTCCATATTCAGCGTAGTGCCCGTGATCACCCCCATGTCTCTCATCTTCTTCATCCTCATATGAACAGTACCGCTGGAGATATTTGATTTTTTGGCTACTTCCGTGTAGGCCATTTGAGCATCCTCGGAAAGGAGCGAAAGTATTCTAAAATCAACTGCATCTAGTTTCTTCATTCCTCAAAATAATGTAATGATCCGCTCAAAGTTGAGCCGGAATATTCACTTGATCTGGTAAAAATAATTGGCTGAAGATAATGAATAAATAAGTAAGACTGAAAAAGTTTTATTTAAGAAAAGATAATGTCAGCCCAAATATTTGCAATATTTGCAATTATCAGTTGATTTTGTTAAAAACATTTCAAAAATGAGGGTGTCGCCATCACATTGGCGATTTGGCAGTTTGGCCTTTATCATCCATAGTGAAATTTACATATCATCATTTTTTTTTCGCCATAATTTCTATTTATCAGTTTTAGGGTCCACTCCACGGATTTATTCAAACGTTTTCGGGAAATGTGGGATTTTTATTTGGTTTTTGAGCCTGTTATTATTGTAAAACCTATTCGGTAAGTATCTGATACTCCTCCTGTAAACCCCATAACCGAACCTGATATAATGCTGGTTATCAGGGGGCTATGCTTAAAATCTTTTTTGAACCTAAACCCTGTTTCTTATGAGTAAAGATTCTACTGCTTTTGTTATTCATATCTTCTTCAATGATCTATGCACAGGACATAACTGTAACGGGCAAGATCGTCGATGAGGCAGGCACTGCCATTCCCGGCGTAAAACATTGCCGTAAAAGGCACGGGCAGGGGTACCCTTACTGATATGGAAGGCCGCTACACACTATCAACATCGTCCAATTTTGTTCTGATATTCTCCACTTGAACTCAACGGATGATATTGTAATTGCTGCCGGTAACCTGGGGTTAAATGCCGATCCCGTAGAAACAAACTAATCCAGAGAAACATAAAATAAAAAGATGAATACCACAGTAAACAGAAGAAACTGGCTAAAAACAGGCCTTTTAACTGCAGGGGGAATGGCCATAATGCCACATGTAAGTGCAGGAGAGATGTTACGCTCCCCTGTAAGACGGGACTCCCACGGAAACCTGATATACAGCCCCTTTTTCAAGGAGCATGTTCATGATCCGTTCCCTGAGCCCTCGGGTATACTTGCGAAGCTGAATGCTAATGAAAATCCTTATGGACCTTCCCCTAAGGCCGTTTCAGCCTTGAAAGAGGTGGCACGCAAGGGGAATCGCTATGCATGGCGTGAGCTGTTTGGCCTGATTGATAAAATTGCCGCAAGAGAGGGGGTAAGCGCCGAGAGTATAATGATGGGTCCGGGATCTTCCGATCTGCTTGAAAAGACAGGTATAGTCCTGTTTCTGAAGGGAGGCAATGTTGTTTCTGCAGACCCTTCCTATATGTCACTGATCAGAGTAGCAGAGGCTACCGGAGCTTCATGGAAAAGTGTTCCACTGAAAAAAGACTGGTCGCATGATCTTAAGGCTATGGAAAAGGCCATAGATGCCGATACAAAACTGGTTTACATTTGCAATCCCAACAATCCTACCGGAAGCCTCACAGATCATGATGAACTGGTGGATTTCTGCTCAAGAGTGTCGGACAAGGTGCCGGTTTTCATCGATGAGGCATATCTGGATTTCCTGGAAGATGCTGACAAAAAGAGTATGGTATCACTGATCAACAAAGGCAAAAATGTGATCATAGCCCGTACCTTTTCCAAAATACACGGTATGGCGGGCCTGAGGGTGGGTTATATAGTGGCACAGCCGGAAACCCTGGCCGGCATACAAAAAATAACACGGGGTGGCATGGGCATATCCTACCCTTCCATATTTGCGGCATCTGCTAGCATGGATGATGCAGAGTTTCAGGTGAAATCCAGAAAGCTGAATGCTGAGGCGCGCGAGTACGTGTACGAAAATCTTAAGAAGATGGGATATGACTACGTGCCCTCTTTTACCAGCTTTATCATTTTCCCTATCGACATGGACGGGAAGACATTCCTGCAAAAAATGCAGGACCAGCAGGTGGCGGTAAGGTCATTCGAGATCATGGGAGGTAACTGGTGCAGAGTAAGTATGGGCACAATGGATGAAATGAAATTGTTTGTTCAGGCACTTGGAAAAACTATAGGTTGAAAGTCAGCAGGTACCGGGAAGCAGCGCGAGTCTCTTCGCTGTCCGTCCTGCTCCCGGTCACTGTGCTGCCTGCTTCAGACCGTGCACTGACTACCTAAACCCTTGATCATATCACCATGAATGTAGCGCTACAAAAAACACTCGGGCTTTTACTGCTCATTATTCTGGGGATTTTCCTTCAACGAAAAATCTCCTCTCAGGACAACCTGAAAGGCATCAAGGTACTGATACTGAGCGTAGCATTACCGGCTACTATTTTCGTGGCTCTTTTGAAGATCGAGCTGGAGCGTTCACTCATACTTCTACCTGTGCTGGCGCTGGTTTTCAATTTCCTGATGCTACTGGCTTCAAGGTATGTGCCTGGTTTTTTTGGTGTTGATAAAGGCTCTTCCAACCTGCGTACACTTATGATGCTCCTTCCTTCTCTGGCTCCGGGGCTGTCCTGTTTCCCATTTTTGATCGAATATTTGGGGGACAACCCTCTTGCGCTGGCTGCCCTTGCTGACGTGGGGAACAAAATATTTGTGCTGATCCTGCTCTACATGCTGGCCATGCACTGGTATCATCAACGTCATGCACGGAAGAGCTCCAAAACCGGTAACAGCAAGCTTAAAAGCCTGCTGATCTCCATGGTGAACGAACCGATCAATATAGTGATCATAGTAGCGCTGATATTGCTGGTGTTAGGTTTAAACCTCAACGCGTTTCCTGAATTTCTGTCCAATACGGTGTTGCGACTGAGTGTATTGATGACACCTCTGGTCCTGTTGTTTATTGGTTTGGCAGTGAGGATAAAATGGCATGAAATGCAGCTCATATTGTACCTTCTCACATGGCGCTCGGGAATTACCTTTTGCCTTAGTGCTTTGTTCGTTTACCTTTCTCCGGGACTGAGTCCGGTCATGATCCTCCTTGCTGTTGTCTTTCCTCAAAGCTCCTGCAGTTTCTGGCCCTTTGCCCATATGAGCACGGTGAATGCCCTTGAGGAAAATGACAAAGCTGTTCAACCTACATTCAACATTGGTTTTGCATTGTCTGTGCTGGCATGCTCACTCCCCTTTTCCACTATTACCATTCTGGGAGTGCTTTCTTTTACGGAATTCTTCGTACATCCATTGAATATTCTGATCACCGGTCTTTCATTTACGGGTTTATCTCTGATACCTTATACACTCAAAAGAATTAAAAAGGCCAGATCGAATAACACAGCTGTGAATGACCTTGCCGTACTACATGGCATCGCGGATGATCTCGAATCCAGGCAGGCATCATAGGTGCTTACGTCTTTATTTTATCCGCTATGATCTATCAATCCTGATTCCCATCTTCTCCATAAGCTTGCTGGCATTGAAACTGTGGCATACCTCAGGGCTGAGTTTGTAGTCAAAGAGTATCTCATCATCCTCAATGGAACTATTGAAACTGAAATTACACACTGATTTTATCTCTTCGGCCATATTACCGAGTTCCAGATCATGTGTGGATACCAAACCGAAAGCATGGGCCTCTGATAATTGTTTGATCAGAGACACGGAACCTAAATGCCGGTCTTTGGAGTTGGTACCTTTTAGTATTTCATCCAGCATAAACAGTAGGGGCTGTTTTTCTTCTTCGACTGAATGAAGTAACTGTCTTATTCTTCTCAATTCAGCATAAAATGAGGACACATGCTCTTCCAGATTATCCTGGGTGCGCATGCCGGTGAAAACCTGCAGAACGGAAACACTCATCCTTTCGGCACAAACCGGAGCACCACACAGCGCCAAGACTGTATTGATGCCAATGGTTCGCAGAAAGGTACTTTTGCCAGACATATTGGATCCGGTAACTACGGCTATGCTGCCTTTTCCCTGCAAATCAAAATTATTGGATACCCGCTCTGGGGCATGGATAAGCGGATGACCCATGGCCTGTGCCTCGAAATGAAACAGATCATCTGAAATGGCAGGAAAGGCATAATCTTTGTTGGCATAGGCAAATGCAGCCAGGCTACACAACACTTCAAATTCCCCTATCCGTTCGAACCAAAGACTCACATCATGTTCGTTCTTTTTTTTCCAGTTTTCCGTGGCCAGCACCAGATGAATGTCAATCATGAGGATCACATCAATCAAAACATAGAACATATTGGCGCGGGAGTTGAGAAAATCAAGGATCTGCTGAAGGCGGGCTATGGACGACGAAGCAGAAAATCCGGTGTGTTTGAAGGCCTGCTGCAAATGGTTAAGGTGCTGATCTGCAAAAGTGGAGTGTTCGATTTTTTGTATCAGCCGGCTGTAGGCCTTCAGCAGACCTACGTTGGCCGATGTATCTTCCGTGATCTTCTTAACATAATCAAGCATCCTCCTGAGTACCAGACTATTGATCAGCAGGATTCCCAATGTAAGGTAGATGGAAACACTCATAGTGACGCTCAGGATGATCAACGCGATGGTTGTAATGGGTAAAGTCCATCCCAGAATTCTGTAAACCGCACTGTGCATCAGCCGGGGAGGCTCCTTAAGCCAGCGACTCAGCTTTCCAATGTCCTGTTTTTCATCCTGACCATGGAGACCCAATGCCTGAAAATCCTGCCGCCAGTCCAGCATGTCCTTTAATTCACGTATCGCATTCTGACGGTTGATGATAGTTTTCTTTGCAGCGGGAGCTTTTAACCATTCTGCAAGAAGTGTCCTCCCTGAAGGCGTAGTGGTACGATTCAGCAGTTGAAATAGTGAGTTTTTTCCAAATATGTCCAGATCGTTGACAAAAGGATGCTGCTGATCGAGGTAAGGGGTTCCGGGGTCAAACTGGCTCAGCTTTCCTTCCAGCCTGACCAGCTCCTCCTCATTGATCTGTGCCAGAAACTTTTGCTGATCACGCTCAAAACGGACTTTGTTGTGATAGCGGACGATCAGGCCAAATCCAACAGGGAATAGTACCAGTATAATGCCGACGGCAGTGCCAATGCCTGCGTTGGCCAGCCAGACCAGCGCGATCAAAAAGATCACAAAAACCAATATGCGCACTGTAGCCACCCGATTGTATTTACGTGACAGTGACTGGCTGCCGGCCTGATAGTCAGAGGCGCGTCGCTCAAAACTGCTGATCTTACCCTTCATGCTTCCAAAACGAATTTTACCGGGCACAGGCAATACGCCGCCCGATCGATCGTAATTAAAACTGGTGGACAAAGAAATAAAAAAACAATTCAACAAATGCCGTTTGTGTCCTTTTTGTCCTGTGAACTTTACAGGAACGATCTGGTTTTAGCTGACTGAAAAGGCATGATTTAATATATTTGGATAATTACCAGCTTATAAAGCATAGCCCAACCGGCCATCACTGTTTTAAATAATGCTCAAATGCGCAAGTTAATTTTTGGTCTGACTGCACTGCTGCTTGCAGGTGGTTTGTCATTCTTCCTTTATACATTTTACGCAAAACACGAAGGAGGCCGAAGACCCATCTATCTTGTACCAAACAATGCTGTCTATATCATCGAAACCGATGATCCGGTAAAGAACTGGGAGAAGATCAGCCAGAGCGGGGTATGGCTGCATTTACAACAAAACCGTTCCTTCGGTGAGCTGACAGCCGGTGCCAACAGCCTCGATTCTTCGTTCAGGGAAAACGAGACCCTTTTCAGGTTTTTGGGTTCGCGGCAGGTGATGATCTCGGCTCATATGTATAAAAAAAATGACTACGATTTTTTGTTTGTAGTAGATCTTCAAAAAGTCTCAAAGCTTACTCAACTTAAAAATTACCTCTACGGCTTACTGACGGATGATTTTAAGATCACCCACCGCCCCTATCACGGAAAGGAGATTGTTGAATTATATAACAAAAACACACACAATACATTAAACATCTTTTTTATAGACAATCTCATGGCCCTATCATGGCAGCCTTCATTGGTGGAAGCATCTATTGATCAACTGGAGGAGCCCATAATCGGCAGGAACAGCGACTATCTGGAGATCAAAAGTGAAATAGGAGACGACGGAATGATCAGATTCTATTTTCAATATGATTATCTCGATGATTACCTGATGGCCTACATGCATGAGAGCAATGATTATATTCGTTCACTCAGTCGGGACCTGAGCTATAGTGGATTTATGTTCACTCTTGATCATGAACTCCTGAATCTCAAAGGATTCACCAATGTGAATTCTGAGGAAAGGTCATATGCCCGCACCTTGTTAAATGCCGGCAAGGGCGCTATACACATTCCTGAAGTAGCTCCTCAACGGACCGCCTTTTACATGGGAATGGGGTTTGGCAGCTTTTCAGGATTCTACGAAGAACTGGAATCATGGAAAAAGGACGATCCTGACCGTTTCAGAGAGTATCAGGAGGGGATCGATAAACTGGAGAAGTTTCTGAAGATCAGCGTTAAAGAAAACTTTGTAGACTGGGTGGATGATGAGATTGCCTTTTTACAGATGCAGCCCCAGGGACGTGGAAGAACCAATGAATACGCACTTGTCTTAAAGGCAAAAGATAGTGATGAGGCAAATGATCATCTGAATTTTATCCTTAAACAGATAAAAAAGAAAACCCCTGTTAAATTCAAGCAGGTGACATACAGGGGTTATCCCATCAACTTTATGTCCATAAAAGGATTTTTCAAATTGGTCCTGGGCAAATTTTTTAACGATCTGGATAAGCCTTACTTCACGATCGTGGAGGATTACGTCATATTCAGCAATCATCCACAAACCCTGAAGGATATCATTAATGATTTTCTGGATGAAAATACACTGGCTAATTCACTGGACTTTGAAAAGTTCAGGGATGAATTCCAGGAGGAGTCTGCTATCTTCAACTACATCAATGTTCCTGTAATGTATGATGGTGTAAAAAGCTTTGTCAATACCCAGACATGGTCAGGCATGCAAAAAAACAAACCCTATATCTATTGTTTTCCTCAAATAGGTTTTCAGCTTATACCTGACGATGGATTGTTTGAAAGCAGACTTGTGATCCAATACCTTGACCCTAAAGAAGTGGAGAGGAAAATCCAGTTTGCCAAAAACCCGGAACTGAGAAAGGCGGAGCTTTATGGACCACAGATGCCATCCGCCGGCACATTGAACAATAATTTTCTGCTGGGACTGATAGAGGAGCAGGAGCTCATTCAGGTCGAGGAGATCGCCCCTGAAGATCTTGACGCAAAACAGTATGTAGAAAGATATGATAATGGAGAAATCAAAATAGAGGTGTCTTTAAGGGATGGCCAAAAACACGGGACTTACAGGGAGTATCATGCCAACGGCAACATTAAACTGAAAGGCAAATACCGGAGGGGAAAGCAGGTGGGTATGTGGAAGGCCTACGATGAGGAGGGGAATATGATTGAAAAAAAGTCTTTTTAATTCCGTTGGAATACAGGAAGCTCTAAGGAACTAAAGTTTATTAAATATGAAAGCACTTGTACTCTTCTGCCTGCCGTTCATCAGTTCAGCCCTCGCTGCACAACCCAATGCGGAAAAGCTGGAAGCATGGAGCAAAGATCATCTTCTTGCGGGCCTTGATGAACTAAAGGAGTGCCTTAGTATACCCAACAACGGGCTGTATGCTGACCATGTAGAAAAAAACATGGTATGGACTGAAAAAGCCTTTGCAGATCGTGGGTTTACCACACAAAGAATTGAAACCAATGGTATGCCTTTGCTACTCGCGAACTATGAAGTGAGAAAGTCCGTAAAAACCGTTTTGGTTTATCTTCAGGTAGACGGACAGCCTGTGGACAGTGCTGAGTGGCAGCAGGAAAGCCCTTACCTGCCTGTATTGAAGGCATCGACAGATGATGATGATTGGCAGAAAATCCCATGGCCGGAAAAACCAACGGATATCAATTATGAATCAAGGGTATTTGCCCGGTCTGCTTCAGATGCCAAAGGACCTATAATCATGTTTCTGAAAGCTCTGGATATTATGAAGGAACAGAAGCTTTCCCCAAATTACAATCTAAAGGTGATCATGGATTTTGAGGAGGAGCTGGGCTCTCCACACCTGCCGGCGGCGGTTGAAAAAAACAAAGAACTGCTGGCAGCGGATATGCTGATCATTTTCGATGGCCCCATGCACGTCACTAACCGGCCAACCCTTACGTTCGGAGCCCGCGGAATAGCAACCATTACGCTAACCACATTCGGGCCGCGGGTTCCACAGCATAGTGGCCACTACGGTAACTATGCGCCCAATCCAGCGCTACGAATGTCTCAACTGCTGGCCTCTATGAAAGATGAACAGGGTCGCGTAACCATTCCCGGTTATTATGACGGTATTGTACTGGATCAGGCCACCAAAGAGATCCTCAAGCAGGTACCCGATGATGAAGTTTTTATCAAAAAGAAGATCGGTATCGCCCGAACAGATGCCATAGCAGCAACGTATCAGGAATCGATCCAGTACCCTTCATTAAATATCCGGGGTATGAGCTCGGGTTGGGTAGGCGATGCGGTGCGAACCATTATACCTGATAAGGCGGTGGCCGAGATTGATGTACGTCTGGTACCTGAAAGTGATGCTGAAAGACTGATCGACCTTATAAGGGACCATATCCGATCACAGGGTTATCATTTTGTGGA
Organism: Flammeovirgaceae bacterium BBD 1991-12; assembly: GCA_001657315.1. GTDB lineage: Bacteria > Bacteroidota > Bacteroidia > Cytophagales > Cyclobacteriaceae > Fulvivirga. Next base: position 40,609 of record LYSV01000029.1, on the reverse strand, counting down.
AGGAGCACCGGATGAAGCAGAAAGGTCTGAATACGACAAACTCATTTCCTTTGAATATGATGTTTCCTACCAGGCATTCCGAACTGCCTACGATTCTGAAACAGGACTTTGGCTGAACAAAGCATTAAAAAGGGCTTTTGGCCAGGAACCCATCCGCATTCGCATGGCCGGCGGTTCTATTCCTATTTCACCATTTGTGACCACTTTGGGTATACCAGCTGTTTCCGTACCCACTGTTAATCCGGACAACAATCAACATAGCCCCAATGAAAACCTGAGGACAGGCAATTTTAAAGATGGGATCAAAACGTATCTTGCTGTTTTAACGGAAGCCCTTTAACTGTTGTGGAACATCCACTTTATTGATCCTATTCTGTGCTATCGAGCGTAATTAATAGAAAAGGGTGAAACAAAACTTTGAGAAGTTACGTTAATTTCGGTAAATTGACTTGAAAAAAAAGACAAATGTCTAATTCCAAAAAAACCGATAAATCAAGCAAAACCTATCAGGATATGCAAAGCCCAAGTCGCGTTTCTGAAATGGTCGCTGAATATCAAACCCCCTTTCAAAAAGCCGCTATGGCCAGGCATGGAATATCCACTGCTTTTGTTACAGATCTCATGAAATCACTGGAGATCAACAAGGCGGAAACAGCCAGATTAATTGATATCTCACCCAAAACCCTCGATCGCCATTTGCAGGGTGGGCGTCTTTTTAAAGGATTACAATCGGACAGGATACTTGAGCTTGCGGATCTGTATAACCAGGGTATTGAGGTATTTGGCAACAAGCAAAAATTCCTGAAGTGGCTCACTTCAAACTCACCTGCTCTTGGAAACACTACCCCCAGGGAATGGCTGGATACTCAACAAGGCATTGAGGCTGTATCCCATGAGCTGGGTAGGATAAAGCACGGTATATTCGCGTGATCGTTTATCGTATCTGCCAGACTTACCCTCCGGATCATGACCCTATTGACGGAGTTGGAGCATATAAACATGGAGGACGTTGGAATTCCATAGGTACCCACGTGGTTTACACATCAGAGTCCCTCGCACTGGCCCGTAGTGAGCTGGCCAGACACCTCAATCTGGAAGTGATACCCGATGGCTTTCGTGTATATGAGATCAGGATTCCTGATGGCGAGTGTAAAGAGATCAAACCTCTTCCTGATAACTGGCATACTGATCCCGAACCGGAAAGTGCAAAAAAGACCGGGGATCAACATCTGCAACATTCCGATACATTGTGCTTTAAAGTACCTTCCGTTTGTGACCCGTTGGCACATAATTATCTCCTTAATCCGCGAAGTACACGGTATGCAGAGGTAAAGATCATCAGGGATTATCCTTTTGTACCGTAGCTATCCAGCATTGAAAATAACCGTCCGACATGACGTGCCATGGGTAAATGTTGGTTAACATCCCTGTGATCATTCAGGTAACCTGGTAACTTTTTACCATGAAAAAAAATCTACTTTCACTGATGGTCGTGATCCTGTTTTACCTGAATGAGGATAACGTCAGCACATTTCATGGCATAAATGAGCGTATTCCGGTGGAGGATTTCAACAATGCCGTACGGTTCTACATACAGCTGATCAGAAATGCCACACAATAAATTCAGGTATAAGACCTTTGAACTTGCCCGTTCACAGTCCCTGAGGCTTTTTTCATCTAAATTCTGACTCTCCCGGTATCTCCCACCTGTTCTGATCGTTTATTGTGACAATCACCAGATCCTGTTATGAAGAAAATACTGATGATAACACTACCGGCAATTTTTGGTTTGTTATTGGGCTGTCATTACAGACCAAAACAAAATGCCGGCACTGCTCTGAAATGGAGGGCTGTCTATAAAAATGATCAACATGGCAATGCACTTGCCGGTAACAAAACAGACCTTGTCAGGGCTATTCGTTCAGGCAGTACCCTTAAAGTGGGCTGGGGCTGGCAAAAAGACGATAAAAGCATGGAGCATCTTAGTGAGCCTATCTGGCATCTTGTACTGAATGATGAGGAGGTGATCGTTCACCTGGACCCTCAGGTCTTGTCGTATACGGTATGGGACAGCCTTTCTGCCAACTACGTCGACTCCAGTCTGCTGGATCTTGAGTGGCGGGTGGTACTATCTACCAAAGGAGAATTTGATGCCGTCTGGTACAATAGAAGAGATCATAAAGTAGCCAAAAGAATGCCTCAGCGACATATTATGACATGGTATGTACAACAGGATCATTTTGATCACGAGCCTGTGCCTCTTTACTCTACGGATCCTTACTGATCTACATGAGATCTCATAAAAATTAGCTATGTTTGCTACATAAATTGTAGCAAATGAAGACACCACTTCCCGGCCGGCCGGTTCGTGGATCCCGGTCCGGCGTACCTGTTATGGCCTTATTTGATCTACTGGGAAGAAGCTGGGCTATGGGTATTATCTGGCATTTGAATGAAGGCCCCGGAAACTTCAGAAAGCTGCAGGCTTACTGTGAAGACGTTTCGCCTACCACATTAAATACCCGTCTTAGGGAATTGAGGGAGTCCCACCTGATAGAGCTTACTCCCCGGGGTTATCAGTTGACGGCTATGGGAAGGGAACTTTTTGTACTTCTCGAGCCGCTGGGAGCGTGGTCAAAGAAATGGGCACGGGAATTCAACAATGATGTTTGAAACGAACAGGATATTCTATTCCGGGCTGAAACTGGACCGGACCAGCCATCTGCGTAAAGATAAAAAATGGCTTGAAACTACGCTGGCCTCGGGCAGGGCCCGCATGATCCCGTTTTGGAAGAAAAAGCATTGGATCAGCACTGATACATCTCATGAAATGAACCAGTTCTCATTTCTTAACAAGGGCCTTCATACAATACAGAACATTGAAATTGCATTTCTCGGCACCTACAACTCAGAGTCCTTTTTTGGTATGGATTTTTCAGCCTACGAAGAGAAAAAAGCCAATAAAATTCTCGGTACCGGAGAATTTGTAGATCTGCGGATGACTTTGGTCCTAAAACACTCTTACTACGCTCCATTACTCACTTATGCAAGGGCTCTATTCCAATGGCACGAAAATCACAGGTTTTGCAACCGGTGCGGCCGGCCCACTGCCAGTCAGGAAGCCGGGCACATCCGGGTATGTACAGCGTGCAACCACACGCTTTATCCAAGAGTTGATCCGGCAGTTATTGTATTGATAGAAAATCTTTCAAAGCATGGAGAACCACGCTGTTTACTTGGAAGGCACCGCGGTGGTATGCCGAATATGTACTCTACGCTGGCTGGCTTTGTTGAACCCGGCGAAAGTCTGGAGGAAACCGTAAAGCGTGAGATGATGGAAGAAGTAGGGCTGGAAGTCCACAATGTCAGATATATCGCCAGTCAGCCTTGGCCTTTCCCATCTTCCCTTATGGTGGGCTTTTTTGCAGAAGCATATTCCACGGATCTCATACTTGACAAACAGGAGGTGAGCGAGGCCCTGTGGTTCAATCCTGCGGAGATCCATAAACTGGTTAGCCAGGGTGAACTTATTCTTTCAAGGGAGGATTCCATTGCCCGGTACCTTATCCAGCGGTGGGTGGAGGAAAACCTCAAACACTAGTTTAACCGCAGAGACACTAAGCGCGCTGAGTATGCAGTGCTAAACTTAACAGTTATATGGGTAAGGGTGATCTAATATTACAAGTCACTTAGCGCCTTCCTTGCGCGTCTTTGCGGTGAAAAAGGATCAATCATTCTCTGACATTCCCTTTAATTCTGCCTCATAGATCTCCTCATCACCGTACTTGTCGTCATAAAGCGCATCAAGCTTTTTTGTGTATTCCTTATTATAATTCAACCATTTTTCAATAGCCGTAAAATACACCTGTGCCACATCCTTCACTCTGCTGCTGGTCTTTATGCCCTCTATGGTATAGTCCTTTTTGCCCAACAGTGGTATTTCATCATAGTTATCCTGGTAGAGTGCCTCTGTATAGGCAATAGGTCCCTTCACCGCACGTGTGAGGTAAAAATTTCTGTGATACACTCCGTCTGCCAGATCAGACTTGATAGAGTATTTCTCTGCAAACTCAAAATCATTATCAGCCGGCAGGGCGTCCACCTTTAGCTGCTGGTCCAGCTCCCTGATGACATTGCTGGCAAATACATTGGACTCTTCAAGGTCGTAGGACACCAGCAGTCTGAGCAGTTCAAATCGCTGGTCTATCTCGTCGGGTCCGTCCACCTCAAAGCCAAGAAAGGATCCGGGCACGAATACCATACTGTAATTTTCTGATACAGGTGGCAGGTATTTGTCACCATAGCGCTGCCCACCCTCACTTGCATTGAAATGGATCACCACCGTCAAGTGGGGCTGGAATTTGTTAATGGCCCTTGCCCGGGCTACAAAATCCTTGTTCCTGAATACGTCATAGAACATGACAAAATCAGGCGCGTCTCCGGACATGAGGTGATTGAACTTTTCCCTGTTGTACCATTCGTTTTTGTAACCGTCTACTATATCCTTTTTATAGTCAGTCTCAAGCCATTCATAAAAGTTGATGCCCATTGCACTTTTACCATACTCGTGGGTCATCATTACATCTGCCCCTTCATCTTCCAGCATTTCCTTCAGCCTTAGCCCTGTGGTATAGGCCAGATTGGCTTCAAAAAACTCAATGTCCCTTTTCTGATTGTAATGTTTTCCTTCTACCCGCATATACCTGCGTTCAAGAATAGCCTCTCCCATATTGGAAGCCACATGCCCCGGATCAATGGCTACTTTCAGGCCCCCGAAATCACTGACGGGATATTTTGCAGGATCAACGTGTGTACTTTTGATGCCGTGAAAATACCGCTGTCCCTTCCTCTTCAGGATCTCAATGACCTCCTCATTCGATTTTTCCTCCAGCAATTCATTGAAATGCGACATTTCACGCCAGTACAGAATAAACTCAGGTTTATCCACCCGCTGTGAGGTGGGATAGATATAAAGCCCCCTGTCATTAATGATCACATTGTCCAGGCATTCAGCTTCCTTGCACAGAAACTGCAGGTTACGGGTCACCCGGTCTTTGTAGAACTTTTTGATTGGAATGGGTTTAATTTCCTGTGAGTGAACAGGACCACAGACCAGAAATACAACCATTGCCACGAAAATGAATTGAATTGGTGATTTCATGTGAGTACTATTTGATTTATGCAACTGCACCTACCCCCCGATTTGACCTTTTTAGAACTAACGCAAGATGACCCACAGCAGTTTGCAATTACCACCCATTAATGTGATAAGGTTGAAAGCTTCCTCCATGTATTCTGGCATGGGATATGGATTCAAAGAGAGCGATTGCTGCAGGACCTAAGGGCATCTACAAGTTAAAGTTTAAAAAATTGGTTTATTAAAGTTAATGAAATAATGGATGCAATATAAAATATGGAAACGTAAATAAAATCGCATGAGGTATGTTAACTTTTACTTTTGCTTGCCACTGCTTTCTTTTTTACCGTACGTTTCGGTTTAGCCTTCGTTGTCCGGCGTTTAGCGATGGGTTTCGGTTTTTCCTCCATCGCATCTTTTCTGCCAAAATCAAAAGCATCGTAGGAAACGTAAAAGGCAATCCCGAAGTAGATCAGTATAAATGACATCAGAACAACATCCTTCTGGCCGAAGTTCAGCTTTCTTCTTACCCCGGTAGATCCGTAGGCTGGTTGAGTATTCAATACCATTATATCAAGCAGCATTTTGGGTACAGCCAGGTGTTCACGTATGAACATAGAAAAATTCATGTTCCCCCTGGCTTCATAACCTATGGCATCCACTCCAAAATACCATGCCAGGAACAGCGCCCTCTGAAGATGGAAGCCCTGACTGACCACCAGCAGACTTTTCAACCCAAAAAGTTTCTTCGACCGTACTATGGAATCCAGTGTGCGAAAGCCTGCAAAATCAAGTTTTATCAGAGCAGCCGGCACACCTTTGGCAATAAGACTGCGTTGCATGTCCCTTGGCTCGTTATAGTCTTTCTTACTATTGTCTCCGCTGATGAGGATCGTTGAGATCAGGCCTGCCTTGTACAGTTCCACCACCGCATCTATTCTGTTTGTAAAGTAGACATTCTCGCTTACTCCATCCTGCAGGAATTTATTGGTGCCCAGCAATAGTATTGTATGTTTTTCTTCAATGATCTCGGACGGCTCACTGGCAATACGGATGTTGGAGTAAAAGTCAACCATCAGGTTGGCGATGAACATGAAAAAGATCATGGTGATCAGCAGGCTCAGCTGCCTGCGCAGGAACCACATGAAGCCGTCCCAGTAGAATTGGCCCCTGTAAAATCTGTCAAGTCGGTGCAGGACAAGGTAGTCAACGATACCGTGCATGATCATAATGGAGGCCGCCAGGAACATAAATCCCAGCAGATTCCAGCCGTCCGCATGTTTAAAGTAGCCCCGGAAATCATCCCATACAGATGAAAAGGTACGCTGGCCCTCATTGACATCTTTAATAAGTGTATTGATATCGCTGTAGTAAAAGGGTACGAGAAACAGCACGATCAACAAACAAATGATCAGCAGAAAAAGCAGAAACTTCAGGCCTTTCATCAGCGATTTTTCCAGGAGTTCTTAATCAGGCCTAAAGATAACATTTTCAAGATGATACAGAAGATCGTGTAAGGTAATGGTCAAAATCGCACGGATACGGTTCCGACATTCTTTCAGACAGGATTTAAGGAGCCGGTCATTCAACAAATTAGTGATCATTGGTTTCATTTTACGGGGGGTACCATTTAATTTGCACCTGCTCAATACTCGCGACTAAAATGAAGATAAAGCATCCTTATAAATTCAGTAATGGCTATGATAAGACGGTGGCCTATTTCAGTATGGAGTTTGCCATCGATCAGCCTTTAAAAATATACTCCGGCGGGCTCGGATTTCTGGCGGGCTCTCACATGCGTAGTGCCTATGACCTGAAACAGAATATGGTAGGTATTGGTATGTTGTGGAAGTACGGCTACTATGATCAGGTAAGAAAAGCCAACAATGAACTTGGAGTACTTAACCAGGAAAGGTATTACCATTTTCTGGAGGACACAGGCATAGAGGTAGACGTGATGGTACATGGACATAATGTAAAGGTAAAGGCATTTTACCTTGCTCCTGAGGTATTTGGTACGGTACCCATGTTTCTTTTGTCTACGGATCATCCGGCTAATGATCATCTGGCGCAGACTACCACGCACAAATTGTATGACAATAATCTGGCAACAAGAATTGCCCAGTATATCGTACTCGGCATTGGAGGTGTGAAGGTGCTGGAGGCTCTCGGGCACAAAACTGAAATATATCATCTCAATGAGGCCCATGCCTTGCCGGCGGCTTTTTATCTGCTTGAAAAGTACAAGACCCTGGACCGGTTAAAGGAAAAGCTGGTGTTTACCACACACACGCCGGTAAAAGCGGGTAATGAGGTGAATGACCCTAATTTTCTTAATGAGATGAGTTTTTTCCATCATCTGGATGTAGAACAGGTAGAAAAGCTGATCGGTTTTGAAAACGGATGGTTCAATCATACCTTGGCCGCACTGAGAATGTCGAAAAAGGCCAATGCCGTCTCCAAAAAGCACCAGCAGGTAGCCACGGAGATGTGGGGAGGCTTTGGCGAGATCTGCAGGATAGAAGCCGTTACCAATGCCCAGAACAAAAGATACTGGGCAGATGCTGACCTTGAAAAGGCGCGCCTGAAAGCCGACATCAGGGCATTTCAGACCCGTAAAAAAGAAATGAAGAAGGTACTGTTTGAAGAAGTGGCGGATCAGACCGGTAAACTTCTTGATCCCGATCATCTGACCATTGTGTGGGCCAGAAGGTTTGCCGGCTACAAGCGGGCCGACCTCATTACCCGTGATATGGAAAGATTCGAGACGCTGATGCAAAATGCGAAATATCCGGTGCAGATCATCTGGGCGGGCAAACCCTATCCTCTTGATGTGAACGCCATCAGTACCTTCAATCACCTCATACATATGACGCGTAATTACCCCGGTGCAGCTGTCCTCACAGGTTATGAATTGAGGTTATCAGCGCTACTCAAAAAAGGCAGTGATGTGTGGTTGAACAATCCCCGTATTCCCTTGGAAGCCTCGGGAACGAGTGGAATGACAGCGGCTATGAATGGCTCCGTTAACCTGTCTACCAACGATGGCTGGATTCTTGAATTTGCAGAGCACGGGAAGAACAGCTTTGTGATCCCTGAAGCAGACCTTTCATGGACTGAGGAGGAACAGGATCAGCATGATTTTGATCACATGCTCAGAATACTGGAAGATGAAGTGCTGCCGATGTATTATGAGCACCCGGAAAAATGGGTAGAGCTGGCATGGCAGGCCACAGAAGATGTGGATAAGCAGTTTGTAGCGTCGAGGATGGCGGATGACTACTATAAGAAGCTTTATCATGCAGACAGTTGATCTGGTTTTATGATCCCGGAAATACCGAAGACCTAAGCTTGAAAGACCGTCCGGCTTTCTTTTTCTCATGTCTCTTGAGGCGAATCACTATATTTGATGGCAAATCAGAAATAATGATCCGGTCCCTCAGGAAATTTTTCGAGTCGTATTGGTTGGTCGCACTTATTGCTCTTATTTCAGCCTGTCAGCATGAGGCAGATAAGCTCGGTGACCCTGCGTTAAACAAATTTTCTGACACCATCGTAGCTAAGATCCATGACTACCAGGACCGGCGGGATACGAAATCGCTTCTGGGTTTCTTTAATGATGATAACCCCCTCTACAGGCAGGAGGCAGCACTGGCCTTTGCTTCCATGCAGGATACGGCCGCCATTCAGCCCCTTGGTTTTTTGCTTTACGATGACCACGCCCGGGTGCGAAAGGCTGCGGCCTATGCGCTGGGACAGATACATGACAAACAGGTGATCGATCTGCTGGCAGGTGCTCTTCAGGAGGAAGATTCCGTCACGGTCCGTCGTGAATTGATAGAGGCATTGGGCAAAGTAGTGACTATGGAAAAGATATACTTGCTCCATAAGGTGCTGATAGGCAGTGAACAGGAGAAGGAGGGCCTTGCATGGGGAATTTACAGAGCAGGTATAAGAAATGTTCATGATGGCATTACCATGGATATAGCTCTCAGCCTGCTGGATACTACCAACAGCTATGAAACGCGACTGGGCGCCGCACACTTCTTTTCCAGAAGCCCGAATCTGTCACTTACCGGACGTGAAAACCGTATTATTCGTTGTGCTATAACAGATCCGTCCCCTCACGTGAGAATGGCGGCGGCCAAAGCTTTGCAAAACGTGGTCACTCCAGAGTCTCTACGGGCACTTACCGAGGCTATTTCTCGGGATCCCGACTATCGCGTCAGGATCAATAGCATCAGGGCTATGGAAAGCTTTCGTTTTGAAGGGGTAGGGGACCGGTTAACAGAATTGCTGGATGATGAAAACATAAATGTGGCTATCGCTGCGGCTGATGTCATTGCCGCAACCGCTCAGCAATTCCCCCCTGACAAAATACTAAGTATTGAGCACTGGAGGATCAGAAGCACGCTGCTGGGCAGCGCACTGAAACACGCAAAAGATAAAGATCCTGTCATTGCCCTTATCAAAAAAGAATATGAGACTGCCGGGAATCCTTACTACAAGGCAGGACTACTGGGGGCACTGGGAAACGCGGTTGAGGCTGCACCCTTCATTACTGACCAGATACTTTCAGAGCAGACAGCGATCATACGAACTGCTGGCACACAAGCGCTGGTAAGTATGAGAACACGTAAAGATTTCCCTGCTGAAAGAGAAAAGGATCTTGCCCAACAGCTTAGAATGATCATGGAAACCGGTGATGTAGGTATTGTATATCTGGTTTCCAACATCTATCTGAGACCTGAACTAAAATTTGGAGAGCTGTATAGTGATCACACTTTTCTCACAAATGTTAAAAGCAGGCTCAGCCTGCCCAGGGACAATGAGGCCCTTCAGGTACTGAATAAGGCCATTGCTTTTTTCGATGGCGAAGAAGATATTCCTGAAACAGAAAACCCGTTCAATCATCCTGTTGACTGGAAGCATGTAGGATCCATTGCCAAAAACCATAAAGTCATCATAAAAACCAGTGCAGGTGATATAGTACTTCGGCTGCTGGTAGAGCAGGCTCCCGCAACGGTGTCCAACTTTATTACCCTGGCCAACAGTGGATACTTCGATGGGAAAAATTTCCATCGTGTAGTACCGAACTTTGTAGTACAGGGAGGCTGTCACCGGGGTGACGGCTACGGAAGTGAAGACTATTCCATTCGCTCGGAATTCGCCAATATTCGATATCAGGAAGGCTCGGTAGGAATGGCCTCTGCCGGCAAGGATACCGAGGGCACACAGTGGTTCATCACCCACTCACCCACCCCGCACCTGGACGGAAGGTATACTATTTTTGCTCAGGTAGAGGAAGGGATGGATGTAGTGCATAAGATAGAAGTGGGGGATAGGATTTTGGAAGTACGCTTGTCAGAGGGTGAGGGGTATGGTCTGTGAAGACACAGACCACGGAGAGAGATGATAATGGAGAATAGTAAAAGAGAACGGATATAAGATAAGGAGGTTCATAAAAACAAAACCCAATATAGTACCCTCGGTCTGTGTCTTCACAGACCGAAACTCAAATCCAACAATGAAAAACACTCTATTTAGCGAAGAAGATAGCAGATCGAGAGCCTCTCAAATGCTTTTGAATAAGGTGTATTTCTGGACGAACACAATAAAAGATTGGTATCATCTGCTGAAAGATAATGAGTTTAAGAAAACAATAATCAAGTCATGGCAGTATCTTGTTGAGAAGGGGAAGGTCAGGATATATGCCTTTGTTATAATGCCCAATCATGTTCATATTGTCTGGGAAATGCTGGAAATGAATGGTAAGGAACTGCCGCATGCCAGTTTTAATAAATTCACTGCTCATCAGTTTCTGACTCAGTTGAGATCTGTTGAACCAAAAGAGCTAAGACGATTTAGTTCTGTAGATAATGAGAGGAAGCATCGTTTCTGGCAAAGAGACCCTCTGGCCATTGAAATGGATAGCAGAGAAAAAGTAGAGCAGAAGATTGAATATATTCATTTGAACCCATTACAGGAGCAGTGGAATCTGGCCAAATATCCAGAGGACTATTTTTGGTCGTCAGCAAGTTTTTATGAAGAGGATAAGGATGACTTTGGGATACTTACACACTATATGGATAGGTTTTAACGTGGTTTTTAGGGATTCAAGTGATGATGGTCTGTGAAGACACAGACCATGGAGAAAGAGAAAGACCATGGAGAAAAGAGGGGCCGGGATGAGAAAAGAAAAAGGTGGATGTAGAGAAATGTTAACAAAAACAAAAAATAGAATCCAATACCCTCGGTCTGTGTCCTCACAGACCGAAACTCGCTAAAAACAATGTCCAAATCGATACAAACACAAAAACTGGGGATACTCGGAGGCGGTCAGCTGGGACGTATGCTTATCCAGTCCACGCTTGATCTTAATGTTGATATCCATATTCTCGATCCAGATGAAAATGCGCCCTGCAGGAACATCGCCTCTACCTTTACGGTGGGCAAGCTTACAGATTTTGATACGGTGATGGAATTCGGAAGAGATTGTGATATCCTGTCCATTGAAATTGAAAACGTGAACACAGATGCGCTCAAAAAGCTTCAGGAGCAGGGTAAAAAGGTATTTCCTCAGCCTGAGATTATAGCGCTGATCCAGAATAAGGTAAGCCAGAAAAGGTTTTACATAGAAAACGGTATTCCTACAGCTCCTTTTGAGGAAACACAAAACAAAGAAGATGTTCTCCAGAAAAGGTCCATGCTGCCTATGGTCAATAAACTGGCTACGGAGGGTTATGACGGTCGTGGAGTGCAGCTTCTTAGAACCGAAGCTGATCTGGAGCATGCCTTCGAAGCGCCCGGGCTGGTAGAAAAGCTTATAGATTTCAAGACCGAAATAGCCGTGATCGTGGCACGAAATGAACGTGGTGAGGTCACTACATTCCCTGCAGTGGAGATGGCCTTTCATCCTACTGCCAATCTGGTGGAATACCTTTTTGCCCCAGCCAATATCTCAAAACCGGTGGAGGAAGAAGCAGACAGGATTGCCAGGGATGTGATAGAAAAACTACAAATGGTGGGCATACTGGCAGTGGAGATGTTTGTCACCCGGGAGGATCAAGTTCTCGTCAATGAGATCGCTCCCAGGCCTCATAACAGTGGACATCAGACCATAGAGGCCAATATCACCTCACAGTATGCACAACATCTGCGCACTCTCTTTAACCTGCCGCTGGGAGACACCTCACAGGTAATGGCAGCCGCCATGGTCAATCTGCTTGGTGAGGATGGCCATAGCGGCGAAGCCAGGTACGAAGGGCTGGAGCAGGTGATGGATGTCAGCGGTGTTTATGTTCATTTATATGGCAAAAAACTGACGAAACCGTTTCGGAAGATGGGTCACATTACAATTGTGGATCACGATGTTGCTCGTTTAAAAGAGAAAGTGCAATTTGTCAAACAAACACTTAAAGTAATTGCATCATGAGTAAGCCGCTCGCGGGAATAATCATGGGTAGCCAGTCAGACCTTGCTATCATGAAGGAGGCCGCTGACATACTGGAAGAACTACAGGTACCGTTTGAGCTGACCATCGTGTCTGCCCATCGCACACCTCACAGGATGCTGGAATATGCCGAATCAGCAAAAAGCAGAGGTCTGAAGGTGATCATCGCCGGGGCCGGAGGGGCTGCTCATCTGCCAGGTATGGTGGCTTCCCTCACTACACTGCCGGTGATCGGTGTTCCTGTAAAATCGCGCAACTCCATTGACGGATGGGATTCGGTATTGAGTATTCTTCAAATGCCTGGAGGTATTCCCGTGGCCACCGTAGCCCTGGATGGTGCAAAAAATGCCGGTATCCTCGCTGCAGAGATAATAGGAGCCTTTGATGAGGAGATCAGCGATAATCTGGCCAGGTACAAAAAAGGCTTAAAGGAAAAAGTACTGGATTCCGTGGAGGAAATTAAAAACAAGGGCTGGAAATAGGCAACCTTTTTGTCTGATTGCTGTCAAGGTATCGTTCTGAACAAATCACCTGCTGGTGAATCGTGGATTTAATTGGATAAATGAGCATCCATTTAATCAATAAGTGTCTACTTGCTATTGTTTTCCCGCTGCAAATAAAACTTCCTGAACTTCACGATACTCTCCTGCTCCCCCAATAAGATCAATACATCTCCTTCCGTGACCTGTTTGGAAGGTGTGGGATTGAACAGAAAGCCTTTGAGATCATCCTTAAAGCTCATGACCGTAGCGCCGCTTACATTTCTTATGTCCAGCTCCCTCAGGGTTTTATCACGAAACTCCGGCTTCAGGTCAACATAGCTCACCTCCTCCAGTTCCAGTTTTGAACCTCCCACTCCACTGATAAGGTCAAGAAACTCTATCACGTAAGGCTTGGTGATCAGATGCGCCATATGCACCCCTCCAAGATAATCGGGCAATACCACATGAGTAGCTCCTGCTCTGTAGAGCTTCTTTTCCGATTTTACCTCCGTAGCTTTCGCAATGACCTTAATATTTGGATTCAGTTCACGGGCGGTCAGTGTTATAAAAACATTGTCTGAGTCTTCACGAAGAGCGCTGATAACGGTGGACGCCCTTTCCACACCAGCTTCGATCAACACCTCATCAAGTATGGCATTGCCATTGATGAACGAAAACCCTTTATTCTCCGGAACTTCCTCAATCACCGTGGAATCCTTTTCAATAACCACAAAATCTTTTCCGGCGGAGCGGAGTTCTCTGCAAGCCATGGCTCCGTTTTTACCAAATCCACATACGATAATATGATTTTTGAGCTTCTTCATTTCTCTTGTCGACGCGATGTTTTTAAAGATCTTCCTCAGCTCACCCTCAAACAAAAAAGATGACATTACGGAAACAATATAGGCAAAGATGCCAAGATTTATGGTGATGTATAAAACTGAAAAAACCTTACCCTGTGCACTAAGAGGGTTGACCTCATTAAACCCTACAGTGGAAAATGCCAGTATGGACATGTATGCCGCATCTACCATACTGAAATCCTCAATAGTCACATATCCCAGAGTACCTATGATCATACTGATAAGAAACAATAAGGTGGCAAATACCAGCTTTCGGATACTCCGTTGTAGCAATATGGTCATGGGCTTAAGATATTGATATTGTTTATTCTATGCAATTTTAATAGTTTCCCTTATGCAAATTATTTCGCTATGGTCAGGCCCCAGAAATGTTTCCACGGCTTTGATGTATTCCTTTGCGCAGCGCGAAGATACCGAGGTGATCGATGAACCTTTTTACGGACACTATCTGAGTAAGGTACCGGTTGATCATCCGGGCAGGGAGGAGGTACTGACCCATATGGAAACAGATGGAATCAGGGTCATGGAGCATCTTTTGCTGAAGGGACAAAAACCGCTCCGCTTCATTAAAAACATGGCCCATCATTGGATTGGTATGGAAAATGAGCTTTTGTGTAATTTTACCAATGTGTTTCTGATCCGTGATCCTGCTGAAATGCTTCCTTCACTGGTAAAGCAGTTGCCCGCTGCCCGGCTCAATGATACTGCATTGAATATGCAGGTAACCCTGTTTGATAAACTCTCCAGTGAAGGACACAGGCCGGTGGTCATTGATTCACGGTTATTGTTGCTGAACCCACGGCATATTCTATCCCGGTTATGTGATGCAATGGCAATCCCGTTTCATGAAAATATGCTTTCATGGAAGCCCGGACCACGACCTGAGGACGGAATATGGGCGAAATACTGGTATCACTCACTGCATGCTTCCTCTGGCTTTACGGAATATGCCAGAAAGGAGGAGCCTTTTCCGGAAGACCTGATACCACTGCTTGAAGAATGTAAACCCTATTATGATTATTTGTACCATAAAGCTTTAAAAAATCAGTAATGAACAGAATTTCCTTACCAGACCCACGCAATGAAAACATCCTTATCAATATTAACGGAGAACTACTGCCTCGTGAGGAGGCAAGAATAAGCGTTTTTGACAGCGCTGTTCAGGGTGGAGACGCCGTATGGGAGGGGATACGTATTTATAATGGCAAGGTGTTCATGCTGGAAGAGCATCTGCAACGAATGATCGATTCGGCTCGTGCTATGGCCTTTAAAGACATTCCCTCCAAAGATCATCTGCGGAAGGAGATCTTTAAAACGTTGAACGCCAATGGAATGTATGATGAATCACACATCAGGCTTACCCTTACCCGCGGTAAAAAGGTAACCTCCGGCATGAGCCCGGAATTCAATCAGTATGGTCTTACGCTGATCGTGCTGGCAGAATGGAAAAAACCAGTATATGCCGCAGAAGGTATTCAGCTTATTACGTCCTCCATTCGCAGGAATCCTCCACAATGTATTGATTCAAAAATTCATCATAACAACCTTATCAACAATATTCTGGCAAAAATCGAAGCCAACCTGGCAGGGGTAGAGGATGCGGTAATGCTGGACGTTGACGGATTTGTTTCTGAAACGAATGCAACGAACATTTTCTTTGTGAAAGCCGGAAGTATAAAAACACCTTTTGCAGACAGTTGTCTGCCGGGGATCACCCGGGCCAACGTTATTGCTCTTGCCTGTAACCATGACATACCCATTGCAGAAAAAAGGATCTCCATTTCGGAAATGTATAGTGCTGATGAAGCCTTTGTGACGGGCTCTATGGGGGAGATTACACCTGTACTGGCTATTGACGGTAGGAAAATCGGCTCTGAAAAACCCGGCGATATTACACTACGAATAATGAATTCATACCGTGATCTGGCAAGTGAGAATGGAGTAACCATCCCCAGGTGATGGGTTTTTTGGAAATTGAATGTGTTTTTAGATGGATCCTTCAAAAAAAGGCTGGTTCAGGAACGTAGTGCAGCATCATCTGTCGAATGATAAAAGTAACAGACTGAAGGAATACCGCCATCCTGATGAACCGGTCTATCACCTGGTGCAGCCTACCGGCCTCATGTATGGTATTCCTGTGCTCAGCAAGGACTCCAATGTACAACTTTCTCCGGCCAATATCTCCAAAATCCAGCTTGTCGATGGCCTTGTAAACATTTATTCCATCTCCCGTGGGCCTGCAAACGGTCATGACATCGAGCAATGTATACAGTCGATCTATACTTTCTACAAAGGGCTCTTCCCGGACCTCACCCTATCAGTCAGAAACTGGCTGGGCAGGGAAAAGAATATAGAACGGTTATGTGAGTCACTGGTGGACCGGAGGATCTCAAAGCTCATAAAGAAAGGAAAGGGTAACATCTGGGCGTCTTTTTTCAACAATACCCAGTTATTCGTTGATGTCTATCTTTTCAGACTTTACTGCATTGCCGCGGGAGATGATATTCTACTGGAGTATCTTCGCTCCCTGAGGGAGGAGATAAGCCTTACCACCCTTAAGGTTATTGCGGCGGCGGCACATGCCAATAATTCGGTAGTGAAAGAAGAGCGTGAATTGTTTGAGTTCTTCATTGCCAACAACTTTCTACAGGAAGAAAAGAAACGCATAGCAAGGGAGTACCTCGAACATGGCATCGGCATCCAAAAGATAACCATCGAAGATTCTGACTCATGGGTGTTAAAAAAGTTCCTGCTGGAGCTGTCCATCCTTACCATTTGGTCTGATAAGGAACTGGATGACCTTGAAATAGGCTTTATCGGAGATTTTGCCCGAATGCTGGGCCTTTCGGATATGGACCGCGAGCTGAGTATGCTGGCGGTGGAAGGTTTCTTTCTGGATTTCTGGAGCACGCTGCACGAAATAGCCAACAGACTGGATGGTGAGGTCATTGCGGAAAGCTTTTTAAGAAGACTCAACGATATGCTTTCAGCCTATGAAAGTGAAATTGTCCATAGGATCAGGGAGAGCAGAAGCCTTGTGGAGCATCTGCGTCAGGCTTCGGTATCGGAGCCGGATGAAAATACACGGGCTATGATCAGTTCAGAGCTACTGGAAGTGATAGGGACCTTGCCGGTGTTGAGAGTAATAAAATTGCCGGCTGAATTTCTTGGGTATAAACGGATCATTAAGGTACTGCCAAAAAAGATGGTGCAGCAGGTAATTCGCTGATCTGCAGGGCCTCCTTAGCCAAACAGATCTTCAAAAACATGAGTCATTTTGGCAAAAGCCTTTATATTGATATTGCGTTTTTCAGTATTCAGCCCCCTGGTCCCATATTTCGAAATATAGATCTCTTCAAATCCCAGCTTTTCGGCTTCAGAGATCCTGGCGTCAAGACGATTCACCCCGCGCAGCTCGCCTCCCAGACCTACCTCCGCCGCAAAACACACCTTTTCCGATATCGTGATCTCCTCCAGGGAAGAAACGATAGCTGCGCACACAGCCAGGTCAATCGCCGGGTCCTCCACTTTCACACCCCCGGCCATATTCAGGAAAACATCCTGCAAACCCAACCGGAAACCACAGCGCTTTTCCAACACAGCCAGTAACATGTTCAATCTCCTGCCATCAAAACCTGTAGAGGTACGTTGTGGAGTGCCATAGGCTGCATTACTCACCAATGCCTGTATCTCTATCAGCAGGGGCCGGTTGCCCTCCATGGTAGCGCCAATGGTCACACCACTGATGTCTGCATCTTTTTGTGATATCAGTATTTCGGAAGGATTGGACACCTCCCTCAGGCCTGAACCGAGCATTTCATATATCCCCAGTTCGGAAGTGGAGCCAAAGCGGTTTTTGGTAGTCCTTAGTATGCGGTAGGTCAGGTGCCGGTCTCCTTCAAACTGCAACACAGTGTCTACCATATGCTCCAGTACCTTGGGGCCTGCTATGGCACCCTCCTTGGTAATGTGGCCTACCAGAAAGACCGGGGTGGCAGTTTGTTTGGCAAACTTAATGATCTCCGCTGTACACTGTTTTACCTGAGAAACACTGCCAGCCGCCGAATCTATATGATTTGAATGCAACGTTTGGACGGAATCAATGATCACCAGATCGGGTTTTAACTGCTCCAGCTGATCGAAGATATTGTCTGTGGAGGTTTCTGCCAGAATGTAACATTGCTCCGAGGTCAGTTTATCCTTCATCCTGTCCGCCCGCATCTTTATCTGCTCTTCGCTCTCCTCACCGGATACATAAAGCGTCTGCTGCTGTATGGCCAGGGCAATCTGCAGCATAAGAGTAGATTTGCCTATGCCAGGCTCCCCTGCTATCAGCACCACTGATCCTGGAACTATGCCCCCACCCAGCACTCTGTTCAGCTCACTGTCATTGCTGCTGAGCCTTGACTCCTTTGAAGCAACAATCTCAGTGACCAGTGCAGGCCGGGCAGTTCTGCCAT
This sequence comes from Flammeovirgaceae bacterium BBD 1991-12, assembly GCA_001657315.1. Taxonomy (GTDB): domain Bacteria; phylum Bacteroidota; class Bacteroidia; order Cytophagales; family Cyclobacteriaceae; genus Fulvivirga. The sequence goes on along the minus strand of LYSV01000029.1, from coordinate 22,214 downwards.
TGGGTGAAGCTTTCCACTCATTTTTGCTGGAAGCACTCTGGATCTTTTCCTCTACAAAGGTGTTCCACGAGTTGCAGGAAGGGCATTTGCCCAGCCATTTAGCGGACTCATATCCACAATTTTGACAGAAAAAAGATGTCTTGACCTTAGCCATATACTATAGGGACTGGATCTATAGCCATAAAATTAGCAGCTTAGACCGGCTGATGGTTACATGCAACTATTATTTTTACGGCAATATTGCCATAAGTTACTCTATTATTAGCCTGAAGTGTTTTCCTAAGCCTGCTTCTACTATTTTTCTGAAGGTCGAAAGTTCAACATCAGTGTGATTGTTCTCGAGTCTTGAGATGTAGAACCGGGTAGTTCCGCTTCTTTGTGCCAATTGTTCCTGTGTTAGTCCTGCTTTAAGTCTGGCTGATCTAATTAGGTTTCCAAATTTCTCGGAACCGGATGGTTCAACAGGCTCACTTAGTCTGAAAAGTTCATCAGGACTAAGTTCATAAGGATGAATTTCTTCACTACCGTCCTCTGCCATTAATTTGACCGGAATATTGTTCCACGACAGTGTATAATTCCTTAATTCTACTTTTTTAAATTCCCCGGGTTTTAAAAGTAGGTATTCAATATCATCTCCACCTATTTCCCATTCTTTGAAAATCCGTTCAAAATCCAACAGCCTGTTTTCGCCATTGTTGAACATGCAATAGACCTTCAATCCTTGAATTTTTTTAATTTTTACAATTCGCGGTATACTGGGTTTCTTTCTCATAACCGTGGATTTAAACGCTGAAAATTCTGCATCAGATATTCTTGCCTTGTTTCAGCCCATTCAATAACCTTCTTACGTTGAGCTTTTGGCAAACTTCCGGCATATGTAAACAATGTCCTGATTTCAATCAACTCTTCGTATTCTGCATAGATAGCGTGAAAATGTGGTGGTGGGTGTTCCCGGGCATACATGTCTATTTTGATCGAATCTATGATTTTAAGTGTTGGCAAATTATGTTGTCTGGTTAGATAACAAAAGTACGAACGTTTTAGTTCTTATACAAAGGTTTTTTCGTGCCCTTGTGGATGCAAGTAAAATATAGACCTTACACCAACAAACGTCGTGAATGTTTTTATTATCATCGTTGATAACCACCTCAAAATTACCGTTGTTTGCAGCTCACAACTCCGTTTCACAATGAATAAAAAAGTACTCCTGATGATACTGGATGGCTGGGGTCTCGGTACCAATCCTGAGGTATCCGCCATAGCCAAGGCCAACACTCCCTTTGTAGATTCCTGTTATTCAAAATATCCCAATAGCAGGCTGGAAGCTTCCGGCCTTGCGGTTGGTTTGCCAGACGGACAGATGGGGAATTCAGAGGTAGGCCACATGAACATAGGTGCCGGCCGGATCGTATATCAGGACCTGGTAAAGATCAACAAGGCCTTTGAAGAAAAAACCATAGATAACAATGCCGTGGTACAGGAAGTGTTTTCACTGGCGAAGGCTGAAAACAAAAAAGTTCATCTGATCGGACTGGTATCTGACGGGGGGGTGCACTCCCATATCAATCATCTGAAAGGGCTCTGCACTATAGCTGCAGGATATGGACTTGAAAAGGTCTATGTTCATGCGTTCATGGACGGACGGGACACCGATCCCAATGGCGGGAAGGCTTATCTGAAGGAAGTGGAGGATCACCTGAGTGTTACCACAGGCAAAATTGCCTCGGTTGTAGGCAGGTACTATGCCATGGACCGTGACAAGAGATGGGAAAGAGTAAAACTTGCCTATGATCTCCTTGTAAACGGAGAAGGCGTAGTGGCAACAGATATTTCTGAAGCTATGCAGGCCAGCTATGATAATGACGTTACCGATGAATTCATTAAACCCATTGCCATGGTTGATGAAAATGGAACTCCCGTAGCAAGAATCGAGAATGGAGATGTTGTGATATGCTTCAACTTCAGAACTGACCGTGGCAGGCAGATCACAATGGCACTGACCCAGCAAGACTTCCATGAACAGAACATGCATAAGCTGGATCTTCACTATGTGACCATGGCCAGGTATGATGAGACCTTTAAGGGAGTAAAGGTGATATTTGAAAAGGACAACCTGAATAATACGCTGGGTGAGATACTCGAACGATATGATAAAAATCAGATCCGTATTGCTGAAACTGAAAAGTATCCACATGTCACCTTTTTCTTTTCAGGCGGCCGTGAGGAGGAGTTTAAGGACGAAAAGCGGATCCTTTGCCCTTCTCCCAAAGTAGCTACCTATGATCTGCAGCCTGAGATGAGTGCCACGGACATTCGCGACAGGATCATCCCTGAACTTGAGGCAGGATGGCCGGATTTCGTCTGTCTCAATTTTGCCAATCCGGATATGGTAGGGCATACCGGTGTGTTTGAAGCGGCTGTGAAGGCCTGTGAAACCGTAGATCAATGTGCAAAGGCTGTAGTGGATACTGCTCTTAAAAATAATTATCTGACGATCATCATAGCGGACCATGGCAACTCCGATATCATGATCAACCCCGACGGAAGCCCTCACACTGCCCATACTACCAACCTTGTGCCCTGCATTATTGCGGATAATGAATACAGTGGGGCTGTAAAAGATGGTAAACTTGGTGACCTGGCTCCCACTATTTTAAAGTTCATGGGGTTGGAAATACCGGCAGAAATGACGGGCGAAGTTTTGGTTGAATGAGAATAGTCTTTCTGATTGTTTTTCCTCTGTTGCTTGGCTGCTCCGGTCAGCAGCGTGACCGGGTAGTAATGTACTACGACGTTGACAGTCTGATATCCGCTCAGCAAAATCTCCTGACCATCCGTGGCGCAAGGTTGATCAAACAGGCCCGGATAGATTCCGACTCGTCGGAAAAGGATTTTGTGCCAGACAGCCTGCAATGGGTCAATGAGCTGAGTATTTTTAAAAAAACCGATATCAACAAGGCCATGCTCAGGGGCTTGTATACCAGCTCCGTTGCTGATGACACCAACAGTAACCTGACTATAAGAACACTGGCTACAGACAGCAGGGAGGCCGAGGTTAAATACTTAAAACTCTACTACCTCAACGAGATCAAAAACCTCAGAAAGATGGAAGCCTTGTGGGTAGAACAAAATCCCATCTACATCAGCAGCAGAAAACTATCGCTGACCTTTGAGGACATCAGTGAAAAGCTGCTTTTGAAAGGCTATAAAATCGATGGAACTCAAAAAATGATCCTTCAGGACACTGTAAGATTTGAAGTGGTGGGTAAACTGGATTTCGACTAATACATTACTTACCCCTGTCGTCCACGCAGGACAAACGCATCTTGGTTTTTAACCGTGGAGACGCATGAGACGCTAAGAAAGAGTTGCTTTACATCAAAATGCATCCTTGTTTATGTCTGCTTTGCGTCCACAAAAGCTTTTGGGGCGTCTTAGCGGTTTATTAACCATTCAAAAAGGTAAGTCATGAACAAGTTAGATGCGTTTTCTCTGGTCTCTCAGGCAGTTGGATTGGAAAGTACATAATCTCTTTTACTATCTTTGAAAGATTGGAAAGCCTGTCCAGGTCCAAAAACGAGTAAGACGTCCAGTTTCCCCCAACGGCTAACTTCTGATAACATGATAAAGACCGCTTTTATAGTAAACGGTAGAAGCAAAAATAAAAAGAGGTTCCTGAAAAAACTTAACCTCCACCGGCACCTGCTAAAGGGAGAATTTAGCGTTGTGTATACTTCGGAAGCGGGACATGCCCTTAGTCTTGCGCGGGAGATGGCAAATGAAGGGTTTACGCATGTTATCGCCGTAGGAGGTGACGGCACCCTGCATGAGGTGGTCAACGGCATTGTCTGTTCTCAAAATCCTACTTGCGCGGTAGGTCTGTTCCCTGGTGGCACGGCCAATGATTTTGCAAAAACAGTAAATGTATCAGGGGATATGGAACAGTTGATCAACCTGATCAATTCAGGACAAGGTGTTCCGATCAATTTGGGGAGTATTACGTTCGCCGATCACTCACAAAGGAAGTTTGTAAACATTGCTGACCTGGGGTTGGGAGTAGATGTAGTACATCGTGTTAACAGATCCGGAAGGCTGTTTGGTGGTAACTTCACTTTTTTCAAGGCCATCCTGCTGACCTTGTTATCCTACAAAAATCAGCAGATCAGGGTGAAGACAAAAGAATGGGAATGGAGCGGAAAGATCAATTCATTTGTGATCGCCAGTGGAAAATATTTCGGCAGTGGCCTATGTATAGCTCCCGGAGCAAGCCTGGCCAGCGAGAGCTTTTCCGTGGTGATCATCGGCGATATTACCATCAGGGATTACCTCAGCCACGTCCGTAAGATTAGAAAGGGGCTGAAGATCGATCACCCTGAAGTAACGTACAAGGTAGCTGACAGACTGGAGATCTCTTCAGAAATACCACTGGGAATAGAAGCTGACGGTGAGTTTATCGGTAACGGGTCGTTTATCATAGAGCTGGAAAGGAAAAAGCTCAATTTCCTTTATGAAGCGGAGCCGGCAAACAGATAACGACCCCCAGGACCAGTCCTGAGAACAGCAGGCATTAGCCCCTCTCGATAAGGAAAGCAATGTACCAGATATAGGCTACAAGAAAGAAAAACCCCTCCCAACGGCTGATCACAGGTCTTTTCCCTACCACCACGGCAAGGATAAGCGCTGTGCTGGAGGCTATGATCATAAAAATATCCGAATTGGAGATGACATCATAGGGAATGGGTTTAAGTGTGGCGCTTAGTCCAAGTATCCATAAGAGGTTGAATATATTGGAGCCCACTACATTGCCTACGGCTATGTCCGTATCTCTTTTAAAGGCGGCCACGGCAGAGGTCACGAGTTCTGGCAGGGAAGTGCCGATGGCAATTATCGTCAGTCCGATAAAATGTTCACTCATGTTAAAGAAACGAGCCATTGTAACGGCTCCATCCACTACCCATAGCCCACCGAAATACAGTCCGGCAATCCCAAGTACAATATACACGATGGAACGTGGCATGGACATGACCTTGTATTCATCTGCGGAGAACTCGGATTTTCGCTGCTTGGAAACTATATAAACATACCCCAGGAAAAGAAAGAAAAAGAACAGCAGGACCAATCCGTCATTTCTGCTGATCACAAATTCAGTAGAGCGGCCAAATATGGAGGCATTGGCCAGAAACCCGACCAGCAGTGTAGCCGTGAGGGAAAAAGGAACTTCAATAAAGTAGGTATTCTTTGTGATGGGAAGAGGACTGATAATGGCCGAAATACCCAGGATCAGCAGAATGTTGGCCACATTGCTGCCCAGAACATTTCCAACTCCTATATCCGGACTATCATTGTAGCTGGCAATGATGTTTACCAGTAGCTCAGGTAATGATGTGCCAAAGGAAACGATTGTAAGACCGATAATGAGACTGGAAACATTCAAACGCTTACCGATAGAGGAAGCTCCTTCTACCATAAGATCTGCACCCTTGATCAAAAAAACGAATCCAACAACAAACAGAACGTATACCAACATAGATACTTCTTCGTGTGACGGGCCTAAAATAGTACATTTTTGATGCTCCCTAACAAACTTTGGTGTTTTTTTACCCTGACTTTTATATCACGCCTTAAGCACTGTTATGATCGTTCACTGGCAAATTCAGATATCTCCGGAGTCTACGGTCAGCTGCTTTTGAATGGAATGCATGACCACTTCAGCATGTATCCTTGAATTTTCGATGAACCACTTGTTGGTTTTCAGACCTCCGCAAACCACCCCTGCCAGATAAATGCCTTTCACATTGGTTTCCTGGGTTTCTTCATTATACACGGGCGTATGGAACTCATCGTCATGAAACCGGATGCCCATGGACTCCATAAGTTCAAAATTGGGTTTGTATCCGGTCATGGCCAGAACGAAATCATTCTCAAGCGTCATGCCTCCTTCAGGTGTGATGATATCCGCCTCATACTTACGTATGGCTACTATTTCTGAGTTGAAGTAAGCCTTGATAGAGCCCTCGTTGATCCGGTTCTCAATATCAGGTTTTACCCAGTACTTCACAGAATCCAGCAAGGCCGGCTCACGTACCACCATGGTTACATCGGCACCCTTTCGGTAGGTTTCCAGCGCTACATCCACTGCGGAGTTAGCAGCGCCTACCACTATTACTTTCTGACCGAAATACGGATGAGGCTCGTCATAGTAATGCCGGACTTTGGGAAGATCCTCACCGGGTACATCCATCATGTACGGGTAGTCGTAGAACCCTGTAGCCAGTACTACAGTTCGGGTAGTATAGGTGCCGCGGTCTGTTCGAAGCTCAAAACCTTCAGCCGAGGAGTTCACCTCAGTTACTTTTTCATACAGCTTTACCTTTAGGGCCCAGTTGGAAGCTACCCTGCGGTAATATTCGAGGGCTTCAAACCGGTTGGGTTTGTTCCCGTGGGAGATAAAGGGTACATCTCCGATCTCCAGCCTTTCAGAAGTAGAAAAAAAGGTCATGTTGAGCGGGTAGTTGTAGATGGAGTTTACCAGACAGCCCTTATCTATTATCACATAACTCAGCCCCGCTTTTTTGGCCTCTATGCCACATGCAAGGCCTATCGGCCCGGCCCCTATAACTATTACATCATACATGGTGTAACCTTTTGTATTACCCTAAGTATTCTATACAACAATATTAGTTCAAAAGGTTCATTAAACCTTGATGGGAATACGCTGAAGATCAAAATAGATAGGTTTCGTTTAAGTTTAGGGGGGTGGCCAAGGGCCGCTTCCCTTTTTTTATCCCAGCGATAGTCACCTGCATTTACCTGTTAAAGGTAAACTTGAAATAGATCAGGGTCACACTTAGAAGGCATATGATAGCATTGGCCACTATTACGGGCCACAGCTCCAGGGCTATACCGTAGATCAGCCAGACAATGGTACTGGTAAATATGATAAACATCATGACAAGGCTAAGGTCCCCGACACTTTTTGTCTGCCATGCTTTATAAACCTGCGGTATAAAGGTGATGCTGCTCAGTAAAGCGCCTGAATGTCCTGCTATTTCTATCCAATTCATAAAACTCTCAATTTATTCCCTGTCTTGATTCCATCGGATACAGGAAAACTATTGTCAAATAACTGATAATTCACTAAAATCAGGAAAATTTAGCACTATGAAAACCCTTTCTGTTTTGCTCCTTCTGTTTCCGCTGGTCCTCACTGCGCAGATCTCCCGTGTAGAAAAAAAGATGGTCCGTTCAGTGGACAAGCATAACGAAAATGCCGTCGCCCTGCTCAAAGAGGTGGTCAACATCAACAGCGGCACCATGAATCTGTCAGGGGTACGGCAGGTAGGAGCAGTTTTTCGTGAAAAGTTTGATGCCCTTGGCTTCAAAACCACGTGGGTGGAGGGCAAGACCTTTAACCGTGCGGGACATCTGGTGGCTGTTCATGAAGGTAGTGGAAATGGTCCACGGCTGTTACTGATTGGGCATTTGGATACAGTATTTGAGCCGGACAGCCCCAATCAGGAATATGTAATGGTGAATGATACGATCATGAAAGGCCCGGGGGTGGTGGACATGAAAGGTGGAAATGTCATCATACTGTACGCTATGCAGGCGTTTAAGGAGGCCGGTGTACTGGATGAAATGAGCATTGAGATCGTTATGACCGGAGATGAGGAGAAAAGCGGAAGCCCGCTGGCACTGTCAAAGCAGGCGATCACGGAAGCGGCGGAAAGAGCAGATATTGCCATTGGATTTGAGAATGGTGATAGCAATTACAGAACTGCAGTGGTTTCACGCCGGGGCTCTACAGGATGGGAGCTGAAGGTTACCGGCAAGGCCGCACACTCCTCCCAGATATTTTCAGATAAGATAGGCGCCGGGGCCATTTATGAGGCGTCAAGAATACTGAATGAGTTTTATACCCGGCTTTCATCTGAAGAATACCTTACATTCAACCCCGGACTTATGCTGGCCGGAACAGCAATTGATTTTAAGCCGGGAAGTGATGGTGGCTCTGCCTCCGGCAAGAGCAACGTTGTAGCCAAAGATGCCCTGGTCGGGGGAGATATCAGGGCAGTTTCCCGGGAGCAGTTGGAGAGGGCAAAGAAGATCATGCAGCAGATAGTTACGGAAAACTATCCCAAAACCAGCGCACAGCTGACCTTCGGAGATTCCGGATATCCACCGCTGGCCCCTTCAGAAGCGAATAAAAAGCTATTAGAGGTATACAGTAAGGTCAGTGAAGACCTTGGCTACGGAAAGGTAGAGCCCGTACACCCTATTAATGCAGGCGCTGCTGATGTTTCCTTTACCTCAGGGCTGGTGGATGCGGCAATTGACGGACTCGGGCTTAGTGGCGGCAAGGACCACACTGTAGACGAGTTTGGCGAACTCCACAGGCTGCCGGTACTTACCAAACGGGCCGCGCTGTTTATGTACAGATTGACCCACGAAAAATAATACGTGCCCTTCTCACACGTTATGAATAAGATCAAAAGCTCAGGATAAAAGCCAGCCCAGGGGTAGGTTGAACGCAAGGATCAACCCGACCCCCAGGGTGGCTGGTCAAAATAACAGCTGTCAGTCAGTCTCAGTTACATAGGTCATCCTGTACCAGCTCACTGGCTTCTTTTTCCGTAGTATCATCATTTTCTGTTACAAACACCAGATTGTCACAGGCACCATCGCCATAGTCCAATAGGAATTCCGATGTGCCTGCTGTTGTTTTTATCACACCCTGCGTATAGGTGTAGACTTCTCTTCGGCCACAGATAAAATCCTGTACGAGAGGGATTTCCAGAGTAGTAACGTAGGTCAGGTCATTGGTTTCAATGGTCTGCTCCAGAGAAGTGACCGTTTTGCTTTCATTTGTAATACTGAAAGCCATACCCGACATGATCCCGTAGTCCGACCCGTCGCAGGCAGTGATAGCCAGGTTTTGTTCAATAGTGTAATCAAGTGCAAGATCCACACCTTCACCCATACCGAATGAGTACGTTCCAATGGTAATTTCTTCTCCGTCCACAGCCCATTCATCCATTGTCAGGTCTTCATACAATACCCTTTGTTCAAAGGTCATTTCCTCGTTCAGATAAAGGGAAACGGTCACCCTGCCGTCCAGCATTATTTCATCGATTTCACATCCGTCACCAAAATCGTAGATGTAGGTATAGGAAACGGTACCGTCTTCCTGTCTGTCGAAGGTGAATTCGACACAGTCTCTTGTAAAGGAAGTTCTGCCTCCGGAATTATCGCCGGATAGCCCTTCACTTTCTACTTCACTGAAACCAAGGTCTTCCAGGCCGGAAATGACAGCATTGATCCTGGTGTAGTCGGCTATGGAAATTTCACTTTCTTCCAGAGCACTTTCATCATTCGCGGAATCATCACATGAGAATGTGACGAGCAACAAGCCCATAGGTAAGATCACAACAAGTTTTTTCATAGCGGGAAATTTTTTGTAGTACTCTACTAGTACGATGTTTTTGGTGCTGATATTGGGCTCAAAATCATAAAATCAACATAGCAAGCTTATTCAACTACGAATCAGGAGTTTATATCTACTAAAATTTAAAGGGATCAGAGGAAAAACAGGCCCCGGCACAAGACACTCTGTGAACCGGAGATTATTCCAAAGCATACCGGGCCTAATGAAAACCTGAGCGGGCGTGGCGATGGCTTATGACAATTATGATCAGCCCTGTTATGATCAGTGGTATACTCAGTATCTGCCCCATATTGATGGGTAGTGAAGCCTCGAAAGGGACCTGATCTGTTTTGAGGAACTCAATGACAAATCTCTGAACAAAAACAAGGACCAGACATGATCCGAATATAAATCCGGGAGGTTTTGTTTTCGGTGACTTCCACATGGCAAAGAGTACTATGAAGGTAAGCAGGTAGCCTGCTGCCTCATAGAGCTGAGCAGGATGCCGTGGAATATTGTCCGCCCGGGTGAAAACAAATGCCCAGCCTGCATCTGTTCCTTTTCCCAGAATTTCCGAATTCATGAGGTTCCCTATCCTGATGAAACTACCCAGCAGCGCTCCTGCTATCACTGTTCGGTCGGATATCCATAAAAAGCCTTTGTGATCTTTACGGCAGCAGAGAAATAATGCGATCACTGCTCCTGCCACCCCACCATGACTGGCCAGACCAGCAAGCCCGGTGAAGTGAAATTCCGGCTCCAGCCTGAAAGGTAATATCTCCACCGGCCTTTCCAGATAGTATAGTGGATAATAGAAAAGAATGTGACCCAATCTGGCGCCTGCGATCACGCCCAGGAGCAGGTACAGGGTGAGTTGATCCAGGCGATGGATGGCAACCTCTTCCTTTTTGTAAATATGGTGCATTACGCAGTAACCCAGAATAAGCCCAACGGCCCAGCACAGACCATACCACCTTAAATGTTCGAAAGATGAGAATACCTGAGGATCAACGTCCCATATGATAAAGGAGCTTTCCAGGGGCTGGCTAGCTACTTTGTGTAAGAAGCAATAAAAACATTCCGATCAGGGCATCCATCAGCATTCTTTTGCCTAGACTGATGCGATCATCCTCTCTTTCAATGATGTAAAGGATCTCATCTGCCGCCATGGTATACATGGAATTCCGGATCTTGAGATATGCCCACGCATCTTTTAAGTTATTCAGGTTCATGTGCTTTGTATTTATACTTTTTTCTCAGGTATGCCCTGATCCTGTTCAGTCGTGTACTTACGTTCGAATACTTCATGCCCAGTATAGTGGCTATTTCATGATGCTGATAACCTTCCAGGTGCAATATCAACAGCGCCTTGTCATCATCCCTGAGGGAGCTTGTGATCTGCTCCAGTAGCTGTACTTCATCATCAAAGGCAATCCGGATCGTGCGGTCGGCAAGTCTATGGTCTTCCAGGGGCTCACTTTTTGGGCTTCTTTTGGCTTTTCTTCGCCCTGAAAGGATCGTATTCAGACCTACCCTGTATATCCAGGTACCAATGCCTGCCTCGTGTCTAAAAGAAGGGAAGGATTTCCAGAGTTGCAGAATAATATCCTGTCGGGCGTCATTTCTGTCTTCTTCATGCCGGTACCATGCGCGGCAAAGACTGTTGATGATGCCGATGTTCTCCTGAACTATCCTGACGAACTGCTCTTTCAAAGTGATCTTGTTTTAACATATTAGTCTCCAAAACGGACTAAACATCACAAGGTCACCAGATTTTTTTTTCGTCTTAGATCATTCAAAATGATACAGGAAGATCAGTGAAGCCGTGTAGGCCGGCTTGGGATTGTCCCTGATCTCCAATGTGATATCAAGCTGTGCCTTTGTGATCCCCCTGAGGTCGATAAGGGAATTGAGAAAGGCCTTTAACCTCACCTGCCCGCCTACTTTTACCGGCTGGTTGAACTTCAGCTTTTCTATCCCGTAGTTGATCATCATTTTAAGATTGCGTATCTCAGCAATTTGCTTCCAGAGGTATGGTGCTATGGACAGTGTGAGATAACCGTGTGCAATCGTAGTACCAAAAGGACCCTCCTTCGCTTTTTCCGGGTCCAGATGTATCCACTGGTGGTCGAGTGTGGCATCGGCAAACTGTGTTACCTGCTCCTGTGTGATCTCGAGCCAGTCAGATATACCAAGGTCTTTCCCTACATATTGTTCAAATTCCTTAAAGCTTCCGATAACAAGTTGTGGCATGGGTGTGTGATTTGCGCGGCAATTTAGTGATTTTCTCCAAATGTGGAGCCCTACTGCGAAGTTTTCAGAAGCTATCCGGGGCCTTTTGTATTGACCACAGGCACTTTACCTTAGTTTTCTCTCCCAGTCGCGGGCCAGTTTTTCTCTTGTTATTCGTTTTTTGACTTCACCGGATTTCAGTATTCCCGCTACAGGCCCCTTGCTTGTAAAGTGCCAGCCATTGCATAACCCGCACGGATAGAAGTTTACTGGGCCTTGTCCTTCGCTATGATCAAAATGGATATGGTGCTCTATAAGAGCCTCCTCAGCCTGCTCTTTAGACAGATAGGTCCTTTTATTTGATATACAGGTCATTGTGAATGTTCTATATGCCTTACAGGGATAACCTTGATATGGATTTTTTTGTTCGTGATGTAAAAATATGCTTCTAGTAAGGGGTACGATACTGTAAATGAAGCTATTCGCATAGCACTACTCATCGATAAATACTATTTTTGTGCATCTTACGGAAGAAGGGGTAGCAGACCAGTGGAGATGAATAACACCTTACAGTTTTTGGGGGCTACGCAGCAGGTAACGGGAAGCAAGTTCCTGCTTGAATACCATGATTTCAGGATACTGATCGATTGTGGCATAGACATGGAGACTCGTGACGAAGACGAGCATCCTAACCCTTTTGATTTCGACCCCAAAACGATTGACGTACTTTTACTCACTCATGCCCATATAGATCATTCCGGCCTGATACCCCTCATCGTAAAGGAGGGTTTTGAAGGGATGATCTATTGTACATATGCTACCTACCACCTCACACGGCTGTTGCTTTTTGATGCTGCACGTATTAATATGAAAAAGGCCGGAGGCCGCAAAAGGAAAACGAGACCCGACTTCTACGGCCCCCGTGAGGTACAGTTGTGCCTGGATTACTTCCAGCCCATTGATTTTGAGCAAAAAACAGTGCTGAATGATCAGGTGTCCTTTTATTTCCGTACCGCCGGCCATCTGCTGGGTGCTGCACACATCATACTCGAGACCAGTGAACATACCATTGTGTTTTCAGGAGATATTGGCAGAAGTAATTATCCTCTGCTACAAGACCCCAAACCGATACCAGCAGCCGATTATGTGATCTGTGAGACTACCTACGGCATGCGTTCCCATAAGGATAAGGATCCTGAGAAAATTCTGAGCACTATCATTCACGATTCTTGCGTAGATATCCCTGGCCGGTTGATCATCCCATCTTTCAGTGTAGGTCGTACACAAACCTTATTATACATCCTGCATAGGCTGCAGGCTACAGGAAAATTGCCTCCTATCAGGATTTTTACTGACAGCCCACTGGCGAGGAAGAGCACACAGGTATATCAGGACTTTGTGGAATACATGAATGGAGAGGCCGGAGACTTCCAGCAGCAGCATGGCTCCCTTTTTGGCTTTGATAATCTAATCTATCTCAGTGATATGAACAGCGCCGAGGAGATAGATAACTATCACGAGCCCTGTATTGTGATCACCTCTTCCGGCATGGTGAAAGGAGGCAAGTCCGAAGATCATATTTTAAGAAATCTTGAAAACAGCTATTGCACCATACTCTTTATAGGCTACTGTGCAGAGGGTACGCTGGGCCGGCGATTGATAGACGGCCTGAAAACCGTCAGGAGCCTTGAGGAAGAGCTTCGGGTAAATGCGAGGATCATCAGCACAGATGTGCTTAGCGGACATGGCGATTATAACGATCTGCTGGATTTTTTCAGGACACAGGACAAGGACAGGTTAAAGGCAGTATTCCTGGTACATGGTGAGGCAGAGTCAATGGAGAATTTTAAACAATCGCTGCATCACCATGGGATAACTGACGTGACCATACCTATCCATGGGGAAAGTTTCACATTAAAAGAGGCAGAAAAGTTTGTCTGACTCCCCCCGTAGACCCATAACGGGGATACCCGGGAGGAGCCTGAACCAACCTCAATCACCATCCAGAAGAAATTCTCTTACCCTTGGGCTGAATTTATCTTTTTCGCAGGAGAAGGCATAGTGTCCACAGTTAGAGTCCAGAGAAAGAACATCCGCTCCAATTTGCCCTGCCACGATAATGCCTGGCGGTGAATAAAGCATGTTATCCTTTTCCGCAACAATGATCAGCGACTCTCCCTTAAAAACGCTTAGTGCTGCTTCAGGTGTATCAATCCCTGGGCTTAACGTCAGGTCATAGTTTTTTATCGCCTGCATCTGCCTCAGCAGGTCCAGAGCGTCATACGCCTTTGATTGCTTTGTAATGGTTTGAAGTAGTTTCCCGAATTCGGAGGGGGCTGTCCTTGCAGCGGTGAATTCCGGTGTCATGCCTACTACATATTCCAGCATAAGAGCAAGGGTACTGGCATCGCTACACTCTCTTTCATTAACTTCACAAGCTCCCAGTATTCTTGTAAAGGTTTCCAGATGCAGCAGATCATAGCTGGTGAGCTGCGGCGTACCTACAATCGGAATGGCATGATCTACAAAATCGGGATAACTCACCATCCACTGGTAGGTTTGCAGAGCTCCCATGGATATTCCGGTTACAGCATGAAGATGATCTATCCCCAGTTGTTCCGTCAGCAGCTTATGTTGGGAGCGCACCATGTCCCCGATGGTAAATTCCGGAAATTCTTTACCGGGCTGGGCCTTGCTGTTGGAAGGAGAGGAGGAAATACCGTCACCAAAAGCATCAACGGCAATGATAAAATACCGTGTAGAGTCAAGCATCTGGTCGTCTCCTATGTAGGAAACAAGATTTTCGCTGGTACCACCGTACCAGGTGGGAAATAGAATGGCGTTGGACCGTGCTTCATTTAACTTGCCAAATGTTCTGAAGCCAAGCTTGCAATCTTTTATCACCTGAGCGTTTTCCAGCGTGTAATCGCCTAACTCTGCAACATGGAGCCTGCCCTGTGAAAAAACAGTGAACGGAAGGGCGCACAGTATTATCGTAAAGAATCGTATGCACCACTTACCGGCAGGGGTAAATTTCTTGTTATTCGTCATGTGTATTTTTATATAATGTTTTGGGGTCATAAGGCCAGTGAATACAGTTTCCATGGCCCGCTACAACACGTATACCCCTGCTGAGGGGTTGCCCCTTACCAGAAGAAAATATTGCCGGGTATGTTCTTTTAGGTTTTTTGGATGGTTCGTATGCTATCCATCTCTATTTTTAGCAAGGCCGGTTGCAGGCCATAGCAGTTCTTAATTCAGCCGTATATAAAAACCCGTCATGACAAAGAAAATATGTTCCGTATTTCCAAAGAGGTCATCTGATCGTAGCTGAAGGTCAAGCTGAAGTCTCAGATTCCTGCTCCAAAGCCTGCCTGCGCCTGCGGCTATGCGATTCTCAAGCGTATTGTTTCCCTCATCGGGGAATTCTGACACAAGCTCATCAGAAAAAATGAAATAATACTCACCCACATCCAGTTTTTCTCCGGAGAAGGGCCGGTCTACCGAAAGTCTGTATCTCACGCGGTGGGAGAAGATCTCAGTTTGCCACCTTTGCTCGGTCTGGAGACGGCTTGCCAGCCGGGTGGGGGACCGGAGGTGGACATAGCCAAGTTGCTGAATGAGCCGGTGCTCGTAAAGTGATACACCTTCGAAGGGCTCACGGTCGCGATAACGATACCCAAGTGTAAGAGACAGCTGATTACCTGCCCTGTAGGTTGCGTATTGGGTCACCTCTACAAAGTTCACAAAAAAGTTTACAGCATTGTCTTCTTCTGCTTCTTCATAGAGGCCATTGCGGTTGGAAATGGTGGTGTTGAATTTCCATCGTTCATTTAATGTGTAGCTGATGGGTACGGAAAGCTCCCAATGTCCGATCAGGTCACCCGATTGTGACCAGCCGGATTGTGTCACTATACACAATAGTGTGGGCAAAAGGCAATATCTCATTTAATAAAGTAAATTATCCAATGGCTGGTTTACGATGCGTCTTTTTGAAATGAACCGGCCGGACTCATCAAAAAGTATTTCATAGCTGCTCCAGCCCTTCTCCATCCGCAGGTCAGCCTCCAGTTCATAAAAAATATTGTCACTCTCCTTATTATGGAGTGCATTATTCAAGGTTCTTTGAGGGTTGTCACCAATATGTTTGAACTGCTTTTGGCACTTGAGCACCTTGAAGGTTTCGCATTCCTTTTCCAGATACTTTTTAATGTTGTTTCTGGTTTCCACAGACAATGTATTGAAGTCCATGCCCACTTCTACATCCTCCAATACACCGTATTTGTCAAACTCTACGCTAAAAGGTCGTCTGTGATACCGGAATTTAGCCTCGTAGGACATATGACTACCGTCCAATTCCTGATAGTAACGTAGCTTTTTTGTACGGACAGGAAGGGTCTCTTGCAGAATGTCAAGGGCTGCCTGAGGCATTTGATGTTTTTTTATTCTCTTTTCCTGTTCGCGCTTTTCTTGGCCGTATATGGTAAAGGTACAGCACATGACAGCTACCAGTGTTAGTCTCTTCATATCAGGTATCTCTTGTCAGTTCTTCAATTAGTTTCCTGTGATCCGGGAATTGAGTGATAAGGTCATTCCTTTTGGCCATTTCAAAATCCTGAAAGTCGAAGCCAGGTGCTACCGTACAGCCCGTCAGCGCAAAACCGGACGGTTGCTCTACCCGGGAAGCAAACCAGCAGCCAGCAGGCACCACTGCCTGTAGCTGTTCTCCCTGCTCCAGACGCCGGCCCAGCCTGATGACGTCCAGTTGTCCATCGGCTTTAAGAATGTAAACAGATAGGTCCGTTCCGTCATAAAAGTGCCACATTTCATCTGACCGTATTCTGTGGAAAGCGGAAAAGTGGCCAAAGGGTAACAGATAAAATATGCCGGTGGAAACATTCCTGGGTCCGTTAAAATCATCATAATCTGAAGTCAGATCTGCGCGGTAGGTTTCCTTGTAAAAACCACCTTCCGGGTGAGGCAACAGCCCCAGCAGGCTCACATAGTCTTCAGGGGTATGATCAGAATTCACGACTGGCATAGGCTTCGATCATACGATAGGGATAAAGCTCCGGTAAGGTGCTGAGCTCATTAAGTTTTTTCAACTCCTCAAGGGACAGCTCCAAATGGGCGGAGCCCAAATTATCTTCAAGCTGTTCAAAGGTGCGTGCGCCCAGTATGACAGAGCTTACGTTTGGCTGTTGCCTGAGCCAGGTAAGTGCTACCTGAGGAATAGTGGCTTCATACTTTTTTGCCAGCGCATTCACCTCCTCCAGCACCTTCCAGTTTTGGTCAGTATTTCTTCTTTCCCATGCTTCTTCAGTGTGCTCCGCTGTAGTGGCGATCCTGCCTTCGTCCGTAGGCTTTTGGTCAGGATGGTACTTGCCACTCAGAAATCCTCCACCCAAAGGTCCCCAGGGAACCAGTCCCAAACCTTCACTTTTAAAAAGATCGCTGTACTCGTGTTCAATATCCCGTTTTACCAGGCTGTACTGGTACTGGGCTGCAATAAACCTTACCCATCGGTTCTGGTCACTGATACCCAGCGCTTTCATGACCTGCCATGCCTTAAAATTGGAAACGCCGGTGTACCTGACCTTGCCTGTGGTTACCAGATCTTCAAAAGCTCTCAGGGATTCTTCTATGGGCGTGACGGGGTCCCAGCAATGCATGTAAAAAAGATCGATATAATCAGTCTGGAGTCTTTTCAGGCATTCTTCCACGTTCTGTATAATATGTCTTCTGGACAGTCCCTGTGCATTGACATCTTCACCTGTCGGAAATCTTACCTTAGTAGCCAGTACTACATTGTCACGCTTTCCCTTGAGCGTTCTGCCAACGATCTCCTCCGAGCAGCCACTGGCATAGACATCAGCACAGTCGATATGATTGCCACCCTGATCCAGAAAATAGTCAATCTGCCTTTGGGCAACCTTCTCATCCGTGCCACGTCCGGTTTCTTCACCATAAAGCATGGTGCCCAATGCCAGTTCTGAAACGATCAGGCCACTGCGGCCAAGAGGTTTGTATTTCATGATCCTGTTTTTAATTGCTGTTACCAGCAGCCACTGATGTTGATTATACTGTTGAAAATCAGTATCTATTTACTCAATGAATAAAAGATTCTTTCAATATAATTTGGTCTTCCCGAGGTAATTTTTGTAGGTCGAGCAGAGGCATAGAAAAGTTTCCTAGAGGTGTTCCGAGCATTTTAGTATATAAAACACCTCTTGTAGAACCATAGGCAATTGATGTGAAGGTAGACACCAATCTAAATGGAATTACTAAATTCCCGTCTTGATTGTATAGTTGATTAAACTGCTCCATGAAGAAGTCGAAAGCGCACGTCAAACTACAGATTTCATGCGTTTTTTCATGGTCTGACTTATCAGTTCCATGAGCGGAAACAAATATTTGAGTTTGAATAACCTTAAGGTTGACGAATGCCGCTGATCCTCCCTGAATATCATAGTTAACAAGAATACCACCGGCTTCGTCCCTTTGCAGTTTATGGCTAAGGGATTTGACATTATTCATCATGAAACTATCTATACTCATTGCCATAAGACTATAAGATAGTTTCGTTTTACTCTCAACAATCAATTTACTGGATTTCGACATTGTAATTCTCCGTATCTTGACTAACTAGCCAATTTATGCTTGATCTGAATATCCGGGGCCACTTGGGTGTCTGTTGAAGTGATACTTTCCTTTTCTATTCTAAATTTTCTTTGGTTTTGCTGCCAACGAATTTCGGATTTTGGGGTGAAAGATATGTTGATTTTGACATCAAGAAAGTGTTGAATTTTTGCTAGGTGTTCGAGGTTAAAAAACTTGTTTGCTCCGTATAACTGGGAGATAAATGAGTTTTTCACACCAAGTTTCACAGCTAGGTCTTTTTTGGTAATTTTATTGGCTGATCTCATTCGCTCAAGCTGTTCAACGATTTCGGCTTGTATCAAATGCTTCTCGATTTCGATTATCTCAGAGTTATTCATAATCTTCTTCATATTTCAATTAGATTTTTGGTATTGGTGTTATCATAGGTATAAACGCTATCACACATCTCTTTTAGTTGATCTGAAACTTTACTTTCAACCTTTTCACTCTTTTTATGAGGATCCAATAAACACAATACCAACTTATTTCCATGGGTTATAACATAAACCCTAGAGTTCAATCCCTTTTTTCCTCGATGCTTTCCATTTTTTAGAAACCTCATTTCCATTGTGCAATGAGGTCCCTTTTTGTATACTTTCCCGGGAAAGGGTCCAAGTATGAACCTTAACACGTATATAAATTTCGAGACATTCTCCCTTATGAAATCTACTAAAGTATGTTCATTTCCAATGTCTAAGTATATTTCATATCCTCTCTGGTTATCAATAACAAATTTTTCTAGAAAATTTTCTATGTTGTATTTAACAGCTTTTCTACTCACAAAGTTAAGCTATTGCTTAATTATTAAAAATTAGATGTAATTTTTTTGATAAACTTAAGAAAAATTTAATGCTATGGGTACTGTTGCAAGTTTGAAATATTTCAGGGTATTTTTAAGTAATAAAGCATAACCTCAAGATTGTAGTTAGTGTGAAGAATACTGTGGTTTTAAAACAGCAACTGCACCACCTGTGTGGCGAGCACATAACAGAGAGGGTGAACAATATACGGGAGGCTATTGAACTTGCCCAGGAAGCTGCCCATGAAGAAACGAAGAGTTCAGCCGGTGACAAATACGAGACGGGCCGTGCCATGATGCAACTGGAGATCGAAAATCAAATGCTGCAAATGGCAGAGGCAGAAAAACTTAAAAAGGCACTGGACCAGATCAATCCGCTAGCTGACTGTGACACGGTGGTTACAGGAAGCCTGGTAACTACCAGCATAGGTACCTTCTATTTGTCCGTAAGTGTAGGAAAACTGACAATAGACGGAAAGGATTATATGGCTGTATCCCCATCATCTCCCATAGGCAGCCTGATGCTGAACAGGGAAAAGGGAGCTACGGTTACTTTTAATGGCAAAGAGATCAGGATAACTGATATTGGGTGACCATAATCAGTATTTTGGCCGTTTCTATCCGTCTTTTTTTCATGTAATCGAAAAAGGTAGTTTCTAAATATCTTCCAAATATCTGTGACAGGTGGTGAGCCGGAGTATTCAACACAGCGGCAATGTCTTGTAACCGTAGTTCGTTATTCAAATGATTTCTTCCAATCAAGGGAATATTACGAACTTCGTACCATACAAAATCGGAAATATTTGTACCTATGTCCTGTTTAATCCGTAATTCAGAGGTATGAGCAAATCAAAAGTGACGATCGGCTATGTATTCAGTACCATCATATGGCCCAGAAGAAAGTATGTTTTTATCGGGCTGTTCCTGATCATCATAAGCCGCCTGGCCAATTTGGTACTGCCCTATGCCAGTAAGATCCTGATGGATGACATCATTCCTGAAGGGGATATGAACCAGCTGAAAACGCTACTGATCGTCGTAGTTTCTGCGGTGACGATACAGGCCATCACCTCTTTTTCACTGACCAGAATACTGAGTGTGGAAGCACAGCACCTGATCGCACAGCTAAGGGCGAGGGTTCAGCGGCATATTATACAGCTACCTGTCCGGTTTTTTGACAATACCAAAACAGGCGAACTCGTATCCAGGATTATGACAGATGTGGAGGGGGTGAGAAATCTCGTGGGCACCGGCCTGGTGCAGCTTTTCGGAGGCATTCTAACTTCTTTTATTTCTCTCTTCCTGCTGATCAGCATCAGCCCTATGATGACCCTGTACGTACTGGTGCCGGTAGCTATTTTTGGCGTGATCTCATTAAAGGCGTTTGGTTACATCCGTCCTATTTTCAGAGAGCGCGGCAAGATCAACGCTGAAGTTACCGGCCGGCTTACGGAAACACTCGGTGGAGTAAGGGTGATCAAGGGGTTTAACGCCGAGGCTCAGGAGATACGGACCTTTGAAGAAGGAGTGGAGCGGCTGTTCAGGAACGTACGCAAAAGCCTGACATCTACCAGTCTGGTCACCAGCTCGGCCACCTTCCTGCTGGGGCTGGCTTCTACGGGTATTATGGGCATTGGCGGTTACATGATCATGGAGAACAACCTGACCTTTGGCGAATTCCTTTCATTCACACTGTATCTTGGTTTTATGATAGCACCTATTGTACAAATGAGTAACATAGGCAGTCAGCTGACGGAAGCATTTGCCGGGCTGGACCGTACGGAAGAGATCATGAATATGCCACTGGAGGACGATGGGTCTGAACGAAATGTAAAGCTGGACATCATTAACGGAGATGTCAGATTTGATCATGTATCATTCGCCTACGAAGAGGGCAAAAATGTAGTGAAAGACGTGAGTTTTGAATCCCCGGCAGGCTCTGTTACTGCTTTGGTGGGAACCTCCGGTAGTGGCAAGACCACTATTGCCGGTCTGGCTGCCTCTTTTCTGAATCCTGAAAGTGGCACCATCACCGTAGATGGCCTCGATCTTTCCAAAGTGACCCTGCAAAGCTTCAGAAACCAGTTAGGGGTGGTTTTACAGGATGACTTTCTGTTTGAAGGGAGCATACGTGAAAATATCCTGTTCCCCAGGCCGGATGCTTCAGAGGAGCAGCTACATACAGCGGTGGCCGCTGCGCACGTAAACGAATTTACCGATCGTTTTGAGGATGGGCTGGATACACTTATAGGAGAACGCGGAGTCAAGCTGTCCGGTGGACAGCGACAGCGCATTGCCATAGCACGCGCTATTCTGGCTGACCCCAGGATTCTCATCCTGGATGAAGCTACCTCCAACCTGGACACGGAAAGTGAGACCTTTATACAGGCCAGCCTGAAAGAGCTCATGAAGGGTCGCACTACGTTCGTCATCGCCCACCGGCTGAGCACCATACGGCAGGCAGATCAGATACTGGTGGTTGAGGACGGACAAATAGCTGAGCGTGGCCGGCATGATGAATTGATCGAAAAGCAGGGACGATATTACCAATTGTATACCTATCAGGCACGTATCTGATCAACCATCTGTTTTTACCCTTGCCAGAACGGCATCCCTTTTTCGATGACGCTTGGGCATGTACAGGGCAAAGATCAGGGGATAGGACATATAAACGAATCCTGAGATAGCCCCACCTAACCTGGAATAGCCGAATATCAATGCGATCAAGACAGAAAGTACCGGTACGGCACCCATGATGATCATGGTTTGCAGACTGCTTTTGGTGTCAAAGATCTCGATCTCATTCAGTTCCAGTTCTGCCGCCTTTCTGAGTGCGTATTTATACATCAGTCCCAGAATAAGAAAAATGAGCGCCGCGCCACTTCCATAGATGATCATCAGGTCTGGCATTTCCTCAGGTTTGATCACTTCGCCTACGCCCGGCAGGTAGGTTTCAGACAGATCAAACCAATGGATAAATAAATTGCTATACATGGAAACCAGCAGCTTTTGGATACTACGGTTCTAACTATGCCAGTGATTTCGGTGAAGCTGTGCCAGTGATTTCGGTTCAGACTGTGCCAGTTCAGTTGGGCTGAT
>LYSV01000028.1:34352-86738 GCA_001657315.1 Flammeovirgaceae bacterium BBD 1991-12 | reverse complement strand
CACTTTCGTACTGATCGCTGAAGCTTTCATCAATTTCATAATAATCGAAGGGAAAACCGGGCCTCAGGTAGGTCCATTGCTCCTGAAGGTAGGCCAGTACCTCTTCCTTTCGCTGTGGATCATAACGCACGATCACGCTGTTGGCACGGCCATTGGTCACCAGAAATGCAATGGGCGCTATAGTCTGATGCAGGGACTCGAAGTGAAAGTCTTTCGTTACACCTATGATCTCACCCTTCCGGTTGCCGTACTTGAACGACTTGCCTATGGCATCTGAAGGACTCTCCCATCCGATCCGCTGAACAGCCGCCTCATTCAGAATAAAAGCGCTGGTGGAATCGCTTGCACGGTTTACGTCAAAGTTCCTTCCCGCTACCAGGTCTATCTCCAGCGATGTCAGGTATTCATGATCCACATGTACATCGGCAATACGAAAATCCAGCCGAACCATATCTCCATCCACCTCGGCTGTAGCTCCCTGAGAGTCCAGTAGCCTTCCGGAAGGTACCCGGCTGGCGAGGGTCACCTCCCCTATTCCCGGCTGTGACCTGAACTGGTTTTTGAGGTCTTCAAACCGTGCGTACACCTCATCACTGGAAGGCAGTACCAGCACGTTATCCTTGTTAAAACCCAGATCCTTGTTCCGTACATAGTCCAGCTGATCATGTACCACACCTACTCCTATGATCAGCACCAGGGAAATGAAGAACTGAAAAACAACCAGCAGCGATCTTAAATTCAATCTTCGGCCAGTGGTTTTATGCCCCCCCTTCAGAATGGTGGCCGGCTGAAAAGCCGAGAGAAAGAAGGCAGGATAGCTCCCTGCCACCAGGCCTGTGAAGAAGGTAATAGCCACCAGCAGGATCAGCACAAACTGATTTTCGAATATATTAATGGTCAATTGCTTCTGAACAAAATCATTGAAGTACGGCAGCGCCAGCCACACGATCAGGCTGGCAGCCAGCAATGAGACCACCGCAAAAAGTACCGACTCGGTGATGAACTGCCGTATAAGCGTAGCCCTGAAGGCGCCCATCACCTTCCTCAGGCCTACCTCTTTGGCCCTTTTCGCGGATCTGGCCGTGGCAAGATTCATAAAGTTGACGCAGGCGATCAGCAAGGTAAACAGTGCTATGATGGAGTAGATATATACATAGGCAATGTCTCCGTTCGGCTCTATTTCAGAGTCGAGATGGGAGTGCAGGTGGATGTCGGCCACAGGCATAAAGTTCAGCCGGTTCCTGTCGGAAGCTTTCCGGCCGTTGCTTTCTCCAAGGTGCTTGTCAAAAAAACCGGGTATTCCCGCTGCCAGCTCACTGATGTCCTTACCACGTGCCAGCAGCACATAAGTAGCATAGTTGTTACTGCCCCAGTTCTTCATGAGGTTGTCCACCCCAAACGCCATTTCAAGCGTGGCAAACGAGGCAAGGAAGTCCCAGTGAATATGGGAATTGGCCGGCACATCCCTGGCTATACCGGTCACCTTTAGTGGAAACTCCTGACCGAAATTGTTGAACACCAATGTTTTGCCCATGGGATCTTCGCCCTCAAAATACCTCACTGCCGCTGCCTCCGTGATCACTACCGTGGCGGGCTCCACAAGGGCCGTTTCCGGGTTGCCTTCCGTAAGTGGCCATGAAAATACATCAAACACGTTGGCATCAGCTATGTAAAAACCGGGTTCTTCAATTTTCTTGTCCCCATAGCTGATAAGCGGGCCGTAGCCCGAGCCTATTCTTACGGATTCTTCCACGATCCCGTCAAAATCATTCTTCAGCAGCGGCCCAAAGGGTGGCGCACAATGCCCGAGGTGCAGGTTTGTTTTAAGGTCATCGTTCAGCCATTCACGGGAAACGCGGTAGATACGCTCATGATTGACATGGTATTTATCATAGCTGAGCTCGTCCTGCACAAACAGCACGATCAGTATGGTAGCGGCCATACCCGTAGCAAGGCCAAAAATGTTGATAAAGGCATAGGTCCTTTCCCTAAGGATGTTTCGCAGTGCGAGTTTAATGTAGTTTTTGAGCATGGTGACTTAGGTTTGCGTTTGTTTAACAAAGACCAGCCGATACGTGGCGGGTTGCATAGGATTAGACCGGAAAAAATGAAAATGGTTACAATGTAGTCCGGGTCCACTATTGTTGCGCTCAATCCAGAGGGTCCGACATCGGGTACCACGACCCGTCATACGATATCACTGGCCGTATTTTTCCATCATCTCCAGGGTTTCATTCACAAAATCCGTTTTGGCCAATACATACCCGCCCCGGTCATTGCTGAATTTTGAAGCCAGCTCTGTTTTCAGACGCTCATAGGCCCTGGCCCTGTCCGGATTGGCAATCAGGTAGTCCCTGAAATCGACTTGTTTCCACATTGCATTTTCACCCGGACACATATGGATATGATAGATCTGTTCCTTTTTACCGTTGAGGTTGTATCCCTTACCGAATGACATGTAAGCATCAATACCGTTCCGTTCGGGAACTTTAAAATGCGTATAGCCCAGCTCCTCAAAATTCCCTATCAGTTCTTCATCAAAGAGTAAGTTTTCCGGGATCTCGATAATTATATCGATGTAGGGCTTGGCCATGATGCCCGGGATGGAGGTACTGCCGAAATGTTCGATCCTTATTATGATATCTCTTCCGATCTTTTCTGCAATCCTTTGCTCCTCTTCCCTGTAAAGGGTCTTCCATCTGGCATCATGCTCAACCAGTTGAACAGGAAAGAGAGTATTCCAGTCATCTCTGGTAAGATCATATAAACTTTTTTTCATGGCTTCTTTTATTTGTCGTTAAGGTAGATGACCCGGTCGCTGTATGTTCCTAAGGTCATTAAAGATCATAAATGTTATTACCACCTGTATTGTGATACCTGAGTTTCTGGGAGATCACATATGTTGCAGACATAATTGTGAGATCACTACTCCCGATTCCAGTTTGTAGAAAACGCCCAGGCACATGCCTAATACATATTGTTACAGGGTGTCTTTGCTATTTTCATACAATTCGATTGCCTTCAGATAATTTATTGCACCGTTCATTGTCAAATCGTGGATGAACCCATCAAGTTCAGGATGATTAATGCTGACCCATTTAACCAATGAATCACGCTCCATCTGCCAAATATTCCAATCCGCATCTACACATTCCATTACTTCAAGCTTCGTTATTTTGCTGGAGTTAAAAGAGATTTTGTATCTGCAGGTCAATGGGTTATTTTTCAGAAATTCGTAGCGTAAGGAATTTGAAGCTACAGTCGCAATTATCTGGTCATCCTGCTCACCTATTTCAACCAATTTATAGGCTGGTTGAAAAACCGAATCCCACTTAAATTGTTCATGAAAGCTGTCATGTGAATATGAGGTGATATAATCTCCTTCAACGACTGTAATACTATCACTTATTAGTGTTTTTATCAGGTTGTAGTCAGATCTATTAAAGGCATCATAATACCTGGTCACTGTCTCAGAAGGAGACAATTTTTTGTCGCTGCATCCTGCCAGGAAAGATAAAAGAGAGAACAGGATAAAGTACTTTTTCATGAATCGGTTCACCAATACCCTGTGACGTTCAGATATGGCATGTGCTGTATCGTTTGTCATGCTCATCTAATTCTGCAATAAGTTTACATCCTTCATCATCATTACCAGGAGAGTAGGTTTCAAAATGGACTCATGATCTTCTCCCGGAACTATTTTCATCGTGACATCAGCCCCTAACCTGTTTGTTGCGTTATAAAATTCCGTGGTTAGAAACGGAGGAGTGGATAAGTCATGCTCGCCCACATAGAGATGAATTTTCTTATTCAGATCCAGTTTTGATATATTATCCATTGGAGACAGACCTCCCATCGGGTTTGACCAATTAGGATTGTTGGTCAGCTTTTCCATTGATTTTCTCCATGCCTCTAAATTACAGGGACAGGCTACCAGGATGGACTGATCTACAAGCCCAGGGTTTGATGCAGCTAAAAGAGCGGTTAATGCGGCCCCACCTGAATGTCCCATAACAATGGTCTGTGTGGTACTTTCTTCTTCCCTGATCGTTGAAATGACCGAAGCAATTGCCTTTACTACTTCTTCGGTATAGTTATCCCCCATTGTTAGTCCTCTGATTCCCCCGGACAGATCTCCACAACCATCTCTGTAGCCGGGCCTCAGTATAGCCACTGTTATGGCGTTTGTAATTTCTGAAATACTTTTTGAAATATTGTATTGATAAACGGGATCTCCAAAAGGTGAGTCGCCATGAATGAATACCACTAAATTCCGGTTAGTCTTTTCCTGAGGGTAAATGATCAGTACTTTTTGATTTCCAATTTCAGAGTCATACCATCTTTTTGCAATTCCATCCTTTTCCGGATCACAGAACCAATCCGGGTTTTGAGCATTAACCAATGTACCAGCCAACAGCCCCGGCAAAAGAAGAATGTATTTCATGTGTTTTTGAGCATAACGTCCAGCTATCATCCGCAAGCCGAACTTTTCATTCCGATAATTATCGTAACTATAAAAGTATTTGATCCTACCAGTTTTTGCAATACCTCTGTTAGCTTATGGACGTTAGTGGGTCATCAGGCCTCCACCTACCTGTATCTGTAAACCTCGTGAGGCCCAAAATCAAGTAATTCAATTGTCGTATCGTACTTACCCCCTAAACGCAAAGCCAATTGCTTAGAGGGTTCATTTTTAGGGTCAATATAACTAACCAATGATTTTAGGTTTAGGGTTTCAATAGCAAATTGCTTAACGGCAAGGCCGGCTTCTATTCCAAATCCCTGGCCCTGAAACTGAGGTAACAGCCAGTAGCCTAATTCCGGTTCCGGCCAGGGTTGTGAATTCCAAAGCCCAACCGTTCCAATCAGCTTTTTTGTTTTCTTTTCATCGATCGCCAGGTATGAATAGCCATGTAAAACAAAATGTCCAATGTAGGTTGCCATTAACCTCCAGGACTCTTCCGGGGGTTTTATACCTCCTACAAACCTTGCATTCTGCTGTTTGGAAAAGAACCCTGAAAACTGTTCATGATCTGAATCCTGCCATTGTCTGAATACCAGTCTTTCCGTTTCCAATCCAATCATAATTTCCTGAGTTATACTTCGTGGTTAAATCGGGTTATCGCCACCATCTTATTCCAGCATTACAATGCGACTCAATTCTCCTTTTGGATTGACTTCCAAAGTAAATGTGTCGCAGCGCATTACAAATGCTTAGGGAGTAAAAATATCTATTTTTTAATCGTATATGTTGAAAAACGGATTCGCTTGGCAAAAGTGCACCAGATGGTGTTTTTCTGCGAGTCTCTGCACCAGTCTCGTGCTACACGAATCCACCCGGTAAATGGATCATAAGGCCCGTTTCAGGTCATCTGCGAGGGTGCTGAAAAAGGTGGATTGAAATGAGGAAGGGGCGGGGATTGACTTCATACATGATGTTGGCGGCAGTCATTTATCACTGTAGTGCCCATAACACGAAATTAATTCAACTCTTGTTTTTGAAGAGTATCTGTAAATTAACCTATGCTTCTGACTAACTCTTCTTGAATAACAGCCTGATAGATTACCCTTCAACAATTCAGGTTGCCCTATTCCATTTAATGGATTATCAGTGGAATTTTCAATTGCAATAATTAAATCCATTACTTTTGAAAGAAGTTTGGAATTCTCCGTTTTCAGTTTGCCAACGTCTTTTGTAAACTGAACAGTCAGTCCAAAATCCATTAAGCTGCCAGAATTTTATTAATGTCGTCAGAGGAGAGTTTATCTCGAAGAAACAATGATTCGAAAGTACTGATTCTGATTTTGATGTTTCTCATCCATTGAGATTCATCACATTCATCAGGCGTCCATAAATCGAATAGGTTTGAATATACTGCGAATTCTTCAATTGAGTTTTTCAACAATGAACGCAGATATTCAATCTCAGAATTTTTCAATTTTAACTCATTGTCAAATACTAATTCAGAAGTAACAAACGAATAATCAAGCGTTATTGATGATTGGATATATGATAAGATAAATTGAGATTCTCTGCCTGGAAGGCTATTAAGTAATACTACAATATCATCATATTGGTATGAAGACAAATTATTAATGGCAACAAATGGCTTGTTTGAAATTTTGGCAATAATTGAACTCGCAATTTGACCATAGATGTTAATTGCATTTACAAATGCCTGCTCCAGTTCTTTGTGTTTCGTTGATTTATTGAATTGTTGTTTAATTCGATCCTCAATAGCGCTATTTAAGTCCTCAAAAATGCTAGTTACTAATTCTGAATCATTTATAATATCAAATCTTAGTTTGAAAATGTCATCCAGCAAAGATTCCAATGCACTATTAATTCCATTTTTATTAGTACGAATAATAATTAAGTCTATTAAAGACTCGATTTTTTTGAGCAAATCCCTGTCTTTGTAAGAATGAGGATTCTTATAAACATAATTAATTATTTCACCAATGGGAGCCTTTGTTGTAATCATAGCTTAAAGATAACGAGTTTTTTGGTAGGATCGTTCTCTTACAACTTACCGCCAACAATCCGAATATGAACTATTTCACTTTTAAACCCTTACAAACTACATACAAACACCCTTCCTCACTACAATCATCCCCAACAGAACATTCAGAACTAATAAAAAGCCCAACCTCATCCCCAGTACCGGGTTTTTCAAATCTCGACCTATCCCGGCTGTGCTACGACCGCGTGAGGTTATATTCAACACAAGTTTTCATTGAGTCAGGTATCTACAACTCTTTAAAAGCATTTGATGCACATACTTTTTCCAGTAAGCAGTATAATGCAGCCGCTGAACTTCGTGCAGATGGATGATAAAAGTCAATGACTTTAGCATTTATTCCCCGGTACTGAAACCTTGCTACTTCTATAGTATAGCCTGTTGGACGCCAATCAAGTTCACCATAAAGACTTTTTACCGTACTGCCCCATGTCAGGCCCTGGACAATAATATCCGGTTGTATGATCTCAATTTGTTTTAAGATCAAATTCTTGTGAACTTCCAAATACTCATTTAAGCCTGTTTCCTCAGAACTGCCTGCTCCTCCTGACTTTTTAATATTCATAAAAGCTATTGAAGCCAATGCTTTTAGTGCAACAGAGGAATCATATTTTCCATTACCCATAACAGGCCAGATCACGTCATATTCAGGAAAACCATTGAGTATTCCATGCGCCCATTCCGCTACCCTGTAGGTGAACCGGTCATAAAGTCCATCTTCATCAGACCACCAACTTCGGTAATCATGTTTCTCCTCAGTTTTGACTTCTTCAGGGGGATAATTAGGTTCTTTTGTTAGAAAAAGGATCTTAGGGGATGATTTCCCGAACTCACCTTCGTCGATTATACCATCCTCAAAAAAATTCTGGTGACTGGAAGTTGTCTTCCACTCTTCAAATAGTTTGTTTAAATGTAAATTCTTATTGTCCATGTCTTAAACTTAATAAATTCGATATATTCTTATACACAGGTTAAAAGTGGAGATTTCATGAGCAGGTTTTGACCTCTCCTAATATCCACACTGGTTGTATATCAGCCCCCGGACCACGGCTTGTTCAAGGAAGATTGTTTGTCTTGTGTCATAGTTATATAGTTTAAAAAGGATGTACAGTGGAATAATAGACGGGGCATTTTATTTTGCCTTACCTCTTATATTCCTTCATTGATTTTCTTTGTTCCGGGAGGAAAACATAACGAGTTCAATGACCCTGAGCCGGGTCATGGTGTATTTATACATAGGCGTAAATTTGCCTTCCACTACGGACTGCACCTCACTAAAGCCGCTCATTTCCGTAATTTCAAATAATCTTTCCCGGTACGCCAGGTAGCTGTCTGTTTTTTCCATCCTGTAATGATGTGGTTTCTGGCCAGTGGCATAGGTGAACGTATTGCTGTCCCAGATAGGGTATGCCTCTGGCCGGATAAAATGCAGCAGTTTTGAAACCCCTACCAGGGAATTGTTCACACAGGATTTCAGGTGTTCTATTTCATCCTTATCAAGCAAATCGGCTTTCCTGGCCTTGTTCAATATGCTGACTGCTTCTTTTATTTTATTCCGGTCCAACTTCAATATTTTCGGCATCCAGCCGTACACGAAGTGGCTGGAGATAATAAAATGGTGCTCTTCTATCGGATCGGTATTGCGAAAGTAGCTTATGAACTCAGGGTAAGATAAAAGATAGGAATCGTTAGGACCAAAGTTTACGTTACGGGCGTCTCGGGTGATCCGTTCGAGGGTAAGGTTTTGGAAATTCATAGGGGGATTTTACAGTTGTTTAATTGATTTTTGGATGAATTTTCGATAGGGATTCAAAGCTTTTGATTAAGCTTTTATCCGTATCATTTGGCCCTCAATTTAAGGATGTTGAGAAGCATTACAAACGCTTTGTGAATAAATTCGCTTTGTAGGTTATATGCTTGAAAAATAGATATACTGAGTAAAATTGCACTAGTATGGACTCACTACTTACAATTACATTTTAACGCTTTTTTCAGAATCCACTTATGGTCTTTAGTGTTGAACTTAAAACATATCTCTTCCTTATGTTTTTTTATTCCACATGCCAGACAATACTTATGGGTTAATTTCTTGAAGCTACTGCCGGGCCTTTGTCTGCTTCTTCTATCACTCCTTACCCAGATTATTTTATCCCCTGTTATTTTTCCATAGACTGAAGCGTTGCTTTCAGAGCCATGATGTGGGGCGGTTACTATTACATTGTTGCTGTACGTTTTACCACTCAAAAAAGAATAATCAGAATCAGCCGAAAAAACGACAATGGGCTTGTCATCGTGGTGAAATTCAAACACTAAAGAATACTTATTTTCATTGGTCAGGAAGAGGAGTTTTGCAAAGTTATTTGGTTTTAATCGGTCGATTTTAAGAATCTCTCTTGAGTTAAGTGGTCTGAGGCCATGGCCATGGTCTAATGTATCTTTGGGTGGTTCGTTCTCGTCAGGTTTAAACCATCTGATAAAGCTGCCTTTTTCATAGGCAAGCCCGGCTATTTTTATTATTCTGTCGAGTTTGATGGATTCATTAAGGTACCAATCTAAATTATTGTACCCGGCAGAAAGGAAATAATCATTTTCTGAAAGTTCAGATATCACCTGTAATTTGCTGTCAAAATCTCCAATAGATATATCTGATTGTTCTACCAATGAATCATAAGCTAACTCATGATTAGTTTCCTTGATTTCATTGTACTCTTCAAAACTTTTAAATATTAAATGAACTGACTTTTTATTTATAGCTGCCTCAATTACAAAGTCTAAAACAGGAACCCACAGGCCGGGTAACCAAATCTCATCAATTTCAAATTCTGGGTCTTCCAACAAGCCTAAAAATCCATTTGCGTGGTCACTGTCATTATGGGAACAAATAGCTAAATCAATTTTCCTATTACTCTTTAGCAATTTCTTAATAAGAGACTTGCTTCCCCCCGAATCAAACAGAATTTGTTTTCCATTTGCTTCAATTACGAAAGCATCTCCAGAACCAATTTCCAATGCTCTGAATCTCATTTAAATGCTCCACTTTTTGCTACGAAAGACCAGAAAACACCTTGTTCAATCTCAAACACTAGCAATGGCTCGTTTAAACCTATCAAAGAGTAATTCTCCAACAGAACATTACTTTTTACCTGATTATCAGCCTTTAATTTTCTTGAATGTACTTGTTTCGAAAATAAGATTCTTCCTTCATTCCAAGCAGATTTTCTATGAATTTCACTGACTCTTCCTTTTCAATTACCGGGTCTACTTCAATGGTTAGACTTCCTTCGTTACTATAGTTCCTTGAAACCAGTTTATATTTTATTTCACAACGACAAGACTCAGTTTTAGTTTTTATACATAATTGGTCTGAATTGAAATGATCTTCCTTGACTAGAACATTAGATTTAGGCTCACAAACAGCTTTAAATGCATTGCTTTTATCAAAAATTACATTGTAAGTGTATTTGTTCATATCCAGCATTTCTTGTCGCTTATCTACTGAATCAACGGCTGTGACATTCTCAATTTCAAAATAGAGTTTTAAATCTTCTAATACTTCAGATCCTGTGTTAAGGACTTTCAAATGAAAACAACACACACTAAGATTAGTCGTTTTGACTTGATTACTGGTTATTGAGTCAAAATGAAAGTGGACAGGTTGAGGATCGAGTCTTTTTTGGTCATCCTCACATTGTATTTTTTTATTAAAAAAACTTATCAAATCTTCTTTAGAAATGATCTCATCAAATCCGAATCCATATAACCTGTTATCCCTATTAAATTGGTCAATTACCGGAGAGAGATCCACATTATCGAACTTGCTTATATTTTCATACCTCGTTGTATGCCTAATAAACGTTGGTCTAAGCGTAATTAATGATAAATCATTCTGAAAGGTGACTAATGCACTGTGAGAGCTCTGATATTGTTGATTATTGACATACCAGTCATGAGTTCTTTTATTTTCATCGATAAGTTCAACAATATCCTCCCAACAATATAAATGAACTTCAAAAAGCCCTTTCTCTTTGAATTCTCTATTCTTTATTCTAATGTATTCTTCAATTTGAACATCCTTGTTTGCCGTGGTTGCAAAATAAAATTTACAGAGAAAGGGTTTAAATAACTGTGCCTTTTCTAGTTCATCCTCTATCTCTTTTTTCGTCAATTGATCATGTGTAGTATATTCATCTTTGCCTTTACACTGAACCCCTATCAGGTCACCTGACCTTCTTTCTGTTCCGTATACATCAACACCATGTTGACTTTGTCCTTTTCGACCATTCTTTTTTATTTCAGGACAATCCCATATTTCTCCCCAGAGTTTCTTGCAAAGGTCTTCAAATGCTTCCCAGTATTCTGGTTTTCTAAGTGTCTTTTTAGTCATTGGGATATTAGTAATATTTAGCCTAAGCTGATAACGTTTAGCGTAAAATACGTTTCAATGCATTTTTAAAAATTATTGCTGTATGTTTTTATTCATCAAGCTTAAGACAATATTCAACGAACTCTCTTCCAAAATCTGAAATTGTATAGAGTGTAATTTCAGCCCAATTAATCCCGGGCTCTAAAGTTCCATTTAGTTTTGAATTTACAAGTCCGTAAGATTTTAGTTTTTCCAAAGCCCCTATGAATTCTGAATTATTTTCATGTTCACTTTCTAATTCAGGAGTGTATCCATGATCTTTTGCGGCTTGATACAGATTATGAATAATCTGTATATCCACACCTGTCAACTTCCCAAGAGTTTCTACGAAATATTTTCTTTTGCCATAAGAGTCCGAATCTTGATTAATTAATGAGTTGTAGAAGCAATTTTTAAAATAATCAAGTTTTGATTCCAGATAATCCTTTTCAACATTTTCATTTATTTCTTCAATTATTCCTATCAGTGAGTTATGATCTAACTTTTCAAGAGTTTCAGGCACCTTACTCTGAATAGATTCAAAATCATTCTTTAATAACTTGTAGAATTTTTCAATTCTTTTGAATCTTTTTTCCTGCTTTCTTCCAAAATACAAGGTGCCAAGAGAGCCACCGACCACAGGAATCGCATTAATACCAGCTTCAACTATATTTTCAATATTATCTCTAACTGTTAATTTACTTTCTCCCATTTTCCTATGTCCTAAAATATCCGAATATACATCATTATACTTTCAAACGCTGCAAATGCTTAAACACCCATCCTTTAAAATTACCCCAATCCCAAACAAAACATCAAAAAAACCCAGCCCCACCACGGGGCCGGATTCTTCAACCCTCATCCTACCCCGGCTGCACCACGCCCAGCACCTCCAGGTACTGTGGCTCGCTCTCCAGCGCTATGCGGGCGATGGCGATGAAATCGCTCATCCACTCCTGCAGGGCGTCGAACGCCTCGTCACGCTGCTGGGTGGCTACCTGAGCCTCACCCTTTTCCCTGAGCTGGCTGTTGAGTGCCTGCTCCACACCGGTGATCTGCCCCTGTGCAGCAGTGAGCTTTTCCGTGGTGATGCCGTACCGGCCCATGGCCGTGAGCACCTCACTGTTGCCCAGGCTGTTGGCATAAAATACCTTGGCCTGCTTCAGCCAGCCGGAGAGCGACTGCCGGCGGTCGCCGGTCAGTTGCAGGCTTTCGGCCGCACCGCGGTCATCGCGAAAGGCGATACGGGCTATCTTTACATGGTTCATATACTCACGGTTAGCTGTTGCTTTGGCTGCGTTGAGTGCATCCGTGGCGGCGAACTGCTCGCCGTACTCCTTCTGCTGTTTTGCCTGTAGCTCACTGGCCCGCTCGTACAGTTGCAGGCCTTCCCGCAGGCGTTTTTCCGTATAGCCAAAGCCGGCCAGCAGATTCTTTATCTCCTCGTAGCCGAGCGCGTTGGTAATGGCATTTTGTGCAAAAAGCAGCTTTCCTTCGATTGTGTTCTTATTCATGATTTAGTTATTGGTTACTGGGTTATTAGGTTATTGGGCCATTTTTGCCGACTGCCTCTGCCCACTGCCGACTGCCAACTCCTTTCCCTGCGGTTGAATGATCTCCACGAGCGTTTCCACGGCTCTCCGGCGCGGTTGGGTAATTCCAACGTGCGTTTTTATGATTCCCACATGCGGTGGAAGGGTTAGGGGATGCGTTTTTGTCATTGAGGCGAGCGGTGGAGTGATTACCCGATGCGTTTTAGTGGTTTTTTAATGCGGTGGAATGATTCTTTCACGGTTCGCAACGATTCTGTACCGCGGTTTAGTGATTCTATACCACGTTTCAGCAGTGCAATCCTGGCAGGTGTAAAAATATGATGGGCTAAGTGATATTTTTTCATTGGTTCCGGGTATTCGGGTTAAACAAAAGGTAAGGAGCAATACCTTACGGCAGGGGGTAGATTTGTTTAGGTTAAAAGAATATTAACTATTTGCTATAAATATATTAAGTTTTTGATGTTATGCCAATATGGAAAAGGTTTTTACGGGATTGAGGGAGTGTTTTTGGGGAGTATCATTGAAAATCCACAGGGCAACCTTAGCTGAGTCTTCGTTATTCAAGGCAAGGTAAGTTCATTCTCGTTTACGACGAGAATGGGTAGTTAACGTCAGCTATTGTGATTTTGTGGCCGTTTGATCTTTGAAGACAAT
The DNA here is from genome assembly GCA_001657315.1 of Flammeovirgaceae bacterium BBD 1991-12. GTDB lineage: Bacteria > Bacteroidota > Bacteroidia > Cytophagales > Cyclobacteriaceae > Fulvivirga. The sequence continues at coordinate 73,608 of LYSV01000028.1, read as the reverse complement.
CCATCTATGTGTTCAAACAAGTGTGGTTTGATAGGATTCCACATGGGATCCAGTAAAAAGTCAACCCCTTCTCTTCTTGCCAGTTTTGCTGCCGGAACAAAATCACTATCACCAGAGACCAAAACAATCTGCTCCACTTGATTTTTCAACGTCATGGAGGCAATATCCAAACCAATCTTAATATCTACTCTTTTCTGGTTAAAATCGAACTGAACGTCATCTTCCGTTAAGTCATCAATACTGATGCTCTTGGTTAAGAGTTCCTTCGTCCTGGCTGGCTTTATTATCCATCGTTTTCTGTCTTCAAGAACACCCAGACGCAAAGCTATTTTTCTTTTCTTTTTTAATTCCTCAAAGAATTCCAGTTGGAAGTGGTATTGGTCTGTTTTAGAAAAATCGATAGACCTGCCAGTAACAGGATTATGTTGCTTTTTATCATAAGGTAGGCAGTCGTAATAGAAAATCCGATATAAGTCATAGGATTCGCCTTTGGCTTGGGTCAGATGTTTTAAGCACATCTCCCAAAGGTCGTTTGCTGTACGAACCGGATCTGGTTTTTTTATTTTGTGGATAGATCGGTATCTCTTTAAAAAGAACCCACCATCAACTAAAATTGCTGTTCTTTTTTTCACATTCCCTAAAATAAAAAAGCTCCAGGTTCGGCATTCTCGCTATGATATAGAGAATTGAGAATACTTGGCCAAGAGCATTATATACATACGAAAGTACAATTTTTATGTCTTTCATACAAATTATGTATACGTGTTCCGGGCTCCCCGGTTTTCTGTTGAGCCTCCCGGAACAGGGCTATTCAGGCCCTTTACTTTAGCGCGTGGATATGTAATTAATGAATAATTTTAACCTACCAGCCGATCAACCTGTCGGACATCCCTACTTCTCACCCAAAAGCCTCTCCAGCAGCGCCACCTTTTCCCGTTCGCTTTTCAGCATCTCCTCGTAGAGCTTTTCGTTTTTCTCAACTGCTTCTACCCATTTTTCAATGGGGTTGAAGGTGCATTGGTAATTTTGGTTCAAAGAACTATTGTCATGTAAGGTGTTGTTGATCTGGTTGAAGACGGCTTCTTCACTGAAGTTCTTAATAGCTTCCGGTTTTACGCCCAGCGCGCCGGCTATTTCCTCCAGTGTGGCATCGTCTACTTCTTCGCTTTGCTCGATATGGGATACCTTCTGCTGGCTGATGCCCAGCTTGTCGGCTACTACGTCCTGCTTGATACCCAGTATTTCACGCATGCGGCCGATCTTTCTTCCGAGGTGCTTTTTAGGGGGTTTTGTGTGGTTTTCCATGGGTGAAATATAGTAAGTTTTTTATAGTGTGCCAACCGCTTGGGTATTATACCGGAGGGTGTGCAGCAGGGTACCAACTGGTAGCTGGCCCGGGCAGGGGTTTGGCGCGCTGGTAAGGGGTCTGACGGTTTGGAACCGTCTGACCCCAGCCCCCGGCCGGCTCCGGTATTTTACCCAACAGGCCTGGTAGGTTACAGAAGTGCTTTTGTAGTTCTTTACCACATGGCAGCGACCCACGGTGGGGAGACGCCCAAACCTGAACCAAAAACAGAACCAATGATGACTACAGAAGAAGCACGTCCCGCAAAAAAGTGTTTATCCTGCCTTAAGGAACTGTTCGATTTCAACAGCCCTGAAACCTACCGCAGGCACCTGCACGAAGTATGGGGCATATACCTCATGTACCTGGAGCAAAGCGGCTACCGCTATGACTTTACGGAGATCGCCGAGAGTATGTATTTTCTTATCAATTTTCTGCAGGAGGCGGACGAGGTGATGAAAAAGGATCATAGCCGTCCCTTTGAGCCCAAAAAGGCTGAAGCTGACCTGAATCCGGCAAAAAGTATCTGAATTCCGTTGGTAAAGCAAGAAAGAGAGCCCTTCTGTTCAGAACAGTGGGCTCTTACTGTAACACCTGCGTTCAGGAAGTGTCTACTCCGGCAGTTTCTTTGCGAAAATTCATTGTCCAACTATGGCTAGGCTTCTCTGGCCTTAGGATCGCTCTACCCGCATTTCGATCACTACCGGAACTCCTTGTCTGAATCAAATAACTTTTATTTTCTTCTCCTCCTCTGAGTCTCTCGCAAAGGACTCCGAGAATTTTAAAAGATGAATCAGTAATTCATCACATTGATTGGTAGTAGTCATCAGGCTCAGAGTTCCTTACAGGATACCATCTGTGGAGGTAGAGGGCGTTTCACATTTCAAGCATTTAAGATCGTCATACCCCTTTTTTTAAGAATGGGATCGACTAGATGATAGCGGGTTTCTTGTTCGTTTATTCCCATGGTTATTGTTGTTTGGTTGTCAATAGTTCAACCGTTTTGAACCAGTAAAAGAAAGAAGATTTGTCAGGTTGCCTTTTCAGACGATTGAAGAAATTCCAGTCCTGATCCTCAATGTTCCATTCTTTAATGTCCTGACCCTTATATTTTGCAAGAGGAGTAAGATCATTTTTCAATAGTTTGGCTGCCAGATAAGCGATTCTTGCTGAAGCTGGTACTGCATCATCAATTCGGAAATTACCTGACATGAGGAAACCTGTGCCAAAGGCTCTGATTCCTTGTTGAAGTGCTTTAAATTTGGATTTTTCCTCTGCATTTCCTCGTTCTCTTTTTACAAGGATGACACAAGTATCAATCGTATCTTGAAGAACATCTTCGGGTGTGAGGGTAGAATTATCACCTTTTCTATATGCAATTTCCTTTTTGGCAAATACCTCAAAACTTGCAGCGACTGTATCTAAACTCTCGATGTGCTCAAAGAGCCTGCTTAAATCGAAAAGCTGTTTACAGATTTCCATGGAGAAAGGCTGATTGTCTTTTCCTTTGAAATAGGGAATTCCGACGGTATTGGGGGCAAAAGCTGTAAGTTTATCACCTGTGATCGCATCTATTGAAGGGACTGTAACCATGGTCTGGTCATCAGAATCTATCCATTTCGTAATAATCTCGGTTTCAATTTGTTCCGGGTAGATCGAATCTTCAATGAGAACATCCAATAAAATAGTACCTGAACCAGTTTGGGTCGTTTTAAAGGAAAATTTGTAGTGCGCTTTTGGGATACCATCCTGATAACTCCGATGTTCGTCTAGTTTCCATTCAGTAAAGTGTGATGTATCAATGACCTTGTTCAGAATGATTTCAAGGTCTTCTCTTTGTGTATTGCTGATTATGTCAATATCAATTGAAAAACGGTTTCCCTCTTTAAGCAGGAGAACTAAACTGGTTCCACCCTTGAAGACAAAATCAAGTCCACTTGCTTTTATCCTTTCCAGCAAGTGTAGCGCGTAGATCATCTTTTCAAGTATGATCGTATCGATTCTCTTATGATCCTTTTGCTTTTTAAAAGCATTTAGCCATTCATCTGTAAAACAATGTTCTTTGATCATTCTATGATGTCTTTTACAAGGTGATACATATGATTTGTCATAAACTGCTTTATGTCCTGCTCTCTCTCTCTTCTTTTCGCATAACTGAATAACTTAGTAAAGTTGATCGTGTAGTTTGAAATAGCGTTCTCATAGATGTGTATTAGTTCAGAGCCTTGTAGAAAATAGAAAAGCTTTTCTTCTGAGTATAAGTCGACAAGGATCTTTTCCAATGCAGGCGTGTAGAATTTGAGCTTTCTTTCTGTTCGCTTTGAGATTGGAGCCCTGGTTATAAGTTTTTTTACAATTACAGGCTGATGGCTTTCAGAGATGTAGAAGTCGATTGCTTTTTCATCTGGACTCAGGTACACCTCACTTCGGATAGAATCTTTAAGTTCATAAAAAAGGGACTCTTCAAATCCTTTTTCTATTTCTATGAAAAGGGTAGACCTACTGGTCTGGTGTTGTCCAAATTCATTCAACCAGGCAGATTCCCATAAACAATGTTTTATGTCCTCAAATCTATCCGTTAATTGTTTTGCGATCTTGAGTAGAATCTTTGAGATATCCGGTTTATATCCCGGTTTGTAAGAGATAACATAAAGCCCTCTTTTTAGAGATCTAATGATATTCCTATCCTTTAAATCATAAATCCTCCAACCGAAAGTTCCTTCCTTTAAATCTGGTTCGAAATGACGATAGAATTCAAAGAGGTCTTCACGAGTGAAATACTCTCTATTCCTAAATTCTTCAATAAGTCTGTTCTCTATGATCTTTGGCATCTAATCCAATTTTTACCAAAATTAATAAATACCGGCAATTTTTAGAAATCAAAAAAACGCCAGTAAAACATAATACTAGTAATTTTTGGGTCCGATCTGCTAAGAGTATTTAGTGAGGAAGGTTTTAGCTCTTTTGGTTTTTTCTAAGCTGGTGCTGAGACGGCAAAAGCCAAATGTGCTAAAATGCACGGTGGGTTTGCGTCACAGCATAAAACCTAACATCCGAATATAAACCATTATACTCACAAACGACGTACAAACCACTTACCCTTTACTACAATCACCTCTCCTCCGGCCTTAGGATCGCTCTATCCGCGTTTCTATCACCACCAGAACTCCTTGTCTGAATCAAATAACTTTTATTTTTACAGGTACACGTCAATCAGGTTCTTGACCATATACAACGAAATATCGGAGCTACTTATGGATTTAGGCATTTCAGAGCCTGTCAGGAATGCTGACTTTTACATTTACAGGATTGAAGATCATTTTGGACAGGAGCAGTTTCAAATTGGTCCCTATAAGCACAGCTTCTTTGAATTAACCTACGGCTCTGGTCATGATGTAGACTGCAAAATCGGTGCATCGTCTTTTAAACCGCTAAAAGATTCCCTGTCGTTTGCCACACCTTATCAAATGTCGTCCTGGAAAGTGAATTCCTTCACTGAAGATGCGGTCGGATACATGATCTTATTCAAACCACAGCTCCTGCACAACCTGGTTCACAAGGTGGACCTGTATAAAAAATACCCCTTCTTCAACCTTCATACTACCCCCATGATCACCCTGAATGCTGCTCAGAGACGGACGATCATCGAGCTAATGGGCCAAATGCTTGCCGAGCACCAAAACTATCGTGCCGGTGAGGATACGGGAGTGCTGGCTGCCTACCTGGCTTTGTTACTTGAAAAGGTCAAAAGGTTCTACACTAACAAAAACGGATCTCAGGGTTTCACCAACCGGGCTGAGGAGATCACGTTCCAGTTTGAGAACCTCCTTAAGGAAAACGGAACCTATACCATGAAAGTGTCCGACTATGCCTCAGAGCTCAGCATCAGCCCGGTCTACCTTTCCGAAGCGATCAAGGAAGTGACCGGAAGGGCTCCCTTACATCTCATACAGGAATATCTGATCCTCCAGGCCAAAGGCCTTCTGCAGCAAAGTACCAGGACTATCTCACAAATATCTTATGAACTGGGTTTTGGTGAAGTATCCAATTTTGCCCGGTATTTCAAAAAACATACAGGCACAACCCCTAATGGGTATCGAAAAGAGCTTCCTGGTACTGATCTATAGGTCAGGATTGAACTGACCATATCTCTGATTACCTAAAAACTTACCCTTTTTCCCTAAAAACGGATAAAAAATACCGCATTGGTGGCCTCTAGCTTTGTTGCATAACATTTCAACACTCACCAGCAGGTCATATGCACAGAAAAATATATCCGCTCTTCATTGTTTTTTTCCTCCTGACATTCGCCCGGAAATCCAGGGCTCAGGACGTGATAGAGCTGTCAGCTGGAGATGAGTTTTTTAATGTGGAAACATGGATTACCAAACCGCTTGACAAGGATTACAGGTATACCATTTTCAGCCTTAACACGGCGGAGCATAATCGTGAACCGGACCAGACATTATTTATGTCCTACACTATATTGAGCTACAACTGGTGGAAAGGCTTTGGGCCCACCGTGGGTACACGGTTATTAAGCGATCGGTTTGTGGCTCTGGGTGGTCCGCAATACACTTACTACCGGGAAAGGTTCTTTGTCACGGCCAACTTCACCTCAGAGTTCAGATCCAATCCGGATTTTGAATTCTTCTCTATAGTCCAGGGCAGACCTAAAATTACTCAAAAGCTTGAAGGCTTTCTTCAGGGGCAGTTCTCATTCAACTTCAATTCAGATCAACACTTGCTAAGTTTTCAATATGTGCGTATAGGAGCAGATCTGGGTATGGTCCAAACAGGCGTCGCCTTTAACCAATTTCAATTTGGTGATAGCTGGGAATACGATCTGCAGCCCGGCGTCTTCTTACGGCTGGAATTCAAATAACATTCACAAACCATATAACAATAGAAATGAAAAACCTGATTTTCAAAACAAATGACAACCTCGCCTCTACGGTGCTTAGGATCACATTGGGGCTGGTGATCTTTCTTCATGGCATAGGAAAACTCGGAGGGGGCTTCGGGACATTCCTGGATTACCTCACAGGCTATTTGAATCTGCCGGCCATTCTTGCCTATCTCACCGTGCTCATTGAGACTTTGGGTAGCCTTTTACTCATTTTTGGTGTGGCGACAAGGATCAATGCCGGGATCATGTTCGGTTTGTTCATTGGTATGATCGTAACCGTGCATGCACAGTTTGGCTTCATGATGAACTGGTTTGGGCGGATGCAGGCGGGACAGGAAGGTTATGAGTATCACCTCCTTGTACTAGCCATGTGCGGTGCTTTGGTAGCGCTTGGCGGAGGAAGGTTTTCGGTAGATAAAATGATCGTGAAATGAGAGTCCTTCACATTGATTCCAGTATGAGAAAGGAGCGTTCCGTTTCCAGAATGCTTTCACAGTTCCTTGTCGATCGGGTATCGGGGGCACATGAAATTACTATAGACAGACTGGATTTGACGGAAAACCCTCCGCCACATATCACTCAGGGCTTCCAAAATGCCTTGCGTACCAAAGAAAGTGACCGCACTGCGGAGCAAATTGAGTTGCTGGCTGAGTCGAGCAGTCTGATCAAACGGATAAAGAACTGCGAGCTGATGGTCATTGGAGTGCCGATGTACAACTTCTCTATTCCATCTGCGCTAAAAACTTTCATTGATCACATCGTGATCTTCGGTCAAACTTTCACCTCTGATGAAAACGGAGACAGTGGTTTGCTTTCAGGAGTAAAGGCCATAGTGATCAATTCCCGGGGAGGCAAATACACCAAAGAAGAAGGTACAGCGCATTTTGATTTTGTTGTCCCCTACCTCACATCCATCCTCGAATACATCGGGATCACAGTCCTTACCTGCATTAAAGCAGAGCCCACCCAATATTACGGTCCTGAAGCGAAGGAGATGGCTGTTGAGAAAGCAAAAAAGGAGATCATCCATACGGTAGCCCATCTGAGATTTAAATCTGCAGCCTCATGAAATGGATCTACCTGATCATCGCGATAGTCGGTGAAATTATTGCCACCTCATCTCTTAAAGAGAGTTCAGGCTTTACCAGGCTTGTACCTTCTGTGATTACGGTTATTGGCTATGGCATCACCTTTTATTTTCTGTCACTGGCTTTGAAGCAAATTCCTATGGGTATTGCCTACGCTGTATGGGCCGGGGTGGGGATATTACTGGTTGCTTTGGTGGGCTACTTTCGCTTCCATCAAAAATTAGATACCCCTGCCATTATTGGTATGCTTCTCATCATTTTCGGCGTGGTGATCGTGCAGGCATTTTCAAAAACACTTTCCAGTTGATGAATGGGCCTGTTGGTATGTCTTACATTAATGGCTTATCATGTTTCGTCATGAGCATTTCAGATCCCATCATCCGAATGTCATATGGTTATTGCAACATACCTTGTGCTCCGGTAATCTGCCCTAAACAATAACACCTGTCCGAAACTGCTTTAATAGGTCCCACCTCAATGGACAGGGGTACGGAAATGGCATAAAAAAGGACGAGCCGGATCTTAAAAACCGGAACCAGGAATTCAGCACATTGATTGGTGGCAGTCATGAAGCTCAGAGTCCCTTACAGGCGACTCTGGGTTTGATCGAGGAATAGGGTGAGTGATGACTATCCGTGCTATCCAAAAACTTCAGAACCGACTTTCAACACTGGAAATCCATTGTTCAACAGTTTGACATCAACTACCTGCGTGTGCAACCGGATCCAACAAGCTGCTCTGTTGGCCAGGTAATCAATCATGTGATCATTGAGTCAAAATGGTATTTTTCTCAGGCAGAGAAGGCCTTGAATGTTTCAGAAAATGATGATAAATCAAAAAACGAGATGATAAGCCGGTGGTTCAGGCAAAACAGCTTTCCCGATCAACGCTTCAAAGGCCCTAAGGAAATGGACGAACCTACACAACCTACACCTCCTGAAGAATTGCTTCAAAAAACAGACGATCTTAGGTAGAGATGGCCAGATTAGTCTGTAAAATTTTAAACAGCTCCTCAAAAGGCAAGTCGGAACATCCAGGTCACGGCTTTTTTACAGCAGATAGAATGGTTACAATATGCTGAAATGCATTGCAGGCACCACTTCAGGCAACAGAAAAGGATTGAAAAGGCATTAATTAATAAAGCCCAATAAAGATTTATGGTTAGTTATAATTTGTATAAATTCAAATTTTTAGTTTACATCTTAGCCATACAGAAGTAGTGATGACCCATTTATTAGCTCAATTCTACGAACGTGATCTTCGGAAATTTATCGAAGAGATCAATCTATTTCAAGATGAAGGGAACCTTTGGAAAACTCATGGTTCGATTAAAAACTCATCTGGCAATCTTGCTTTACACATCATCGGAGGTTGCAATTATCTCATCGGTACCCAGCTAGGTCAAACAGGCTATGTCTGGGATTGTGGGCAAGATTTTCTACAAAAAGATGTAAAAAGAGGTGAGTTAGTGGCAGAATTGGAAAAACTCATCTCAATGATTTTGGAAGTTCTGAAAAATGTGGAAATGAAATCTGAATATCCATTGATTTTTGATGGCGCGAGGCGTTCCAATTGTTACGTGCTAACCCAGCTCGCATTGCACTTGAATTACCATCTGGGGCAGGTAAATTATCTTAGAAGAGTTCTGGAATGACTTAAGCACCCGAATTAACAACAAAGAAAGACGCAAGGTTTAAAATAGACCCAATCATAGCAGTAAAGGATGTTAACGCCAGCGCAAAATGGCACCAATAAGTTATTTGGGGTTAAAAGAAAACACGGTGGAGATGAATTTGCGGTTCTGGTTTCTGACGACGTTGAAATTGTTAGAGATATCAATAAAAAAGCCCGCCTTCGCCTTACAGGCTACAGCGGGCACGGTCGGGATGACTGGATTACTCATACCCAAAACCATGCCGCACTACCCCTCGTGAATCTCCGCTACGCTTCGATTTCGAACCGCCTGCCCCGGCCGGTTCTCATCCAGTCTGAACCGAAAGTGCAGACCCTTAAAATATAAAAAGCAGAAACCTTCATAGTCTCTGCTCTTGTCGGGATGACTGGATTCGAACCAGCGGCCCCCACTACCCTAAAGTGGTGCGCTAACCGGGCTGCGCTACATCCCGAAACAGGTATTTTAAACCGGACTGCAATATTAATCAATAATTGGAAAAGACGACCAACTGTAATCTCATTAAATTTCGTTTACTCCATTGGTATGAATTCCATATCATTGTCGGGCAGATCCATGTTGGGTATGATACGCATTATTTTTACTATTACGTGGCTATTTATCACTTTTTCCACTTCTGCGCAGGTAAGTCTGATCAAACGCGGGTTTAAAATGTTGGAAAAGGAAGAATTCGATAAGGTCGAGGAGCTGATCAATAAGGCCTTTGACAAGGACAGCGTATATCCTGGTGCATGGTATCTTAAGGCGGAGCTTTGGTTCAAAACCTCCTACCCCCTCCAGAGCATTGACTCATCGTACAGGTATGTGAACCTGGCCAGGGATGGTTTTGACAGCCTCGAACTCAAAGAAAAGGAAAGCCTGGCAAGGATCTACGCAGGCAGGGTAGAGATGGATCAGTTAAAAAATGATCTGGACAGCCTGGCCTGGGGTCGTGCGCAAAAGGAGAATTCCGAAAGGGCATATCTTTTTTACCTCGAACACTTCGATGGGTCCAGATTTGAAAGCAGCGCCATTCAGCAACGCAATGCCCGTGCCTTTGAAACAGCGCTGAAAGTGAACAGCTACCAGGCCTATCTTGATTTCATGGATAAATATCCACAGGCGGATCAGTTTTCCGAAGCCAAAAAACGCTATGAAAAACTCTTTTTTGACAAAAGTACTGCCGATGGCAAAATGAAAAGCTACCAACGGTTTTTAAAGGAGCACCCTACTACACCGTACCGCCGGGAAGCCGAAGCCAGAATATACCAGGTCATGACGGCTAAACATACCGAAGAAGGATACCTGAAGTTCATCAGAGAGTATCCGCAAAGCCATCTGACCAAAAAGGCCCGTGATTTTCTATACCACCTTATGAAGGAGCAAGAAAGGCTTTCAGCATACCCTGAAAAGCTTTCGTCCGACTCCCTGGAACGGGTGAAGACAGCCCACCGGCCCTTCCTGCCATTTCTCGAAAACCGTAGGTATGGCCTGATGGATACGGATGGCAATGTCATACTGGACCCTGACTATAAGACTATAAGCGACGAGTACCTGTGCACTGTTTCAGACCAGGATTTTGCTTTGCTGGATAACCACGTGGTAGGCCTGGACGGGGTCAAAATCACCTCAAAGGTCACACAGGCTGAGGATCTGGGCAGCGGTGTCCTGAAAGTAAAAAGCAAACAGGGCTATGGACTGACCCACAAGTCCGGAACCATCATATTAAAGGCAACGTATGAAGACGCTGCTTTGCTGAAGGGAAAATTTGTAATTTTTAAAAAGGGCGGTAGATGGGGCCTGAGGACCATTTCAGGGATACTGCTGGCCAAACCTCAGTTTGATAACATTCAGGCGGTAGATAATTTTCTGATCTTTGAAAAAGACGGATTACTGGACGTGAAGATCGGCCGCAAGCTGGTGGCGGCTGCGGACAAAGATCCCCTTAAGTTTCAAATGCTGTTCAGCGAATATGAGTTACTGGAAAACGGAAAGCTCTGGCTACAGTCTAACGATGGAGAGGTGGTGTATGATGAGCAATTGAATGAGCTTATACCCTTCAAACAACAGGAGATCAGTTTTTTACCTTATGGCTATGTGATCAGTGATGAGGAAGGTTTCAGCGTGATCAATGATTCATTTCAACCGGTCAATCAGAAGCCCTTTGATGAACTGGACTATAATGCTACCTGGCTGAGTGTGAGGAATGATTCTACATGGGATCTGCTAAAAACCGTGAACTATGTAAAAGTGGCTGACGAACTGGATGATATCCGGTTACTGGGGAGCTACTTCGCATTGGCTGTCAAAAAAGACACTACGCTTTTGTTTACCAGTAATAGCGACACCCTGGTGATAGGTCAGGAAGACGAGGTTTTGCTTCTTTCATTCAATGGTCACTCCGGTGAATTCGTACAGGTGAAGTCAGCCGAAGGGACAATGATCATTGACCATGAAGGTAATAAAATTATGCCGGCAGGATCAGAAAAGCTGAGTGCTCTTGGTGAATACATCATTTTCACACAAAAGAATAAAAAAGGGCTCTACTCGAAGAAGGGTAAACTTCTTAATGCAAGGTATGATGCCATTGGTAATTATGAAGACGGCTGTGTTTCGCTGCTGAAAGGAAAGAAGTTTGGCTTGTTCTCCGAAAAAAAAGAAGTGTTTATCCCCACGGAATATGACAGGAGGGTTGAACCCTACGGCCCCGGGGTATTTACAGGTCAAAAGGATGGCCAATGGGGGCTGATCGATGGGGAAGGTAAAGCGCTTTCTGAATTCGCATATCAGGAGATCGCCTACTGGACGGATTCGGTAGCTCTGGTCAATCTCGATGGACAATGGGACTTTTACAACATTAAGGAAAAGCGACTGCCAGGTGAAGGTATCCGGTCGTTTACCTATGTAGAGAAATCGGAGCAGGAGATCGTGATCATAACCCTGGGAGAAAACGGGTACGGTGTGCTTAGCAACATAAGGGGAGAGATCATACCACAAAGCTTCAACGATATTGTAAACATTGGCAAAAAAGGCCGGCCCGTTTACTTCACTGAAAAGCATATTTCCGAGGCAGAGTTTTACGTAGTGATCTACTATGATCAGGACGGACAGGTGATTCGCAAGCAGGCTTTTGAATCGGCAGATTATGATATGATCTATTGTGATAAATGATGCGGGTATTGGTTGATGGTTGTTGGTTTCTTGTTTCTTATTTTTTGTTTCTTGTTTCTTGTTTTGGTTTGGTCTTGCTGTCTTCTCAGGTTGGCAATTGGCAAATTACTCACATTCACAGAATCCTGCGGACAGTCGGCAAAAAATAGCATACAACCATGATCAACAATCAACAAATCACTAACTAATTGTTATACTTGCATCGTCGAAAAACAATAGCCCCATGAAAAATATATTTGTGACGTTAGTCCTTTTCGTCACCATTTCAGCATCCGCTCAAAAACCAAAACTGGTAGTAGGTATTATCGTGGATCAGATGCGTCAGGAGTATCTTTTACGCTTCGAAAACCGGTATGGTGACGGAGGCTTCAGGAGATTAATGGATCAGGGGTTTATGTTTAAAAATGCACATTTCAATTATGTGCCTACCTATACCGGACCGGGCCATGCTTCTGTTTACACGGGGTCCACTCCGGCCGTACATGGTATCATTTCCAATTCATGGTATGACCATGTTAGCAAGAAGGGCGTTTACTGTGCCCAGGATGATGAGGTACGCACCGTGGGGAGCACTTCAGACAAAGGAAAAATGTCTCCCAAAAATATGCTGGTCACTGCTATAACGGACGAGCTTCGTTTTTCCAACCAGATGAGATCGAAAGTGATCGGAATCTCTATCAAGGACCGGGGCGCTATCTTCCCGGCAGGCCATACCGGTAATGCTTACTGGTATGACAGTGAAACGGGAGGCTTTATTACCAGCACATGGTATTATGATGACCTGCCCAATTGGGTTCGGAAATTCAATAAAAACAAGCAGGCGGACAAATACCTGGGTCAGACGTGGAATACGCTTTACGATATCGACACTTACCGGCAGAGCGGACCGGACAGCTCACCCTACGAAGGAAAAATGGCAGACAAAGATCCCGTATTTCCCTATGATCTTTCAAAGGTGGAAGATCCGAAATATGGTCTCTTGCCAGCCACACCATTTGGCAATGATATACTGACTGACCTGGCGCTGGCAGCGCTAACCGGGGAGCAATTGGGCAAGGGTGACGACACAGACTTTCTGGCCATAAGCTACTCTTCACCAGATTATATAGGCCATAAGTTTGGCCCCAATTCCGTGGAAATCGAGGACACCTACCTCAGGCTGGACCGGAATATCGAAACCTTGCTGAAGGAACTGGACAAAACAGTAGGCAGTGACAATTATCTTGTTTTTCTCACTGCTGACCATGCAGTGGTGGACGTGCCACAATTTCTGATCGATAACAAGGTACAAAGCGGGTATTTTACCCTGGATGTAAAAAAACAGGTTGAGGATCTGCTGACCTCAAAATACGGTGAAGGCCCATGGGTGGAAAACGTTAGCAACATGCAGGTTTTTCTCAACCGCAAACTGATCAGGGCGAGGGAGCTTTCTGTCCTGAAGATCAGGGATGAAGTGGCTGATCTTCTAATGCAGCAGGAAGGAGTTGCAGAGTGCTATTCTGCCAATACCATACAACTATCGGATTACAACTCTTCCGGCATAAAGGGCATGCTGGTAAGGGGGTACAACCAAAGCAGATCGGGTGATGTGCTTTACACCCTGAAGCCGGGATGGCTACCCACCGGCAATAAAACCGGCACCTCTCATGGCTCTGCCTATACCTATGATACGCACGTGCCTATGCTTTGGTATGGGACTGGAATAAAACCGGGCTTTTCTGTGAGGTACCATCCTGTAACGGATATAGCGCCTACATTGTCCATGATGCTGGATATCAAGCTGCCCAACGGGGCTACCGGACAGCCCATTGAGGAATTGTTTGACTGACCCGGCAACAGGACAGGGCTTCCGCTGTTCATAAACGGGTTTCATAAGTTCATGATTTTTGTCTATTATTAACCGGCCTTGCGCAGAGGGCATGGTGCGTAGAGCATGGAGCCCGGGATTACGAGTCGTGTGTATCCCGCCCCTAACGCCATATCCTCAACTCATCGGTCATTAACATTGACAATATCAATTTGAACAAAGCGGAAGAATTCAGTAATCGCTGGGGCATAGTGCTGGCCTCCCTGGGAATGGCTATAGGAGCCGGCAACCTGTGGAGGTTTCCCCGACTGGCCGGGCAGTACGGCGGCGCATTCCTTATATTGTGGATATTTTTTCTGCTGGCATGGTCCATTCCCCTTATGATGGCGGAGTTTTCCATTGGTAAGAAATACAAGTCCGGTGTGATTGGGTCCTATGGTCACCTGGGAGGAAAACGGATGACCTGGGGCGGCTTCTTTATTACCATATGTACGCTGGGGATTGCTTTCTATTATTCCGTTGTTACCGGATGGGCCCTTCGTTACCTGGGGCTGTCACTGGAAAACCTGGCATCATTCATTGCCGGTGAGCCAACCATCGCCCGGCGGCTGGAAAAAGATCCGGAATATCTGAATGAATATTGGGCCAGCGTATCCAACGGTAGTGTACTGACGGTTTTTCTATACATAGCTGCGATCTTCATTGGTATCATCGTGCTCACCAAAGGCATCCAGAAGGGGCTGGAGAAAGCGAACAAGGTCCTGATCCCCAGCTTATTTATTCTGCTGATACTGGTTACTGCTATGGCCCTCACCATGAAAAACGGGATCAGAGGCCTGGAGTATATGTTCTTCATTGATACAAAGCACTTTTCCAACCCCACCATCTGGATCGAAGCCCTGTCTCAGTCGGCATGGTCCACCGGAGCGGGTTGGGGACTCATCATGACCATTTCTTCGTATTCAAGGCGCAAAGAAGATGTTGTGCTGAATACATTCATTGGTGGTTTTGGGAACAACACGGCATCTCTTATGGCTGGTATGGCCGTTCTACCCGCTGTTTTTGCCCTCTCGGCCACGGAAACAGAGGCGATTTCTTACCTGCAAAGTGGTAATCAGGCGCTGATGTTCACTATTATTCCCAAATTGTTTTCCACATTTACCGGAGGGGCTGTCCTCTCCACTATATTCTTTCTGGCCTTTTTCATGGCCGCCTTTAGTTCATTGCTACCCATGCTGGAGCTCTTTATCAGTAATTTAAGGGATATGGGACTTACACGGCATACCGCTGGCATCAGAGCCGGTATATTCTGCGCTCTTTTCGGCTTCCCTTCAGCATGGTCTCTGAACGTTTTCAATAATCAGGACTGGGTATGGGGTATCGGGCTCATACTTACAGGCCTGCTGATCATGATTGCAGTACTAAAGTACGGCGCTGCGAAGTTCAAGAAAGAGTTTATCGACCAGGACTCGGACCTGACCATTCCAGTACAATATTTCGTCTGGACCCTTACATTCAACGTAGGACTTGGAGCATTCCTCATCTACTGGTGGATGAGCCAGGGGTATTCGGAATATCCCTGGTTTAATGCAGCCGGTCAATGGAATGTTTTTGATGTATACAGCAACGCTTCCATTGCTACCCAATGGGCTATCGTATTGGTAGTGGGTATACTGATCAACCGGTATCTCTATAGAAAATTTGTAAAGCGGAAAAAATGAGTATCTCAGCGCTTGTAGCCATGTTGTTCATTCTGGGAACCGTAGGGGGTGGATTTGTCTTTTTTTTAAGACTGGCTATAAAAAAAGAAAGAAAGAAAGGTAAGGATTAAAGGATCAATTGGTCTGAGCAGATCATATGTTCCTCCTTCACAGCTTTTCCATGACTTTTTTGAGGTCTTCAAGATTCCGGGGCAAGTGCTCCTCTATGATCTTCCACAGGGTGGCGTGATCTATGCCAAAGTACTCGTGAGTAGCAATATTTCTCAGAATATTCATTTCTTTCCATGGGATCTCACTGTGCTGATCTTTTATACTTTGAGGAACCTTTTTAGCTGCTTCACCTAAAATCTCAAAGTTTCTGACCACGGCATCAACCACCATGTAATTTGTTTCAAATACATCAAAATCCAGATCGCCGACATATTCCAGAATCCTTTCAATTGAAAGAACCATATCCTTGATATACAACTCGGTGCTTCTAAGCCTGGTCATACAATATATTTGACCTTTTTCAATATATCTTCTCTGACGGTTTCCTTGATTGCACTCCTTGTGACCAGGTCTATTTCCCTGCCAAGCTCCTTCTCAAGGAACATCTGAAGATCAAAAAATTCCCAGCCAAGAGGCTCGGAAAAATCTACAAGGATATCTACATCCGACTGACTGGTTTGATCACCTCTCGCGAAAGAACCGAAATAGCCTATATGCAATACTTTGTACTTTTCAGACAAAACCGGAAGAAGCTGACGTATTTTTTTTTCTATGGCAGACATTGATTAAAATTAATCAAACTTTTTAAATAATATCTCCCATTAGTATTTCATAGGGAAGTTTACAGTGATACTCTCCTTTATCACGGCAGTACACCTATTCAACCATTTGATCTTTAAGTATTTTCAATCCCCCTTTAAAACTATGTGGTGTGTACCCCAGTTCCTTTCTTGCCTTTTCTATAACAAACCCTGTCTTCGGAGGTCTTTTCGCCGGTTGGGAAAATTGGGAAGCATCCGTCTCCTCGATAAGGGTCTTGTCCAGTCCAAAAACGTCGGCGGTGGCCTGAGCAATGTCGTAAGGGGTGAGCATGCCTTCTCCGCTGATGTGATAGATGCCTTCAGCCTTACTCTTTGATACCAGATAGCATCCCATGGCCAGATCTTCTGCTAGTGTAGGCGTGCGCCACTGATCATTCACCACACGAATAAGCTTACCGTCCTCCAGGCTTTTCTTTACCCACAGCACGATATTGGAGCGCGTCATATCACTGGTGATACCGTAAACAAGTACCGTACGAACAATAGCCCAGCTCAGCTCACTTTGCCGTACCAACCCTTCGGCTGCCAGCTTAGACTCTCCATAATAATTAACAGGATTGGGAATGGCACTCTCATCCAGCGGACCGTCACTACCGTCAAAAATAAAATCAGTGGAAACATGGACCAAACGGGCATTTACGTCCCGGGCTGCATGGATCAGGTATTCAACGGAGGTCACATTCTGCTTCCAGCATTCCTCTTTGTTCAACTCACAGTCATCCACCTGGGTCATTGCGGCAGTGTTGATAATGACCTCCGGCTGATGCTGCTGTACTACTTCATTCACCTGATCGGATATAGTGATATCCATTTTGGAAAAAGTATACCCATCCCATAGAGCAGGAAGGCGGTTGGCATTACGTGCGGTAGCGATTACTTCAATATCAGGTTGCTTCCTGAGCAGGTCAACCAGCTTTTGACCCAAGAGTCCATTCGAACCCGTGATTAAGATCTTCATAGTTGTTTGCCGGTAAAATGACAGGAACTATCCACCGTTATTATTTCTCAGGATACTGAACCCCGTATAGTTTAGTGATCCGTTTTTTGGGCAACTCTTCTACCTCCACAGTCATAGGGATATTTTTCTCCGGCCGGTTCCTGCCGTCTGTAGGTTGTTCCACGATCTTGTCAATCACATCAAGGCCTTCCACCAGCTTTCCAAAGACTGTGTAGTTGTCATCGAGGTGAGGGGATCCGCCTATTGTGGTATATGCTTCTACTCTTTCAGTCGCCATATTTTTGGCCACATCTACCTGCATGATCTGCGCCACATAATCCTTGATCTCCATGATCTTTTTTCCATAGGCCTCGGGGCCTTCATTCTGATAAACGCTGATCAGCATCTGCCTCACCGAATCCTGGTCACTGCGACTTACCAACTGCTGCACAGCCTGGTTCAGTTTGTTCTCATCAGTAAGCAGCTCTTCCCTGGTCCATTTCTTACCCTGTACAATATAAAATTGACTGCCACTGGACGCTTTTTGGGGATTCGCACGATCCGGCTGACGTGCCGCGGACAACGCCCCCTTTACATGAAAAAATTCCTTTTTGAACTCCGCAGGCACTGTATATCCGGGCCCTCCCATGCCTAATGGCGCCCCCGGAGCAGAGTTTTTGGAGTTGGGATCACCTCCCTGGATCATAAAATCCTTCATCACCCTGTGAAACAGGGTACTGTCATAAAAACCTTCCTGAGCGAGCTTCAGGAAGTTTTCCTTATGTTGCGGTGTTTCATCATAAAGAATGGCCTTCATATCACCGTATTCCGTTTTAATGGTGATCAGGTAATCCTTGTCAGTGGCGCACGCACCTGCCAGTAGGGTCAATGTAATCAAAGTAAGTAACTTATTCATTTTTTCGTCTTTACAGATTATTTTTAATGTCTTTCAGTATTTTATCTCCTCCTGCATTCAGCACCTGTATGGCCAGCTCCTTACCAAGGTTTTCAGCCTCCTGTAGTGGAGTATTCATTTGCTTACGTATCAACTCACCACCATCAAGACTGATGATCCCTCCAACCAACTGTATACCGTCATTGATAATATCGGACAGGCCAAACACAGGTATGCTGCACCCTCCCTGTAGCTGTCTTAGAAAGGCCCTTTCGCATTTCAGTCTTATCTCCGTAGTGCTGTGATTTACCGCATTCCTTATGGCCTTCTTTTTTTCAGGAGACAGATCCATTGCACATTCCACAGCCACACTCCCCTGCCCCACTGCCGGCACAAACCGATCTATGCTCAACTCTTCAACGATCATATTGCCATATCCCATGCGGTACATACCTGCATAGGCAAGAAGCAGCGCATCACAGGCACCATCTTTCATTTTAGCGATTCGCGTCTGTAAATTACCGCGTACGGCCACCGTACGAATATGGGGGTACCAGTGCTTCAGCATAGCCACACGCCTTGTTGAGGAAGTGCCAATGCAAATACCCTGATCATCGAGGCTCAGGGAATTCCGCTCACTGACCAGCACATCGTTTACCTTTTCGCGTTCGGTGAAGGCGATAAGCTCAAAGCCTTCAGGCAGCTCAGACTGCATATCCTTAGCGCTGTGTACAGCAATATCAATCGCACCGACCCGCAGTTGTTCTTCAATTTCTTCCGTAAATACACCCTTGCTGCCAATTTTTGCTATGGAAACATCCAGTATTTTGTCTCCCTGGGTTTCAATGGTGACGATCTCTGTCGAAATACCTGCCTTACGAAGCTTGTCCGCTACATAGTGGGCCTGCCAAAGGGCAAGTTTACTTCCTCTTGTGCCAATTCTGATCGTACCGGTCATTTAATGATAGCTGCTATTTGTAACGAAAGATCCAGAAAGACCATTCTGGCGCCGGCGTTACGTTCAAGATGAAAGTGAGCTTCATTCAGTAAAGTAGTGATCTTTGTCGCTTTATCCTCATCTATGACCTTACTGAAGTTTTCAATGAACTGGCTCTCCCTGCCATTGACACGGAGGAGCTCCGGGGCTGCATGGCTCATCAGTGATTCCCTCATCATATTCATACCATAGAGTAGCAGGCTTTTCTGCGCTACCTTATTCATTCCGTGGAATTCATCCGATCTTCTGACGAGTGCTGTAAAATCCCTTTTAAAACAGTCACGCATCCAGTCCGCAAAAAGCTGGTGACCATCGTCTTCAACATTGTGGATCAGCCTCAGTGCCGCATTCAGATCACCATCCGCCAGATGCGCAAACTGACGGGCCTGATCTTCACTTATCTGATGTTTTTCAATCAGAACAGTCACCAGTTCCTCATCTGACAGGTTGGGCATGGTCACGATCTGTGTTCGGGATAGTATGGTGGTAAGCAGCTTTTCAGCGTTATTGGAGACCAGCAAAAAGATGGTCTTCTCCGGTGGCTCCTCCAGAATTTTAAGAATACCATTAGCCGCCGAGGGGTGCATATACTCAGGCAGCCAGATGATCATCACCTTATACTTGCCTTCAAATGCCTTCAGGGAAAGGTTTTTAATGATCTGACGGCTTTCTTCCTTAGAGATATTGGCCTCCTTATTCTCACCTCCGTAGCAGGCTGCCCACTGGTCAAGGGTGGCAAAGGGAGAAGTCGTCAGGAACTCACGCCATTCCTTCAAAAAGCTTGTGGAGATCACATCCTTGCCCGATACAGTCTTCGTAGGACTCACAGGAAAAACAAAATGGACGTCAGGATGAATGAACTTTGCGTTTTTAACACAAGACGAGCATACGCCACAGGAGTCATCTCCCGACGGATCTTCGCAATTGAGGTATGCCGCGAATGCCAGCGCCATAGGCAGATTGGGACTACCTGCCCTTCCCAGAAACAGTTGAGCATGGGCCACATGATCATTTTTCACTGATGCCACCAGCTTTTTCCTAACCTCTGCAAGACCTCCTACATCAACGAATCTCATACTTTTTCCTCCTCCCAAATACGATAAGAACCCGTCAGGTTGAATACATACTCCAAAATGGCCTGATCCTCCGCACTGAATTCCATGCCCCTTCTTTCCATTACCCGACGGGCAACCTCAGCCACCTTTCTGAACTGATAGGTGTTAAACCCATTGGCACCTCCCCATGCAAATGAAGGAATAAAATTGCGTGGAAAGCCTGCACCAAAAATATTTGCAAACACACCCACGACCGTACCGGTATTGAACATAGTATTGATACCACATTTCGAGTGATCACCCATGATCGTCCCACAAAACATCTGTCCTGTATCTGTAAAACCTTCCTTGAGATAATTCCACAGCTTCACGTTGCCGTAGTCATTTTTCAGGTTCGACGTGTTGGAGTCTGCGCCAAGGTTACACCATTCCCCGATTACAGAATTCCCTATAAAGCCATCATGCCCCTTGTTGGAATAACCGAAGATCACGGAATTGCTCACCTCACCGCCTATTTTTGAAAACGGACCCACCGTGGAATCACCTCTTACCTTCGCCCCTATGGATACGATGGATTCTTCCCCAAGGGCAAATGCTCCGTAAATAATCGCCCCTTCCTGTACGAGTGCATTTTTTCCGATGTATACCGGCCCCTTTTCTGCATTGATGGTACATGCCCTCAGGCTCGCCCCTTCTTCCACAAAAAGGTTATCCCGGCCATAAATAATCACATGGGGATCATCGGGGTCAGCGCTTTGCCGGTTACGGGTGACGAGCTCAAAGTCAGCTTTTATTTCTCTGGCATTAAGCCTGTAGATACTCCATAATTCATCAATTATGGTAAATTCTCCACTGAACTCCCGGGCTGACAGGTTACCAAGTTCCGCCGGATTCCCTGACTTTATTCTGCCGGCGATCAGTGTATCATTCTGTATTATCGATTCCCCTTCCTTCAGCTTTTCGATCTCAGCCATCAGTTCATCATTGGGGCACACAGCACCGTTGATGAACAAATTCTCATCTGCGGCCTGTAAGGGAAACTTTTTAGAAAGGTAATCCGCGGTATGGTAAGAGACCGGCTGGCCAAATCTGCGCTGCCATTTATCGGCAATTCTGAGGATCCCCACCCTGATCTCAGCCACAGGCCGTGTAAAGGTCAGCGGCATTAGTGACAGGCGGATATCGGGATCGTCAAACAGAATGATTTGCATGCCTGCAAAAATATAAAAGTATGTCAGATGTGCATCATGACACATGCCAAGACAAAGCAAACTATCCAAAAATTAACGACTTGCAGTTTTTGATTGAGATTGCTCATTTACATTTGGAAAAATACCATCACTATGAAGGTGATCAGATGATCTAACCGGGATAGTCATCAAGCGCCGGATGAGTGAAAATAAAAAAGTCTTCCACAGCGCTGTGGAAGACTTACTTTTATCTTGTTACCGGAAATTACTTCTTGTACTTCCTGTTGAATTTCTCTACCCTACCGGCTGTATCCACAAATAGTTTCTTACCGGTGTAAAAAGGATGGGAGGCTGAAGAAACCTCGATCTTGATCAAAGGATACTCATTACCATCTTCCCACTTGATCGTATCTTTGGAAGTCATAGTGGACCGCGTAAGAAACGTAAAATCACTGGAGCTATCCTGAAATACTACTTCCCTGTATTCTGGATGGATATCTTTTTTCATTGTCTTGTCTTTTCGATTTCCAAAAGAGGCACAAAGGTAGTGATTAATCAGTTATCTGCAAATCACTCATTAAACATTTTTTAGCTTATTTTGCGGCCATGAAGCTATTTCCGCCACTGTCTGCTCTACTAATGATAGGGAGCTGCCTGCCACTCACCACACTTTCACAAAGCGCCAACGCCCCCCTGAATGACGATTACTATCACCTTATAGACCGGTATGAGATCAGATCAGGCCAGCTGACACCACATCTCCACACCTCCTGGAAGGCCTACCCCAGAGAGTTTATCGCTCAGTTTGCAGATTCCATTGACACCAGGATCACACTGTCGGGCCGTGACAGGTTCAATTTAAGGTATTTGAGAAATGATAACTGGGAATGGTCAAACCGTGAGGAAAATGCCTCCAAACGCCCGATTCTTAAAAGTTTTTACAAGGTTCAGTCTGATCTTTTTCATGTTTCCACCAAAGACTTTGATCTGCATGTCAGCCCTGTCCTGCACCTCTCGGCCGGCAGGGAAAGCGCCGAAGATGTAAACACCTTTATCAATACCCGGGGTGTGGAGCTTCGGGGGATGATAGACAAAAAGGTAGGCTTTTATTCTTTTTTGGGTGAAAACCAGCTGGTAAATCCCCTTTATGTACGCCAGCGCCGGGCGTCCAATCTTACTGTACCTCATGAAGGTTTCTGGAAGGGCTATGAAGAAAACGGCGTGGACTTCTTTACTGCGAGGGGTTATATAAGCTTCAATGCCACCCGGCATATTAATTTCCAGTTCGGTCATGACCGGTTTGCTGTGGGCAATGGCCACCGTTCACTGATCCTTTCTGATTTCTCGCCTGCCTATCTTTTCCTGAAGATCAATACAAAGGTCTGGAAGTTTAACTATACCAACCTTTTCACGGAAATGACAGCTGATATCTCAGGCAATGCCAGTGGTCTTACAGGAAGCTCCCGATATCCCGACAAGTATATGGCATTGCATCATTTAAGTCTCAACATTGGCAAAAAGCTCAATATCGGTGTATTTGAGGCTGTGATCTTCAGCAATGAGGACAGCGTTTCCGGCAATCGGTTTGAACTGAAGTACCTGAATCCGGTTATTTTTTATCGGGCCATTGAGCAGCAGAACGGGAGCCCTGACAATGTACTGCTGGGGACAGACTTCAAGTGGCTGGCTGCAAAAAGAATTTCAATCTACGGGCAGATCGTATTCGACGAGTTTTTACTGGATAATCTTCGTGAAGGAGACGGCTGGTGGGCCAACAAGTGGGCTTTTCAGATCGGCGGAGAGTATGTTGACGCTTTTGGGCTGGAAAATCTCGATCTGCAGGGTGAGCTAAACGTCTCCCGCCCTTACACCTATACACACGACACTCCCTTTGGCAGCTATTCGAACTACCGCCAGCCGCTGGCCCATCCACTGGGGGCCAACTTCCGGGAGTGGGTAGGGATACTCCGATATCAGCCTCTGGACCGGTTGAATCTGACCGCCCGGCTGATCTATGCCAACTACGGTACCGATACCACCGATTCCAACTGGGGAAGCAACATCCTGTTGCAAAACACCAGCCGGGAGATGGACTTCGGGAATGAGATCGGACAGGGAGTGGATAGTGATCTGGTCTATGGCGACTTCACAATTTCGTGGCAATGGAAACATAATTTCTTCATAGACCTGAAACATATTTACAGAAGACTGGACAGCGCCCTGCCTGAACTGGACGAAGAAACGAACTTTACCTCTCTGGTGCTGCGCTGGAATATTCCACAGCGTTTACATGAGTTTTAGGGTGAAAGGCCTAACTTGCAGGCTGATTATTTATGCAAACATTTTTTCGAATTTTTGGGTACGCCAGAAAACTCAGGATTTTTGTACCACAGTACATTGTGTTTATTATTTTGAGTGTGATCTTCAGTGCGTTCAACCTGGCCATGCTCATCCCTCTGCTCAATGTACTTTTTAAGCTGACACCTGATGTGGTGTTTGAAAAACCCACTGAATTTGAGATCAGCACAGAATACATAAGTAACTATTTTAATTATCACTTTACTACCATCATAGAGAACAGTGGACAAAAGCAGGCGCTGGTCTTTGTCTGTATTGTGGTACTGGTGTCCGTTTTTCTCACAAATGTGTTCAGGTACCTCGCAGCCGTGATCAGCGCCCGGATCCGGCTCGATGCTGTTAAATATCTACGCATGGATATCTACGAAAAGGTATCACGCATGCATCTTGGCTTTTTTACCAACGAACGCAAGGGAGATCTGATGTCCCGTATTACCAATGACATTCAGGAGGTGGAGGTTTCCGTGCTTAGCAGTCCCAAGGCCTTGTTTCGGGAGCCTGTGCAGATCATTATTTATTTTATTTTGCTCTTCACCATTTCTGTCAAGCTCACTGTTTTTACCATTCTCATACTTCCCATCGCAGGTGGGGCGCTGGGCTATATTGTTAAAAAACTAAAACGCAAGGCTATCCAGAGTCAGCAGTCCCTGGGGCGCATTGTAAACATTCTCGACGAAACGCTGGGAGGCATGCGGATTATAAAGGCTTTCAACGCCCGTGAATATGTCAACAAAAAGATAGGAGCAGAAACGGACTATTACCGTAAGGTAAATCTTTCCTATTCCTACCGGAAAGAGCTGGGTTCTCCTGTATCGGAGTTTCTGGGGGTGGGGATCATCACGATTATCCTTTATTACGGAGGCTCACTGGTACTGGACGAGGAAACTGCACTTTCTGCCAGTCAGTTCATCGCTTATCTGGCCATTTTTTCTCAGATCATCTCACCAGCGAAGGCCTTTTCACAGGGGCTTTCGGGAGTACAAAAAGGTATTGCCTCCGGCGAAAGGATATTTTCAGTAGTGGACGCCACACCCGCCATTCAGGACCATGCCAACGCTCTGGAAATACAAGGTTTTGACAAGGATATTGAGTTTCAGGGTGTATCGTTTTCGTATGACAGGGAGCCGGTCCTGAAAAAAATAGACCTTAAGATCAAAAAAGGAACCACTGTAGCGCTGGTAGGTCCTTCAGGAGGTGGCAAGTCCACATTGGTGGATCTCATTCCACGTTTTTACGACCCCACTGACGGAGTTATCAAGATCGATGATCATCCTTTGACGGCGTGCAGGATCGAATCGCTACGGCAGCTGATGGGCATTGTGACCCAGGAATCCATCCTTTTCAATGACACCATATTCAACAATATTGCATTCGGCATAGACAATGCCAGTGAAGAAGAGGTCATACATGCTGCCAGAATAGCCAACGCCCATGATTTTATCATGGAACTGGAAGGCGGTTACCAAACCAATATTGGTGATCGGGGCATGAAGCTATCCGGTGGTCAGCGGCAAAGGATAAGCATAGCCCGGGCTATTATGAAAAACCCGCCAATCCTGCTGCTGGATGAGGCTACCTCCGCGCTGGATTCCGAATCGGAAATGCTGGTACAGCAGGCACTGGCCAATCTCATGCAAAACCGCACCTCCATTGTGATAGCTCACCGCCTGAGCACTATACAGCATGCTGATGAGATCGTGGTGATACAAAGCGGAGAGATCGTGGAACGCGGCACACATGACGAGTTGGTGAAAGGTGGCGGTCTTTACAAAAAATTGAGCGCCATGCAGAATACTTGATTAATTTTTGTAGTTTTAATTGCAATACCCTACGTTGGTTATATAGCGGAAAGTAACATATGAAGAAACCTAAATCCATATTCTACCTCGTTTATTTTCTTTTCCATTTCGCATTCCTGATCACAGCCATTTACACCAATTACCGATCAGAAGATTTTGAGTTTCTGCTGTGGCTCAGAGATAGAATGGACTGGATGATCTACGCTGCTGTATTGGGCCTTATACTTTTTATAGTCAATATTGTAATGGTAACCATGGCCCAGAGGCAAACCAAAAAGGAAGTAGAACGACTGGAGCATGAAGCCAATTCCTTCAAGGCCAAGATGTTTGACCTTCAGGAGGCTACCAAAGGTGATGTTTCTACAAGGAATACCCCGGCGTCCGACGGCGCTACTACCGAATAATTTCATTTATGGACAACCAACTACTGATCAGGCAGGAGCTACTGCTTGCTGTCGATGTACTCGAAAAATTTCTTTCGGACCCCCAGAATATAGCACGAATCGAAGAAGCTGCTGAGCTCTTTGCTGACTGCTTTAAAAAAGGAGGCAAGGCCATTTCATGTGGTAACGGTGGCTCACATTGTGATGCCATGCATTTTGCAGAGGAGCTGACGGGCCGGTTCCGCGATGACCGGGAACCTCTGCCGGCGATTGCCATTGCTGACCCCAGCCACCTCTCCTGTGTAGGTAATGATTTTGGCTTTGAATATGTGTATTCAAGATATGTAAAAGCTGTAGCCACCGACAAGGATGTGATCCTTGCCATAAGCACCAGTGGTAACTCCAAAAATATTATCCAGGCCATCAAAGAAGCCCGGAACAAAGGTGCCCGGGTAGTGACGCTGACCGGCAATGGCGGTGGCGAGATGTCCGGCATGGCTGATGTGGAGATCTGTGTTCCATATTATGGGTACGCTGATCGTATTCAGGAAATTCATATTAAAATCATACATATACTTATCCTGCTCATAGAAAAGCTGACTGAGTAATGGTATCTAAAAACTATGGAGCAGCGGTATTCGGTGTCGATGCCCGGATCATCACTATTGAGGTCACCGTAGTACAGGGCACAAAGTTCTGGATGAGCGGCCTGCCGGACAGCGCTGTCAAGGAAAGTGCCCATCGTGTGGAATCGGCGGTGAAACACTATGGCTACCGTATGCCCAGACAAAAGGTGGTAGTCAATCTGGCGCCGGCTGATATCAGGAAAGAGGGCAGCGCCTATGACCTTCCTATTGCACTGAGTGTGCTGCAGGCCTCAGGGCAATTCAAGGGAGAAAAGATGGACGAGTATGTGGTGATGGGTGAATTGTCACTGGATGGTGAGCTTCGGCCAATCAAAGGGGTACTACCAATAGCTATAGAAGCCCGAAAAAACAAATTCAGGGGCTTCATACTTCCTAAGGAAAATGCCCGCGAGGCAGCAATCGTCAACGATCTTGAGGTCATAGGGGTAGAAAACATGCAGGAAGCCGTGGATTTTTTCGAGGGTAAGGTCTCCATTGCTCCTCTGAAGATGGATACCCGGGATGTCTTCATGGCCCAGCTGAACAATTACGAAGTGGATTTTTCCGATGTGCAGGGGCAGGACAATATTAAAAGAGCCATGGAGATCGCAGCAGCGGGCGGGCACAATGTGATCATGATAGGCCCTCCCGGAGCGGGTAAGACTATGCTCGCCAAGCGGCTTTCCTCCGTTCTTCCTCCCCTTTCCCTGCATGAGGCACTGGAAACGACCAAGATCCATTCCGTAGCAGGCCGGCTGGGCTCGGATGCAGCGCTGATATCTTCCCGTCCTTTCAGAAGTCCACACCACACCATCAGTGATGTGGCACTGGTAGGTGGTGGTGGTAATCCACAGCCTGGAGAAATATCATTGGCTCATAATGGTGTACTGTTCCTGGATGAGTTGCCGGAGTTTAAACGTACGGTACTGGAGGTAATGCGCCAACCCATGGAGGAGCGTAGGGTGACCATATCCCGGGCAAAGGTATCACATGATTATCCGGCTAACTTCATGCTTATCGCCAGTATGAATCCCTGCCCCTGTGGCTACTACAACCATCCGGAAAAGGAATGTGTGTGCGGACCCGGAGTGGTACAGCGCTATTTGAGCAAAGTGAGTGGCCCATTGCTGGACCGTATCGACCTGCATGTGGAGGTAACTCCGGTATCCTTTGATGAAATGACAGGAACTACCAAAACCGAAAGCAGTGAGGAGATACGGGAAAGGGTGATGACGGCACGGGAAGTTCAGTCCAAACGGTTTGAAGGGGATGCATCATTGCACTGCAACGCTATGATGCCATCACAAAGGGTAAAGGAGATCTGTCAGATCAATGAAGCAGGTAAGACCCTGCTGAAAACAGCCATGGAGAAACTGGGACTGTCTGCCCGGGCCTATGACCGCATACTAAAAGTATCCCGTACCATTGCCGACCTGGCCGGAACAGAAGAGATCAGGATCGAACATCTTGCGGAGGCCATTCAGTACCGTAGCCTGGACCGCGAGGGTTGGGCCGGGTAAGCAGCACCAAAGCACCCCTTCCAATTTGTCCTTGTCCTGTTTTGAAATTGAAGGAAACAGAGCTGTTCCGGTCCCTGCAATCAAACTCCAATAGCACCATGACCAATACTAAGAAGCTGCGGTACTATGAATATTTGTTTGGGTATAGAGCCTGTTTTTTATTAAATTCAAATCAGTCTTTTATTCCGACATTCATAACTTCGTAAAAAAATGACCTCCTCCCGACCCCTGCTCATATTATTTCTCGTGGTTCTGCTGTCATGTTCATCGGATGACAATGATATAATGGAAACACCAACCTCCGCAATCATTGTAGAACCTAATCCGGTCATTTCAGATATGACTGTATCTTTTGAATTGTTCCAGCCGTCCGCAGTAAAAGTCTCAATTATCGATCTTCATGGTGCACCTATGGAAATGATTGAGAGAATGGACCCTGTCCCCGCAGGCTGGCATCATTTTTATTTTAACGTCTCATCATACAGGCAAGGCCTCTTTTTCGTGCAAGCTATGACGGAAAAAGACACATTGGTATCCAGGTTCATAAAACAGGATCGGTAAACATTCCAACGAATGTATCTGTGTTGATCTGAATTGTTAATTACGCCGTTACAGCAACTGTAAATTCTAGTAAAGTGGAGGATCTTCCTTTAATTCGTCCGTAGGATCTTCAGTATGATCGGATTTCGTGTAGGTTTCACCGGGTTGCACCTGCTCTTCTGTACATCCCATAAACAACAAACTACAGGTGATTATACTCAGGCTAAAAATAAGTTTTCTCATGGCTCATTATTATAATTAAGTAACATAAAAGAAGTATCCAATACTTTATCACAGGTAAATCAGAAAGTATGTAGACGCCGTAGCCTCCACAGAATGGATAGTTAAATAAACGATATTTTTATATTTATCTCTATTTTAGTTTTATTTTTAATAAAAATAGATAAATATTCATATTTAAAGGTATGCCAAAGATAGGTACTCAATACTTCAAAAGCAATAGTATGCCCTCCTTTATTTCGAGCGGATCTCAAATGCAACATTGTCTGTAATAATGATTAATTTTATAATATTATACTCGTCAATACGACTCTTAAAAAGTTGAAATCAAAGCGTTTTTTAGCTGTGAAATCTATAGTAATTGGTTTGCTTATACTGTTGAGTTCTACATTTTCTCAGTTAAATGCAGAAGTGTTTCGTACCGGGGATGAACAAACCACAACATTGCTTGAGCAGGCGGATCAACTGGCCCGGCAGCGGAAATATGGTCAGGCTCTTAAGGTCTATGATGATGTTATGGCCGGAGCAAAAAAGGAAGGAGACTGGGAAACTCTCATTTATGCGCTGGCAGGAAAAGGGTACGCTTTTTCAGGGTTGAGGAATTTCGAGCTTGCGAAACCCAGTTTAGATTCGGCTGTTTTAATCGGAAAAAGCAAAGGACCAAACGGCCTTGCTCTGGCAAGTGCCCACTATGCTCTTGGAATCTTTTACACAAGAAGTAACGAGTTGGATAAAGCGTTGCAAGCTCATGATCAATCATTGAGAACCAGACTTAATCTACTGGGACAACGCCATGAAAAGGTGATCGAAAGCTATAATGGCATTGGTGAAATATACCGTTACTACATTCGGGATTTCCTGAAAGCGGAGAGATATTTTCAACTGGCTTTAAATTCACTAAAGGGGCTCGATAAAACTGATACCAGACTTCTATACAGAACCTATTATAATCTTGCCACAACAAAACGCTCATTAAAAGACTTTGATCAGGCACTGGCTTATGGGTTTAAAGCTATTGAAGCACTGGAATCCGACAATGTTCAGGATACTATTTCTCTCGTAAGATGTTTCGGTATGATCGCCAATATTTATGATAACAGGAGTCAATCAAAACGAGCAATAGAGTACTATAAAAAATCCTTGAGTTTCAGAGCTTCTATGCGTCATCCGTCTTACTCGGAATTAGCTCATGACTACTACAATCTGGGCGTAGCCTTCATCACCTCAAATGATCCAAAAAGTGCCATTGCATGTGCTGATAGTATGATAGTATTAATAAATAATCACGTTCCAAATGATACAAGGAGACTGGCAGATGCCTATATAATCAAAGCGGGTGGTTTAAACAAACTAAGTCTGTTTGAAGGTTCCCTGCAGAATTACAGATATGCTCTGAAAATCCAACAATCAGATGAGAATACAAGTCACTTTGCTTTATCATACACCTATAAATATCTGGCGGATCTAATGCTCGGGAACCAATGGTTTGATTCTGCCCTGCATTATTCCCAGAACTCTATTCAGGTGGCCACATCTGCGGGTAATCTGGAGAATTGGTCAAATCCATCTTACCAGATTCTTGAAGAACGCGCATATCTGTATGAAGTTATAGCCAGTAAGGGAAAAGCGCTCATGGCACTATTTACCCAATCCAATCAATTGACTCAATTAAAATTGGCACTGGAATGTTTTCAACTGTCCGAAAGTTTAATGAATGCATACTGGAATTCTCAGGAAGTGGAAATGTCCAAACTTCAATTAATGCAGAAAAGCTATTTTATCTATGAGGCCGCAATTGAATGCAGCTACCTGCTTTTCACAGAATCCGGTGATAGCCAGTACCTGAAAACAGCATATTTTTTGATGGAAAGAAGTAAGTCCAGACTACTGTCTGAACGATTGGAACAGGTAAAAAACTATTCACACTACAATATTCCCGATAGTATCCTTAAAAAGGAGCGAAAACTAAGAAGCGAAATAGCCCTGTTACAAAATCGAAGATACATATTAGGTGAAAATCATAAGAATGATTCTGTGGAGCGATCTGTGAGTATGCAAATACTATCTCTGAATGAACAATTCTCAGAATGGCAGGATGACTTGATAACCATGTTCCCGGAGTATCGATTCAGGGAACCGGATCTGGGCATATTTCCATTTGAAAAGATCCATAGAGAAGAAGGTTCTCTTTTTGTTGAATATTTTTTCGGTGAAACATCCATGTACGTGCTTACAACTACTCCGAATAAAACAAATTTGGTCAAGATCCAAAATGATACAACCTTAACTGACCAGATCAATGAGTTGTCAAAGATCATTGCAAAAGGCCCCAGACCTGAAAGTCTGATCGATGACTTTAAAAAATACAGTGACCTCGCATACAATCTGTACAGTAAACTTCTACTACCTGTTCTGAAAGACCTTGAACCAAAACAAAAGCCAACAAAGCTCTTCATAGTTCCTGACGGGCCATTGAACCTATTGCCTTTTCACGCATTGATCACTTCTAAACCTGCTGATACATCAGTACCAAATTATAAAGACCTGGACTACGTGGCACGTAAATATATTGTTTCTTATGCCCATGACGCAGCTGCTCATTTCACACCCCGGTTGAAAAATTCCAAAACCGGGTTACTTGCTTTCGGTTGGTCAAATGAGGAGCAGGAAACTCAGGAATTAATCAATCTTCCGGGGACAATCAAAGAAATAAATTTAATAGCCGACATAATGGCTGGTGAGTTCATAGCTGATCAGGATGTACTCAAAGCTACATTTATGACCAAAGCTCCCAAATATGGCATAATCCACCTGGCTATACATGGTGGGGCCAGCCAAAATGATATGTATACTAATTTTTTACAATTTAAAGATGAAAAATTGTTTGCTTACGAACTGTACAATCTAAATCTTGACAATGACCTGACCGTACTAAGTGCCTGTGAGACTGGCTACGGTAAGATCTTTAGTTCTGAAGGTGTTTACAGTATGGCCAGAGGCTTTTCATTTGCCGGTTGTAAGAGTGTACTACTTACACTCTGGCGAATCAACGATCATTCCACCGCAATGATAATGGGCAAAACCTACGAAGAGATAGACAAGGGCATTCCTTTGAATACAGCTATTCATGAAGCTCAGATTCATTACCTGAACAGTGCCGATCAATACAGCGCACACCCCGTAAATTGGGCAGGGATGGAATTATGGGGAAGCCCCGAATCAATTGAACGGACACCTCAAGGGATGGCTTATATCTATTATACAATAGCATCCCTTGGGTGTCTGTTTTTACTTTACCTGGTATTCAGGATTAAACCAATGCGTTCAGGTGCAAAATGACTTACGCTTACGCCTGGTACCCCTAAAGACATATCCCTTCAGCCGCCACAACCACAAATGAATAGTTGAAATATAACGTATATCGCACCGCTCACTGCCAGGGTAGCTGTAGAATAGGCTATCATCTTTTGCGATTTATTGATGGATGCAAGTAATGGAGGTATATCTTTGTGAATAGGCCCATCGTCCGAATTCGTATTTGTCATTTTTCAAGGATTTAACTTATTAAATTTTTAGCTGAAATTCTCATTTGATTTCTGTTCATGCCTCCTCTCTGACTTCTGCATTTCTTCGGATTCTTGTCTGACAGTGTCCGCAAAGCCTTCTGCTATCCAATCTGCAGACCTGACCATCATTCCTGACGATTCATCATTTTCATCTGTATTTTGAAGTGGGGGTAAATCTTTGTGGACAGGTCCATCGCCTGAATTCGTACTCGACATTTTCTTGGTGTTTTAGATTTATACTAGTTAATTTTATTCAATATCTCACCCGACTTCTCCGAATAACTACCTCCTGACTTCTCCAGCTCTTCCAGCACCTTCCTGGCCTTATCTATTTGCCCCTCTTTTATCCATGCCATTGCGAGGTACCAATGAGCCTGATCACGCATCACACTCTCCTTCTCTATTTTTTCAAAAATATCAATGGCGTCCGCCGTTCTTCCGAGCTCTATATAGCAATTGCCCAGGTACAGCGATACAATATCCTGGTTTATTTTGTCAGAGTCAACTATCAGGCCCTCAAAAAGTTGAGCCGCTTCACCATACCTTGCATTATCATAGGCAATAAAAGCCTTTTTTCTCCTGGAAACTTCACTCTCAGTGGGTTCGCCACGCCTGGTAGGCTCAAATACGTTGGGATAGGGTTCGTAATAGTTTTCGAATAATGACTGAGTATCCGGCTGCCCGGGGCCGGTAAGTAAAACGGAGCTGACAGCTATCACAGCCACAGCTGCCGCCGCCAGCCAGTAATATCGTTTGGCAGATTTCAACGAACGTACCCGTGCAGGTGCTCCGGCCGAAAGCTCAGACTCAAGCAGCTCTACTTTCCTGAGATTTTCCCTGCGGCCATAACTTCCTATACCCCTGATCATCAGTCTGATCTCCTCATAAAACGATCTGAACTCCTCATCCACAGCCATTCTGGCCTCAAAAGCCAGTCTTTCTTCATCTCCCAAGCGATGATACAGATAATCACTGACCAATTCCATATCTTTTTCTTCCTGCTCCATTCCTCGTTTATCTCCCTCCATATTTTGCTTTAAACATACTTCTTAGCCGATTCATACACTTGTATTTCAGATTTTTGACGGTGTCTGCGTTTTTATAGTCCAGTGCGACGGCGATCTCTTCCATGGACAAGTTCTGGTAGTAGTACATTTGAAGGATTTCCTTACATTTTTCTCCCAGTTCACCAAGACAACTCATAACCTTATTCACCTCCTGCTCTCTTTCTTCGGAAAGCTCCTTCCTTTCATACTCATCCTCCTCGAGGTTAAAATCCCACTCATGGATGAACCTCTGGCTTTCCCTTCTCCGTTCCATATATTTGTTTTTCCCCACTCCGAATAAATAGGTTTTTATACTACTTTTTAATTCCCTGATCTTACCTGAAATAAGGTTTTCATACACAATCACTATTGCCACCTGGTATATTTCAACTGCCTCTTCCTTTGGACAAGAGTATGTCTTGTACATCCATTGTATAAACTCCTCTCTAAAATCCCTGTAGACAGCCTCTATGCTGCCGTACATGCTGACACCTGAGATCTCAGCCGCTGCGTCTTCATTCATCAAAGAATAACTTTAATGTTTTATTCAGAATATTGTAACCCCTGCTTCTGATTATTTATTTCATCCAATGATCGGTTTGGTGTGGAATAGCAGTTGCCCGGAAGGACACCTGTGTCCTTCCGGGAAATATGTAGTGAAATACAATTTTTAATTATGGCTACACATCAAATGATCATTGCTCAGTTCCTGTATTGCCACAACTATAGACCAGTTTACGAAAAGCAATATTTAAAAAAATATATTGCAAATCCTAAATGCAACCTCTATTTGTTACTTTGGGCGCATTTCCAAAAATAAAAGCCTGAATACCCTGTTAGCTCATAGACGAGTCCAGCTTTTCCAGATTGGGAACTCCTTCAAAAAATACCAGATCCCGGTGATCAATTTCTATTACCTTGCCGGGTTTATTAAAGTAGTATTTTTTTCCGGATACCAGTCCCCTCATAGCCAGAGATCGCTTGCCCGTGTATTTAAAAGACATATTTTTTTTGGAAGAGCTGCCTTCCTGCCCCTGAGAAGCACTATCAAGTCGGCCTTCAATGAAGGTTAGCGGGACATCTTCATCATAGCGGTTGGAATTTTCGTTTTCGTTCATGATATACAGTTTTTAAGGTTTCACAATTGATCAACTAGCCGGGAATGCAACTATGGTAAAAGAGGCGCCTCCTACTTCGTTAATACTTTACGGACATTACCCGGGCGGTGAATACATACATCCGGTTGAACTCAATGTACAAACCAGGTAATAAGGGCAGTATCCTCATAGGTTTAACTGTCCATGTCATTAAAATAGCCATACCTGACCATTAGGTATTGACCTCAATGGCCAGGATGGCATATAACGTTGTAAAGCCAACAACCCATACGTTGAAGCCCGGTTAATCCGTTGCCCCTGTTATAATTGGCAAAGGAAGTTACTCCGGGATTATTCAGAAACGGATGGTGATCTACCTGGTGTCTACACCCGGTCAAAACATCCTTTCCGATCCGCGTATATTCTTATTTTTAAAAAAGAATTGGCATACCGATATTTGTTGATTCGTGCCTATTAGTGACCCGACCGGATCGGGGTAACCCAGAAAATAAAAATAATTTTTTAAAAAATATGATATAACCCGATTTTGTGTTTCTTATCTATACCCGATCAGGATGAGCTGAACCATATTCCAGGTCAGACCATTGTGAAGATATTTGAAGAGTAAAAGGTGCAGTAGGATCAGGTAATGGGTTTTGTGGTCAGTAAGATCTGCGCTCCAGCCA
Source organism: Flammeovirgaceae bacterium BBD 1991-12 (assembly GCA_001657315.1). Classification (GTDB taxonomy): domain Bacteria; phylum Bacteroidota; class Bacteroidia; order Cytophagales; family Cyclobacteriaceae; genus Fulvivirga. Next base: position 38,148 of record LYSV01000028.1, on the reverse strand, counting down.
GAAATCAGTTCAGTGATGACAAACAGTGTCGTTTAGAGAGAACCCCGGTAAGGACTGTGTGGAAAACAGGTCAGCCGTTATACCCCTCATCAGGCCTGAGATCCGGGCCTTCCGCAGCGGCTACGGCCAGTTGATCACAACGTTCATTTTCAGGGATGCCAGCATGGCCTTTTACCCACTGAAACCTGACCTTGTGCTGTTTGAATAAAGGAATAAAACGCTGCCAAAGATCTACATTCGCCTTATTCTTAAATCCCTTCTTCTCCCAATTCCAGATCCAGCCTTTTTCCACCGCATCCACTACATATTTGGAATCCGAATAGATCACTACCTGAGAGCCATGATTTTTCAGGGCTTCCAGACCTCTGATCACTGCCAGCAGTTCCATTCTGTTATTGGTAGTAGTTCTGAAACCCTCAGAAAGCTCTTTTCTGAACAGTTTTCCATTGACCATAGCCTTCAACACTACTCCGTATCCTCCCGGTCCGGGGTTTCCTTTTGCCGCTCCATCGGTATAGATCGTGATCATTTCTGTATCTGTGGATGAAATTCGGATGCAATATACGTAAACCTGATTTTCCGAATGATGTAGGATCTCAATAATACTGAGAACTCCGGCATTGAAAAGGCCTGCAATACCAGGGAAGTATCGCAGGCCTGATCAATAACCCAATATCCAAAAGTTTACTCCTTCCACTGCAGGATCTGAAGCTTGAATATCGTGCTGCCTGATACAGCAGTGTTATACAGATGAGAATGATCCTCCCGTATCTTCTGAAAAATGAAGAGCGCCTGCTGGTAATCACCGTTTTTCAAATGGCTCAATGCCATGTAGTAATCAGTCTCATCCTCAAAAAGTCGGGTATCTGTTTTTTCATTTTCCTGCTTAAGTAACTGGAACAACTTGATAGCCCTCTCATAATCATTAAGCTCCATGGCAGCCATGGCGGCTATGAAGTAATCCCGCAGCGACCTCTCTTCCAGGCTTTCATATTGCATGATCACCTTGTCATAATTGTGATGAAGATAGAGTGAATCCAGATGGGTATAGGTGAGCTGCGCTCCTCTGGTTACCGGTAACTGCCAGGCTGTGTACAATGATTCGTACAGTCCGGTGGAGCTGACAAAGGAAAATTGCAGCAGTCCGTAGCTGACCATAACCACAAGCAATCCGGCAGCTATTCTGAGGGACCAGGTAACTACTGATGTGCTGTTTTGTGTCCCTGAGCCCGGATTGCTATCCAAAAACCTGTCGTGCGCCTCCTTTACTGCCCTGTTTATGGAAGAGACGTGTACTATATCAACAGACATTTTAAAGAGGTCAAATTCCTGCTGTAATTCACTGTCAGCAGATAATTCCTCCTCCAGCTTTTGTCTTTCCTCTTCATCCAGTTCCCCCTTCAGGTAATCATCAAACCGACCGTAATATTCAAATGCTCTGTTATCTTCCATGTTCCAATGCACTTTTAAGGTTATTATACAATACGGGGGAGGCCTCTACCTGCCTTATCAGCTCCTTCTGACACTTATACTTTTTGTTCCTTAGTACCTGTTCATTCTCATAGTTTACCTCCTCCAGTATTTCCTTCATAGAATAATTCTCAAAATAAAAGAGAGTCAATATCTTTTTGCATGTTTCTCCGAGGCTCTCAAAAACCTCGGCCACCAGCTTCAGCCCTTCCCGGTAAGCTATCTGGTCCGTTACATCCTTCTCAATGTTATCCTTCTGGCCGCCAAAGTAAACATCCCGTTTTTCAGCGCTTCCCCTTCTTCTCAACTCAGTCAACCAAAGATTCCTCGTTACAGTGTAAAGCATGGATTTTACGCTCGCCTCAGCACGGTACCGGTCATTCTGCACCATATCCAGAAAAGCTACCAGTGCCTCCTGAATAATATCCTGGGCGTCTTCCTCGTTGCCGCTGTTATTGAGAATGATAGTCTGTAGCATTCTGAAATAATTTCTGTAAATAAAATCCAACGCTTTGTCCAGGTCTTTACCTGACTTTATCGCAATCACAAGCTCCTGATCAGAGAATCCTCGTTCTACCCTGTACTGAGTCTTATCCATAAGTCGAAATCATTTACAAAAATGTAATCAAATTATTATAAAATATTCATTTATTTTTTTCGATGCACACAACTACGCCTGCCTGTTCTACATGGTAAAAAGGGGCTAAAACGGTTACAATCAAAGATTCATCGGTATTATAACTTAGGGGATATACCATATTTTGCGAGCTTAAATTTACGTCAATTGCTGTATTGATAGTCAATATAAATAGTGGCTTCTTCGCATAAGTTAATAATTTTTAAATATTGAAGATATGAGGCTGGCGATAGTAAATCCACAGGAAAAGGCAGGTAAAATTAACACCTCTTTAGCTTTTGCAAGAACATTGGCTAAAAGAAACAACAAAGTATTGGTGATTGACCTGGAACCTCTTGCAAAACTTACATATGCACTGGGAGGGCAATATTTAAAGAAGACCATGACTGATGTACTCAGCTGGGATGAAAAACTGGAGGATGTGATCGTGGAAGCAGATGGTGTAGATCTTGCACCTGCAGACATCAGACTGGCTGCGATAGAGATCTCGATGGCCTGGGCAGACAACCGCGAGATCTATCTCAAAACAGCACTCGACCTTTTGAACATGAAGTATGATTACATAATCATGAACTGTACAGCATCGCTTTCATTCATGACGATCAATGCACTCTATGCCTGCGATGCAGCTATTCTTGCTACAGACAAGGAGATAAAAGGTGTGGAAGACCTGGACGATGAGATGACTATGGCCCTGAGCGCATGCGAGGAACTGCTACACACGAAGGCAGCGAAAGTCGATGGCCATGCGGATGTATACGATCAAATATTTGACCGTATCGAGCAAAACCGTAAAGTCATCATCCTTGACCGTCTGGCATGGGATGGTAACAAGATCAAAGGAACATCTGCAACAGTACCTTCATGCAACGGAGACATGTCCATTATACAGGAGATCCTCGAATATACAGTACACCTGAATTGATCCGACAACAGAGGATAAAAGGGTAAGCTGGTTATATCAGGAATTCATGCAAAACAGGTCATATAAGTCTTACACAGCTACCCTTTGTTAGTTCTTTAGGATTCAACGTCTCCTGTTTATCCATATCCACCACAAAAGCAACGGGTGAATGACCATAAGCCTGCCCCAGGCTACCCAGACAGGCACACAGAGCCCCCCATCTATACAGCCTCCCACCTGAATAAAATAGACATGGGAAGGTATAAAAAGGATCAATAAAATGATCAGTCCATAGGAGGCGTATCTTCTGTACCCACTCAGCAAAAGAGCTGTCCCAAGTACTATTTCCAGAAGGCCACTTATTATATTTATCCATATGGGAAATGGAAAATAAGGGGGTATCAGAGGGTAATAAAACTCAGGGTCTATAAAATGGTTGAGCCCTGCCAGAATAAAGAATACGACCAACCCATAAAAACTGATCTTTTTCACGACAGCTTCCATTGGGTCTTCAAATGAACAGTCCTGAGTATAAGTACAAAAGGCACCCACCAGATGAGATCGTTGGTGATCAGCGTATAGCCAAATTCAGCCGGAGCGGCTCCACTGGAAAAATTGATCACATAACCGATCGGTCCAAACAGCTTACCCAACAGTCCCACCGCCACTATGGGCCAATGCACGAGTGGTGCATAGCTGGCCCACCAGTAGCCCAGCCCATAAACGCCGATCACCATGCCCATGCCCTGCCAGATCATAGGGTGATTCAGCTCTTCCATACCGGT
>LYSV01000028.1:0-34313 GCA_001657315.1 Flammeovirgaceae bacterium BBD 1991-12 | reverse complement strand
AAATATTGTAAAATGCTGCCGCCCTGAGCACCAAGCTCATCCATTTTGTATGTTTCATTGAAAAAAATCTGCTATCTGTTGTTCCATCATAACAAACATCCTGCTGCTACTTTTGTTAACATACCCGGAATGTTGTATTATGAATTGTTGACCAGTGACCCTGCAAAGCGTTGGGTTGTTTTTCTTCACGGAGCTGGCGGAAGTACCAGAACATGGTCTTTTCAGGTGGATGCCTTTAAAGATCATTTTAACATTTTGCTGATCGACCTACGTGATCACGGTCAGTCCAAAAACATTCAGCCTGCTTTCGAAAGTTATCGCTTCCCTATCATTTCCCGGGATATAAAGAAAGTGCTGGACCAGGTTGGCATTACCAAAGCTCATTTTGTTACGCTGTCATTTGGCAGTGTAGTCATTCAGGACCTCTATATGCGTTACCCGGGTTTAATTGACAGGCTGATCTTTGCAGGAGGGATTTTTAAGGGAAATGTACTTATCCGCTCCTTTGTCCATCTGGCAAGGATCATGAACATATTTCTGAGCTATTCCACCATGTACAGCCTGTTTTCATACCTGCTTATGCCCCGGAAAAGAAATCAAAAGGCCAGGCGTATCTATCAAATGCAGGCAGCCAGACTTACCCAGAAGGAATATATGAAATGGGTAGGGTTGTACTCTGAATTCTTTCGCCTGCTGAATCTTTTCTATCATCAGCAACTTAATGTAAGAACACTGATCGTAATGGGACAGGAGGATTATGTCTTTCTGAAAGCAGCAAAATCCTTTTCCAGACGGCAGAAGACAGTACAACTGGAGATCATAGAATTAGCCGGTCACGTGGTGAATATTGACAGGGCAGAAGAGTTCAACGATGTAGCTATCACATTTCTGGATGAAGTGAATAATGAAGACACTACTCCACAAAATTGTACGTGGCCAGTTCCAACGGACTAGCTGTATGATGACCCGGCTCACTTGCTCATCCCGGTCTATCCGGGCATGTAGCGGCACAGCTTTTAAAAAAGTAATGCCCCATACGCAGGTGATCATAGCAGCTTGTATCATTCCATAAACATGAACCTGCTCCAACAGCCTCAGGCCGTGCAGGACCACCTGCCCTACCATAAGCGGCAGCACAATAATCGTGATCATAACGGTATATTTGGCGTGCCACTTTCTTAATCCTGCCCTGTCATAATAATTAAAGCCGGGATAAATGATCAGCTGAACGATCCAGATAAGAACAACAAGACCAAAATCAATACTCAGAAGAAAGGTATGCATAGGATCAAAGTTCTATGTTCCGGATTAAAAATTCTACGTCAACGTTGAACATTGAACTTTCAACTTAGAACACTAATTGCCAATTTATCGCTAATTTAACCGCCGTTTAATAATAACCATAAAACACGCCTCTATGATATACAGACAATTTGGACGCCTCGAATGGCAGGTAGGTGAGATAGGGTATGGCATGTGGGGTATGGCAGGCTGGACCGGTTCCGATGATCTGCAATCTTCAAAATCTCTGGATCTGGCGGTGGATAAGGGTGTCAATTTTTTTGATACTGCCTGGGCTTACGGAGCCGGGCACAGCGAAAAGCTGCTGGGTGAACTGATCAAACGACATCCCGGGAAACGTATTTATTGCGCCACAAAGATACCTCCGAAAAACAGAACATGGCCCTCACAGTCCGGTTTTGAACTGAACGATGTATTTCCTGCGGACTACATTCGTGAATACACGGAAAAAAGCCTGACCAACCTGGACCTGGAGTGCATAGACCTGATGCAGTTTCACGTATGGGAAGACAACTGGGCCGATAAAGAGGAATGGCAAAGAACTGTGGAAGACCTGAAGAAAGAGGGTAAAGTGACATCATTCGGGGTGAGTGTAAACCGCTGGGAGCCGGACAACTGCCTGCGTACGCTGAAGACAGGCCTTATAGATGCAGTGCAGGTGATCTATAACATATTTGATCAGGCTCCGGAGGATAACCTCTTTCCCCTGTGCCGCGAGTTGGACATTGCTGTTATAGCCAGGGTACCTTTTGACGAAGGTACACTCACCGGAAGTATCACCAAAGACACTGTTTTTCCTCCAGACGACTGGCGCAGCACCTATTTCGTACCGGAAAACCTACTGGCCAGCGCAGAAAGGGCCGACCGGCTCAGACCATGGATACCTGAAGGTATGACCATGGCAGAAATGGCGTTGAGATTTATACTGGCCAATAAGGACGTGGCTACCGTGATCCCCGGAATGAGAAAAGAAAGGAATGTATTGGCCAATACCGCCACCAGCGATGGTCATGGACTGGAAACCACACTCATGAACGAACTCCGCAACCACCGGTGGGACCGTATACCCACGGAGTGGTCTCAATAACCTGAAAGCAAAACACTATGAATAAAAGGACCTTTATCAGAAAACTTGCCGGAAGCAGCGCCGGAGTAGCGCTCATGCCTACGGTACCGGCTATTTTTACTGCCTGTAACACACCGGCGAAAAAAGAAGAAAGCACAACAGAAAAACAGGCCATTGCGGTCGCTCCATGGCATTTTGAGATATCCCTGGCCCAATGGTCGCTGCACCGGACCATAAGGGCCGGAGACCTGGATAACCTGGACTTTGCAGCAACTACCAAACAGGAATTCGGTATCAGCGCGGTAGAGTATGTCAATCAGTTTTTTAAGGATAAGGCCCGCGACCAAACCTACCTGGCAGAGATGAAACAACGGGCAGACGATGCAGGGGTAAAGAGCCTGCTCATCATGATAGACGGGGAGGGCCATCTTGGGGACACTGATGAGGCAGAACGTGTAAAAGCTGTAGAAAACCACTACCCGTGGCTGGAGGCTGCGAAGTTCCTCGGCTGTCACTCTATCCGGGTGAACGCCGCTGGTAATGGAACAACTGAAGAAGTAAGCGCCGCGGCTGTTGACGGCCTGGGACGGCTGGCCACACTCGCCTCGGACTATAACCTCAATGTGATCGTTGAAAATCATGGAGGTTACTCCTCCAGCGGCCAGTGGCTGTCAGGTGTGATGGCAGAGGTGAATATGGACAACTGCGGCACGCTGCCTGATTTTGGTAATTTTTGTATTCAAAGAGATGAATCCCGTACCTGCGTTGAGGAATACGACCGGTACAAAGGAGTGAAAGAGCTTATGACATGGGCAAAAGCAGTAAGTGCCAAATCCCATGACTTTGATGAGCAGGGCAATGAAGTCCACACAGATTACCTCAAAATGATGGAGATTGTGAAAGATGCCGGTTACAAAGGCTACGTAGGGATCGAGTATGAGGGAAAACAATTGGGTGAAATGGAAGGCATAAAGGCTACTAAAGCCCTTTTGGAAAAAGTGAGAACGGAGTTGACAAGTTGACCCCGTTTTTCCGTTTCCGGTTATGTTTCTCTAAGGGTTGCCGGTTGCGGATCGCCTCATAACCGGGCAACCCGCAACTGGCAACAAAACAATCTACATTAATTTCAGATTCAGGGACATGAACATATTCCTGCCGGGAGCAAAAATGGGCTGCGGCTGGTTTCCACGTACAGAACGATTCAGGTGTTCATAATAGGCCTCATCAAAAATGTTTTGCACCCCAAGAGTGACATTCAACAATCTGTTGATCTCATAGGAAACCCTGGCATCTACTGTAATGAAAGAAGGAGTCACTGTTTCCCCAAACTCATCGGAAGTTCTGCCTTGCCCGGCTACATAACGAAACATCACCTCGGGATGCAGTTTGTTTTGTAAATAGCTGCCTGAAAGGGTATACCTCAGATCAAGGGGTGCAATTTCCGGAAGGGGTTCATTCCGCTCAAGGTCCTGGCCATAGGTATAGGCTATATTGAGCTGATGCTGTAGCCCCTTGAACAACACCTGACCCCAGCCTAGCTCAAAGCCGGTCTTCCATGCCTCGTCTATGTTGGTAAATTGCCGCACACCCGGACTGTTGGGCAAACGGGCGGTCAGGGTAGTATCGATCACAGAAGAGATGTAATCCTGCAGCCAGGACGCAAACAAATCCAGATTGATGGTGGTATTAGCGTTTTTGTATTCAAATGTCAGGTCCAGCTGGTGGTTTGCCTCAGGATCCAGTCCGGGATTGCCCAACATCTCAAAGGGATCCTGCCCTACAGGAAAATAATTGATAAAACGCTCTGTTAGGCTGGCGCTTCGCTGTGCACGGGCAAGCCAGAGCCCGACGGAATAATGGTTATCGATGTTCTTTATACTCCCAATGCTCAGACTGGGATTGACCTGTGTGGTTTCCGTGTCAGGATAGACACTGGTAAACTCTTCTTCTGCCTCCGAAATATGTGCGTCATTGACCTCCAGCCTGCCGGAAAAAATAAATTGAAGGCTATTTTTCTGCAGGTGATACTCTGCAAAAAGCCCACTTCTTGTAATTCTTCCGTTTTGCCAGGCATTGTCCGTAAAAACCCTTCCGGCATTCGGGCCTGCCACAAATTCACGTACACGACTGCCTTCCGCTTCTTCTACCCGCAGGTCAGCGCCGGCAAACAACGTTACCCCCTGTCGTTTCCATACTCCTTCGGTCCGCGCACCGTAGGTTTTGGTCTCTGCCGCTGTTTCGGCATTCACCATACGAGGGTCCAGTAACTTGAGATGGTTATTCATGAGGTGGTCGACAAAAGTCCCGTATACGGTGGTGTTCCATGATTGCAGGAAGTCGTGGTTAAATGTGATATCATGCCGGGCATTGAGCATCCACGTGTCGTCCTCTCTCAGGTCCATTGGTAGTGCAGGAAAATCCACATCCCTGGCAAGATTACGTGTGCCGGAAAGGGTCAGACGCTGGTCAGGCAACAGCCTGATCCCAAGTTGCGCTCCGAAGCTACTTCTTAAAAATCCGGCCGGTACGGTATTATCATTACCATCCTCATAGTCATCGCCCTGTGACCATGAGCCAAAGATGCCCAGATCGTAGCTTTCTCCTCTGAAACCGATCAGGCCTTCATTTCTGAATATATTACCATTACTTTCCCACGCTCCCGAAAGTCTGCCATAGGTCTGAAAACGCTCTGAAAAACGAGCAGAAGCTGGTACAAAATTGATCGTTCCACCAAGTGAACTACCATAGCGCAAAGCATGGGGTCCTTTCAGTATCTCTATACGGTCCATCATATTAGGAGCGATCTGACTGGTAGGCGGGTCCATACGGTTGGGACAGGCCGCTGTGGCAGATTGGGCGCCATTGACCACTATATTGAGCTGATCATACTTAAAACCACGCATGACCGGATCAAAACCATAGCTTCCACTCTTGCGAATGCTGTTGATGACAGGTATCTGGTTAAGAATAGCCCCTCCGTCATGCGCCATCCTGTCCTTGTAGTCGAGTTCCAGCGTTTCCTTTTCATCTGTTTTGGCACGTAGCGAAATGACTGTTACCGGATAAAGTTGCAATGCCAATGGCGCTCTGTAAACCGTTCCTTCCTGTATTACCGCTCTTAGTTCCTCATCACTTAGCTTCCATTGGCCGTAGGTGATATGCGAAAGGGTCATGGCCTCACCGGAGGTGTAAACAAATTCCAGGTACCCCTCATCGTCGGACAATCCGGACTGTAGTGCGTATTGATAGCTGGCAGCAGCAATGGGTTGATCAGAAGTGGCATCCAGCAATCGGATCTTCTGCAGTTGCTGGGCCCGTAGTGCTGCCGGATTGGGCCAGCACAAACAAAAAAGTATGTATTGGCAAACCGCCAATAGCGTTTTATTTATTTTCATCGTGTTTGTTTTTTAAAGTTGACATAGAGAAAAAGGAGCCTGAGGTTGTCAGACTACCTTACAGGATCATCCTATCTGTCAACTTTGGGGCGGGCGGAACAGGAGTGAGGAATAATCACCCTTCCATTTATTGTCAGAAATGATTTGAAATGAGCGAAGTATTTCTATCCTTCCATACACGATCTGGCAGGGAGTATTCAGGCAGAAGGGGGAAATGGGTTTGTTTTCAGTTTTAGGGGCCGGCAGAGTTTCATCTTCAATATGGTTTTCCCAAAGTCTTGCCTTCAGAAAGCAGGAGCCCATGCACACGGTAATGGTCTCAAAGCGATTAACACAAAGATTCTCCGCTATATATTTCTGATCTATTTTGAAGGAGACATACACAACAGCATCCTTCAGGCTGACCGTGAGTATAAGAAAGATAAGCAGTATGGTAACAGATCTCCTCAATTAAGCCGCATTAAGGTACAATTTTAGGAATATGCTACCGACCCAGAGGAGATTTATATCATAATGTTATGTGACAGAGATCATTGTCAGTATATTTCTGTACCTCTGTTCATTTTTTACATCCAAAACTGTCAGGTCAGGAAAGCAGGTTTAAGAAACAAGTATAAAGTATTGTCCGGTTAAAATCCGGTATCCTTTCTGACAAGGCGCTGAAATTTGCCCTAGTTTTCGGCCTTTAATGTTATCAACCAGACTTGTTATGAATAATGAAAAGCTCGTCCGTTTTTTTGAATTGCTGAGGGTTTGTGAACGCATACAAAACCGGCTCCTGACCCAGGAGAGGAATATGCAGCATAACTACGTGATCGTAAATATGTACAGGCTGGCCACCGAGCATCCTATGCTTCCTCCATACCGGCTTTTGACAGTTTACAGAACCCTGTTGAAATCATCCTGCACGTTCGGCAGTGTTGAGATCCCACTGGACGAAAAAAATGTATTTGTTGCCCGCTCACTGTGTTTTCAATGAGTAATCAATCACAAAGATCGCTTTAGATCCTGTTGAGGTTCAGTAGAGTATTTTGGATAAAATCAAACACAGACAATGTGGATAACCGCTTTACAAAGTGTTTCTTCCTGATCAACAGTCCCAACTGATATGTACAGCAGTAATGTAAAAATAAAGGGGTAAAGAGTCGAATCCTGGGTTGGGGGGTTTGTCTGGCGTCTGTCTCCACTACTACTCGTCATAGAAGGAGTCAGGCGCACCTCTTTTTTGATCAGGATCAGTGTCAGCCGTTGTTTTTCACAGTATCAAACAGTTTTTTCACCTGTAGGTCACCAAATCCGTAGATATTTTCACGTTTATTGAATTCCCTGAAAACAGTTCCGAAGTCGTCTGTTTTTAATTCCTTCATTATGGCCGTTAAAGACTCAATGGGTCTCCCGGCATTATTTGCGGTAGGTATTCTTGCCATGTGGGCCTCAACAGCAGGAAGAATGAACGGGTACAATTCCCTGAGTTCATTGGCTGTATTCATCAGTGCTTCCGTGTCGCCCTTTTGATAGGACCTCCAAAGACCTGCAACCTTGCCAGGTTCCCTCAGAATTATTCTGTTTTTATAAATTGAAACCAACTCAGATTGATTTAGCCCGGCAAAACCGTATTGTGTATGTACCTGGGGTCTGACCAAATAAACAGAAGTATCGGAATCTGTGATCTTTTCCAACAGACTTGCAACAAACCAAAAATTCACCTGGCAGAACAGGTCATCCTCGAACCATAAATTGACGGATGACTGCTTTGGAATAGCCATGATCTTTTCAAATTCCGAAACCGCATCACGATAATAATCCTGGGTGGAATGACCACCATAAAACTCAGCGATAAACTTAGCTCTGATCTGAAAGAGCTCATCCAAATTGTCACTCTTTACATCTCCATCTACAAGACATTCACGGGCAACGATAATTTCTCCTTCTATTTCCTCAGGGAACTGTTCTTTTAGAGCGTCACCGTTTAAAATATGATATTGTTTACGCATACATTTCAAATTACCGGTTACAAATACAGTGTTTTATGTCATGTTCGCCCAAAGGCTAACGGATATCAGTAGTTAAAGGTATTTACAGAAAGTTAAAAATTCAACCGGAGTTGATCAGAGGGTCAAATATGCCATAAAACTCCATTGGCATGATGCTTTGACAGGCCATTTTATATTTCGTTTCATTAGGTTGTATCGTGGCGTTTGGATAATGCTTTCAAAGCTTCCATTGCCTTTTTCCTGTCCCTACTATGGACAAAAATGTGATCATGATAATAGCCTGCTATCACATTGCAACTGATGTTCTGCCTGGCCAGTTCGCCTGAAAAAACAGCCGTCAGCCCTACTGCCTCCAATGATGAATGCACCTTCAGGGTGATCCATGAAGCGATGAATTCGTATGAGAGCCCTAGTTTGTCCGCTTTGTCTTTTTCCAGGATCAATGTTGTTCCTTCTTCTTCCTGAAATTCGCAAATGGTATCCTTTCGTTCAATTTCCTTTGGATCATTAACAGTACAAAATACATATTCTCCGTTGTTCAGAACCGGAGACAGCCTTTTTATGAGATTCGTCAATTCAGTTTTGTTATTCATGATCTATTGATCAGATACTTCATGAGTGATACTATTGAAATAAACAAGTGCCGGACTATCGTTCTTAATGATGGTTAATCGATCAAGTCCATAGGCCACAAGTATGGAGGAAATCCCGATAAAGCCGATCCAATCTGTCATATTCATTTATGAAATTGCCTTAGCCTGGCCATTTAAATCCCTTAACGGCTCTTTGCTTTTGCTGATAAACTGCTGTTTTTTTCTTTGAATTTGATCGATATGCCAATACTATTTCTGGAATCATAATACTGAACTCCGTGCTGAGTAAGAGCTCTTTTTCATACAACTGAACACGAAATACCGATGCCTGAAGGCCGGCTTATTAATTGAGATGTTTTGTGAGGTATAGCTGAATTTTTTTCAACTACAACCCATCCATAAAAATACTATCTTCCACTTATGGAACTCAAATATTTCAGATTGATCAAAGCCATTGCTGAAGAAGGGAATATAGCCAATTCATCGGAACAGCTGTTCCTCACACAGTCAGCGCTAAGTCATCAGCTTCGTGAGTTGGAGGATCGGCTGGGTTTTAAAGTGTTCAACCGAAGCAGAAATCACTGGCGACTTACAAAAGAAGGAGAAGAGCTTTATAAACTGGCAAATCAGCTACTTCAAACGATCGAAGATGGTTTTGCCAACATCAGGAAAATAAAGGAAGGAGCCAAAGGTTCAATAAAGGTGAGCGCCGAATGTCAGTCTTTTTTTCACGGTCTCCCCGCCTTTGTACAGCGGATGGGCATACTTTATCCTGAGATAAGCATCGACCTGAACATGGGTGCGACCCACCAAACCATATCGCAGCTGTTATCACAGGAAATTGATGTGGCCATCGTTACCACGGAGCCTGCATCGGAACAGCTTGCGGTGACCAGAGTAGTTGAAGATGAGATACTCGTAGTCATGCATAAAGAGCATTATTTAAATGAACAGCCTGTTCTTGATGCCAGCCATTTTTCAGACCTACACTTACTTATTAATTCCTTTCCCCTGGAAAATGTATCGGTTTTCGAGCATTTTCTAAAACCTAACAGAGTAGTGCCCTCAAAAGTCTCAGCCATCCCTTATACTGAAGTGGCTCTTGAGCTGGTGAACGCCAATATGGGCGTGATGTGTTTGCCAAAATGGACCTTAAAACCCTTTAAACTGTCAGAGGATCTGACTTTCAAGAGAATAGGGAAGAACGGCTTGAAAAGAACACATTACCTGGTAATGCGCGAGGCTGAGCGTAATCTGGAATATTTTGCAAATTTCACTTCAAACTTTCTGGAGGATTTTAGTGATGTAGGGGGGTAGGAAGATGAGGATATCCGGAGATGATGAGAAACTTAGTTAAATCCTTAACTGTCAGATTAAATTGTAGCTACTTCAGGTTATGCCTGTGCTTTATCGCCATTTGTTGTAACACGTAATTTTATTTAGTCGTTTTCATGTATCAAATCATAATAATTCAGCAGATCATTGATCATGGTCGCTTCAACTCCACTACAAAAACTATGCTTATAATCAACTGAATTGAAAAGTGAGCCAATTCTTATGTATTCACTTGAAGTGCAACCTCCATAATCTTCTTTTCCAATTTTTGTTTTCAAATAGTCTTTCAGAGAGTCCATTTTAACGTTGGGTACCCAATGACTTCTGCCTGTCCTTTTCGATTTTAACAGATACTCATCATTCTTTCTACTCACAGAAAAGTACTCTTCGCTTCCACCGAAACATCCCCAATTTTGAATCTCAATATCAAAATCTGACATAGAGAACACTTTTTCTAAAGTTTCAGGGTTGTTTTTTATTCCAGGTAGACAAGAATAAATCAATCCTATTGATATTATCAAAAACAGCTTTTTCATATGTGCTATAACTTACATTGGCAAAGTAGTAGCCTGGGCTTTAGAGCGCAAAGTTTTGCGGGGCTATTACGTCTGCCTTCAGTTTTTCAGCCCTGTCATTTTTTTGGTATTTTTTGAAATCCGTTTAATAAAATCGCTGATTTTCCTTCATCAAAGAAGCATCCACACAGCTATCAGGACTCCAAATATTCGAGTACAGTTTAATCCCCGCTCCATACAATGCATCTGTGTTTGTAAGATGTTTAAAGTATTGACCTGGAATCCACTCCAGAGTATCAAAGCCTTGATCATGTGCATCTTGATAAGCTGCATTTTACCCTTCTTAGAGTCCTGGAGGAAGAAAAAAACTTATTCCCCGAGCTCTCACTTCCCGATTGGCCCGCGACCAGTTAAAGAATTGTCAATCAAGCTTTTGAATACAGTAATTATCAATGAATGACTTAAGGTAATGAATAGCTTAATCGATGAAAAATGCTTAATTTTTCACAAAAAAAATGAAACTGTGTTACTGTTTCACTTCAAATAGTACCAAACATTGTCAACGCATGGTTAGTTTGAATTGCAATTGATCAGAACAGCACACCTTTCTTCTTGCAGAAGGTGAACTGCCATAAAAAAGTCAGTTACAAAAAAAGCGACCGAAGCCGCTTTGCATGTTTTCACAACGGAATAATCCTTATTGTGATTAGCTTTCAAATTGTATCTGAAATATACATTAGTCATATGTAAAATAAAAATGAATGAAAAAGATCCTTGGCTTAGATATTGGTGTATCCTCTGTAGGCCTGGCCATAGTAGAGGATAGCGCCAAAGGAAAAAAAGTTTTAAAAATGGCATGCCGTGTAGTGCCGGAAGACCCCAATTTTCATGGGAAGTTCTACTCCGGCAATACAGCCAGCAAGAATTTGGCCAGAACAGAGAAAAGAGGTATTAGGAGAAATAATCAACGTTTCAAAACCAGGAGAAACAAGCTTTATGCTTTACTGAGGCTACACGATATGTTTCCGGACAAAGCATTATTTTTATTAGACGCATATCAGCTATATGGGTTGAGGGCAAAGGCAGTCGAGGAGAAAATAAGCCTGAAGCAATTGGGGAGGATCTTAATTTTGCTGAACCAGCGAAGAGGTTTTTTGAGCAATCGAAAGTCGGTTTCGGAAGAGGAAAGCTCCTCGGCTTATAAAGACCGGATTGCTGAATTGGAAAATGACCGGTCCGGGAAGACGATAGGCCAGCAACTGTACCAGGAATTACAGGAAGCAAAAGAAACGCAGCACATTCTCTTAAGAGAGAGGACCTATTTGAGGGCCAGTTACGTAGAAGAGTTTGACAGGATATGGAATAAACAGCAACAATTTTATCCTGAACTACTCTCCGGTGGCCCTGGTCAAAGTGATAACGGAGGTACCCTTTATGATGAGATATGTAACAAAACGATTTACTGGCAAAATCCCCTGAAAAGCCAGAAAGGTCTTGTGTCAGCATGTCCATTTGAAAAGCATCATAAGGCGGTGGCTAAGAGCTCTCCGTATTTTGAAATATTCAGGATATGGCAGAAGGTCAATGACCTTAACTGGAAAACGGAAAGTGGTGAGGAACAGACGCCTTCAGAACAGCAGAAAGAGGCACTTTTTAATGCACTTTTTTACGGTACCGGGCTTAATAAGCACTATAAGCTAACAATCACGGCGATCAAAAAAATACTGGGGTTCTCCAGGAATGAAAGAGTATACCTGAGCCATACGGAATTGGATGGAAGCCGTACTTACTCCATGCTGAAGGCTGCCTTGATCCGGGCAGGTGTTGATGACGCGGAGCAATATCTTTTTTTTAATTTGGATCAGCACGATGAAAAAGGAGGGCTCTTCGAATTATGGCATCTTACCTATTCATTGCCTGACGAACAGCAGGTGGTCAGCAGTTTAATGCGGCGCTTCGGCTTTACTGAAGATCAAAGCCAAACCATAGCTCGTTCTGTAGGCTACACGTCTGACTATGGAAGACTGTCTACCCGAGCTATAAGAAAACTACTACCATATCTTCAGAAAGGACTCCAATACAGTGAGGCATGCGATGAAGTAGGTTATGATCACAGTGGATATAAAACTAAAATTGAAATTCAGGACAGACTTTTACCGGTCCGTCAGAATAGTCTTCGTAATCCTGTAGTAGAGCAAATATTGAATCAAATGGTTAACATGGTCAACATAGCCATAGATCAATACGGACCATTTGACGAAATACGTGTTGAGCTTGCACGCGAATTGCGAAATAATGCCCAATCCAGGAAAAGAATAAGTGCACACAATGCAAAAGATAAAAAGACTAATGATAGTATCAGGACGTGCCTTAAAGAGGAATATGGCTTTAAGATTGTCAATAACCGTGATATAAAACGGTACAAGCTTTGGCAGGAAACCAAGCAGCAATGCCTCTATTGTAACAATCCCATAACGGTTAATGAATTTCTTCAGGGTCAGGCAGATATTGAACATATTTTGCCTAAGTCAAGAAGTTTCAGCAATGCAATGAATAATTACATACTGGCGCATCGTACCTGCAATAAGACGAAAGACCAACGGACGGCGTATGATTTTATGGCCAGCCTTGGAGAAGAACGACTTCATCAGTACATAGAAAAGGTAAATGCCTTATACAAAGATGGCGCCGGCAGTATTAGCAAGGTGAAATTTGAGAACCTGCTCTGCCGTGGTGAGGATATCCCTTCTGACTTCGTGGAACGAATGAAAAAGGATTCACAATACATAGCCAGAGAGGCGGTGAAACTACTTAAAACCGTTTGTGAAGCTACCTATACTACTACAGGCCAGATAACTGACTTATTACGAAAAGAATGGGAACTGGAACACCTGCTGAGGGAAATAAATCTTGAAAAATATAAGCTGGCAGGTCAGGTGGAGATGAAGAACTACAAGAATAGCCGGGGAGAAACTGTTCCTTATACTGCCATTAAAAACTGGAGCAAACGGGATGATCACAGGCACCATGCCGTTGATGCACTGATTTGTGCGCTTACTGATCAAAAGGTCATATTCCGGCTCAATAACCTCAATAAAATATATCAATACAAACGAAACGAGCTGACCGGGGAAGAGCTGGCTTCATTTGAAAAGGAAACAGGAAAACATCTTGACCTGAAAGAATTTATAGATCAGGGGGCTTATGAATTTCAATGCCCCATACCCAATTTAAGGGCACAGGTTAAACACCACCTGGAAAACCTGCTGGTCTCTTTTAAGAAAAGTAATTCCAAAGTACTCACTCCAAACATTGATCAGAACACCGGCAAAAAATACTGGACGCCACGGGGCAGGTTACACGAGGAGACCGTTATGGGCAAGGTGAAAAGAATAGCTGCCAAACCTGCAAAACTGGATGATAGATTCAGACAACATGAGGATATTGTTGACCCGGCCATTAAGGAACTGGTTATTCATCATCTGGAACAATATGACTATAACCCCAGGGTGGCATTTACAGCCAAAATCCTTAGGAATTATCCCTTACGCTATAAGGGCAAGGTACTGAAGGAAGTCAAGGTGTATGAAAAGGTAGGCACCAAACGTATAGCCCTCGATGAAAATATAACCCATGCGCAGGTCAAAAAACTCACGGACCAAAGGATCAGGCACCTGGTTGAACGTAGGATAGCAGAGGCAGGAAGCATTAAACAGGCCTTCAGGAACCTCGACGAAAATCCTGTATGGCTGAACCAGGAAAAAGGGATAAAAGTAAAGCGGATCACAGTTTTTGATGAAAACACGGTCATTCAAACCAGTGTAAAGCGGGATCACTTTGGCAAAGAGCTATTAAAAGATGGCCGCCCCGTACCCACCAATAATGTGGCTACCGGTGGAAATCACCATGCTTTGGTCTATAAAAACCACAAGGGCGATTACACTATTAAAGTAATCTCTTTCTGGGAGGCCGTTGGTATAGGACTGGCCAACATTGAACAAACCTCAAAGCCCTACCCGGTCGTTGACCGGTCAGACCATATCGAATGGGGGGCGTTCCGGTTTTCCATGCAGATCAATGACCTTTTCGTATTCGATCTGAAACACAGGGCAGATTCACGGAATGATGATGAACTGGATTTTCTGGAGGTTAAAAACCTTGATCAGATCAGTTGTAAGCTGTTTAGGATACAAAAGATCAGCGTGGCGAAAACAGGACAGACGATCATTGATTTCAGGCATCACCTGGAAACACGTGTTGACAGAAAAGATGCCAATGGTAAATCCATAGACGAAGCGCCGCTGAAGGGGATCACGTGGAATCGTATTTCAGGAAAGAAGGACCTGGGCAGGATCACAAAAATACGACTGAACCACCTGGGTAATATTATTAAGGTAGGTGAATAAACCTGATTACCATGATCAAGCGTACGCTTTACTTTGGCAACCCGGCCTATCTCAGTACAAAGGCTGAACAACTTATTGTGCAATTCCCTGATGATCAGAAGCCTCTCGCAAAGGTCCCTATTGAAGATATAGGGGTGATCGTACTGGACCACTACCGGCTTACGTTAACCCACGGCCTGGTAGGTAAGCTGTTAAGCAATAATGTGGCCATGATCACCTGTGATGAAAAGCACCTGCCTCAGGGGCTTATGCTCAACCTTACAGGCAACAACGTACAGACACAACGTTTCAAGGCGCAGATAGAGGCCGGCGAGGCTCTTAAAAAGAAGCTCTGGCAGCAAACGGTGAAAGCCAAAATAATGAACCAGGCCTCTTTGCTCCAACAGCAGGGCATTGCCACTGAAAACATGATGTACTGGGCGGGCAAAGTTAAAAGTGGTGATCCGGAAAATTATGAGGGAAGGGCAGCCGCTTATTACTGGAAGCATCTTTTTGAATCCGAAATAGATGATTTTACCCGCGGACGTTTTGACGCCGAGCCCAATAACCTGCTCAACTATGGCTATGCTGTTTTACGGGCGATAATAGCCCGCAGCCTGGTGGGTTCAGGTATGTTGCCCACATTAGGCATACATCATAGCAACAAGTACAATGCCTACTGCCTGGCAGATGATATCATGGAACCGTACCGGCCTTTTGTAGATCGTATGGTATTGTATATGATCAGGAATAAAGAGGATATCTATCAACTCGACAAGTCGATGAAGGCCGAGCTGCTACAGTTACCTGTTCAGGATGTATCCATCAATGGCAATACAAGTCCGCTGATGATTGCCAGCCAGTATACGGCCTCCAGTCTCAGTCAGTGTTTCGGAGACAACACCCGTAAAATCAGGTACCCTTCCTTTGAATGACATCCGATCGTTTCAATCAATATCGCATCATGTGGGTGTTTGTATTTTTTGACTTGCCTACCGAGACCAAAAAAGACAGGAAGAACTATGTTAAGTTCCGGAAAAGCCTCGAACAAGACGGCTTCACCATGTTCCAGTATTCCATTTACATCAGGCATTGTGCCAGCCGGGAAAATGCTGAAGTGCACATTAAGCGGGTCCAGCGTAGCCTGCCACCATTAGGAAATGTATGTATACTACAACTTACGGACAAACAATTTGGTATGATAGAACTGTTTGTAGGCCGGAAAGAGGTGGAAAAACCTCAAACACCCCAACAACTGGAATTATTCTGAAGCCGGGTAAAACATAAACCGGGCACTTGTTTTATCCCGGTTTTATGTTTTGTTCCCATCGCTTGGGAGGCACAAGTGTATGATTATCTGAGTTTTAGATCATACTATCCTGTGCTAAATTACAATTTGAAAGCTAATCACAACTTAATGATTTCACTGGCATTGATTGGCCATCCTGTGCTAAATTACAATTTGAAAGCTAATCACAACTTATTGGTTTGCTCATCATTATGCGTTTTCCCTGTGCTAAATTACAATTTGAAAGCTAATCACAACTTGACCAACATTGCCAGTTCATAGAACTGCCTGTGCTAAATTACAATTTGAAAGCTAATCACAACCCTTAGTGTTGCAGGGCATACAGGTATCATCCTGTGCTAAATTACAATTTGAAAGCTAATCACAACGGCAGTGCAGCAGGTAGTGCTGATGTGTTGCCTGTGCTAAATTACAATTTGAAAGCTAATCACAACAGCAAATGTTCCAGCCTTCCATTCCGAATGCCTGTGCTAAATTACAATTTGAAAGCTAATCACAACGATAGAGGAAACCATGACTTTATCGGTTCCCTGTGCTAAATTACAATTTGAGAGCTAATCACAACTACTACACTAAGGTAGAGATAATTAAGATCCCTGTGCTAAATTACAATTTGAAAGTCAATCACAGCATCTCTATCCAGTGGTAAAAGTAGTCTTGTGTTAGATACAAGCTTCTACAATCCATGAAAACCTATCAGGTTCTGGAACCGGATAGGTTTTCAAAAACGGAAAACTATATATCCACCTCATCCACGGCTTCCACGGTATTGTTGTTTGCCGGTGTTCTGTAGCGGTCCCTTTTGGCAGCAGAGTCATAAAACACGTGCTCGGCTGCCGCGTTGTAATCCCGGGTGTGCCTGTGAAGTTCGTTCAGCTTGCGGATCCTCCCTTCAGTATCCACCGTACGGTTGCCTTTCTTCTTTTCCTGCGCGTCATTGGCTGCTCTGAGGGCTGAGGCCTGTCCGGCTACGCTGTCCAGCAGGGTAACCGGCGCTTTTGCTGCTTCGAGTTGAGTACGGTAGTCATTAACGGATTCGGCCAGCCCGCTCATGAATCTGATCAGGGCCTCCTGACTGTCAGCGATCTTGCTGAACCTGCCGATGCCGAACTGCCGCTGTACCGCTTTCCTGCCGGGAAAGGCCTTGGCCACCCAGTAGCGCAGCTGACCGTACAGCTTTCGAGCGTTTTCCATTTCCTCCTGCACCTTTTCAGTGTAGCCTCCCAACCGGCTCACGTTCACCTCATCGCCCCCCTCGCTCAATGCCCAGTCGGTCAGCACCTGCATAGCATCACGCTTTGCCGCCCCCAGGTCCTCGTCAAAAGCCTCAAAGGCAGACAGGTCTTCCTGAAGATAGCTCAGTTGGTCGCTGGCATACTGAATTAATGTTTCATCGGAGTAATTATAATTTCTACTAATCATAGGGGTATAGGTTTGTTTTGTCGCCAAATTAAGCCACGGGGACATAACTTCACAATAGCGAGGCACAAATTTTCAAGGGCAGGGCTGGAAATGTCAAGGGCAGTGTCCGCAAGGTTGAGGGCATCATCCACTAAGCCGGGGGACACGTCCACTTTTTTGAGGGGAGTCCTCACCAGATCGAGGGTAATATTCACTATGCGGAGGGGGAACTCCACTGTGAGGAGTGCATCCCTCACAATTTCAAGGGCGCTTATTACCAGCTTCCGGCGTAAAGCGGCTATGGCAGAGGTAGTAGCAACGGGCTACGGTGCAGGAGCAGTAAGGTCAATATTACTAATGGTTAATTGAGCTTTAAAAATCCATTCGAAGTATTCGCTCTTATCCGCTTCTTTACTTACATCAAAGGGACACTAGTTTTTAGATCCGGGTTTATCAGAAAAGATTTGGAGAAGCTTCAATCCATTTTCCAGTTCTTCTTTGATCTGCTCAAACCCAATTACGCCGGACATAGAGGACATATCCAGGATATATTGCTTGCACAAGGTTTTTATACTGTCTTCCAATACTCCGATGGCTTTACTATCGGCATTTTCTTCTTTTAAAATTTTAACAGCAGCAATGATGGAGGTTAGCGTATCTTTCATTTAATTGATGTCTTGGTTTAAAACTTTACGAAGATAAATATTTGATACTATTTTTCCAGTGGGCGATAGTCGTCCAGATATAACAGGTGCCTCCGGACTCTTTTAATATCCACAAAAGGTATCGGTTTAGCACATCAGTTTCAATTGATAATTTAGAGGAATGTGTCATATCGTTTTGTTAGCCTTCGTTGCTAAACAAATTAATGTATTCTCTAAAGAAATAGACCTTACCTCTTTTTCCTCCTGTTACTTCATGAAGGATTTTTAAGTTTTCCATTTCTTCTATCAGTTTATAAACAGACGGCATTGATAAACCCGTTGTCTCTTTCACGTTACGGGCCTGAATTATTGGATGCCGGTATAATTGCTTTATAACAGTGCTGGCATTAGCGGACCGGCTGCCCAAACGTTGCAAACGTGTCTCAACGTCCTGTTGCAGTTTAAATATCTTGTCAAAAGTGGATATACTGTTTTTGGCTGTTTCTATCACTCCGACCAAAAAGAATTTAAACCACTGGGTAATATCGTTTTTCTCACGAACTCTCATCAGGTTGTCATAGTATAGCATTCTGTTCCTCACAAAAAAATCAGACAGATACAAGACTGGTTTCTTCAAAATTCTTTTTTCAACCAAATAAAGTGTTATCATCAACCTGCCTACTCTTCCATTGCCATCGAGGAATGGGTGAATAGTCTCAAATTGATAATGTATCAATGCTATTTTTAAGAGTTCAGGGAAATAGTACTCCTGATTATGGGCAAAGTTTTCCAGGTCACCCATGTATTCATTAATTGAGGAATGCACCGGGGGGATGAAAGTTGCATCTGCAATACTTGCTCCACCTATCCAATTTTGACTTGTGCGGAATTCCCCGGGTAATTTATGTTTACCTCTAACGCCTGATAGTAGTGTTTTATGAGTTTGTCTTATCAGTCGTGATGAAAATGGTAACTCTTCAAGCTTATGTATAGCCTGGTTTAATGCTGCTATATAATTTTGAACTTCTTCCCAATCATCTCGTTGTTCTTCTGAAATATCTTCTTTATCAAGTAATGCTTCTTCAATGTTTGTTTTGGTTCCCTCAATTTTACTCGATTGGGTTGCTTCTTTCAGAACATGCATGCTGATGAACAAATCGATATTTGGAATATATTCTGAATACATATCCAGTCTTCCCAGTTGTCTATCAGCCTGGCTTAACAGGTTAAGTAATTCCATATTCTCAATTTTCCATTTTCTACAGATCTTCTCAGGCTGAAAGCTCTTGTAAGAGCCTTGACTGATATACCTTCCAGCAATAAAGTTTAGCATGCTTTCTTACCTGTTTAATTAATCAAAGATAGCTCTTAATTAAGAAAAATGTAAAAAAATTAAACAAGGAAAATTATAATTAAGAATTGTTAATAAAAATTAATTAGAGAGATGTCTAATGAAGGCCCTGTATCTTTTAGTACCAGCCTCGCGGCGATCCCAAAAAGAGGAAGTCATTTATCACAAGTAAAGTGCAGAACCCGATTACATGGTTTTCGGTGTGTTGGGTGTGGGTTGACATTATTTTTTGGATCAGGTTTTCCCAGGTGTCTCGGAGTTCTCTCTGAGAAAAGCTAAACTGCGTTCAATGCAGTTTAGATCCATTTAGCTACTGGTTTTGTCTTAATTTTTCTCGTGCATCTCATTTACAGTTTTTGATGATACACCTTGTCTTCCTTTTTTAGAACCTTTCAGTAAGTCAAAAAAGGAATTATAAAAGTGCTCATATACCTTTTATTTTTCCTTCAAAACATGAAGATCATATTCGCGTTCTCTGGCTTTTCTGTTGTTTATTGAGACTGCTAATGCAGAACTGCCATAATAACTGCAACTATTTCGGAAATTAAGATCTTATTTTCTATTTTCTCTACATACCAAATACCCCAAGCGAATAATCCACCAGGCACAGCAAAAGAATAAGCATCCATAAATATTAAAGAAAATCTTTTTTCATGTTTCTTACTTATCGCTAACGGTCACCGTGCTAATCAGCGACCCTGTAGATCAGCGCTGTCTCATCCCGGTGTGCTTTGGGATTGAGCTTGTGCAACAGCCGGTCAAAGGCAGAGGGCTCGATGGTTTTTTCCAGTACAAACTGCTTATCCGAAAACAAAGGCTTTAACCGCTCCTGCCGCTGCTCCAGATTTTCCGTGCCCTTGAATATAATGTAGTTCGGTTGCTTTTCCACCATTAGCAGCTCCTGTTGGAGCTCTTCCGTGCTTTTATCCGCTCCTATGCTAAAAACAAAGGGAAATCCATTATCAAGATATGTTTTGTCCAGCTTCCACTCATTCATACCCAGTATATTACCTTTTTCAAAGTCGGAATAATCCGCTGCTATTCTGCCCAGATAATACACCGGCACCTGTTTCACCGACCCGCTGCTGCTCTCCACGATCACCGATCGTACATCCTGCTTTTTGGACAGGTAGTAGATAGGCTCTACCCGGTCCTTTTTGGTGAAGGTAAATGCCAGGGCCAGCGCAGCCAGCAGGTTAGCAGACCAGAAAAATTTCCATAGTCCGTTCTCCAGCCGCATATTTTTTGACCAAAAGGCCGACTGTGCACGGAACCGGTTCCATCCGATCGTTCCCAGGATCACCAGGAGCGGATACATGGGCAGGATAAAGCGCTCCTGCTTGTTGGGAAAAGCCGAATGCGCTATGAAAAAGACAAGAACCGCTAAAAAGATCTTCGGCTCAATTTTCCACGTACGAATGTAACCCCACATCAGCATTAAACTGACCGGAGGCACCAGAAATCCGAAAGTAGTGAGCATGAATTTGAAGGGTGATCCGGTAATGTAGTTATAGGCATTGTCCACATTATGCGTAAAATAGCCTATGATGTACTGAAAAGGGTATTCAAAGAACAGGTAATCCGGTATCCCCACGATGACAGCCACTATGGCAAGATATCCGAGCGTGAATAAAATGCTATCCCGTATCTTTTTTTCAAACAGCAACACCAGTCCAAGGCCACCGGCAAACAAAATGGTATGCATACGAATGGTAAAGGCCACACCAAACAGCAGGCCGGCAATTAATGCCACCCACGGGTTGTTATTTCCCGCACGTTCATTTTTTAATAGAAGATAAAAGCCGGCCAGCACGGGCACAATACACACGATTTCTGCCATAAACTTTACACTTAAATAGGGCATAAACCATAGCAGAGACAGGATCCAGCCTACAAGTGCAGCATCTTTGGCAGAAGCTATCAGCTCCGTAATCCTGTAGGAATAGTACACAATAAGCAGAGAAAAGAAAGCATGCACCAGCCTTAGAAATGTGGTTTTAACTATGGGGTCCTGAACACCTACTGACTCAGCCAGCCAGATAAAAGCGGCATTGATGCCTGCATACAGCATGCTATGCTTCGGCGGCACAGGTGATTCAATCCAGTGTGGAATACCGTACGCCCAGTTCTGGGCCACCCTTATTACACAAAAGTGATCGTCATGAAAAGCATATCCCTTTGAAAAAAGAGCTGCCAGTAGTCTGAAAACAAGTGCTACCAGAAGAATGGTCTGCAGCGACGTATAGGAAAAACGAAAACCGGATCTGTTCAACTGTCAGGCTTTTATAAAAACCCGACAAAACTAAAAATATCTGGCTTAATCTGAAAAAACAGGGAAGGCCGGAATCGGTACCAGCTTTTTAGCCAGCAGTCCCCTGAAAAATGACTCATAGGTATTGATAGTGTTTCCAATGCAGAAATCCGATGAAGCCGTCGTGTATGCATTGCCTGTCAATGCCTGACAATCCACATGATCATGGTAAACGGCTTCTATCTGGGTTTTAAGGCATTTTATATCCGCGTTGTCAAAAAGTAATCCGTTGTGGTTGTGCTGTACAAGATCCACATTGCCGGCCGCCCTGGTGGCTATCACCGGCACTTTCAGATACATGGCTTCCAGAACTGACTGGGATAATCCCTCCATAGTCGAAGGCAAAACCTTAAGATCAAAAAGAGGATAGTAATTCAGGATCATATCACAGGCTACCATTCCCTCATAGTATATGTCATGATCCACTGTATACTCCCTGGTTATTTCATCATGATAATCTGGTTTTTCAATGCCTGCAAATATCACCTTCACCTTAAAGTCGATATACTTCAGGGCTTCAAGAAGCTGCTCCTGGTTCTTTATCCGTGATACACAGCCGATCACAAAGTCATGACTTTTTATGCTGAATTTCCTGCGAAGATCTTCGGTTATGGCACTGTTCAGGTGATTGTATTTTTCCTTTGGGGTACCGTTGTAAATGACTTTGATATGGTGATCAGGGATGCCCTTTTTCGTTAGCGATTCCTTCACTCCTTTGCTTACGGCTATTATCTTGTCTGTTCCTTTACAGTAAAGCCAGCTCTGCAGGCCCCCAACACTTTGTGAAACCTGCCTTCTGGTGTGCACCACCGACACCGGTAACCGGTAAAGCCACCGGGCAAAAATGGAGGTATATCTGTCCTTGCTGGATTGTGCGTTGATGATCTGAATGTTATACCTGTATACTACCTCTCTGATCTGTTTTATATTTGACTGATCAAATTTTGAACGAAAGGTCATAGGTATTAAATGAACATGGGTATTCCGCAGAGTTTTATAAAGTAACGACTCTTCGCGGCAACCGACATAGATACCATGGCCTCGGTCTGCAAGCCCCCGGGTCAGGTAAATGATGGAATTGGTAGAGCCGGCAATATCACCCTGATAGGTAAGGAAAAGAATATTCATCTCTTGGAAATCTCTTCTAAATATGATGGTCGGGACGCTGTTTCCCGCAAAATGGTGGGTTACCTTTCTGTAAAAAATTTAAGCAATGAATGCGCAGGAGTTACTGGGCCTGCAAGGGCGTAGGGAGAGCTATTAATGATAGGGAAATAGTATAATTACATGGGGTAAAGGTTCGAAACATTTCTGTAACAATAAAGTAACCGCTGAATGGGTCAGTTAACCGGATTTTCACCGGTATCAGGTTTTAACGTAACAATGAGATACTCCCTTTCCTTGATCACAAATCCATAATGAACAGTAAATTGTTCCTCGTCCACAGCCTTTTGGTCTACAAGGTAGTAGTAACCCTTATCCAGCTCAGGGCAACAGGCCAGTATCTCCTGCCTTTCACGGGTAAGATAAAAAGGGATCAGCAGATGCATACGGTCGGCTTCTGTTACGCATAACCGGTCTCCTTTGGTGAGCTCCGCTACCTCATAGGCAATATCCTTGAGTTGTTTTGAGTCACTGTATTTACTACGTACCGGGAGGACGGTTACATCAAAAAGCACGCGGAACAGCGCCACTACCAGTACAAGACAGATCAGGGAGTTTTCCGGGCGTTTCCGCTGATACCGGAAAATAACAGCTACCCCTGCGGCCAGTATCCACGAAATAGTCAGGATCCAGGGCAGCTCCTTCACCTGAGGAACAAAAGGAAGCACAAGACAGGCCATTCCACCGAAACCGATCAGGACACTGGTTACTATGCTGAACACGCGGGATCTGATAATATCACGTGCAATGAATTTCTGATAACTGTAAAGGAATACTGCCAGGATAAATGGAAACAGCATGAATACATACCTCAGCCTGGCACCAGGAGAGATCCAGTAAAGCCAGAAATTGGCAATAACAATAACCGCGGAAAAGAGTATGAATTGGTTTTCCCTAAGGGTGGTGGCAAGTTCCTTCCGCTTTCTAACAAAGAAGATGAGCAAAAGCGACCCGGGAAGCATTCCCTTCAGCACTTCTATGGGATAACTGAAAAGATGACTGAACAGACCGGACCACCCCTGCTCTACCAGCGTTCTTTCACTGGAATCATGAAACAGGGTTTGCAGATAGGCTTCAAGGCTATGCCTTTTTTCATAGACTATCAGGTACATACCTATGATACCTGTATAAAGAAGGATCCCTGACAGGTGTGACAAGGAAAAAAGTCGCTTCCAATCCCTGTGATAAAGAAACCAGGCCGTAAGAGAACAGGCAAGGAAAGCCAGGGATGGCAGGCTTTTCGTGAGTGTACCCAGAGCCCCAAACAGGTAAACCCCCGGAAAAAGTGCATAAAAATTCTTTTGCTGGTAGAAATGGAAGAGGCTAAGGAAACCCAGTACCGTGATCAGCGCATAGAACACATCAATCTCAGCGTATATGGTGGCATAAAACAAAAAATCAACACACGTAGCGGTTAAAAGTGCCAGCAACCATCCAAACTCCCTGCTCACGTACCTCATACCCACCCAACCCACCAAAACAACAAGGACAATGAACGAACATACGGTTACAAACCGGATCGAAAATTCGGAGTAGTCACCGAAAAGACGAAAAGAGCCTATTAAAGCCCAGTTAAAAAGAGGTGGTTTTTTGTAATAGGGAACGTCATTCACAGTAGGTACAATGTATTCGTTGTTCAGCACCATTTCGAGTGCCACCAGTGCCCGGCGGGGTTCTTCCAGTTTAAGGGGAAAGCTACCAAGATTGAGAAACCATCCCATCAATAGCGCCAGACAGGTTACAGCGATCAGAATATCCTGTTCCTTTTTTGCCAATGTCATAGATCAGGGGGTTAGAACTCTTTTCTTTTACGGAGAGTTTGTATGCATAAAGATCTGTCAGACCACAAAAAGTGACCCATGAGGCATCATGAGGGCTTTTTTCCACAAAGAATTTACAAAAACTTAAAACCGAGATACGGCCTGCTGCAGGAATATTTCCTTCGGTTTTCGAAATAAATGGCTGATAGTCAAAATTTTACTTTTTGAAAGGGACATGAAAAATTGGTTCCATGCCTTTACTGATGAGATGGCTAAATCTTAACAAAAATTTGATGTCATGAAACAACCGAATGGCTCACGTACGCCCTGGATCGGGAGGCAGGAAAGAACACCCGCTAGCTTTGATGTAAACTAAGTTTTTCCCCCTCCCTCACACCTGTTTTCTTGCTTCAGATCACACCACTTCTGGTAAGCTCGCGCACCATGAGGGTGGTATTTTTAAAACCGAACTTTTTGAGAATATTGGCACGGTGGGTTTCCACCGTCTTTCTGCTTATATTCAGCGACTCCGATATTTCCTTGCTGGTATCGCCCTGTACGATAAGACCCAACAATTCCCTTTCACGTTCAGTCAGCGCTTTTACTCCGCTAACCCCTACCGAGGGCATTTGATAAAGGTTATTGATCACGATCTCTGAAATATCACGAGAAAAAAACTTGTCGCTACGTGCCACTTTTTTAAGCGCATGAAATAATTCTTCCTGGCTTATATCCTTGCACAAATACCCGTCAATCCCGGTCTCCACGGCCCGTATCACATAGTATTCTCCCTTGTGCATACTCAGGATCACAAATTTCATGTCAGGGTGAGTGCTCCGTAGTTCATTGATCAGATCAAAGCACAAGCCGTCTTTCAGGGCAATATCCAGTAGCAGGATATGAGGAAGCTGACTCCCGATTTCATTCAGGCACTGCTCATTTGACGCATATTCTCCAATTATCCGAAATTCTTTTTGCTTTTTAAAAAGCTCCCTTAGCCCTACACGGAAGAGCTCATGATCATCAAGTAAACAAAGGTCTATAGTTGTCATTTTATCATCCTCATAATCTAATGTCTGTAAGGTTTAAGACAAAATTAACATTTTCCTCAACGCATCTTGCAAGTAAAAAATCAGTCTATCTCACTCATATTAAAATGATACTTCAACCAAATGATGGGATAAACATCTTATAATGAGTATTAAAACATGGTTAGACTTAAAAATAGGACGGTTGATAAAAACATCAACCTTACTATCAAAATAACTACGGACCAATGCATAACGAAGCTCACAAGTAAATCAGCGTGCATGAATGAAAATCGACCTGAAATGATACGAAGCACAAAAAACTTACATGATCAGAAATCTGCCAATAACATCTGATAATGCTTTTTTGTTCATTATTTAATAAAAAATTACATTTATGAAACACCCCCAATGCGTTAAAAACCATGTCGAAGGAAAGAGGAGATGTAAATGAAAAAAAAGAATTTAGTGTGAAGCTTGGCCTTGAGATAAAGAAGCTCCGTAAGCTCAAGGGCATCTCCATCCGTAATTTTGAAACCATGACCGGCGCTATAGATCGTTATACCCTCTCCAAGATCGAGAACGGAAAGATCATGCCTACCATACTCACGTTAAAAAAAATCTGTACGGTACTTGATACCTCTCTCGGCCGGTTTTTCACTGACTTTGAAAAAAATGAAGATCAGGTATAAACAGGATGTATTTTTTTAATGATCTTCAGCGTATTCTTCCAGGGGTCTGAGCTCACCCAACATGGTAGGTATTAATTCGGACACAGTAGGGTGAACATGTACTGCATTTTGTATAATAGTGTAGGGTGCCCTGGTATACATTATGTCCAGTAAGGAGTGGATGATCTCATCTCCTTCGATACCCAGAATAGTGGCCCCCAGGATCTGTTGGGTCCCGGCATCCACCAGCACTTTCATGAATCCCTGATCTTCTCCTTTTTCACGGGCGCGGGACACCCTTTTCATGGTACGACTACCGATAAGTACATTTTTTCCGCTGCCGCGGGCCTCTCCTTCCGACATACCTATCCTTGCCAAAGGCGGATCGGTATACAGCGCATAACAGGGTATCCGGTCACTGACCTTTCTTTTGCCAGTACCGTACAGGTGGTCATAAACGATCTCGAAATCATTATAGGCTGTATGGGTAAAGGCTCCTTTACCATTACAGTCACCCAAAGCCCATATCCCCGGCACATTGGTCTTCAGGTGGTCGTCAACGATGATGAAGCCACGTTCGTCCATATCTACCCCAGCCTTGTTCAGCCCAAGATCATGGGTATTGGGTTCACGTCCGACAGCTACCAGCAAGTGTGACCCCCGTACTTTCGGAGGGCCTTCCTTGCAAATGACGTCAACCTCCACCTCATCCCCATGCTGTGTGGCTTTTATACACTCGGCCTTCAGGCGCAGGTTGATCCCTTCGTTTTCCAGTATTTCCCGGATGGCTTCGGATACGTCTTCATCCTCACGGCTTACCACACGGTCCCCCATTTCTATGACCGTCACCTCACTGCCAAATCGCCGGTACATTTGTCCAAACTCCAGGCCAATGTAACTACCCCCTACAATGACAAGATGCTCCGGCACAAAATCCACATCCATGATGGTACTGTTTGTAAAATATCTCGCCTCTTTTACATCATCCAGTACACGTGCTCTCCCACCTACGTTGATAAAAATTTTCTCTCCGGTGATCCTTTCATCACCGACCTGTAACGTTTTAGCATCTTCAAACCGGGCATGAGCCTCGTAAACGTCCAGATTGGGTGTATTTTTCAGCCAGTTTTCCACACCGGTGCTGGATTGACGAACGACCTGATCTTTCCGTTCCTTTACTTTTTTCATATCCACCAGTACAGGTCCGTTGATCATCACCCCAAAGTCGGCTCCGCGGCGGGCAATGTGCGCGGCTCTGGCACTGGCGATCAATGTTTTCGTAGGGGTACATCCATTGTTCACACAGGTACCGCCGAACAATTTGCGTTCAACGATAGCTACCTTCTCTCCCTGAGCCGCCAGTTGCGCAGACAACGAGGGGCCTGCCTGACCGGCGCCGATGATGATGGAATTGTATTTCTTCATAAGCACGTGTGATTTTCATCTGATCAACAAGCCTAATGGACTCGCCGATAACCTAACAACAAATAAGTTTAATCACGCAATGACCCACCGCTACCCCGGTAGTGGCACATACCCTGTTTCTCCCGGTACCATTTTAAACTTCCTGTCGGCCCAGCGTTGTTTCGCCGCTTCCAGTCGCTCCCTGTCTGAGGCCACAAAATTCCAGTAGATAAAACGCTCCTCTTCAAAAGGCTGCCCTCCAAAAAGCAGCAAATGTGTATTTTCACCGATCATCAGATGGCATGTATCCTGCTCCTTGGAAACCAGCATATTGCCCTGCTCCACCCGCTCTCCACAAGCTTCAATATAGCCCTCCACCACACATATCCCGATCTCACCGGACAGCTTGCCGTCTGTATCAAAAACCCCTTTTTTGGTAGATCTTGCTTGCACCATAAAAAGATCAGAATAAACCGGCACGGGTGATTCACGCCCGTAGCCCTTTCCTGCCACCAGGGTAAATGTTACCCCGTCTTCAGACCATACCGGTAAATCGCCGGCAGGTGTATGGAAAAACTCCGGCTCCATTTCTTCGAGATCCCTGGGCAGCGCTACCCATATCTGAAAACCATGGATTGGATATTCTCCGCCATCCCGTTGCTCAGGTGGCGTGCGTTCCGTATGGACAATACCTCTTCCGGCCGTCATCCATCCCACTGCCCCCGGGGTCACCTTTTGCACAGTACCCAGTGTGTCCCGGTGCAGTATCTCACCTTCAAACAACCAGGTGAGTGTAGAAAGACCAATGTGGGGATGCTGGCCAATATCCATGTAATGACTGGGTTTAATCACTGACGGGCCCATATGATCAATA
Organism: Flammeovirgaceae bacterium BBD 1991-12; assembly: GCA_001657315.1. Classification (GTDB taxonomy): domain Bacteria; phylum Bacteroidota; class Bacteroidia; order Cytophagales; family Cyclobacteriaceae; genus Fulvivirga. Next base: position 5,811 of record LYSV01000028.1, on the reverse strand, counting down.
AAAATAAAGGGCCCGACCATCCTTTTCTTACGGAACGGAATAAGTCTTCCCACCAGGAAATCACCAATATCCCGGCTGCGTTCTTCGATAATCAATCCAATGTTTGACATATCTTCAATTTACATTTTTTGCGGGTGAAACTGCCACTCAGTACCATGATTTTGATCCCCTTGTTACAAACAGGACCACTTGAAAGATCGCTTTCAACGAGGCTTTCGGTCAACCTATTTTTGCCACTATTCGTAAAGGAATAAAAATCACTCAAAAAAAAACGTCATGCAGGCTGAGTTGAATCACTTATGGGACCATCTTCACGATTCATTGTTGCGTTATGTCAAAAAGAAGGGCGTTACTGCTGAACATGCGCAGGATATCGTACAGGAGGTGTTTCTCAAGGTACATGACAATGTCGATACCCTGAAAAACAGGGACAGGATCGTAGCGTGGATATTTTCCATAGCCAGAAATACCGTTACTGACTTTTACAGAAAGAACGGAAGTGGCCTTGTCAACATTGAATATATACACCCTTGCATGGAGTCTGAAGATAACACTGACATGACCATTGAGTTTACTTCATGCATACATCATTTTCTACCTTTCCTTCCCAAACAATCCCGGGACGTCCTGATCCGGGTGGAGCTGGGAGATCTAAGCCAGAAAGAGCTGGCAGACCAACTGGGATTGCCCTATTCTACGGTAAAATCCAGAGTTCAAAGAGCACGTCAAAGGTTGAGGGAGTTGATAGAGGAGTGTTGCGTGGTAGAACATGACCGCTTCGGCAACATCATTCATTACCAGAAAAGGACCGCCTGCTGCTAAGTCCCGGAAAAGTTTTTCATCTTTTCTTCGTCTTTTTTTGATTTTCCCGTCTTGTAGGTAATTGAATAAAAAGATTACACTATGAGAAAATTACAGTTATTCAGACTTTTGGCTGTATGCGGTTTTGTATTGACAGGCCTGTTTTCCTATGCTCAGTCCAGCTGCTCACCCGAAGCGGCCAGTGGCCTGGTAGAGATACAAAAAGGAAATTCGGGCTGTACTCCATCTGCGTGCCGTGGCGCTAAAACAAAGTTTGGAGAAGCCAAAGTGATCTCCAATCTCCGTTTACAGCTCATTGACCTTAAGGCCAAAATGGAAAAGTCATCAATGGTAACGTTCTCCCCACGGTCCTATGATATAAAGAACATCATAGGGGAAACTGACGAAGAAAGCCTGACCATTATCATTGAGGAGGTGAAGCTGATAGAAAATGAATTTCACAGTAAACTTGGCACCAGCCTCAGAAAATTCAATCTGCCTGACCGGAAAGCCCGGCAGGTCAGGTATCTGGAACAACGGATGACCCACTTATCTTCAGAGATTTAATACATGCGGTTCCGTAAGATCACAAGCATAAGCATTGTCTTATGCTTTTTTGTTTTAGCCTTCACCGGGGTCATGTCTTATCTGGTCAATTACACCCGAACGCTGGCTACCTTCCATACTATTTTCGGCTTTCTGTTTATCGTTGGTATTGTTATCCACATTTCGAATAATCTGGTGCCTCTGAAAACCTATTTGTACAACCAACGCGTCAATGCCCCGTCCAGCCTGTCCCTGGGGGCGGTGGCCATCATCATTTTGTTGTCTATGGCTATCTACTACAAGGCATCCCCTTTTCCCCAGATCATGGAATTCGGCGCCCGGCAGAAAGCTGGTTCCATAAATAAGGCTGACCGGACTGAATTTATTGAGCTACAACTGGAGGCCAAAGGAGAGCTGAAGATCGAAATAGAATTATTGCGGGGAGAGCACTACTGGCATCCACAGATGGCCATTTGGCTGGAGGACAGCGCCGGTAATTTTCAGGAAAGCCTGTTTGTATCCCATGCCACCGCGAAGGGGACATTCTATGGCGGCAGAACAAAATCCAATTTCAAACAATATGATGCTGTAAGAAACTCCGGCGAGTCCTTCTCTTACCGGAGAGTGGACGCACTTCCCCATTGGTCGCACAAAAGAGGGGTACAGTACGCTGATGGGTTGTACGCTCCACCACCTGACCAACCGCTGCCTGATGGAATCTCCGGGGCTACCTTCGCGGATAGTTTCATATTACACACGACCACTGCTCCAACACAGCATGCATTTAAGCTGATGCTCGAGATCAATGTGGCGTTCGATGACAATGAGTATTATTCCGAGTTCGATTTTCCTGATGATGAGGTATTTCACAACGGTACCGGTCAGCTTGGTCAGCCCTCGCTTATCTACGAAGCCAGTATTGATCTGAACCATTCCAAAAAATACTACCTGATGGAGCTGGTGGGACACGGGCATCATTCCGGGCAATCAGGAACATTGTACACTGATCTTTCAAAGCTAACAACAGCCCTGGAGATCGTTGACAGGGTTCTGGTTAAAATCCAAAATGCCAACGGATCGTAGAATAGAATAAGCATATCCGTGCTATTTCAAATTCTATTTTATCCAAATGAAAGCCAGACTCAAAAGAGCCAGAGCAAAGATATCAATACTCTAAACCGTATCAGTATTCAATCCAAAAAGTACTGGGGCCATGCTGACAAAAACCCTTTATAAGGTAGTCAGCGAGAACAAAAAGATCATTGTCGAAGCTAACCCTTCCTGCCGGTGATGGCAAGAATACCACAGTGAATGAGTAGGCTCAACTGACAGAGAAGGTATCATTCCTTGAGTGATCTTTCGCTACATACCCTATCGGCATCAGTGTTGTAACGAAGGAATAAAAATCATTGTGTCATGCAGGAGCGAAGTGAAAATCACCTCTTACAAATACCCCCAAAGGTTTGCGCAAAGGTAGAAAGATGCAATTGCTTAATATCACATATTTTACTTTGCAGAATGTATTTCTCTTTATCCTGAAATAATGATGAACCATAGGAACTATACTATACACAGCCTGGCACTGACTGCTGCATTCATACTTACCTGTCTGTTTGAATCAGCTCCCGTTTTTGCACAAAACACCGGAGCGAACACAAGTATTGTCAAAGAAGATGTACTGGCAGCAATGAAAAAAGTGACGGAATGGCAGCATAAAAACCCGACGGGCAAGGGTTGGAATACATGGGATTATGCACCTTTCTACGCCGGAATAATGGCTGCATACAAGCTACAAAAGGATCAAAAATACTTTAGCCTGCTCATGGAAATGGGTGATAAGGTAGAGTGGTTGCCGCGGGCCCGGCCGTATGACGCCAATGTTTTTGCCATCACCCAGGTTTTTTATGAAATGTATGAGCTCACCGGTGAGGAATATATGATCGACAAATCCAATTTTCTTTTGGAGGCTCCGATGCACAGGAGATTGGAAAATGACGTAACATTTGACGGGAACAAATACTGGTGGGAATGGTGGACATGGTGTGATGCGCTGTTTATGGCTCCTCCGGCCTACGCCAGGGCTGCTACTGTTTTGGATAAGCCCGGTTACATGAAATTCATGGTACAACGATGGTGGGAAACCTCTGATTATTTGTACAGCCCTACGGACAGTTTATACTTCAGAGATGATCGCTTCTTTAATTTAAAGTCCAAAAACGGAGAAAAAATATTCTGGTCCCGCGGAAACGGCTGGGTAGTGGGAGGATTAGCGCGTTTGCTTACCTACATGCCCATGGATTATCCCGGAAGAGAAAAATTTGAAAACCAATTCGTGGAGATGTGTACACGTTTAACGGGATTGCAAACAGAAGGGGGTTACTGGGGCCAAAGCCTGCTGGATACTGAATTCTATCCTCAAAAGGAATCCAGTGGCACCGCTTTCTTCTTATTTGGAATGATGTGGGGCGTAAATAACGGATTGCTGGATGAAGAAAGGTTTTTGCCGGTCATTGAAAAAGGATGGAAATTTTTAAATGAAGCAGTTCACCCATCCGGTAAGCTGGGCTATGTGCAGGAGGTAGGTGACTCACCCACAGACGTAAGTTTTGACGATTCCGAATCCTATGGCGCCGGGGCGTTTTTACTGGCTGGTTCAGAGATTTACCAATTCTTAAATAATGGTCAACCTGCCTCATCCGGTCAGGTTGAACAGGCACAGCAAGACAGGGCATATACCGTTGGCGTTATGCGTAAAATTGCAGACCCGGTCTTAAATCCTTTAAGCGAGGATCGCCTAAAGAAGGTATTGCCAAGGAAGGATTGGGAAACAAACGACGACGCCTTTCACACATCGCCCTTACAGGCTTTTGGTAGAACCTTATCAGGGATGGCTCCGTGGCTTTCGTTGGGTGGTGACGACTCTGGCGAAGGCAAACTGCGTGAAAAATACATAAATCTCTGCCTGAAAGGTTTGAAAAATGCTACAGATCCCAAAGCAGCCGATTATATGTTTGAAAAACGTATTACACAGCATATCGTACATACGGCTTTTGTGGCCTATCCTTTATTAATGGCAGAGGAACAACTATGGGAGCCTTTATCCAAAAAAGAAAAAGCGAATGTCATTGCAGCACTTAAATCGCATCGGGGTTTGAAACCATGGGAAAGCAACTGGCTCCTTTTTTCAGCGATCATTGAAAGTGCTATATGGAAATTTACCGGAGAATGTGACCTTAAACCGGTTGAATATGCTGTAAACAAACATATGGAATGGTACCTCGGTGATGGAACATACGGTGATGGGCCTCAGTTGCATTGGGATTATTACAATAGCTACGTGATACATCCCATGTTGCTGGAAGTTTTAAAAGTCTGTAAGGAGAAAGGTCACAAACTGGGAAGTAACCTGCCTGAAGCACTGGAAAGGGGTGTTCGTTATGCGGAAATATTGGAGCACCTGATCTCGCCCGAGGGAACGTACCCCGTAATCGGTCGCTCTTCGGTATATCGTTTTGCAGCTTTTCAGCAATTGGGATACATGGGTTTTCGATGGGAATTACCTGAATCACTTAACCCGGGAGCGACACGGGCGGCTCTGACAGCGGTCATTCGTAACATGACAGAAGCCCCCGGCACTTTCGATGAAAACGGGTGGCTGAACGCTGGTATAGTAGGCGAACAGGTGAATGCAAGAGATCCCTACAACTACACAGGGGCACTGTATATGGTGGCGATGGGACTCATGCATCTCGGAATCCCACCGGACGCCCCTTTCTGGACTGAAAAACGTTCAAAATGGTTTCAACAACGCATTTGGAGCGGGGAAGATGTACCCAATCCAAAAAACTGACCTGCTGATCAGGATTTCTGTCCTGAGTTAAAGGTTTTAATTCTGATATAGTAAATCCGGAAAAAGTGCCACCCGACCGGCACCAACAAAAAACAACATGATGATTAAAAACACCTTTTTTGTCCTGGGATTTTTAATGTCCTCCATTTATGCATGGAGCAGTCCTCCGAAAAGAGTTATTTTCTTTATGATAGACGGTTTGCACTGTCAGGCTCCCGACAGGCTGGAGTTAAATCACTTCAATGCGTTGAGAAGCCTGGGGGTGTATGTGCAAAAGTCTTACATGATCACACCACATCACCCAACAGTAGGGGATTATGGCAAAAACAACACCAGCTCGTTTCCAAACCCTGTATTGCATCAGGGTACCATTTTCATTGACCCTGCCAATAAAATGATCCAGGAAGCCTTAAGCCAACGGGGCCCAACTGCTTTCCTGACCAATACAAATGCCTATAGCTCCGTAACAAGAGGTTTTAATATTGTATTCCAGATACCCGGTTCAGCAGACGAAGATATAGTTTCAAATGCTATTAGTATACTGGATGAGCATGACATAGTCTTTATGAGGATCCACTTACAAACTGCCGGAAACGAAGGCCGTTATTTGTCCT
>LYSV01000027.1 GCA_001657315.1 Flammeovirgaceae bacterium BBD 1991-12 | reverse complement strand
TTCACCTTTCCCCCCATTTTAATGACCGTGGTGCCTGCCGCCATATCTCCCAGCCGCTGGCCTTTACCGCTCATAGCAATCACAATTACCGCTATGGCGCCTGAAAAAATACCAATATCAATAGGGCGCAGTATCCACCTGAGTATGTATCCACCTATGGTAGCCGGCGAGCCATCCAGCCTTACCACCTTGATATTCAGCTGCCTTTTGCCCACACTTTGACCGTTAAACCCGATCTCACAGATAAGGTGATAAAAGAAAGCGGGCAGGTACATCCCGATAAACGTCCACTGACTGTTTATCCCCAGCCTGACCAGCAACCATGAAATAGTAATAAGATAGGCAATGATCAGAACGGCATCGATAAGATAGGCACCGATCCTTTCAGCTAATCCCGCTGTCTGGTAGTCTATTGCAACATTCTGAGTCGTTCTTATATTTACACTTTGCACCAGAACAATTTTTACATAAATTTCAAAAGTAATAATAAGCCTAAACAATATATTGACATGATCAGAATTTTATCGATCCTTGTTTTTTCGCTTTTTTTTATGACCTGTACCACACCTCCACCTGCTGAGGAAACAACAGCGCCGGGTGACGAAGAGCTAAAGGCAAAGGCAAATGAGCTTGCCAGGAAATTTATCATTACCGATGGTCACATAGATCTGCCTTACAGGCTGAAAGCGGCTGATTTTGATATTGCAGAAGATAAAGACGTCATTTTAAGTACGGAAAAGGGAGATTTTGACTATGAACGAAGTAAAGCCGGAGGGCTGGATGCGCCCTTTATGTCTATTTATATTCCTGCACGCTACCAGGAGACCGGCGGGGCGAAGGAGCTGGCGGATACGCTCATCAACATGGTGGAAAGCATAGCCAATGCATTTCCCGATAAATTTAAGGTGGCTACCTCACCTGCACAGGTAAAAGAAAACTTTGAGAAGGGGATCATTTCACTACCTATGGGCATGGAAAACGGTGCCCCCATCGGTGATGACCTTGCCAACGTGGCCTATTTTCATGGCAGGGGGATCCGCTACGTAACGCTCACGCATTCCAGAGACAACCTTATCTGTGATTCCTCCTACGACACCACAAGAACATGGAACGGACTGAGCCCGTTTGGAAAAGAGGTGGTAAAGGAAATGAACCGTGTGGGAATAATGGTGGATGTTTCCCATATTTCGGACAGCACCTTTTATCAGGTCATGGAAATAGCGGAGGCACCTGTAATTGCTTCACACTCGTCCTGCAGGCATTTTACTCCAGATTTTGAACGAAATATGGGAGATGATATGATCAAACTGCTGGGGGAAAAGGACGGTGTTATCCAGATCAATTTTGGTTCCACATTTCTTGATTCTGCCGTAGCTGCCTATACCAATGAAAGACGGGAAAGGCTCGGTAAGATACTGGAGGAAAAACAACTGAACTTCCTTGATTCGGCAGCACGGTCCATCATTGATGACTTTAACAGGGAATTTCCCAACCGGTATTCCAATGTGCAGAAAGTAGCTGACCACATCGACAGAGTGGTGGAGCTGGCAGGTATTGACCATGTAGGCCTGGGTTCCGATTACGATGGTGTAGGTGATTCTCTGCCCGAAGGGCTCAAGGATGTCTCCGAATATCCCAACCTGATCTACGAACTGTTAAAGAGAGGGTATTCCGAAGAAGATATAGAGAAGATCTGTTATAAAAACGTTTTCAGAGTCTGGGAAGCTGTAGAGAAAGTAGCGCAGGAAAAGCAGGGCACTTGATAGAGCGGCATAATCAGATAAGGATTCTTTTGGTTGTAAGAACTTTGAGTGTCTGTAAAGTTGAAGGCCCGGCCATGATAGAAAACTCAATTTAAGGTAATGAGAGAAGCAGCGTTTGTAAAACAGAACCTGCGGAAATGGCAGGAATTTGAGAGGCAACTCGAAAATGAAAAAGCCATTGGGCCGGATCAGCTGGCGGAGTTGTTCATCCAGATCACAGATGATCTCTCTTTTTCGAGAACACAGTATCCGAAAAGTGATACTACTCAATATCTGAACAACCTGGCCTCCATGATCCACCTTGAAATCTACAAAAACAAAAAAGAGGACAAGAAAAGGTTCATCACCTTTTGGAAATATGAGCTGCCATTTCTTTTCAAAAGTGCTCACAGGCAGTTGTTCTATGCTTTTACCATCTTTACCATCGCTATACTGATCGGCGTTACATCAGTGGCCAATGACGAAAATTTCATACGCCTTGTACTGGGAGATGCCTACGTTAACATGACCCTTGAAAACATTGAAAAGGGAAATCCACTTGCCGTGTATGGCAAGACCAATGAAGCGGACATGTTCTTTGCGATCACCTTCAATAATATAAAAGTGTCCTTTACCGCATTTGCCGCGGGTTTGCTCATATCCATCGGTACGGGCTTCCTGCTGTTTTACAATGGGTTGATGGTAGGGGCATTCTTCACCTTTTTGACCCAAAAGGGTTTTCTGCTGGATTCCTTGCTGATCGTGATGCTACACGGCACCCTTGAGCTATCCGCTATTGTTATTGCCGGAGCGGGAGGTTTTGTAATGGGTAACAGCATCCTGTTCCCAGGGACTTACAGCCGGTTGGAGTCCTTTAAGAGAGGAGCAAAAAAGGGGCTCAAAATAGTGATGGGACTGATGCCCGTTTTTATCGTAGCCGGCTTCATCGAATCTTTCATTACCCGTTATACCTTCATGCCCTGGTCTGTCAAGCTTTTTGTAGTGGTATTATCGGCCATTTTTATTGTGTACTATTTTATCATCTACCCTATTAAACTACATCGCGATGAGCGAAGCACTGAGAATTGAATATCACAAAACCCGGGATTTTGGCAAGAAGATAAATGCTACCATAGAGTTTATCAAGCAAAATTTCAAGCCTCTTTTCAAGGCTATGCTCTACATTGCGGGGCCTCCGGTCATCCTGGGTAGCATACTCATGGCACAGATCCTGGATAACTTCATGAATATTCTGACATATTCAACACAGGGTATAGATCCGGAACTGGATGAGCTCATGGGGCTCATTTCCCCCGCCATTGGAGCTGCCATCTTTCTGGTCATAGGGGGTACTGCCCTGATCGCTGTGGTGTATGACTATATGATCCTGTATGAAAAGCAGGGGAAAGATATAGCAGTACGGGAGGTGTGGGAGCTGACCAAAAGATCATTCTGGCGTGTACTGGGCACTATGATGCTCTATGTGCTTGTCTTGATGCTGGCCTATGTGGTAATGCTCATTCCCACGTTCCTTCTGGCAGCCATTTCACCAGCGCTTACCTTCATAGGTATTATCATTTTCTATGCAGGTGCTGTTTATGTAGTAGTCAGCTTCTCCATTATTTTCATAGTTATGGCCTATGAGAAGGTAAACTTTGGAACAGCTGTAACACGCTGTTTTCAACTGATCAAGAGCAAGTGGTGGAGCACCTTTGGGTTATTCATAGTCACCAGCCTCATTCAGAGTGTTATCTCGTCCATCTTCTTCCTGCCGTGGTATATCATTTTTATCCTTAAAATGCTACACTCCACGGACGCCAACACCTTTGATGAGCCCGGGGTGGTGACGCAGCTGGCAGGCACCATCTGCTTGTTGTTCTACCTGGTGATCAGCTATCTGCTTTATTGCGTCCCTCTCGTAGCGCTGGCATTTCAGTACTTTAATCTTGTGGAGTTAAAGGAATCGAAGGGTCTGATGGCAAAAATTGAAACGTTCGGCACAGCATCAACCGGAGAAGATGAGGAAGAGCATTATTAGTCTTTTATTTCTGCTATGGTGCCAGGCTACTTTTGGTTTCACTGATCCTGTCGATGTGAAATACGATTCGTCGGCCGTGGAATGGCGGTCCTTTGATGCACAGAAAATAGCAGAGCATAAAGCTGATCCTGATTTTGACTATGGTAACCGGCCTGTTCCGGGACTGAGCCTCTGGGACAGGTTTCGCATATGGCTCAATGGTGTGCTGAACAGGCTGTTCTACATGGGTACCAACACGCCCATAGGAAAGATCATCGTTTACATTCTAATAGGAGCCATCATAATATACGCAATACTTAAATTGATGAAGGCAGATGTACGTAAAAGCTTTTATGCCGAAGCCGACTCACCATCTGCACCTTATGAGATACACATGGAAAACATCCATGAAATGGATTTTGAAAGCCTGATCAAGACATCCATAGATGCAGGAGAATTTAAAAAGGCCATAAGGCTGATCTATTTGTATGCCCTGAAAAATCTGTCAGACCAGCATCTCATCGAATGGCAGCCCGGCAAGACCAATCATGACTACCTGCTTGAACTAAAGGAAGAAAATATAAGAAAGGGTTTCGGGTCACTCAGCTTTTACTTTGAATACGCATGGTATGGCGATTTTGAGATCTCAAAAGAGCTGTTTGCGAATGTGAATCAGCTGTTCAGGTCATGGAAAAAAGAGCTGCCGGGATGAAAAAAGACCTCAAATACATCTCATTTCTGGTCATAGGGGCCCTTCTGTATATTTTGGTTGAGCTTTTTTCTCCAAAACCGCTGGACTGGAGGATCACCTTCTCTCACCAGGATAAAAATCCGTTCGGTTCATTTCTCATAGACCAGAGGCTGGAAGATCTTTTCCCTTCGGATGAGATTGTCAATACCAATCTGACACTGTATGAGCTCAGGGATTCCTTGCCGGAAAATATTCTCATCTTTGCCAATTACTTTTCACCGGCCGATGAGGATACGGAGGCGCTGCTTGATCTGGTAAATGAAGGAGCGAATGCCTTTATAGCTTCGGAATACTACTATGGGACCTTCGCCGATACGCTCAACCTCATTTGTGAAGACTATTTTTTCGATAATAATCTTATACAGAACCTCTCACGGGACGATACTGCACGATTAAAATTTATTAACCCGGGCATGATCACGGAGGGTTATCCGTACAGAAGGAACAACACCCATAATTATTTCTCCAGCTTTGATACCGTGAGGACCGAGGTGCTGGCAGTGAATGACCTGGAAAAGCCGGTACTGATCCGTACTGAATGGGGTAAGGGCTATCTTTATCTGTGCTCTACTCCACTGGCATTTACCAATAACTATCTTTTGTATGAGGAGAACCATGAATTTGTCAGCAAGGCGTTTTCCTACTTGCCCTCCAATGAGATTACATGGACCGAGTATTATCAGCTGGGCAGGATGGAAGCCAGAACACCGCTGCGGTTCATACTGTCCTCCGAGCCTTTGAAGTGGGCCTATTATATAGCGCTGCTCTCACTGCTTCTGTTCATTTTGTTTGAAGCCAAGAGAAAACAAAGGATCATTCCGGTCATTACGCCTCTTACCAATACCACCCTGGACTTTGTGGGCACAATAAGCAATCTTTACTTCTACAAGAAGGACCACAGGGCCATAGCGGAAAAACGGATCAACTTTTTCATTGACAGGCTACGTACCCGGCACATGTTGCAATACACGGAAGGGGACGAGGGCTGGCTGGAAAAGGTAGCACGCAAGACGGGACATAACCGTGAGGAAATAGAATCACTGTTCAGCCTGATCAACCGGATCAAAAAACTTCCTGCCATATCCGAAGAAGAGCTCAGGGAGCTGAACACTAAAATTGACGAGATTAAATTAACCTGAATATGGAAAACGAAGAAATATTTAAAAGCCGGGTAGACCTCTCGGACCTGAAGCAGAGCGTGGAAAAGATCAAGGGTGAGATCGCCAAAGTGATCGTAGGCCAGGAAAGGATGGTTGAGCTGCTGATCACGGCTATTCTGGCGGATGGTCATGTGCTGCTGGAGGGGGTGCCGGGTGTGGCCAAGACCCTCACGGCCAAGCTTCTGAGCAGAGTGATCCAGGCTGATTTTGCGCGTGTTCAATTTACTCCTGATCTTATGCCGTCAGACGTGCTGGGCACTTCCGTTTTTAACCAGAAAACCTCGGAATTCTCATTCCGGTCCGGTCCGATCTTTTCCAATATCGTTCTCATCGATGAGATCAACCGGGCTCCGGCTAAAACACAGTCGGCGTTGTTTGAGGTGATGGAGGAGCGACAGGCCACAGTGGACGGACAGACGTATCCCATGGATGAGCCCTATCTTGTAGTAGCTACGCAAAACCCTATTGAGCAGGAGGGTACCTACAGGCTGCCCGAAGCACAACTGGACCGCTTTTTATTCAAGATATTAGTGGATTATCCTGTATTGGAGGAAGAAGTAAGGGTACTTCAGGGGCACCACAGCCGTAAGAAAGCGCACGACCTGAGTAGTGTGGAGGCTGTATTGACCAAAGACAATATAAAGGATTACAGGGCAAGGGCGCATGGACTGCACATTGATGAGAACCTTATGCACTATATAGCCCGGGTGGTGAATGAGACCCGTAACAGCCCTGACCTTTATCTGGGAGCATCACCCCGTGCCTCTATCGCCATTTTGCAGACCTCCAAGGCTTTTGCCGGCATACAGGGACGCGACTTTGTCACCCCTGAAGATATCAAATTCGTAGCCAAACCCGTAATGCGTCACCGTGTGATCCTTACTCCTGAAAAGGAAATGGAAGGACAAACGGCTGACGAGATCATCGATGAGATCGTCGAGAAAATTGAAGTACCCCGATGATCCGTTTTTTCAGACAGCTTTATATCAACAATCGTTTTTTTCAGGCCGTGGGCGCGATCGTTGTTATATTTATGCTGACATTCTTTTTTCCTGTACTTCTACCATTACCGCGACTGCTTTTCTTTGGTCTGCTGATCCTGTTGGTGATCGACATCATCAGGTTGTTCCGGGTGAAAAAGGGGATGGATGGGAAGCGTGTTACACCTGAAAAGCTCTCCAATGGTGACCAAAATGAGATACTGGTACAGATCCACAATCATTATCCGTTTTCAGTTTTACTGAGAGTTATTGACGAGATCCCGCACCAGTTCCAGGTAAGGGACCATTCCTACATGCTAAAACTCGAGCCGGGGAAGAGGGAAACCCTTGAATATTTTCTTCGGCCGGTAAAACGGGGTGAGTATTCCTTCGGGGCGCTGAACTTTTTTGCCAGAACCAGGCTCGGGCTGATATCCCGTAGGTTTCGCTTTTCACAGGATAAAATGGTGCCGGTATATCCATCATTTATCCAGATGAGAAAGTATGAATTAATGGCTATTTCCAACAGGCTGGTTGAATTGGGCATTAAAAAGATCAGGAAGATAGGTCACAACATGGAGATGGAATCCATCAAGGAATATGTAGTAGGTGATGACTACCGTACCATCAACTGGAAGGCTACCGCCAGAAAGGGCGACCTGATGGTAAACAACTATCAGGACGAAAAATCGCAGCAGGTATATTCTGTAATTGACAAGAGCCGGGTGATGCAAATGCCCTTTGAAGGGATGAGCCTGCTGGACTATGCCATCAATGCCAGCCTGGTGATCTCCAATATAGCGGTGAAGAAGGAAGACAAGGCAGGACTGATCACCTTTCAGCACAAGATCGGCACATTGATCCCCGCCAGTAGCCGTAACAAGCAGATGCAGCTGATCATGCAAGCCCTGTACAATCAGAAAACGGCCTTTAAGGAAGCAGACTATTCCACGCTGTATGCCGTAGTGAGAAGGAAGATCACCCACAGAAGTCTGCTCCTCCTGTACACCAATTTTGAGACCCTCTCCGGTATGTACCGGCAGCTACCTTACCTTAAAAACCTGGCCAAATTCCATTTACTGGTGGTGATCTTTTTCAAAAACACTGAGCTGGATCAGCTTCTGACAGGAAAAGCGCAGAAAACCCGTGACATCTACCGCAAGGCCATAGCAGAGAAGCTGGCTTATGAAAAACACCTCATCATGAAAGAATTGAGCAACCATGGTATTCAGAGTATACTCACAGCGCCTCAGCACCTGACGGTGGACACCATCAACAAATACCTGGAGCTGAAGGCCAGGGGGCTTATTTGAGATTTTCCAGGCGAAATGATTTGGTTGCGACCAAATGAATGATCATATCGGGGGATCAGGTATAGCCTGTGAAGACGTCGACAAGGAGTTAAGCAGCTGTTTCCCGTGAGATTGAATGGATTAGTGTGGGAAAAACAACTAAATTTTACGATATTTCGTTGTATATGTAAATCAGTTTTTATGAGCAGAGGCTTAGACATGAAGGTGTTGCTGGATAAAAAGTATAAGATCACGGAATCCGGCACTTTCACTATTGATACTGTGGACGTTCTTCAATCTGAAAATGTAAAGAAGCTATTGAAGAAGTTAAAGCCAGTATCCCGTGATAAATGAGTTGGAGTATTCTTCTGCTTCCCTTACTGGGAGGTTATTATTATCTCACCCGCTGCATAAGAACCAAGTTTCGTTACAAACGCCTCGAGCGACAACGTCTGATTTTTGATTCATCCATATACGGTTTTGGATTCCTTTTCATTTCTTTTGCCCTGTGGTTATTTACGACATGGGGATGCCCCACTATTGAATTCTGGCTAAGCAAAATTCCCTTAAAGATCGATTTCTTTTACCCTTCACTGCTCTCCTTTTTACTGGCCTATGGGTGGACCAGCGGATTTAACTTCTTTAAAAGGGTAGTGACCCCAAATGTTGAAAATTTGTATTTGGCCAAAGCGATAGAAAAAACCGGCAATTCCATGCAACTGGACCTGCTGAAAAGCTATGCCAGCCAGCAATTGCTGATGATCACTTTGCGTAATGGGAAAGTGTATGTTGGTATTGCTACAGAATTGAATGAGCCAGATGGTCAGTCCTATATTCGAATTCTGCCATTTTACAGTGGTTACAGGACCGAAAAACAGGATGTTAAGCTGGTTACCGATTATTTGAGTGTTTATGATAATGCGGGGGGAGAAGACTCGATGGAAAATATAAATACGGAGACCGTTATATGTGAAGAAGATATTATAACAACTACTTTTTACGACCAGGAGGTTTTTAACCGGTTCAGCGACTCAGGTGATAGCAGCTAACTTATCTCCAAGTGCTTATTTTATATACCAATGGTCACGACTCCTGCATTGATGGCAGCAGTGAAATAGCTGGCAGTGATAGTGGACATAAGACCATAAAACTACTGTGCTAACGCAACTGCCTCAGTATTTTAGTGCCTCTGCTTCTGAATCCGGCAGAAGCAAAGGGCATCTGATCTTCGATCAAAAGGGTCAGCTCATTTTTCAGGTCAGGAAGTTTTTTACATATATTGGCCAGCACGGTCATGGCAAATACCTTCACAGCTATCGGTTGGCTCCCCGATTCCATGATGGTAAAGCAAATGTCAGTTGCTTCACCCAGTACTTCATCCGGTATATCCATGAACTGCAGCACTCTGAGCGTATTTCTCACCACAGCGACATGCACTTCATTCCTGAGATTGAGCACCATCTTTTCCAGGTGTGGTTTTGCAAGCCCAGGATGTTTATCAAGACAGTGGCTCACTACCCATGCAGCGCGCTGGCTGGTACGGTATTCCCTGTCAAAAAAAAGATGCATCAGCTCTCCAAACCTGTCAGGGGCCGTGCCAATGTAAGAGGCAATTTTTATTGCCTGTTGTTTTGAATGTTCCCTGAGAATTTCATCTTTGATGTTCATTACCTGAATATAAATGTTTGAATGGATATAGCATTACTGATATTGGCTGGATTTTTTATGCTTATCGGTATTCTGGGCTGTTTCCTGCCTGTACTTCCTGGTCCGCCGCTAAGCTATGTGGGTCTGTTGCTCATGCAGCTTCAGTCTGAAGCGCCCTTTACACTTAACTTCATGATCCTGTGGCTGGTGATCACGATAGTGGTCACAGGGCTCGACTATGTCATCCCTGCTTATGGCACCAGGCGATACGGAGGCAGTAAATGGGGAGTATTGGGAACCTTCATAGGTCTGGTCATCGGCTTGTTTTTTACCCCGGTTGGAATTATTGTTGGGCCGTTGTTGGGCGCTCTGGTGGGAGAATACATAGCTGGCAAAGACTCCAAAGACGCCATGCGGGCCGCATGGGGATCATTTGTAGGCTTTTTGTTAGGTACACTTATCAAACTTACCGCCAGCCTGTTCATGACCGGATACTATATTGCAAATATTTCCGGGTAAGGGCGCAGGTTTTTCATTTTATTGTCATCCAAAGGTTAGAAACAAACATTAAATAAGATGAAAAACTCAAAATTTATGGTAGTATGTGTGCTGTCATTAGTGATGGCCGGAGCAATGGATTCCCTACAGGCACAGGAACGCCGGCAAATGAGACAGGAAATGAGACATAAACGGGAGGGGCGTGAACGTGGCGATCGCCTGAGTATGATCCCTGACCTTACTGATGAGCAGCGGGAAAAGATCGAAAGTCTGCGGACGGATATGCAAAAAGAAATGCTACCCATAAAGAATGAACTGGGTGAAAAACGCGCCAGGCTGAAAACACTCTCCACCGCTGAGAAGGCCAGTATGAATGACATTAACCGTGTGATCGATGAAATTGGCGGACTGCAAACCCGTATGATGAAGATCCGCGCTGCGCATCATCAAAAGGTACGCGCTGAGTTGAATGAAGAGCAGCGGCTGTTTTTTGATACCCATGCAGGCAAGCGCCGTCATAAAGCACATGGCCGAATGGGCATGAGGCATGGCTGATCCATATAACTGTCCGTCAGGCATTGGAAGAAAAAGATATAATCCATCAGTTAAAAAGTGGAAATGAAGAAGCATTCAGGGTTCTGGTGGACAGTTATAAAGACAGGATATATAACCTCTGCTACGGTTATGTAAGAAATGAAAGTGATGCCGAAGATCTGGTACAGGAGGTTTTCATTGAAGTTTACCGTTCTGTAAACAACTTCAGTGAAAACTCCGGTATCGGTACCTGGATCTACAGGATTGCCGTGAATAAAGCTCTGGAAATGATCCGGAAAGCAAAACGAAAGAAACGATGGGGATATGTGTTTTCCCTTTTTGGAAAGGAAGAGAGCGTAGGGGATGTTCACAAAGATGAAGTACACCCGGGAGTAATGCTTGAAAACAAGGAAAGGGCGGGAGTATTGTTCTCAAAAATTGATGAGCTGCCGGAAAAACAGAAAACCGCCTTCCTTCTCCACAAAGTAGAAGGGCAGAGCTATGCGGAGATCGCGGGTATCATGCATACTACGGTATCTTCTGTAGAATCATTGCTTCACCGGGCCAAAACCAATTTGCGAAGATCTCTTTATCAGTATTATAAAAGTTAGGCAGAGTTATGGAAAAGCACATTGAAAGAGAAGTAAACAAAACCCTCGATAGCCTTGACGGTATGGAGAGGCTGCAAACGAAACCTTATTTCTACACCCGTTTAAGGGCACGCATGGAGCAAACGGAGAGCAGTCCCATAGGCTTGAAGTGGAGTCTGGCCGGTGTTCTGCTGATCGTTCTGCTGAATGTTGCCGCCTATGTAAGGTATTGGCCGGAGGCTTCTACGGATGAATATGCCATGGATCAGCTTACGTCCGAATATAGTCTGGAATGGCCTTCAATTTATCGCGGGATCGATGAATAGGTTGAAAAATACAAAAGTACTTGTAGGGATCATCATATTTTTGATGCTGGTCAATATTGCCACACTTTCATTTCTCTGGTTTACCAGGCCTACGGCGAAAAAGGAAAGATCTGATCATAAGAAAACGCCTGATGTGGAACGTTTTCTGAAAAGAAAACTGAACCTGAGCGATGATCAGACCAGATTATTTCAGGAAGCCCGTGACGATCATTTTGCTGCCACTCAGCATTTGGTGAAGGCTATGCAAAAGGACAGAAAGGAGCTAATGAAACTCCTGGCGCAGAAGCCCGACTCTGCAGAAGTGAACCACCTCATCCGAAAAATGTCCAGGACACAGATGGATCTTGAAAGAGCCAGTTTTGAACACATGCAAAGGCTCAGAAGTTATTGTACAGAAAAGCAACAACCCAAATTTGACAGTGTTATGTTCAATACGGTGGACAGACTGGGCCATCACAGGGAGAAAAAGAGAAGGAGACATAGGCGAACCCATTGATCATGAAGAGATTTTTAACAGTTTGTTTTATTTTATCCTTGTACTCGGCTGAGGCTCAGCAGCGGGGGACACGAAGCGGGCAGCGTAGCTTTACACCAAAAAAGCTTACAGGACAGGTGCTGGATGAGGATACAGGGCAGCCACTGGAATACGCCAATGTCAGTGTGTTTGCCATGAGGGATTCTTCGTTGGTGACTGGTGGGATTACTGATGCAGGAGGTATGTTTTCCATAGACATTCGTCCTGGCAGGTTTTATGCCATGGTTCAGTTTATATCCTATGAGAAAAGAATAATTCAGGGGATAGCCATACGACGTGATGCTGATGAAGTTAATCTTGGAGAGATTGGCCTTAAACCGGATGTAGCAACACTGAATGAGGTAGTTGTAACCGGTGAAAAGGGGCAGATGGAGATGACACTTGACAAACGGGTATTCAATGTAGGTAAAGACCTGAGTAATGCAGGCCGGACGGCTGTGGATATTCTGGACAATGTACCTTCGGTATCCGTTGATCAGGATGGAAATGTTAGCCTGAGAGGCAGTGAGAATGTGAGGATACTGGTGGATGGTAAACCGTCAGGACTGATAGGTATCAGCAGCAGTGGTGGTCTGCGGCAGCTTCAGGGAGATATTATTGAGAGTATTGAAGTAGTGACGAATCCGTCAGCCCGGTATGATGCAGAAGGTAATGCCGGCATCATAAATATCATTTTAAAAAAGAACCGTGACAATGGGCTGAACGGTTCGTTTACACTTGACACTGGTTATCCTGATAATCATGGTGCTTCCCTGAACTTCAATTACCGGCTGAAAAAGATCAATTTTTTTGGCAATTATGGCTTCCGCTATCGTGATACCCCGGGGGAAGGCTCCAGCTTTCAGCGTTATTTTTCCAATGAAGGAACCACTATCACAGATCAGGAATTTGACTTTGAGCGAAGCGGGTTATCCAACAATGTCAGGCTCGGTACGGAATGGTTGATCGACAAGAACAGCAGCCTGACTGGTTCTTTTCTTTACAGAATATCCGATGGTAACAATGACAGGGATACGTACTACCGTGATTTTGACATTTCCAATAGCCTGACGGAAGAAACCCTGCGTGTAGAAGGAGAAGATGAGGAGGACATCAACCGGGAGTATGCCCTGGGGTACAGCAAAACTTTCAAAAAGAAAGGCCAGAAGCTAACAGCCGATATTCAGTACCGCGATAATACCGAAATAGAAAAGGCCGGTATTGTGGAAACACTGCTTTTTACCCTGGATAATGATGCGGCTTTACCGCCTGACCAGCGATCTGATAATCGGGAAGGGGAAAAAAGCTGGCTTGTTCAGGCTGATTATGTTCATCCCCTTAGCGAATCCACCACTTTTGAGATGGGCTACCGGGCCAACCTCCGTGACCTGCAGAATGACTATCTGGTGGAGACACTGACTGAGGGGGTATGGGTAAATGAAACCGGACTGAGCAATAACTTCCGATACGACGAGGATGTTCATGCTGCCTATGCCATCTATGGTCACAAAATGGAAAAGATATCCTATCAGCTCGGCTTGCGGGTGGAGGCAACAGATATCAATGTAGAGTTGTTGCAAACCGATAAGAGCTTTCCAAAGAACTATACCAACCTTTTTCCGAGCGCTTTTTTTACCTACACGATCCGCGAAGGTTCTTCCGTGCAGACAAGTTACAGCCGTAGAATAAGAAGGCCGCGCTCCAGAAGCCTCAATCCCTTTCCGTTCACCATAGGTGATAACCGGAATCTGAGAACCGGCAACCCGGACCTTGACCCTACCTTCACCGATTCCTATGAAATGGGATATTTAAAAACCTGGAAGAAAGCCACACTCTTTTCCAGTATTTACTACCGGAGAACGGAAGGGGTGGTACAACGCATCACCACAAGGGTGGATACAGTCAACATTTCGATGCCCGTCAACCTTTCCATCGAGAATGCCTATGGGTTTGAGTTCAATTATTCCCATGAGCTGACCGACTGGTGGAGGGTGAATGGTAACGCCAACCTGTACCGTTCCATCATAGACGGAGGTTTTTCTGATCAGGATTTTGACAGTGACACCTATACCATGAACACCCGGCTGAATTCCAGGATGACTTTGTGGAAGAAACTGGAATACCAGATGAACTTTAGGTACCGGGCTCCTGAGATACGCCCTCAGGGAGACCGAAGGTCATTTTATACGCTGGACCTTGGGTGGAGCATGAATGTACTTAAAAAGAAAGGCACCTTTGTATTCAATATCAGGGATATATTTAATTCAGGATTATACCGTTACAATACGGTCGACGAAGATTTTGAATTTGAATCCACTTACCGACGGAGGCCACGGTCCTTTACACTAAGTTTCACCTATCGCGTAAATCAAAAGGCCAGCCGGCGCGAACGGAACCAGAGAGACCGGGGGAATGGTGATGATTTTGAGATGGAGTTTTGAAAAAATAACCCCTCAGGATATCATCAACCTGACCCTTGACAGGTTTCTTAGTCTATCTGCATTTGCCTGTCTCTGTACACTCTCAAGTGTCGACACCACGGGTACTCTTTTTGTCAAGGGTATTCCGCCCCACGGTGTATGCATATGACGATGAAGGCAAGAACTGAATGGTGAGCTCTTTATAGTCCTTTTCTCCTTCCTGATCAATGGTAGTTACCACCGGATAGCTCAGCCTGTTTTCCATACAAAACCTGTAAAGACTTTTGAGTTCATTGGGTTTTTTAAAATACCGGTTGGTCCATTTAATTTCCAATGCCCATACAGGTTTTAGCGTAGCGTCGCTTATCCCTACCATATCCACCTCACCATTGGTCCACCGGGCATACCATGGGGTAAACCAGTCTCTGTGCATCCATTGAGCGAATATAGCAGTTTCAACCATGTTTCCGATCATCTCATCGGTTGAGGTTATCGGTGAAAACAGTGCGCTCCTTAAAGAGGGGTTGGTCAGGTAGATCTTGAAAAAATTATCTCTTTTAAACCTCCTGCCACTTTGGTCTATTCTCCTGACTCGCTTGATCAGATAGGCAGCTTCAAGGTATTCGATATATTTTTTTATCGTGTTTTTCGGTACCTGAGATTGCTTGCTGAGTGTCTCCAACGAGAATTCACTTCCACTGTTGTAGGCAATAGTGGTGAACAACGAATTTAATTCACGGGTGTCACTGATCCCGTACAGGCTGGGCAGGTCTCTTAAAAGTACCTTGTCTACAATATCCTGTCGGATGTATCTCCCCGGATTGGCCTGAATTTTTTCAGAGAATATGACTTCAGGATACCCGCCGAAATTGATATAATCGAGGAAATGCCTGTTAAGCTCGTCAAGATGTGAAGATGTGTAAAATTCGGCAATATGCTCTTTCCATTTAAGATTGATAGGTGTTATGATCCTGTCCAGTCCCTTGAGTGAAATATACTCGTTAAATGTAAGTGGTGGCAGCATGAAATCAGTGAACCTTCCCGCTCCACTTTCATTGCTGGCAAATTTCAGTGCAGCAGCCGCAGAGCCTGAAACAATAAACTTGTCTTTTCGATAGCTGTCTACCAGCGACTTCAGATGTACTTCCCAATCCCTGCAATACTGGATCTCATCAAAAATGACATTCCAGCCGTTCTCATCCTGTAGACCCGTTGCTTCTTGTGCGTACTGGAATAATTGCTCCAATGACATGTTATTGTAGATGGGGTTCTCAATTGTTATGAATATGATCT
Source organism: Flammeovirgaceae bacterium BBD 1991-12 (assembly GCA_001657315.1). Taxonomy (GTDB): domain Bacteria; phylum Bacteroidota; class Bacteroidia; order Cytophagales; family Cyclobacteriaceae; genus Fulvivirga. Next base: position 40,609 of record LYSV01000027.1, on the reverse strand, counting down.
TTTTGGGATCTGTACCATGCTGGATCATGTCTTCTACAAGGTGAAAAAGCATAACGGTCTTGCCCACCCGTCTTGGCCCCATGAGTACTACAGCTCGTCTGATATCCCTCTCATAAACCAATGGCTTGAACAGATCAAAATACAGACGCCTTGGCATTTCATTGTAATCCGTTTCGATATGGCCTTCCACCCACCACGGATTTTCAAATCGAATGCGGTCCAATACCTGCTTTTTAGAGACTTCCTTAAGCATTATATTTCTTATTTAAGATAAAAATAAGAAATAAGATCAAATAAATGATCTTAAAATGTATTTTTGATCTAAATAAGGAAAAAAGACTAATTGATAAATCTTACAGGGCAGTTTGAAGTGTTTTCGGAAAAGGCTCAAAAGTTAAAAAAACAATCCCTGAGGTTCTCAGATAAAGAAGTAACTAATGAATTGTCCAATAAGTGGTAAAAAAATTAAGGCCATCCTTTCAGAACGGCCTTTTTTGGTATCTCTACTTCATCCATGCCTTCATCATCCACAGGGTCTTCTCCTGCTCATCGATAAAGTCAGACATCAGGTCTTCGGTGCCATCGTCACCTGCTTTTACTGCCATTTCCTTGATCTCCCTCTCAAGGCCAAGGATATCGGTGAGATTGGAAATGATAGCACTTACGGAGCTTTCACCGTCATGCACGTTCTTTTGGGCTTTAATGGTGGATGTGGCCTGATAATCCTCAAAGGAATGGAGCGGCGTGCCTTCTATCGTCAGAATTCGCTCAGCAACCTCGTCGATCTTTTCAGCGGAGTCTGTGTAAAGCTCTTCAAACTTGGCGTGTAGCTCAAAAAAGTGTTTCCCCTGGATATTCCAGTGAAAGCCACGCAGGTTCTGGTAGTAGATCTGATAATCGGCCAGTAATACATTCAGTTTGTTAATTATTCCGTTGTTTTCCATGATCTGTATTTAAGTTTTCTTGTTTCAAAGTTAACCCTCGAGTCCGGTAATAGTTAGCAAAAAACATCACTTATCACTATGATCGGATAGGTTTTAGTTATAATTAAATGTTTAGCATTCAGGTTCATGGTCCTGTTGCCTGTATTTATAAGCTATGGGCCACAGAACCGGAGTTTTGACTATCTTTGATCAACAATGGAACAGGAAGCAATTTCAGGCTTTGGAGAGGTACTTTTGTACTTTATCGGAGGTATCCTTTTTATCCTGGGAGGGCTTGTTACGGCATGGATCGTGCGCCCTTCAAGACCAAACGAGGAAAAGCTGACCACCTATGAAAGTGGTGAGCAACCCATGGGAAATGCATGGGGGCGGATAAACATACGCTTCTATCTGGTGGCCTTGATCTTTCTCCTCTTTGAGGTAGAGATCGTATTTCTGTTCCCATGGGCTACAGTATTTGGCAATAAGGATCTGATTGAAGGTACGGACGGTCTTTGGGGGTGGTATACACTGATAGAGATGTTCGTATTCATCACTATTCTGGCCCTGGGGCTGGTATATGCATGGGTCAAAGGCTATCTGGACTGGCCCAAACCAGTGGTTGGGAAAGCTGAATTTGACTCTCCGGTGCCTGCGCACATGTATGAAAAGATCAATAAGGCATATCAATAGCCATGGTATGAATAAAGCAGCCACATGGAGAATCTGTTCTCTGGCTGAATGCAGACAAAAAGGAGATGAATACTAAAAATCCTTCGTTTGTAGCAAGGAATGTTGAAATTGGAGAGCAATTCTCCCTATATGCTCACCGGTAAAATGAACTAATGGGATTACTGGATCAAAAATTTAATAGCGGAGGTGTAATGGTCACCAAACTGGATGACCTGATCAACTGGGCCAGACTTTCCTCCATGTGGCCAATGACTTTTGGGCTGGCATGTTGCGCCATAGAGTTTATGAGCACTGGTACATCCATCTACGACATGGACCGTTTTGGTATGGCACCCCGCGCTACTCCACGGCAGTCAGATGTGATGATCGTGGCAGGGACGGTAACCTTCAAAATGGCCGATCGCATCCGCAGACTCTATGAACAGATGGCTGAGCCAAGGTATGTGATCTCCATGGGCTCCTGTGCCAATTGTGGCGGACCGTACTGGGAACATGGCTATCACGTGGTAAAAGGTGTGGACCGGATCATTCCTGTCGATGTTTATGTGCCGGGGTGTCCGCCGAGACCGGAAGCGCTGATTGGTGGGTTCCTGAAGCTTCAGGAAAAAATAAGAAGCGAGTCTTTGATGGCGCCCGCAGCGTTGGAAAAAATGATGAAACAAAAAGTGTAATGCCATGCAAACCGAAGATCTGGTTCACCTGCTCAAGAATAAGTTGGGTGATCTGTCTATTGCAACAGAGGACAATACATCACCGGCTGCCATACGAATAGAACGCGCCGACATAAAGACTGTGCTGCAGGAGCTTTATCAAAATCCTGCCACCTACTTTGACATGCTCTCCTGCATTACCGGAGTGGACAACGGTCCTGAGGCAAATACCATGGAGGTAGTTTACAACCTCTATTCCATTCCATTCAACCTTCAGCTCATGGTAAAAGTGGAATTACCCAGAGAAAATCCTGAAACAGATACTGTTTCTGATATCTGGAAAACAGCTGACTGGCATGAGCGTGAAGCCTATGATCTTTTCGGTATAAAATTCAATGGCCACCCCGATCTCAGGAGAATACTGCTGCCGGCGGACTGGGAAGGACATCCGTTACGGAAGGACTATGAGCACGAGGAGTATTACAGGGGAATAAAAGTGGAATACTGATGGCCAATGACATCCAGTACGTATACAAAGAAGACAATCTGGTACGCTCAGAGCCCAATAAATACAGGGAAAATGAGCTCAGATCCACAGAAGTAGTGATCAATCTGGGGCCGCAGCACCCCTCTACCCATGGTGTTCTCCGTCTGGAGGTATTAACGGAAGGAGAGTTGATCAAAGACGTGGTACCGCATCTCGGGTACCTGCACCGTTGCTTTGAGAAACACGCAGAATCCCTGCCCTACAATCAGATCATTCCTTACGTGGACAGGATGGATTATCTGGCGGCCATGAACTCCGAGCATGCCTATGCCATGGGTGTGGAGAAAATGCTGGGGATTGACGATAAAATACCAAAAAGAGTAGAGTTCATCCGGGTGCTTGTTGCAGAGCTTAACCGCATGGCCTCTCATTTTGTGGCTATAGGCACCTACGCTATGGACATTGGGGCGTTCACTCCGTTTTTCTGGATGATGCGTGACCGTGAGCATATCCAACGATTGCTGGAATGGCTTTCCGGAGCACGTATGCTCTATAATTACATCTGGGTAGGTGGGCTTTACTATGATCTGCCCGTGGGTTTCGAAGAGAGGTGCGGAGAGTTTATCCGGTACCTCAAACCAAAGCTGATCGAGCTGGAAGACCTCGTGGTCAACAATAAAATATTTGTGAAGCGCACTGCTGACGTCGGTGTGCTTTCCAGGGACATGGCCATTAACTATGGTGTGACCGGGCCGATGTTAAGAGCGTCAGGCCTTCGCCTGGACCTGCGTAAGGTGGATGGTTACTCTGTTTATCCTGAACTGGAATTCAACATTCCGATCGGAGAAGGAAAAATGGGGACTGTGGGGGACTGCTGGGACAGAACATGGGTAAGGGTACGGGAGGTGCATGAATCGGTCAGGATCATAGAGCAATGCCTCCAAAGGCTTACAACAGATCACCGTCGTACACGTGATTTTGATCCACAGGAAGTAGTACCCAAAAAGATCCGGCCCAAAGCAGGTGATCTCTATGTACGTGCGGAAAACCCAAAGGGTGAGCTGGGTTTCTTTTTCCGTGCTGATGGGAAAAGCGATATCCCGTACCGGTGCAAGGCAAGGGCATGTTCCTTTGTGAACCTTTCTGTGATCTCAGAACTGTCCCGTGGAAGCCTTATTGCCGATCTTATTGCTATTCTGGGCTCGATCGACATTGTACTTGGCGAAGTAGACCGATGATCAGGATCCTGTCAGTAGAGCAAATTCGCAATGCGGATAAGTATAGTATCCAAAACGAACCCATTGCCTCGATCGACCTGATGGAAAGGGCAGCCGGTGCTTTTGCTGCCTGGTTTATGACCAGATTCAGCCCGGTTCATGCTGTTCATATTTTTTGTGGTACCGGCAACAATGGGGGTGATGGATTGGCTGTGGGAAGAATGTTGCTGGAGAAAACCTACAAGGTCCATATTTATGTAGTAGGTGATCCTGCTAAAGGCTCAGCCGATTTCAAAATGAATATGGAGAGGCTGGACCAGAAGAATATACAGGTTCTCAGACGTCATACAGATCTTCGGCAGCTTGGTGCAGGAGATGTGATCATCGACGCTTTGTTTGGTTCCGGCCTTGGCAGGCAGGTGGAAGGATGGTATGCTGAGGTGATCAACCATATCAATGAACAGCCATCCACCAAAGTAGCCATTGATATCCCTTCCGGTTTGTTTGCTGATAAGGTTTCCAAAGGTTCGATCGTCAGGGCGGACCATACGGTTGGTTTTCAGCAGCCTAAGCTGGCGTTTGTACTACCTCAGAATTTTGACTTTGTGGGAGAGTGGCATGTTGTAGACATTGGGCTGAGCAGAGAATTTATTGAGCAGCAGGACACCTACTGTTTTGTGCTGTCTGAATCACAGATCAGGGAGATCATCAGAAAAAGAGGCAAGTATGATCACAAGGGTGTATTTGGCAGAGCGCTGGTTGTAGCCGGGGGTTATGGGAAGATGGGAGCCGCAGTGCTAAGCGCCAGAGCGGCCCTCCGGTCGGGTACAGGCCTGCTCACAACCTATATCCCGGCCTGTGGATATGATATCATGCAGACCGCTGTGCCTGAGGCTATGGTGGTGATCGATCCGAAAGAAAACACCTTGTCCAAAGCGCCGGAGGTAGACGGGTATGATGCTGTGGGTATAGGTCCTGGAATAGGGAAGTCCCTGGAAGCTGTCAATAGCATGAGAGAGTTACTCCCATCCCTCGGGCGACCCGTTGTAGTGGATGCGGATGCCCTTAATATTTTGTCAGACAACAGAGAGCTCCTCGGGTTGCTGCCGGAAAACTCCATTCTTACGCCCCATCCTGCGGAATTCGAAAGACTGGTGGGCAAATGGAACAACGACTTTGAGCGGCTGGAGGTCCAACGCAAATTTTCAAAGGACTACCAGGTGATCGTTGTGCTAAAAGGGGCACATACTTCCATTTCAACCCCGGAAGGAAAGGTATATTTTAATTCTACCGGCAATCCTGGCATGGCCACGGCAGGCAGTGGGGATGTACTCACAGGTATGGTCACGGCCATGCTTGCACAACGATATGGCCCTGAAGAAGCTGCCATAATAGCCGTTTATACTCATGGTCTTGCGGGCGATATAGCCGGTAAAAAGCATGGGCAGGTGGCCATGATAGCCTCTGACATACTGGAAAGTCTTGGAGATGCATTTAAGCTCCTCCATGAGGGCTGAGGTATTGGACCGTATGCGCAGATCGCATGAAATACACTGTTTCAGACTGGGAGAAAAGGTTAGGCTATCTCTCAGATCGGGAAATTTTTTTGGCCAGGAAATATCTTCCTTTAGCGGGTTTTATACCAGCATCGGAAAATAACAAACTGATTCAAAAACCGGTACCAGGGACTTGCCTGTTTTCTCAGCGTCTCAGAAAGACCCTGTTTAATGTTCTGATTTCCTATGATCATGTAAAGGAGCAGGTCTGTCCGTTTGTCAGCGTTGCTACAATTAAAATGTTGGTTGATACACAACAAAATGCATCCTTGTCCGTATTCACTTAGAGTGACTTTTAACGGAGGTTCGGAATTAAAATTGTATAGTGGCTTTGGAATTTTGGATTGATTTTTGCTGTTAATTTAATTTGGAACCAAAGATACCTGAACATGGGAAGAATTAAGTACATATTGGTGATTGGCGTTTTAATGGCTATAGGAGGTAATTCCTATGCGCAATCCGGTGAGCTTGACCGCTTCTCCAATGATCAGCTTACAAACAATAACGAAATTAAGCTCTATCCCAACCCCACGGTAGAGTATCTGCAGGTCAGGATCAACAATTCTACCATTAAATCTCCCAAACTCATCGTTCATAACATCATAGGGAATGTGGTAGAGGTAGAAATAAGAAAAACCGGTGTATCCCAATACACAGTTAAGGTTAAAGACCTGGCTCCTGGTTACTACCTTATTGCTATTCGTGACGATCAGGGCTCTTTTGGGGAGACCTATAAGTTCATGAAACGCTAGGTTCAGATTATAGGATCTTTGGAGGTCAAACATCTTCTTTTGCAGTATAACTCTTTGACTTAATAGTGCTTTAGTCAGAAAAATGGCCATACTGATAGGGCCTGAAATACCTGGCTTATCACCAGGTGGACGGTATGAGATATGGTAAATCAGGAAACACCGGAAAAAATATTTTCTGCTTAAGTGTATATCGATAAAAATATTACCTTTGCAAACGCGCAGCGCAAGAGCTGTGACTCTGGCCAGTGAGCGCCGGGAATAAAATTGTAAGTATTAGCGCACGTGGCGGAATTGGTAGACGCGCTGTCTTCAGGCGGCAGTGCCTTCGGGCGTGAAGGTTCGACTCCTTTCGTGCGCACAATTTTAGTAGTTAATATCTGTCCGGATACAGGTAAATTAACTGAGGTTCTTATTTGCACTCCGCAGTTTCTATTCATTTTATGTTGCTAAAAATATCTTCCTGAAAAGTTTAGCAGCTTTCCTTTAAGGAGTTTCGTATATTTATGATAATGACCAACCTTCATTTATATACCAAATTATCATCTCTTCCCGATGAACTTAGAAAAGAAGTCTCAGAGTTTATTGATCACTTGAAACATAAACTCAAAAAAGAAGACCCTCCTAAAAAACGACAAGCGGGACTGGCAAAAGGTAAGATCAGAATGTCAGATGATTTTAATGAACCGCTTAACGACTTTAGGGATTTTTGAAAATGGATTTGTTATTGGATACCCATGCCGTAATTTGGTTCATTACGGACGATAAAAAGTTGCCTGAAAAAATAAAAACTCAGATTGAAAATACAAAGAATGATGTTCTGGTGAGTATGGTATCCCTTTGGGAGATGAGTGTAAAATATTCTATAGGCAAATTAGAGTTGGACATTACCTTAAGGAGGTTATTAGGATTATTGAGAAATCAGGTATTGTAATCTTACCAATCACAACGGATCATGTCATTGAGAATTCCAGGTTGCCGTTCCATCATAGAGATCCTTTTGACAGGCTTTTGATCTCACAGGCGATTTTTGAGAATTTGATCCTTTTTTCAGATGATCAGTGGTTTAGTAGATATGCTGTTAAACTATTAAAATAAAGCAGTTGATTCCGATTTCAGTGATGTGAAAAACTCCAGTTCACTTTCAAATATTCTTAAGAAATTTTGGATCAAAAACCCTGTTGGGCACGTTTATCAGTAGTAGAATATTCTGATCTTTGATTTATAAATTTCAACTAAAACCAACAAGTATGGCAACCTTACGACTTGGAGACGAAGCTCCAAACTTTACTGCTCAGACTACTGAAGGAGAGATTGATTTTCATCAATGGCTGGGAGATGGCTGGGGAGTGCTTTTCTCTCATCCTGCTGATTATACACCTGTATGTACTACTGAGCTTGGCGCTACGGCCAAACTTAAAAGTGAATTCGAAAAGAGAAATGTGAAGGTGGCGGCTCTCAGTGTTGACGGCCTCGAATCACACAAAGGGTGGATCAATGACATCAACGAGACCCAGCATACGACGGTTAACTTCCCGATCATTGCAGACGAGGACAAGAAGGTGGCGTCTTTGTATGATATGATACACCCCAATGCAGATGACAAGATGACGGTACGGTCTGTATTCATCATTGGTCCTGACAAAAAGATCAAGCTGATGATCACCTATCCTGCTTCCACAGGGCGGAATTTTAGTGAAATACTCAGGGTGATCGACTCTCTGCAACTTACAGCATATCAGAAGGTAGCTACCCCGGTTAACTGGAAGGAAGGTGAAGATTGTGTCATCCTACCTTCTGTGACCAATGAGGAGGCTGAAAAATTGTTTCCCAAAGGCTTTAAGGAGGTGAAACCCTATTTGAGAATGACACCCCAGCCGAATTAGAGGCAATTGTTGTTGGGTTATTGAGCAAATTAAGTGATTTGGATCGTCCCTTGATCACTTAATAACTCTGTATAACTAATATTTTGATATACTGATTTACACTAAGTTGTAAAATTCTATCAGAAGTGGAGGCTGGAATCCAGAAGCTGTATTGTATTACGCTTCTAACTTCCGGCCCCTGCTTTTACAGGGACCCTGAGTTATTCAACGCGGCAAAGGACAGCGTGTTTTCCCGGGAGACTTGATCATCCAATGAATCGGCCGTCGAACCATGTTAGGCAGTCGTCTTTCTTAGTTTTGAATCAATAGCCTGACCCAGCATGGCTAGCTTTTCAAAAACGATCTCTATATCTTCCAAAGTGGTTCTGTGAGAACAGACCGACATTCTGATCACCACACTGTTTCTCACCTTTGAGGTCATGATAAATGCCAGACCGCTCAGTTGTATTTTATCTATTATGGTCTGGTTCAATACATCAAGGTATTGATTTATACAGCTTTTGTCGTGCTCCTCCCGAAGATCCTGTGGGAAATACCTGAAGGAATAGATGTACAAACGGGGCTCATGAGCAGGCTGAAAGTTCTCGTCTGCCTTTACGAGGTTATGCAGGTGTCTTGCACAGGCAATGTTCTGCGACAACAATTTTTGATAGCCTTTCACACCATAATGCTTTAACGTCATCCATAATTTCAATGCCTTGAAACCACGTGACATTTGAGGTCCGTATTCCAAAAAATCGAGGCCATCGTACTCCGAGGGTAGCGTGCCTCTCAGATACGGTGCCTTGATGGAAAAGGAACGCCTGAGTTTTTCCGGATCGTTTACCAGCAGGCAGCCACATTCATAGGGCATGTAAAGCCACTTGTGAGGATCCAGGGTAACGGAATCCGCCAGTTCCATTCCTTTGTAGAGAGGCTTCAAAGATGGGAGCATGGCCCCTACAGCACCACAGGCTCCATCCACATGGAACCACAGATCATATTTCCGGCAGATCGCCGCAATTTCCTCCATAGGATCTATAGCCCCAACATTTATTGAGCCTGCCTGAGCTACCACACAAAACGGCTTGTCCCCGCTGGCAATATCTTCCCGGACCATCCTGTCAAGTGCAGTGGTGTCCATGGTAAAATCATCCCGGCTGGGTACTCTCCTTACGGCATCTCTCCCCAGGTTCATCATATCGGCACTTCTTACTATGGCAATATGGCCTTCATGATCAGACATATAGATCCGGTACCGGCCGTTGCTTTCTGTTGACTGAAGTCCTTCATTAGTCGTGTCTTCAGTGGCTTTGTTCCGAAAGGCCGTGAGCAGCGCTGTAAAATCAGCCATGGTGCCGCCACTGACTATAAGTCCGCCGCACCGGTCCGGATAGCCAATAAGCTGTGCAAGCCATTTTACAGTGATCCGTTCAATTTCCGTGGCACCTGGACCAGGCTTCCACGCCCCGCTGTTCATATTTACTGAGCTTGCCAGTGCATCAGCAAGGGTAGCGATCATACTTCCCGAGCCATTTACGAAACCAAAATACCGTGGAGAGCCGAGGTGGGTAGCATTGGGCAGTATACGATCCTGCCATTCAGCAATCACTGTATCAGGAGATTGTCCATCAACTGGCAGCTCTTCCCGAAATAGGTTTTCTATCTTGGCCGAGGAACCGTTTGGGCTAACAGGTATTTCCCTTATACCTTCGTAGTATTGGGCTATCATATCGATCACTGCATAGCCAAGCTTCTTAAATTCTTCAATGGGGAGATCCAGAGAGTCAAATTCGCTTTCCATAGTCTTTAAAATACTCATGCACAATGTTGTTAAATACGGATCACAGGATAAGAATGTATACGTTTTGAGCCCTCTCGGGCCTGAGACGTGGCTAAAGAAGTAAAAGCAGGCACATCACATACCTGCTTTTACCCGGAAATGAATACACACTATCCACGTTTGTGAATCCACGCAAAGTATTCCAGTGCTGTACCATCAGGCCCAAGCAGGGACCCATGCGTCTTTTTGTCCAGATGTATGGCACCCACTACATGGAACTCAAACTCGTCCGTCAGGATACAACCGGCTTCAGTTTTGTCCAGCATGTCAAAGACGTCCGGTGTTTGAAGGAATACATCAATGGAACCCTTGCCGTTGGCATCGGCAATGATGTAGTTATCGCTTCCATCCCGTGCTCCGCAGGCACCAATGGCTCGGATCCCAAACAGTTCGGCAGGGTTATCAGGCTGGAACCCGGGATCATCAAGAAAAACAGCCCAAAAGGTGATCACCGTTCCTGGAATAAGACCCTCAACATCGACCTTAATGTTGGCGCCACCTTCTGCGCATTCTATGGTAACCTCTCCCTTAAGGTCATTGGTCAGTTCTCCCCAGGTCAATTGCCTGCTATCATCAGGTAGCATAACAGGGTTATTATTCCTGAATTCGAACACAAGGTCATCATCCTTGTCCGGCATTTCACCGGCTTCATTTACAGCAAACAGATTTACAGGCACTACCTGGCCCAGTACCGTGGAGGGCAGGTCCTTTTCGTCATCGTCACCACAGCCGGACAAAGCCACAAGGGTGCATAATAATAAGGAGCACAAAAAATGGCTTGAAATTAATTTGATGTTCAACATATTTTTATTATGGTTTTTTAGTGAAAATTTTATACTATTACCATCTGGCCCAGATTGGTGTGCAATATTATGCCGCCCGGACACTTCAAAAAAGACCTTTTGGACCTTGTAGACCTTATGTAACCTTTTCGATCCCGTTCCTGGGGATCATATTAAGATCTGACGGGTCAATCTTTGCTGGAAAACGTTACCTTACAACACATCATGGGCGATTTGATCATTAAATCCTGAAACTTTGAATTACTTTATTTGAATTGAGAATAATTATATTTTCATCATTACAAAAGGTCTACAGGTTTGTAGAACAGGGAAGCGCGTCACTTTTCTATTACCGATTTAAGTAATTTTGATCATCATGGAACCGATACTGACATCAACAAGGCTTATTTTGAAACCCTGGGAAACCAAAGACCATCAGGAATTTCATAGCATAAATACGGACTCCTATGTAAGGAAGTATTTATGGGATGACGAGATCATTTCAGAGGAAACAACCAGTGAAATACTGGATAGCAACCATCAATATTTCGATCAGGATAAATGGGGATTGTGGAAGATCATTCGCAGAAGCAATGGTGAAACCATGGGATATGCAGGGCTATGGTACTTCTTTGACGAAAATCAGCCCGAACTGCTGTATGCCATTCTTCCGCAGCATGCCGGTAAGGGGTATGCTACAGAAGCGGCGAAAACTGTCATCGACTATGCATTTGGCAGGTTGGGCTATCAGTACCTCATTGCGAGTATTGATACGCCACATGAGCAATCAAGACGAATGTGTGAACGTCTGGGAATGAAACATGTCGAGAACAAAATCATAGAAGGAAAACCAACCAGCTTTTTCAGGCTGGATAAGGTGAATGGCCAGTAAAAGCCAAAGACACAGAAAGGAATCAGTAAGCCGTGATCCGGGTAAAACAGATCACGGCTTTTTGATGTTCGTCTTTTTCCCCGGGTGAGGGGGCTCAAACGGATAGATGACCAGCAGGGCACTGACGATAACGATATTCTTAACAATGTATTGGCCCACCAGCGTAATGGCAAAGGGTGGTTCATTAAAACAGACCTGAGGGAGCAGCAATATGGGCGTGAAGGTGCCAAGCATATGCACGATTGCGGCCATTACGGCCACCCTGACCATTCGGTTTACCACAAGTAACACGCCGATAAATGTTTCTCCAAAAGCCAGCGACAGGTAGCAGATATGACCTGGAATAAGCCCAAAGCTCAGCCGGGCCAGTGTTTCAGTGGCCAGTGATTCTGCAGGGCTGAGACCAGCAAAAAATTTAAGTCCTCCAAACCATAGATAAACTACCCCTATGCTGACACGTAACAGATCCGTTTTCCTGTCAGGATGAATGAAGCTGGACATTTTGAAGTCGTTTACCACGTTATTTCACCACACCTAATAGGTATTTTCTTTGTTGGAAATATTCTCTAAAGGCAGACCACTGGGTACGGCTTCAGGCATAAGAGATGTCAGATCCAGAGCGTCAGGGTCTGTCAGTGCCTCCAAAAATGCCAGAATATCGCTGACCTCATTTTCACTTAGTTTAGGAGATTTGCCAATAACCGGGTCCAGATTATCCAACACGCGTTCAATGACATCCTGATCCCCTTTGTAGGTATGTCTCAATTCTTCAGGCAACTGCTGTTCATCATAATGGCGCAGTGCCGTCTCCGCATTGAGATGGTGCGTAATTACATCTCTTAAATCGTTGTAGGCTCCATTATGCATCCAGGGCCCTGTAATAGTCACATTTCTAAGAGGAGGTGTTCTAAATGCAAACCGATCCCGTTGTAGCCCTGACTCCATAAAGCGTCCGGCGTCCAGCGGCGCTGCATCGTCCTTACCAGGTCCGAATTGCGGAATACCGATGTTATGGTAAGCCTGGTCGGTGAGCAGGTTGCCACTATGGCATGTGACACACCGGGCTTTTTCGTAAAACAGAACAGCACCGCGCATAGCGGATGGAGAGAGTGCCTGATGATCACCAGCTAAATACCGGTCCCACGGACTTTTGGTAAATGTAAAGGCGGCAGCTTCGAACGCGGCGATGGCGTTGGCAGCATGTTGAAACCCCAGCTTTTCAGGTTGGATCTCCGGATAGACTGCCTGAAACATCGTTCTGTATTCCGGTATGTCTAAAAGCCGCCGGGTCAGCCGATACCATACTGACTGCGGAACGGCGTCACTGATCAGCGCCAGCTCATTTTCATTACCGAGAATGTCCTTATCTCCGATCTCCCCGCGCATTTCATCACGGGATAATACTGGAAACATCGCCTGAGCAGCCAGTACATTTTCCAGCCCCTGGGGTAGTTTCTCGTCAGCAGGGGTATCGAATCCTTTCGAGGTGGATCTGGCCACCCTGCCATCCCAAAACATAGTGTGCCATTCTGCGGCTCCTCGGTTGAATATCTCCGGGGAATTGCGCGGTATCCTTTCTCTGCCATCTCCCATTCTTCTTGATGTGCCAAGACCTTCCCCTCCAACACCGATGGAAAGCGTAAGTTCATCACCGGATTTCAACCCAGGATGGTGGCATGTAGCACAGGAAATATCCTTGTTTCCACTCAGGATCTTGTCAAAAAAGAGCATACGGCCCAGTTCAACCTTAGCCGGATCAGGTACCGGCCCGGGGTCATAGGCTGTAAGATCATGCTTTTTGATCAGACGCTGTAGTTGCTGATGTAGCCCATTGCGATTCGAGGCTACCAAAAACATAACGGTAGCCAAAACCATCATAACTTTCTTCATGTGAAACTTTTGGTTGCAGGAATTCATTGCAGCCAGCTTAAGCCAGCTGCAATGAAAGACCTTTTCTATTTTGGATCATCTGCCTCAGGAAGCATGGCAAACAGTTGAATATGGGTCACCTGTCCAAATGGACCAGGGGAACCGCCGTAGGTTTTACCATCACTGTGGTAGGCTACCGCCAGACCACTCATCAACTGGACATTGCTCAATTGCAGGCAATGCTCAAACGTGATGTCCAGTTTGGCCCTGCCTTTGGAATCCGTTGTGAAGACCGATTGGTTGCCATCCCGGTTTCCAAGAGGTACATCCAGTGTGCCGTTAAATGGTACGGTAGGAGGTGCAGACATAAAGAAATGCCATAGGGTGTAGGTAGCGTTGGGCATTAGATTTTCAAAGCTGGCCCTGATCTTTCCCCAACCGTCCTCACAAGTGAACGTTGCCGTGCCTGTAGCCTTCAGCCACTCCTCCAGGGTAACTTTGAGTGTCCTGCCTTTATTAAAAGGGCCGCAGCCTTCGGTATTAAATGGATCGTGATGATGTGGTTCTGCCGAAGTAAACACCGGAGACTGCAGGTACTTATCCCGTTCCTGAGGTACCACCCTATACACTTTCCCCGACCCGGGTACTTTCTCTACAAATACATCCTGCTCGATCAGACCTGCCTTTATATGATCTACAAAGGTCAGCTCAATAGTTTTGTCTTTTTCGATTTTAAAGGCACCAAGACCCATAATGATTGTAACAGGCGCCAATAACAGCATTAGCTTTTTCATAGCTTTCATAGTTTTTTTGATTATGTACAGTAATTTTTCAGTAGCCGCTAAATTAGAATGGTATTTAACCGTGTACCCGATAAGGGTAGTTTACAAATGGTATACATCGTATGATATTGTCTTATAGTTTAATAAATAACTTTTTTATTTATATAAAATATCAAAAAACATTATTTAGTTTAATTTTAAACTATAAAGAAATTATCGAAAAATATTAGAGTCAGGATAGTCGAAATTCCGGCGGTATACCAATTGTTACCCGTTCATATCATTCATTGCTATGGGTATACCATCCCCAGGGTAAATCCTCCAGTACGTTAAAGTGATCTTTAACGGGGAGCTATACTCAGGAATATATGAGTGGTTTTAGTCATTTCAGGTCAGGGTCAGGTCAATGACAGTTGTAGTCACCTGTTGAAAATCTGGATCCGTTAAGGCTGAGATTACGCCCATCAAAGTAGAGCAGAAACTGCATGACATTGCCCTTTTTGTCCATGATGCGTAACACGGGTTGGCTTTGAAGATTGTAAAATATGTTCCATTCACCATGAATTTCGTTGGCGCTGGTACTGTACCCGGTAAAACCGGTGGAAGAACTACCGCTCCATGAGCTCTTGAATTTATAATGTCCTGTATGATTATCGCATAGCCAGATGTCGGTTTGTGTATCCCCTCCGGTGCTGAATTCACTTGCTACATCACTGGAATAATGGCTGGATATGTTTATCAGGTGTTTGTTTTTCAGATTGTCCGACCACATCTTCAATTTTTCATCACGGACGGGCGTGGAAAAGGAGAT
The DNA here is from genome assembly GCA_001657315.1 of Flammeovirgaceae bacterium BBD 1991-12. Classification (GTDB taxonomy): domain Bacteria; phylum Bacteroidota; class Bacteroidia; order Cytophagales; family Cyclobacteriaceae; genus Fulvivirga. The sequence goes on along the minus strand of LYSV01000027.1, from coordinate 25,490 downwards.
AGAGTTGTAGAGTGACATGGCGAGGTCTTTGGGAGAAGTTCCTGCAGCGGACTGAGGTGTTGCGGATATTACACTCATACCCTGACCCTTGTCGCGCATGATAATGATGGCATATCCATTAAAATTGTATCCCTGGTCTGCCGTAGCGCTAAAGGTCTTACCGAAGGCCTGGTCATCAATACGTTCTCTTGACGGATTAAAATAAAGCGTGTAGCCGTTCATCTTTATCTGGCTTTGGTTCAGGTGCCGGTCAAGAACGTCTATGCTTTTGGCGCCATGCGGTCTGATGAACATATACCTGTGGTTGATATTGTCTGACATGGAATAGCCATAAAGAGTCTCCTGACCATTAAACTCAATCGGAACGGAAAAAGAAACCCCCAAAGAGGGATATTCAATTTTCTGGCTCATACAAACGGAAAGGGCTAGTGTGAAAAAAAAAGTAAGTATACTTTTCATGTTCTTGTCGGTTTCGGTGGCTGATAGTGATACACTATGTTAGCCGCTATGGCATGAGACTCCAAGCAAACCGGTCCTACATTAGGTATACATTCAGGAAGATTGTTATTGGCTTTTCTCGGGTCATTAGGTGTTTAAACAATCACTGGATCATGGATTCGAAATGTACAAAGCAATTGCTACAAAGTGAAAAGAACTGGGCCCGATGGATTTTTTTTCGTATACAAATGGTATACATCAGCTCTTTTTTGGTCCCTAAACGTCTATGAAACGTATAAAATTGAGGTATACAAAGTGCTGACAATCCGGGAATGTAAAAGTTGACCGGCTTTCCTGAAAGTTGTATTTTGTATAACGGAAGGGATAACCAGAATCATGTCGTATAGTTTCAGTTTGAAGGTTTACAGGGATGGGTATACCGCCAGGGTCTGTACCCGTGTTCTGCTGAGCGCTATCTTAACGTTAGCAGCCACTGCGGGATACTCACAGACACGGGGATCAATTGAAATGATCACGGAACTTGTAGACTCAGGCCATTTCGAAAGGGCTGAGCATTATGCAAGGGCAGTTCTTAACTCGGCACTATCACATAATGACCTTAGTAAAGCAGCCCTGTGTCGGTACTACCTGGGGCGGATCATGACCGGACTGGAACGCGAAGATGAAGCAATAGATTTTTTACTCAGAACTCATCAGGATAGTATCTGGCTTGATCGTCATAATCTGTTCGATGCCAGACTTAGGCTGGCACAACTCTATCAAACAAGAAAAGACGTCGAAATGTCCTCCTTATTTTATAAGCAGGTATTGCAATGGTCTGACAAAACGGGAGATAATAAATTAAGACTCGCGGTAACGATCGGCCTCGGTCAGTTGTACATGGAAAACAAGGACTATCACCGGGCCGTTGACTATCTGGAGGAGGCGTACCGCAGCTCCATGGCATTGAACCAACATAATGAGCTTGGAAAGGTGTTTTTCGCACTTACCGATCTGTACTTTGATCATGGATTATTCGCTGAGTCGAAACAGTTGGCCGTTAACACATTACGGATTAGCGATGACGAGCAGTTAAGAGACCTCACTATGGCAGCATACTATGTGCTGGGGAATATCCATTTTGATCAGTTCAATTATGATAGTGCACTTTTCTATTATAAAAAGGCGTATCACAACAGAAGCAATAACTTTTTCAAAAACGTAGCGACCACCTCCAATATCGCCGAAAGCTATTATGAACTTGAGCAGTATGATTCGGGCAAGCTGTACACGGATCAGGTCATTACATTAATGGGGTCCCGGTTTCCTTCACATTTACATTCATTCCATCTGCAACTGGCCAAATACTATCATTCAAAAAATCTAAGGGACAGCGCCTATTATTATGCATTCAGTTTCAGAGACAATGCACATGAAAGTTACTCGCACAGAAGCAGGAGAGACCTCTATAAATTTTTATACCAAATGGCGAAAGAAGAGGATGATGCAGACAATGCCTTGCGGTACCATGAGGTCTATCAGGCAGAAAAAGATACTGTACTCAAGCGGCTGAAAGAAAGGGACCTGACCTCGTTCAGGGTAAAACTGGAGACCCTGGAAAAACAAATGACCATCGATCATCTTCAGGCAAGATCGGAGCTGGATCGTCTTAAGCTGATTGCTGCTATTGTTTTTAGCTTGTTGATCGTAATAGCTTCGGTGATCCTTATTCTGTTTTTGAAGAGCAAAAATCATCGTAAGACGCTGCAGTTGCACAACAGCGAATTGGAGAAAGAAAATATTCAAAACGAGTTGGTCCATAAAGAAAAGGAACTGGCTGATACCACATTGGTAATGGTTAAGAAAAACCAATTCCTTGATGAGCTGGATACAATCATCAGGAAGGCCAAAAATGAGAAAAATGGCAGTGCCTTTCATACATGGAGCAGGTTACAAAAGGTCCTTGAACTGAACAGATCCAATGAAAAGGAATGGGACGACTTTAACAAATATTTTGGGAATGTTCACAATGAGTTTTTCGATAAGCTCAAGAGCCTCTATCCTGTTCTGTCCGCCGGTGATCTGCGCCATTGTGCGCTGATAAGGATGAATATGAGCCATAAGGAATCCGCAAAAATACTTGGAGTTGACCCCAACAGCGTGAAAATGGCCCGATACCGAATGAAGAAGAAGATGGGACTGGACGAAGTCGCTGACTTGGGAACACACATCCATTCAATTTAATCTTTTTATACCATGCAGTACCTCCTCTGTTTTCTGCTATACCTTCAGCCTGCCCTGGAAAGTACGGAAAAGATCGATTCATTGAATCAGTATGCCTTTGGCAACAGGTACACAAGTTCTACCGCTGCCTATGAGACCGCGCTGCTGGCCGAAAAGCTTTCGCTGGAAACGGACTATTCTGACGGACTGCGATCCGCTATGGCGAATCTTGTCATTCTGCATGCCAAGTTCAATGAGGACACCCTTGCCATTAAAAAGCTGGCAGATATCAATATCAACGATCCAATTGAAAAGCCAAACAGCATCCATGGCTATCTGCTAATGGCCGCCGGTAAGTCCAACTATAACATTGGTCTGGAGGATAAGGCCGGTACTTTCTATGAAAAGGCCATTGTATATTTTGAACAGACCGAAGATCATGAGGGACTCACCGATGCTCTTGCCGATGCGGGCTCGCAGCTTGCCCGGCGTGGACACTTTGCCGAAGGACTCTCATATTTCCGGCGTGCCTACATGATAGCCATGAAGCATGATCTCGAACAATTGCCTGATATTTACCGCTATATGGCCAATGTCTACAACAAACTGGGTGATCATGAGCAGGCCAAAGCGTTTGTATGGAAAAACCTGAACAATAAGCTGATCCGAAATGATGATGCGAAAATGGGTGACGGTTATCATACACTGGCCGGTATATACGCCATCACAGAGGAGGACGACAGTGCCATGTTCTATTACTATAAGGCTTTAGACCATTATGATAATGCAGACGATGACCTTGGCAAAACATACGTGCATGCGAATCTGGCAGAGATTTTTAACAGCACCGGCTTTACGGATTCAGCCAAGTTTCATCTGAACCAGGCCAAAGAACATCTGAATGTATCAGATGCTTTCAAAAGGCTGGGGGCCTATTTAAACTTTGAACTGGCAAAGATCTACAGATCAGAAAGGAGTTACCATTTGGCGGAGGCAGCATTGTGGCAAACCATTCGTACTACAGAGGTGATCCGTGAGATGGAAATGCTGAGAGATGCATGGCTGTTGCTTTCAGAAGTAAAGGAGGAGAACCACCAGTATGACAGTGCCTTGTACTATTTCCAAATGCAGAAAGCATATTCAGACTCGCTTATCAATGAGACCACGGAACGAAAATACGCCAACCTGAGAGTGCAACTGGAGACCATGGAAAAAGAGAATGAAATAGCCACTCTAAATCAGCAATTAAAGCTTAGCCGTGTAAGGGCCACTTCTATTGTCATGGTTCTGGCGTTGACTATTGTGATCATATTTATAGGTTTGAAATACTACAGTGCTGCCAATAAAAGGAACAAACTGGCATTTGAAAACAGCGAACTTATACGCAAAGGGGTCGAGAATAAACTCAAGCTCAGAGAACGGGAGTTGGCGGATTTTACACTGAATATGATACAAAAAAATCAGTTCCTTGAAGGGTTGGAAGAAACCATAAAAAGCTGCAGGAAAAAACTGAATGGAGAGACGCCAGAAGTGTTTAACAAGTTGCTCAGGGTGATTACAGTGAACAGATCCACTGAAAAGGACTGGCACGATTTTAACAAGTATTTTGGCAATGTCCATCAGGAATTCTTTGACAAGATAAAGGAGACCTATCCCGCCTTAAGCTCAGGTGATCTGCGGCATTGCGCACTTTTAAAAATGAATCTTAGCATAAAGGAATCTGCCGAGATTTTGGGTATAGACCCGAACAGTATAAAAATGGCCCGTTACCGGATGAAAAGGAAAATGGGACTCCGTGAAGAAGAGAGTCTTGGCGAGGTAGTAGCCGGTGTTTAACGTAGTCTTTCCTGCCAATCTGTGATTCCATTTCAGGAAATCTGACGAGATTATCAGGCACTTTTTTACAATAAATGGCTTTAACGGGCTTTTTTAGGACTTTTAAAGCTATGTATACCTTTTGTCAACCTGTTTTTTGAATCGCGCTGTTCGCACCTGCGTTTATTTTGTTCTAACGACCGGTAACTCTTGGAGCCGGATTTAACAAACCTTATCAATTAACTAAAATTTTTATTACCTATGGCAACACTAAGATTAGGAGATGAAGCTCCTGACTTCATCGCGATGACTACTGAAGGTGAATTGAATTTTCACGAATGGCTGGGAGATAGCTGGGGCGTACTTTTTTCACACCCGGCGGATTACACCCCTGTCTGTACCACAGAGCTGGGTACCACCGCACGTATGAAAGAGGAATTTGAAAAAAGGAATGTAAAGGTGATGGCGCTGAGTGTGGATAGCCTGGAGTCTCACAGAGGGTGGATCAGGGATATCAACGAGACCCAGAATACGACCGTTAATTTTCCGATCGTAGCTGATGAAGACAGGGTGGTTTCCAGCCTGTATGATATGATCCATCCCAATTCGGATGATAAAATGACAGTACGGTCTGTATTTATCATTGGTCCGGATAAAAAGATCAAACTGATGATCACCTATCCTGCCTCTACCGGCCGGAACTTCAATGAAATTCTAAGGGTGATCGACTCGCTCCAATTGACGGCGTACAGGAAGCTGGCCACTCCGGTGAACTGGAAGCAGGGTGAGGACTGCGTGATCCTTCCTTCTGTCACGAATGAAGAGGCGACAGAATTATTCCCAAAAGGCTTTGAAGAGGTAAAGCCTTATCTCAGACTTACTCCACAACCCTGACATACGTTGATTGGTGATCGGGGCTGCCACGCTTGCTACGCATAAACTAAACGGCAGCCCCGCTTTTCTTTTCCGGAGAACCAATGGTCTAAGCTTTCCGGCGATACAGGACTTCCCGGATTACAAAATAACTATCGCTTATGCCTTAAAAATAAGGTTGTTTTATTGGTCTCTGACCGAATTCAGGTGATGACTTAAAAGATATTCGAAAATAATTGTGGATATGAAGATAGTAGTTGAGCGAGTGAGGTAGAGTGATGCCAGTGGGGGTAATCCATCGGTTACCCCCATAAATCGGAAAAATCTTAGAACATTAGAGAAAACCGTCAAATTTCATAACAATGTTACAAAACCTGATCCAACAACTGGAGAACCTTGAAGGTCATCAGATATCGCTGGGCTATGTAGCCGAGATCCTGGAAAGATATATCATCCCCATACCTGAAGCTGAAACACTGACTATAGGAGAATATACTTCCGGTTACAGGAAATTCCCTGTGGAATGTCGGGAATTCAATGTTTCATTGATCAAATGGCCGCCTGGGGCCAGTAGTGATGTACATCAGCATAATGGCTTCTGGGGGGTGATCAAGGTTGTAAAAGGGCAGATTGCTGAGCAGGTGTTTGAATTCGACGAGCCGGACAGGACCCTAACTATGTACGACAGCGATTACATTCCGTACGGCCCGGGCGATGTTCTGCTGGAAGAGACCAGTGCCATCCATAAGGTAGTCAATTGCTCCACATCTCTCGAAGCCATCACACTCCATGTATATTATCCAGTGATATTTGACTATGACAACGTTCTTCTGTTTGACCTTGAGCGCAAACGGATAGGAATATTGAATAGCGAAGCGACTGGCTCATGCTGGGATAACCAGCCGCACGCCTTTCACCGCGTAATAGAGAACGGATTCCGCCTGGTCGAATCAGAATATTAGCCCATCTGCACAGGAGATTATTTCTTCTGCGAACCGGTAACCATTGGAGTGTTATCCATGGTAAAAATTTCCCGACCTCACACGGCGCAAGGCCGCCCTTCTCCCTTCAATTGAATGCTTTTTGGACAACTCACCTGTGTTGGATGTGGTGATGTTGCCCTTCCTGTGACTGACAGAATACCGTGGATCATCCATTCATTCCTATCTGATCTCTCTTTTTTTAAAAAAATATTACTTGTCCGGCATTAGTCTTTGATTTCCAATATGATTGAAAAAAATATAATTTTACCTTTGTTAGCATTATTCATGATAATTTACAGAAGGTTTCGCGTGTGATACGCAGCCTTATTATGGATTTGAAGGAATGAGGTAGACGGGCTTTATGGATTTGGGACTTGGTGTAACTATTTGGTATACAAGATTTTATCCTTTGCCTTTTCAGCTAAAATTAATATTTTGGTAGGCTCTAATGGCAATGTAAACTGTTTTTGATTTTTTTTCAGTTACTTTTTTCATGATGTCGGGTCGTTGTCGATTTCGGTTTTTAAACTTCAGCATCCTTTGCCTGCTCATCTATAGCCCTGCCCTTTGCAAAAATGTTTCTGAAGAAGCAAACCGAAAGCGGACCTCTGAAAAAAAAGTCCTGAGTACATCATTTTATCACTATAGTGCCCCGGGGGATGCTGGTGATGATCAGACATTGTGCGGTGTGGCATCTACGAATCTTGACGCTCAAACCGGACCAGGCACGTGGTCTACCAGCAGTACAGGGGTTATCATCACTGATCCTTCATCTCCCACTTCGCAGGTGACCAATCTAAATCCTGGTTCCAATGTTTTCACATGGACCGTGGGAGCAGTCACAGACGATGTCGAGATCTTTGTGGCAGATCTGCCACCTGCTCCTGTTGTTCGCGTTGCGTCTTTGGCAGGTCCTTTTGTTTGTGATGGTACAAGTGTCAGGCTTACCGTGGACAGTCCAGACCCTGATTACAGTTATCAGTGGTACAAGAACGGCGTCCCGTTGGGAGGGACTTTTGGCGATCTTATCCTGGCGGGTCCTGCTGCCAGTGGTGACTATCAGCTACGTGCTACTGACATGACCACCAATTGTGAAAGCGAATTAAGCGCTGTTCAGACAGTGTCCATTGAAGCCATCCCGGATGTCCCTGTGATCAATGCCTCCCGTACCCTTGGCTGTGATGGAGAACCAATAACACTTACAGCCAGTGAGGCACCACTTAACGGTAGCTATTTATGGTCCAGGAATGGAGCCACATTGCCACAGAACACTCGTTCTATTGTCATTAGCTCCGTGGCCCAAAGTGGTGACTATACTGTCATTGTGTTGAGTGAACGAGGCTGTACCAGTGGTTTAGGTGGTCCTCAGACAATAACAATAGAGCCTTTACCGCCAACACCATCCATAAACACATCAGGCAATGTGATATGTGCTGACGGCAGCCTGGTAGAACTTGAATCCAGTCTGGTGGCTCCTGATGGAGGCACCTATATCTGGCTTAAGGATGGCGTTGAAGTGAACGGTCAGGACGCGCGTCAGATTGTTCTGTCTTCCTTCAATCAGACTGGGAGCTATACCGTACGGACGGTTGATGGTGACGGAGCCATGTGTATCAGCGAACCCAGCAGTGCGCAGGCTGTGCAAATATATCAGTTGCCCTCTCTGGCACGACCCGGCGACGCTCAACAGCTTTGTGAAGAAACGGCGACAAATCTGCTTGCAGAAACACCCATAGTGGGTGTGGGGACCTGGAGTACCTCCTCCGCCGGCATTACCATCAATGATCCAAATGATCCCGGTTCAACTGTAACAGGACTTGCAACAGGTACACAAACCTTCACCTGGCAGGTAGATAATGGTGCGTGCATAGGAACCCCTGAAAACGTGACTGTAGAAGTATTTAATGCTCCATCTCCCGCTATAACGGAGGGAGACAAGCTGATCTGCGATGAGATCAGCACTCCTGTTTCTGCCAACACTCCGGTGGTAGGTACAGGAGAATGGCGTGTAGTGAGCGGTACGGCTACCATTGACAGTGATGATGATCCGGCTACTACTATTACGGGTCTTGTACCTGAAACGGAAGTTGTTCTTTCCTGGACAATAAGCAACGGCACCTGTGTCGAGGAAACGGATCAATTACTGATCCAGGTGGGTGCGTCACCTTCATTGGCAGAGGCTGGCTCCGGTCTGATGTTGTGCAGTGCGAAATCAGCCCGGCTATCGGCCGCAGACCCAGCCATAGGGAATGGCCAATGGACTGTACTTGCGGGCACAGCCACTCTGGTTGATGTCAATGATCCCGAGACTGAAGTTAATGACCTTGTTCCCGGCGAAAATGTTACGTTGAGATGGACCGTGGCCAATGACTGCGGCACCAGCAATCAGGATGTGACTATAGAAAATGAAGTAGCCCCTGATGTGGCCAATGCCGGCGATGATGTGGAATTATGCGGTGTGAACAACACTACCTTGGCAGGGACTGGTGCCGGTGGAGTATGGACCGTGGTATCAGGCTCTGCTCTGTTTGCAGATAACTCAGATCCCCTGTCACCGGTAAGTGATCTCTCTGTAGGGGTCAATATTCTCAAGTACAGCATAACCGGTGCCATTTGTACAGGCACGGAAGATGAAGTTGTTATCACCGTTTATGAAGAACCTGATGATGCGGTAGCTGGCGCGGACCTGTTTTTCTGTGCCGGAGAATCAATAGCCGATATTTCCGCTCAGCCTCCCGCAGTGGGCAGAGGTATGTGGTCTGTCATCAGTGGTAGCGGAACTATTCAGAATAGTGACCAGGCCCTTACCCAGGTCAGGGGCCTTCTGCCGGGAGAAACCCTACTGCGGTGGTCTGTGGAAAATGGCAACTGTATCACCAAAACGGATGATCTGCTGATCACTGTGTACCTCTCACCGGCCGTAGCAAGAGAGGAATTGGAAATATGTATGGGTGAGTCCGTTCAGTTGGAGGCAGTAGGCGGAGACCGGTATCAGTGGCAGCCTGCCGGTGGATTGAATGATGCCTTTGTAGCCAATCCGGTGGCCAGTCCGGAAGAGTCTACTGAGTATACCGTTGACATTATAAACGACAATTGCGTCACTACATCATTGAAAGTGAATGTGGTCGTAGATCCACTGCCTGTACTGGTCACCATTTCAGATACGACCGTATTTGCCAATGAAGAAATTCAACTCTTTGCGAGTGGCGCCTCTCAATACCAATGGACACCTGCCGCAGGTTTAAATGATCCGGCTGGCAGTGATCCTGTTGCCATGCTTACAGAGAGTACTACATACACCGTCACCGGTACCAATGAGTTCAACTGTACAGCGTCAGCACAGGTAACCGTATTGGTGAATGAAGGATTTGAGATATTCGTTCCCGACCTTTTTACTCCAAACGGTGATCAGATGAACGATGTGCTCTATGTAAACACCCTTGGGATCCGTGCATTGGATTTCAGGATCTTTGATCGTATGGGACAGGAGGTATTCTCAACCTCAGACAAGGAAAAAGGCTGGGACGGAACATTCAATGGTTCCGAGCAGAGCATGGACAGCTACGTTTACTACGTAATTGCCGAAACCGTGGAAGGAGAAAAAATAAGCAGGAAAGGATCAATTCAGCTGGTAAGGTAATGAGGGCAAGACTTTTCATAGGGATGTGTTTCTTTTGCTCGTCAGCACTGGCCCAGGAGCCGTTTTTTTCTCAATTCTACAACACTCCCCTTTTGGTGAACCCCGCTTTTACAGGTACAGCGTATGGTTACGTTCGTGCCAGTATCAACTACAAGGAGTATTTTAATGATTTCGACGACATACAGACCGTAGCGCTGGCCGCCGATATGTCTTTACTTGAAAATGACCGCAATCCTGATTATGCCGGAGTGGGTCTGATCCTGTTGCACGACAGGGCTGGAAAAGCACTCCATAATACCAAAACCCACGCTTCTTTTGCATGGCATAATGCTTTTGGAAGGTCAAGGAATGAATTTCTGGCCTTTGGTATGCAGGTGGGCGTTGACAATACCAATCTTGATCTGACCAGGCTGAGCTCACAGAATCAGTGGGTGCAGGGCGTTGGCTTTGACGCCACTCTTGTAAACGGAGAGGATTTTCCATCAGATGCTGCCACGGTGATTGATTTTAACGCCGGTTTGATGTGGTATAAATTTCTCAGGAATGGAACCTCTTTCATAGCAGGCCTTTCGGCTTATCACCTTGCACAACCCAAAAGGGAATTCCTGAGCCAGGAAAATAACCTGAACAGAAGATATATTGTACATGCATCGTCGAGATTCCCTATAAATCCACGGGTAAATCTGGCGCCAACGGTGCTCTACTTCTACCAGGGTGGGCTGCACACGATTAGTCCCGGTACGTCAGTGGAATTCGTATTGCAAAAAGAAGGCTACCTTTCTTTTGGTACATGGGTGAGAAATTTGAATGCCCTCATTGGAACAGTCCAGTTTGAATATTCAAACTTTACCATAGGAGCCAGCTATGACCTCTTGCTTTCTTCCATTTCCGAAACTACGCGGAACGGAGGGGCCGAGCTTAGCCTGACCTATCTTATCAAAAGAACCTACAAGAAAAGAGCAAGAATAAGGTCCAATATCAGACCAAAGCTATGATGAGCAAGATACTCACCTTTATACTGTTCCTCATTGGGTTTCTTTGCCATGCTCAGCATATTCGGCCTTTGAAAGATGTGTCGGAAGAGCCTGAGCCGGTGGAATTGCGCCAGTTGGCGGATAAGCTGATGGAACATCAGCGGCACGGCGCTGCGCTGGAACACTTTGAAAAGCTGGAGGCTGAAGGAGAATTGACCGATACGGACAGGGTAAAAATGGGAGAGGCCCTGTATGGACTACGACAATACAAACAGTCTGCGGAAATACTGGAAGCTGTGATCAGTAAAGATCCTCAAAAATGGCCAATGGCGCATTATCGATTGGGGTTTGTGTACAAGGCACTCGAAGAATATGATAAGTCCAAAGTAGCTTTTAACTACTTCACCAATCACTTTGCGCCCCTGTTCAGTAAGTACTCCCGGGAGGTTTACCGGGAAATAAAAGCCCTTGAGTTTGCTTCTGAAATTGACAAAAAGCTTGGAAATGCATCCGTAAAACTTTGGAATGTACCCGGCTTTGACAGCAGGAATACCATATCGGCTGCATACTGGCCAGACAACGGTGTGCTCATCACCGGAATAGCTCCGGTCAGGTATAACAGGAAAATAGAGGTGACGGAAAACCTGATAGCGGTCACGGATTCAGTGCAGGTGAGCCGGCTCTACCACATGCGGAGCGGCAAGGTTTCCAAACTGGATATAAAACTGTCCGATGTTAGTAAAAACATAGCAGGCCCGACCAAAGGAACGGGTCCGGCACAACTGTACTTCTCAGCCTGTGATCAGTTTGGAGGGAAGAACGAATGTCAGATCTACGTGTCCAGCCTGAAGTCAAGAAAGTGGGCATCACCACAAAAGATCACGGATCGTATCAATCAGCCGGGCACCTCTACGAAGAATCCTCATCTGGTGGTTACGAATAAAGGGGAAACACTTTTCTTTTTTGCATCGGATCGCCCGGGAGGATTTGGAGGATATGATATATGGGTGTCAAAAATTGAGAATGGTGAATTTCAAAGACCCGTCAATCTCGGCCTGGGGATCAATACCGAGAAGGACGAGATCACCCCGTTTTTCGATGCCTCCACGGGCTACCTTTTCCTGAGTTCCAACGGTCATGGTGGCCTGGGAGAAATGGACATATTTCTGGTCCGGGTGGATTGGGGTGAAGGGCAGGGTAAGGTCTATAACCTTGGTAAACCGGTCAATTCCGGAGCCGATGATCACTATTTTAGTCTTAGTCAGGACCGTTCCATGGGATTTTTATCTTCCAACCGGAAAGAACATTGCTGTGACCAACCCTATCAGGTAGAATTAAAACTGCCCCATTCATTTGAAGATATTCCTCAGTACTTCACTGAGGTGTCATCTTTCGAACAGTACGATGACGAGCTGGCCATATTAAAGCAGCCTTTTAGCTATGCACAGCTTAATTTTAGCGAAAGCAACACGGAATTCATCCTTACGGAAGATGCTGATATTGAAGGTTTGCTGACTGATGATGGTCTTTCCGTACAGAACAGGAAGATCCTGCTGGTAGATAAAATGGGAGAGGTGATCAGCTCTACCATCACTGACAATCTGGGTAAATTTGAATTTCGTCAGTTGCCGGCAGGGAGTCAGTACTCGTTTGTCCTGGCCAACGCAGATGCGGATATGAACGTTAATATGTCGCTGTTGAACCGGAAAGGCCATGTTTTTGGCAAACTTAGCAATCTGGAGCAGCCTGACCTGTTCCAGTACCGTACCCTCGAAGATTATGAATCCGGCGTTTGGACACTCAATGTGAACGACGCCACCGTTTCCGGACGGTTACTGGATGACGGCATAGCCAAAGCCAATGAGAAGGTATTTCTAGTGGACACCCAGGGTAGGGTAGTAGCCGCTGCGCAAACCAATAGCCAGGGTATGTTCAGTTTCAAAAAACTGCCGGGCAACGAAAAATACTCGTTTGTTCTGGATGCCCGGGATATTCCGCTGTCAATAGAGGTGAGTATTGAGGACCGTTTAGGCAAAGTGATCCGGCGTTTTAACAGTATCACATCAAAGGAGATCTTCAAATACAGAAGGCTGGAAGAATATGAAACCGGTGTATATACATTGTCTGTAAATGATGCTACTATTTCCGGTTCCCTGGTGGCAGGCAGGCTGGCGCTGAGTGATCAAAAGGTTCTGCTGATCGATGAAAATGGTAAAATACTTGGAGCGGCGGTTACTGATCGTTCCGGAAGGTTCACATTCCGCCAACTGCCAGTTCAGGGGCAATATTCCTTTGTGCTGGAAGAAGTAGAGGGGAAATTCAACATTGATGTCGCTGTTCTGGACCCATTGGGGAACATCATATCAAGATTTAGCAGTAGCAACCGGCAGGAGATCTTCAAGTACCGGATGCTGGAAGACTATGAAGCCGGGGTATATGCTCTGAATGAAGCGCAGACTACCATCACGGGCACGGTAGTTTACAATGCCAGGCCAATGGCAGGTCGTGTGGTACTGGCACTGGATGCTGCTATGAGTGTAGTAGACAGGGCTGTTACAGACAATGACGGAACATTTGAATTTCGCGCGTTGCCTGCTGGAGGCAAATATGCTTTTTTGCTTTCAAAGTCAGATGCACAAATGACAGTTAATCTACTGGTGAAGAACAGATATGGTGACATTATCGACCGGATGAATAATCTGAACCGCAGGGAGATCTTCCGTTATGAGAGCCTGCTGGCTTATGAAGAGGAGTATGACCAGCTTCATTCGAAAATCTGCGGTGAGATCTGGTTTGCCGAAAATCCGGAAGGGCATCCGGTTGTGCTGATGAATGAAAAGGCTGAAGAATTATCCTGTGTTGAAACCAATGCTGTAGGCTACTTCCAGTTTGATGATGTGCCCTTTGGAGAAGGCCATAAACTGGTATTGGATGGCTGTGATACCGAATTGAAAATTGTCGTGGAAATAGATGACGCCGATGGTGCCACGAGGCTCAGGTTCAACAGTTATGATGATCCACAATATTTTGACTTCGTGGATTTTAATAGTTCTTCACGTCAGGATCACGCAGATATAGCCATGACAGAGCCTGAGAGAAATAATGACTTTCTTACCGGGATACGACCACAAAGTCAGCCTGTGTATTGGGCTGTGTTCGTACTTCTTGTATTAGTCAGCACAAAAATAAAACGCGTAGTGTAAATGTAAAGCCATGTACCCCCGGGAGTGAATGCTCTTGCGTTAGGATCAATTTGGGAATATTTCTCAAATCGGCACCATGTCCCTGTTGTGAGCTGCGGACAAAAGTCTGGATATCCAATCTCTAAGATCAAAAAGTTGCAGAAAAAGCGGTATTGTGCCTTTCCGGATCACTCTGTACAAACGGAAATGAAATTTTCAGAAATAGGCATGCTTTGTGTAAGGAGATGACGAAAAACTTGCTAATTTGGAAGAATAAAAATACAAGGATGCCGGAAAAAACCGGTGGATCGAAAAAGTGTATAGAAGGGCTGACGATAAGATCACGTTTAAGTTGATAATTATGACCCTGGCCCTGATAGCCTTCGCTTTCAGAACCGACAATCCGGATATCAATGCTAAGGTAAAGGCTATTTTTCTTTACAATTTTTCCAAGTATGTCGAATGGCCTGAAAAAATGGCAAGCGGAAGATTTAAAATTGCGATTTACGGTGATTATCCGGCTCTTGAGGAAGAATTGATAAGGATGTCGAAGATCAAAAGACGTGGTGACAGAAGTTTTGAAATACTGAACTTTGACTCAGCAGATGATATTATTATGACGCATATCCTGTTTGTGGTCAAAGACAGGGGAGCTGACATAGAGGATATTACAAAAAAACTAAAAAGATCGCCTACACTGCTGGTAACGGAAGGGGATGGATTGATCAACCGTGGGGCGCATATTAATCTGTATTACGAAAACAATAAACAAAAACTGGAGATCAACCCTTCGAATTTTGATGCCCGTGGACTTAAAGTAAGCAATGAGCTTGTTTCAATTTCAAAAGTGGTAAATGGATGAAGTTTTTATCGACCATAGTCTTTACACTGATTGCCGGAGCAGCAACAGCTCAGAATATCCTGACCCGGTCTTTGGATCATTATCAGGCCGGAGAGCTGAAAGAGGCTAAGGTGCTGATCGATTCCGCCCTGACCAGCGAGCTGTATGCTGCGCAAAGCATAACATGGTACCTTAAGGGTTTTATTTGCAAGGATCTGTTCAAGGAAAGCTCAGCCGACTCGCTCAGTCAGTCCTACCGGGAAGAAGCGGTGGTTTCATTCAACCGGCTATTGGAGATAGATACATTAAAGGAATATGAAAAAGAGGCGAGGCAAAATCTGATATACCTCGCCACCACCTATTATAACGAGGCCATGATCCTTACCCAGCGTCAGCAACCGGACTCAGCTTTATTGTATTATACTAATTTTGAACAGGTATACAGACCTCTTAATGATACCACAATATCCATAGCAGGAAGTAAATCCCGCTTTTATCTTGCACTGGGCTCAGGATATGTACGTATGGAGGCGGCAGATTCTACTGCCGATTACAGCCGTGAGGCGCTGCAGGCTTTCGGAGAGGTGCTGGATATAGATTCTACCAATAAGGAAGCCAACTACAACATCGGTGTTATCTATTACAATGAAGCGGTTTCAAGGATACTGAATGTAGATTATGATGACATTGACCTGCTGGCCTTCGGACAGTTCGAAGATCAGACCATATCCCTGTTCAAAAAATCCCTTCCTTATATGAGAAGGGCCTATGAGGCCGATTCCAAAGACAAAAACATACTGGAAGGCCTTGCTGGCATACATTTCAGCCTCCGTGAGTTTGAGATCTCCAACAAGTATAAAATGGAGCTTCTGGCCCTTGAGGATCGGTAGTTTCGTTATTGAGTTATTGGTGTATTAAGCTATTAAGTAACTCAATAACCCAGTAACCGAATAACTTAGTAACCTAATAATCCTCAACCTTAACCATCCTTTTTCTTCTTAAAAAGAGAGCCGATCTTATCAAACAGGTTCTTCTTTTTTTTCTTCTTCTCTTTCTCTCCGAATTCCTTTTCCCTGACTTTCTCCTTCTTCTCTATACCCAACAGGGTCTGAATAAAGTTTTTGTCTTCCTTCGAATTGACGCAATCCAGTTTTTTCATGAGATCCCGTGGTAATGGTCGAAACCGCGCCTTGCATATCTTGGACAGCTCACGGTCCTTGTTCATCCTCTGGAACAAGCCTGCAAAAATGGGTAGTGCCATATTGGCTCCTGAGCCAAGATCGGTAGTTCTGAACCTTACCCTGGGGTCATCCGCTCCTACCCATACACCTACTACCAATTGGGGATTATATCCTATGAACCAACCGTCTGCATTGGACTGTGTGGTGCCTGTTTTACCGGCAAGGGAATTCTTCAAACTGTACTTCCAGCGTATTCTGGAAGCTGTACCTGCATCCACTACCTCCCTCATCATGGCGTTGATCATCATGGCAGTGCTCTCCTCCAATGCTTCTGCGGGTTTTTCAGAAGTGAATTCTGCCAGGATATTTCCGTCTTTGTCGGTGATGGCAGTGATCATTCGCGGAATGACCCTCTGACCACCGTTGGCAAATGTGGCGTAGGCCCGGGTCATTTCCAGCAGCGAAACGGAAGGCGTGCCCAGTGCTATGGAAGGTACCTCGGGAATTTCCGACTCAATGCCCAGCCGCCGGGCAAGGGCAATAGTTTCCTTCAGGCCGGTATCCTCCAGTATCTTTACAGTTACCGTATTAACAGATTGTGCGAGTGCGCCCTTGTACGAATATTTCAACACATTTTCCTTCTTGTCAGCATTATCCGGAGTCCAGCCTTCCATATCCGTGTATACCGTGCGGGCCGCAGATATGTGTTTGCACGGGTCAAATCCACTCTCCAGGGCTGCTGCATATACAAATGGTTTGAACGTGGAGCCCACTTGCCGTTTGGTAGACTCTTTCACATGATCATACTGGAAGTAATTAAAATCTATGCCTCCTACCCATACTTTTATATCTCCGCTGTTGGGGTCCAGTGCTACAATACCAGCCTGTAGCAGCCCGAGATAGTGCTTTATGGAGTCAAGGGACGATATTTCTTTTTCAATATCACCCTTCCACGAAAACAGACGCACGGGGTGAGTCCTGTCCAGCTCTCTTTTGATCTCATCCTCTGACAAACCCTGGCTTTTCAGGGACTGATAACCCGCATGCCTTTCCAGAGCAGATTGTAGAATGGCCGGGTCCTTGTCCCACGGTTTGGTATTTTTCCAGTGGCGGTTAAACGCGGACTGTAATTCTTTCATATGCTCCTGCATAGCTTCCTCGGCATAGGACTGGAGCCGTGAATCAAGTGTGGTATACACTTTGAGCCCATCCGTATAAATATTGTAGTGTGTGCCATCTGGTTTAGGGTTAACCTTCACCCATGCCTCCAGCTCATTCCTAACCATCTCCCTGAAATATGCCGCTGACTGCTTTTGTGTGCCTGTATTCTTATAGTTCAGTGTTAAAGGAAGGGCACTGACCCTGTTGAACTCTTCTGCTGTCAGGTAGTGGTATTTTTTCATTTGCGACAGCACAACGTTTCTCCTCTCCAATGAACGGTCAGGAAAAAGTCTGGGGTTGTAGGAGTAGTTGGCCTTGAGCATTCCTACCAGTACGGCAGCTTCTTCCAGTTGCAGGGATCGTGCCGGTTTATTGAAAAACCTTTTTGAAGCTGTCTCGATACCGTATACATTATCCCCAAATGGTACCGTGTTAAGGTACAGCGCCAGTATATCTTCCTTGGAGTAAACACTTTCTATTCGGCGGGCGATCAGTGATTCTTTTACCTTTATCACCGGAATGGTCCAGATCCCGTAGTCCCCTCTTGGAAATATATTCTTGGCCAGCTGCTGACTGATGGTGCTGCCGCCCCCGCCACTCCTGTCCTGCAGGATCACTGTTTTGATCAACACCCTTACCAGACTCCGGACATCAATACCATTATGGTCGTAAAATCTGACGTCCTCCGTGGCGATAAGGGCATCAATTATGTGTTTTGAGATGTCCTCAAAGTCAATACTGGTGCGCTCCTGAATGTAGAACCGGCCAATGAGCTGGTCATCGGCACTGTAAACCTCCGTAGCCAGGTGATTCCGGATACCTTTTAATTGTTCTTTTGAAGGTATTTCGCCAAAAAGACCGTTGGCCACAAGTATAACAAAGCCCAGGCACAGGCATATCAGCACAATGACCAGTTTTAAAAGAAACCGGGCAGCTTTCTTCAGCATAATCACAAGTTAATTTTAAGGCCCGTCCGGATATTGATCACAGACTCACCTGAGCGATAGATCAATATTGAAATTCGCTACTCTAAGTAACGTTAAAAAAGGATAATACGATGGATCAACGCAGTCAAATTTTTTATCACCGGATTGGTTAAAAGCCTGCTTTGGCAGGTGGATATGCGTGTGTGGTTATTAAAGCCATATCCTCAATAAAAAAGTGTAGCATTTTTTTAATTTGCAGGCGGAATAACAGCCCATTGATTTACTTACCACCAACACAAAAAAGTTATGCTACAATTTCCACAGGGTTTTTTATGGGGAAGTGCCACGTCCTGTTATCAGATCGAGGGAGCATGGAATGAAGACGGTAAAGGACTGTCCATCTGGGATGCCTTTGCGCATACTCCGGGGAGAACATTTCAGGGGCATCATGGTGATGTGGCCTGTGATCATTTTCACCGGTATAAAGAGGATGTGGTGCTGATGGCAAAAATGGGCCTGAAAGCCTACAGGTTTTCAATATCATGGCCCCGTATCCAGCCGGATGGTCATGGTCCGGTCAATGAAAAGGGGATTGCTTTTTATTCCAGGCTGATCGACGAGCTGTTGGATCATGGCATACAGCCGTGGATCACTTTGTATCACTGGGATATGCCCCTTGCACTCCAAATGCAGCATGATGGATGGCTCAACCCTGATATCACTGATTTTTTTGCCACCTATGCATCTGTTTGCTTTGAGCGGTTCGGTGATCGTGTAAAAAACTGGATCACGCTTAATGAGCCATGGGTGGTAGCCATGTTGGGATATGGGCAAGGCGTATTTGCACCGGGTCGCAAATCCATTCGCGAACCCTATCTGGCGGCACACCATCTTATCCTTGCCCACGCTAAGGCGGTACGGCTACGGCTCTATCGTGAAAAGTATCAGGCAGCACAGGGCGGACAGATCGGTATTACCAACAATTGCGACTGGCGTGAACCGTTGACGGATTCGTTGGAGGACAAGGCTGCCGCCCAACGCGCCCTTGAGTTTTACCTGGGTTGGTTTGCAGATCCCGTTTTTCTGGGAGACTATCCACAGGTGATGAAGGATAGAGTAGGCGGGCGTTTGCCGGAATTTACCGAAGATGAGAAAGAATGGGTAAAAGGCAGCTCAGATTTTTTTGGACTGAATCATTACAACACATCATATGCCTCACACGGAGATACGGCTGACGGGTCAGAGGTATATGCCAATGGCGGTATTTTCGAAGATCAGCATGTGAAGCTGAGTGTTGATCCTGCATGGCCATTGACCACCATGAACTGGGCGATCGTGCCTTGGGGCTGCAGAAAACTATTGCATTGGATCAGGGACCGTTACCAGGACCCCAAAATTTATATTACAGAGAATGGTTGCTCTCTGGATGACAAGGTCAGTGATGGTAAAGTGGATGATCCGGTGAGGATCAGTTTTTTGGAAGGGTATCTTGGCGAATGCCATAAGGCTATAGAAGAGGGTGTGGATCTCAAAGGTTATTTTGTGTGGTCGTTCATGGATAACTTTGAATGGGCGCAGGGCTATTCCAAACGATTCGGAATACATTATATAGACTATGAAACGTTGGAGCGTATCCCGAAATCATCCGCCCGATGGTTTGCCCGCACTATTGAAAACAATGGATTTTAGTGAAGATAAACTACCATTGGGCATCTGTTTCAGCGATGATGATAAGGAAGCATATAAAAAATGAAAGTAAATGATCCTAAAGAGGAGGTTTTTGCTCTTTCCTGGATAATATTGATCCTGTAAATACAGCACCAATGAGTATAAACGTTAAGTTACTGAAGAAAATATGTGAGGCTCCCGGAGTGCCGGGCTATGAAAGCAGGATCCGCAACATTGTCCTGAAAGAGATAGAATCTCTGGCCGATAGTGTGGAGGTAGATAATATGGGGAATGTCATAGCCCTGAAAAAAGGAAAAAGCAGTGATAAAAAGGCCATGATCGGCGCTCATATGGATGAGATCGGGTTTATGGTCACTCATGTGGATGACAAGGGCTTTGTGAGGTTTACCACGCTTGGTGGCTTTGACCCCAAGACCCTTACCGCGCAGCGGGTGGTAGTCCATGGGAAAAAGGATATCATTGGTGTGATGGGTACCAAGCCTATTCATGTGATGACCCCTGAGGAGCGTAACAAGATGCCAAAGATCAAGGATTACTACATCGATCTGGGTATGCCTAAGGAGAAGGTGCAGGGGATAGTGAGTGTAGGGGATCCCATTACCCGTGAGCGGGAGCTGATCGAAATGGGGGATTGTGTCAATTGCAAATCCATTGATAACCGGGTGTCCGTCTTTGTTTTGATAGAGACCCTCCGTAAGCTTAAGACCATGCCTTACGATGTTTATGGGGTGTTCACTGTGCAGGAAGAAGTAGGCATTCGCGGAGCCAATGTTGCGGCTCATACCCTGAATCCCGATTTTGGTTTCGGGCTGGATACGACCATTGCCTTTGACCTGCCCGGGGCACAGCCGCATGAGAAAGTGACTTCGCTTGGAGAAGGAACCGCCATCAAGATCATGGACGCCATGACTATATGTGACTACCGTATGGTAGACTATATGAAACAAGTAGCGGATAAGAAGAAGATCAAATGGCAGCCTGAGCTACTTACTGCCGGAGGCACGGACACCGCTGGCATTCAGCGTATGGGGAAGAACGGAGCCATTTCAGGTGCGGTCTCCATTCCTACACGACACCTGCATCAGGTCATAGAAATGGCCCATAAGGGGGACATTGAAAATAGTATAAAGCTTTTAAAAGCTTGTCTGGAATCCCTGGATACCTACGATTGGAACCACAAATGAACAGAATCTGCATTCTGATCCTGATGTTTGTGATCCTGCTGGCAGGAACGGCGCATGCACAGAAGATCAACATGAACTCCGTGCGGGTAACAGGAGCAGTGATCGATGCAGATGATCGGGAGGAACTACCCTATGTGAATATCCGGATAAGGGGCACGCGGTACGGCACATCAAGTGACAGCAATGGCTATTTTTCAATATTCATTAACCCTGGAGATACGCTCTCCTTTAGCTCCGTAGGTTATATGGGAGCTGTTTTTGTCATGCCTTTTGACTTAAAAGGTTCACAGTACTCACTGCTCCAGCTTATGCGCAAAGAGACGGTACTACTGGATGAAATAGTGGTGTTTCCCTGGCCCACATTGGAAAACTTCCGGGAGGCCTTTATGGATGCGAGGCCGAAACGAAATATGGATGACCTGATCTTTGAAGTACAACGCGATGTTAAAAAAACCGTGGATGATAATGAGCTCTATGAGTATTATTATGACCAGATGCGTTACAACCGGCTGTATGAGCTGCACCGTGAGGTACCACCCAATAATTTCCTCAATCCCATCCGCTGGTCCAACTTTGTAAGGGATATCGCTGAGGGTAAGCTAAAGAAGAAAAAGAAATAGCTGTTGGCTCTGAGCAACGAATCTTAAGGTGTTGAGAAGCCTGAAAGTTACATACCACTCAGGTCTGCCCTTCTCCGCCTGAAATAAGGACGCAGTACAGCTTTATCCAAAAAGAGTAAAGCAAGCATGGCCAGCCCAAAAAGTAATACCTGCGTGATCAGCTTTAGCTGAATACCTTGGTTCAAAGAGACTTCCGGAATACGTACGTAGTTGCCGATACCCTCAAAGCTCCAGTCCAGGTGAAGCTGCATCACACTGTCTGATATAAAGTAAGAGCCGATCACCACCGTCGCCAATGCTCCCAGCAGCACCAGCAGGCTATTAAAGTTGTACCGTGATTCCAGCCCGGGAGACTGCTGCAACCTCTCCCAAACCCGGGTGGTAAATGTGGCCGGGGCAGATTCGATCATTTGGGATAACCACTGGTCCGTCTTTTGCAATTCAGCCAGTCTTTTTCTGAGTGCCGAATCAGACTCGCATGCCCCTTCTACCAGTTCTTTTTTACCTGCGGACAATGCTCCATCTATATAGTCAAGCAAAACTTCATCCGTTATCTCAAATTTTTCCATGATTACAAATTTAATGCTTCTTCGCGTAACAGCGTTTGCAATTGCACAGCCAGTCGTTTCCTTGCTCTATGCAGCCTTACCTTTACGAGGCTGGCCTTTATACCTGTAATTTCAGCAATCTCCTCCAGTGACAGTTCCTTTAGATAAAACAGCGAGATCACCAGCCTGTCCTGTTCACTAAGCAGAGCCAGCCCCTTGCGGATAAATCTTTTCCTGTCCTCCGTTTCCAGATTGTGCTCAGGCTCGGCGGCAACGGCTAAAGCCGTTGCTATGTCTTCCTTTCTCACTTTGTTCCTTCTGCAGTAGGTAATGGCCGTATTGCTGACGATCCTGTAAAACCAGGTAGAAAATTTCGCCTGACGGTTGAACCTTGACAGGCTGCGGAACGCTTTTATGAAACTGTCCTGGGCAGCTTCCTCCGCTTCTTCCCGGCTGTTAAGAATATTAAAAGCCAGGGTGAAGGCGAAGTGCTTGTACTTATCAATAAGGACTTTATACAGTGCCTGCTCTCCCTCCAGTATCCTGTCGATGATAATATCATCATTAATATGATCCACGTGCTTTGGACGCTGCTCCTGTTGAACAAGTTACACATAAACGCCAAAAATTTCATGGACTCTTGTCATCCTGGTATTGGTCCTGCCAATTTGTTCACCGGACCAAACCAACCTTACTAAGCCTCAAAGGCTTAGTAAGGTTACCTATATCATGGCAGGACTAAAATATCTTCAGTCCATCAAAAAATTTTTTCTCCTCCTGTAACCTGCCTCCTTCAGCATGGGTCAAATGGGTAAATGTTGTCAAAAACTAAATTAACAATAAGATGGAAGTAGAAATTATAGGCGTATTCATACCCATTGTTACCATCATAGCGGCAGTGATCATGATCATTAACCTCAGAAAATTTGAGAATCAGGAGCGAATGAGCATGATCGAAAAAGGTATGAACCCCAAAGAGATCAGTGAGCTCCGTAAAACCAGAAGTAATACCAGTTGGCCGTTAAGGTTTGCCCTGTTGCTGATGGGAGTAGGCGTAGGTCTTTTGATCGGGTACTTCCTGGATTCGTCCTTCTATATGGAAGAGGTGGCCTATTTCTCCATGATCTTTATCTTTGGAGGGTTGGGTCTGGGCATATCGTATATCATTGAAGAGAAAAAGCTCAGGGAAGAGGAAGAACGTTCCCAACGTTAACAGAACAGTTCGTCTCTATATGTGTTAAAAGAAAAGCCACCTGTTAGGGTGGTTTTTTTATACCCTGCAGGTTTGGTTTTAAAGGTTAGATCAGTCATTTTGGAAGAAGAATGCATCCGTTTAGGAAGTACATATTGAAATTTGCCCGCATACCTGATGAAGAATGGACAGGAATAGAGAAATGTCTGACGAGAAAGGAATATCCGGCAGGTGAGATACTTCTTGAAAGCGGAAAAATTTGCCGAAAACTTTACTTTATAGAAGAGGGGTTGTTGCGTTTTTTTGTCTTTAAGGATGGTGTAGACGTTTCAAAATTTTTTACAGAACCCCCTTACTGCTTCACTTCACAAAAGAGTTTCACAGATGAGATCCCTTCCAATGATAACATTGAAACCCTTGAGGATTCCATCATCTGGGAAATGAGCAAATCGGATGCGTTTGATCTGTTTAGATACAGCAGCTGGAGTGAGTTTGTGAGAAAGTTGATCCAGGAGGTGCAGTTCAATACGGAACAGATACTGGAGGCCATACAAAATCAGACCGCTGAAGACAGGTATATCAGGATGATTGAGGAAAGAGATCCCCTGTTGGCAAGAGTCCCTCTCAAACATATTGCTTCCTGGCTGGGTATAGCGCCTCAGTCACTTAGTCGCATAAGAAGAAAATATTTGCTGGATCAGCGGAATTTAACATAGGTTAAGTGGATTTGGGGTCCGGGCTATGACCTTTGTATTAAAACATGAGACGTATAGCAGCTTCGATCCTACTGACCTTTATTATGACTTCATCTCTCCAATCTCAGGTCCAGACGGACGGGCACTTCTGGCATACCCTGGAAACCAATGCTCCGTCAGAAAAGATCTGGAATATATGGACGGATGTAGCCCACTGGAAAACATGGGATACAGGACTCAAGGATGCCTCGCTGGCAGGCAACTTTGAACTCCAAGCCAAAGGTACCATCATCTCTCTGGAAGACAGGAAATCAAAATTTACTGTCGTAGAATATATTGAGGGAAAGTCCTACACCTTTAAAACCGGGCTGCCACTGGGAAGCCTTTATGTAAAAAGATACCTTGAAACAGGGGAGGGGGTAACCCGATTCACCCATGAGGTTTGGTTTGAAGGGCTTACCAAGGGGATTTTTGCCAAAGCCTTTGGAGCAGACTTCCGCGACAAGCTGCCGGGTGTATTGGAAAATATCAAAAATATTGCTGAGCAATGATAGCTATGAAGATCGTCTATCTGGCTAATGTATTGGTGGCAGGTTGGATCAGCATAACGAGTCTGTTTACACCAAAAACGGCGCAGCATACCATATTTGAAGATACTTTTGAATACTCAGAGGCTATCCGGCTGGTGGGAGCACTTTGGTGGGCCATATTCATCCTTTCTATTCTGGGGTTGTTTTTTCCTAAACCTATGAGCCCGGTGTTGGTATTTCAACTCGTCTATAAATCATCATGGCTGTTGTTTGCCTGCCTCCCGGCAGTTTTGAACCATCATGCTTATCCCAAAGGAATGGCGGTGTTCTTTATACTATGGGTGTTGGTATTGCCTTTTGTTATTCCGTGGAGATTCCTGTTTGTGAATTAAGCCTGGAGGACTCTTCATCGGAAAGCCTGTTGCAGTAGACTGGCATAGACATCAGTTTATACTATACTGTGCCAGTACACCATAAAATAATAATCTGCAAAATTTTAATTTACATAATTACTTGTTTAAGTTTTATTAATAAAAATGAAATAGGGTAATAGCTCGTTTAAGTTTATCCAGCTTTTTAATACAAAAATTTACTTCTGGTAAATACATCATCAGAGGTACCTGTAATATTACCGGTTTGGTGAAGTGAAAAGTTGCAAAATGTTATCTTTTAAGATAACTTTAGCCTGTGGCAAGACGTATTGAATTTTATGGAAATTATTTTGTCGAATTTTATCAGAAGCAAAATGAAAAGGTAAAAAGTAAAATTCAGTATGTCCTGGAATTGATTAAACAA
>LYSV01000026.1 GCA_001657315.1 Flammeovirgaceae bacterium BBD 1991-12 | reverse complement strand
CATGGTCCTTGTCATAATAATAATCAGGGCCTGTGATCCCGGCATTGATGATCCTGTCTCTCGATATGATGTTCTCACTCTCATCAAATGTCCCGTTAAACAGAAATAACTCACCTTCCTCATGTGCCTTATGAAAATGGGAACTGGTTTTTAGAAAAAGCTCATGTGACGATAATAAAACGAAACAGGCGAGTAGTACGAGGGTTCTTTTCATGTTGGAGTTGGATTTCATTCAGGACTCAATAACATCGGTTTTCTTTTGACGTATTCAGAACAGCGACCCTGAGCCTTCTTTCAAATTTACCACTTTGTTTCCATTTTTCGATTTGATGTCAGGTGTCTTAAAAATAGTATTGCAGTCCGAATTGAAAAGTTCTGAGAGAGAAGTCCAGACCAAGATCTGTTTCAATATTTTTTGGGTCTGAATCTGCATCTTTAAGCTTTTGTCTGAATCTGTTATATCCTACGGAGCCGAAAGATGCTTCTATCCCAAAGTGATCGCTTATAAAAAGGATCATTCCAGGGCTTGCTGTTATTCCATAACCAAATACATTTTGTTCTGCTTCCAGCGCCTGCTCATTTTTGATGGTACCGGTGCTCATGGAAATAGCAGGCTCTACATAGAAATAAAACTTTTCAAAAACAGATTTGTGAAATCTGCTAAAGAATCTTCCATGAAAGAGATTGGTTCTCGACTCATTTTCAATAACAATATCAGGGTCCGAGGTCAGTGATGCCTGAACTCGATTAAAAACATGTGAATAGCCCACACCAATTCCCACGCTTACATTGTCCCCTACAAAAAAACCAATTTTGGGATCGACACTATATTCCCTGGTTATAAATTCGTCTATAGTACTGAATGCATTTCCTACCATGTATTCATTTTCTGTCTTCTCCTGATAAAGTCTCATAGAGCCACCAATCTGATGGAGTCCTTTTGTCAATTGGGCATTGGTAATGATTGAAATTCCATGGATCAGAATTAGAAGTAGAGGGTATTTCATTTTTTTGAATTAGGTTAAAATAGTGAAGCATGATTTTTATTTAATACTTGCCATGGAGATAAAGATAGTTAAAACTACAGGATGCCAAAGTGGAATCTTTTTATTACCCTCAACCTTAAATCCCAGAGGCTTAAGTGAGGTTTATCCACAATCAACCCAGATACTCGATTAACCCGTCCTTGATACGCCCGTAGGTCTCCTTTTGCTCTTCTCTGTCGGCTTCCAGCAGTGTCATTCTGAACCCCAGAAGGTCGGAGGCAAAAGCAGAGATAGGAACAACGCATACCTGCATAGCTGCAAGGAGATAATAGACGAAGCGTTTGTCGAGGGCCATATCTGGCGTGAGCCAGTCGGCGATCAGCGCTTCTACCTTCTTGTCTTCAATTTTCAAAGCCTGATGATCGTTCAGTGCTCCTTTCTTAAAGATAATAGTGTTGTAAAACGCTCCGTTGGTAAGGTTGAACTGAATGCCCTCAATATCTGAAAATACCTCGGTCAGATACTTGCTGCGCTCACCGATCTGCTGATTGGTCTCCTTTAAAAAATCAGCATACCGCGGGTCACCCATGATCCTGGGGATCGCCCGTTGTGGCAGGGTAGTGGAGCTTACTTCTATCATTTTGGCATTGTCGATGGTCTGGCACAGCTTGTTGAAGTCACTGTCAGCTCCACGATTGTAGTATTCTGCCCATCCACAGCGGGCTCCGGGCCATGGAAACTCTTTGGAAATGCCTTTCAATGAGATACCCGGCACATCACCTATTACCTCGGCCATGGAAGCTGTGCTGGCATTGTTGTAAATAATGTTTTGGTAGATCTCATCAAAGATGAGAAAAAGGTTAAATTCCCGGGCTATCTCTACGATTCGTTCCAGAATGGATCGTGGGTATACCATTCCGGTAGGATTGTCAGGATTGATCACGAGAATGCCTACGATGCTGGCGTTGTACTTTACTTTCATGTACAGATCCTCAAGGTCGGGGTACCATGAGTTTTCAGGGTCCAGATTGTAGGTGATGGGATGCGCATTGGCATGGGCTGCTTCCGCAGAGGAGTGGGTGGAATATGCGGGGGACGGACCTATCACGCGGGCGGTAGGTACCAGGAACTGATAGATCTTGGCGATAGCATCACCCAGGCCATTGAAAAAGGTAATATCCTCTACATCTACGGCTACTCCACCGAGCGCATTCGTTCTGGCTGCAAGAAATTCACGTGTTTCATATAATCCCTTGGAGTGGCTGTAGCCGTAGGTCTTATCCTCCATTAACAATCCGGTAATGGTTTCCTTCATCCATGTTGGAAGCTTTCGGTTCTTTTGAATAGGGTCGCCGATGTTCTCCCAGTGGATCTTGTAGCCCAGTGCCTGAAGCTGTTCGGCTTTTTTTACGATTCCCCTGATCTCGTAAGTTAGCTCGTCTGCTCCAAGCCTTAGTAGATTTTGACGCATCTTCTCTGAAATTTTAAGGCGAAGGTAAAAAGAAATGGCAAATCAGAAACCTGGTATAACAGATCGGAAGCAGGAAATCAGAAATTTAAGGATCTTTATTCAACTTTGCGGACCATGAATAAATTCACCCGTTATCAGGAAGTGCTGGACTATCTTTATGCCCAGCTTCCCATGTATCAACGCGTTGGAGGAGCGGCGTTCCGAAAGGATCTGCGGAATACCATTGAGCTTTGCAAATTCCTTAATTTTCCACAACACCGTTTTAAGTCCATTCATGTGGCCGGTACCAATGGCAAGGGAAGCTCCTCACATATGCTCGCTTCAGTACTGCAGTCGGCAGGATACAGGACCGGTTTATATACATCACCACATCTGAAGGACTTTACCGAGCGGATCGGGATCAGTGGAAAGCCGGTAACAAAGGAATTTGTACTCGATTTTGTAAATCGGATACACCCTATGATAGACAGGTTAAAACCTTCTTTTTTTGAGATCACCGTGGCTATGGCATTTGACTTTTTCGCCCGGCAACACGTGGACATAGCAGTGGTAGAGGTAGGCATGGGAGGACGACTGGATTCTACCAATGTCATTCTTCCTGAAGTAAGTCTGATCACCAATATCAGTGATGATCACAAGCAATGGCTTGGCGATACATTGGAAAAAATAGCCGGGGAGAAAGCTGGTATCATCAAGCCACACATCCCTGTGGTGATCAGTGAACAGCAAGAGGATATAAAACACGTTTTCGGCCATAAGGCGCAATCCTCAGGGTCAAGGATCTACTATGCATATGAGGAGTATGAGGCAAATGTCACTGATGATCTTGTTCAGGTTTCTAAAAATGGACGTATGGAATTTATATTTAAACCTGATCTGACAGGAAGTTACCAGCTTTACAATCTGCCAGGGGTATTGAAAACACTGGAAGTTGTGGCTGAGAGGGGTTTTCGAATTGAAAACCAACACCTGAAGCATGGACTGGAAAATGTAGTAGCTCAAACAGGTCTTAAAGGCCGCTGGCAGATCCTCCGAAAAAAGCCTATGGTGATATGTGACGTAGGTCACAACCTGGAAGGTGTCCGGAACATTCTCATGCAAATTCAAAAAACTGCCTATAGCCAATTGCATATGGTCTGGGGTATGGTGGAGGACAAGGAATCACACAAGATCCTGTCACTGTTGCCAAAAGATGCAAACTATTACTTCTGTCAGGCCGGTATTCCCAGGGCTAAAAAAGCCCAACAGCTAAGAGAAGAATCAGCAAAATATGGTCTTTTCGGTATCGTGATCGAGGATGTGAATACCGCTCTTGCACAGGCCATAGATTCAGCCAGTGATCAGGACCTCGTGTTTGTGGGCGGGAGTAATTTTGTGGTGGCAGAGGTGAACGATCTTTAAACAGAAGAAAGGATTCAGCCAAACCCATACCACAATTGAAGTTAACAGCAAAGATGCTGTACATTTCACCTGGTGCCTCTGCGTCTCTGTGGTGAAAAGATTAAGTGCACTACTTGCTCACCATTGAAACTCTGTTATTTGTTAGAAATCCCGGCTCATTTTACCTTTGCGGACTTATGAGCAGAGGAAAACTGAAGCGATTTGCTGAAAACGCGACGAGAGGCAATATCATAGAACCGGGTAAGCCAAAGTTTGGGTCCATAAAAGGGCGCTGGCAGGAACACTTTCAGAACGATAATGAACTGGTACTGGAGATAGCCTGTGGTCGTGGAGAGTATACTGTCGGGCTGGCCCGGCTTTTTCCTAAAAGAAACCACATAGGTATAGATGTAAAAGGTGATCGGATATGGAAGGGGAGTGGTATAGCACTGGAAGAAGGATTGACCAATGTCGCTTTTTTACGTACCCATATCCTTGAATTGGAAAGCTTTTTCCGGTCCGGAGAGGTGTCTGAGATCTGGATTACTTTCCCTGACCCGAGACCCCGGGATCGTGACGAAAAACGGCGTGTGACCCATGACCGTTACATGGATATTTATAAAGCACTGGTCCGGTCCGGAGGTTGGATACGACTTAAGACAGACAATACCGGCCTGTTTGACTATACCCTGGAGGTACTCAGGCAAAGGTCAGACATCTCTGACCTTGAATACACCTATGACCTGTACCATTCAGAACTTAAACCTGAGTGCTACGGTATAAGAACGCGCTATGAACAGAAATTTGGAGCAGAGGGACATGACATAAAATACCTTAAGTTCCGATTCAAAGGATAGTATTTTATGGTTTTTTCCCGTTAGCTTTGTACCACCCACAAGGTAGACTTGTTTTTTAAACCTAACATTAAAAACAATACCGAGTGAAGCCTTTGGTCAAAGCCAGGCCTCAACGACTCCGGTCGTCCCTGCATAGGGTTAACAGTGGAAGGCTGACATCAGCGGGCAGCTCAAATCCTGTCTTATTTGGGGTTTAAATAAACCTTCGAAGCCTTGTGGGTATTTTTTATTGTAATAGATCACCCGGAATATTATTCCAGGGTACCCGATTGAAGTTTCAGTTTTTTTCTAAGATTTTCCCGGTATTTATCACCTACAGGCAGATCGATGTCTCTGAGGATGATCCTGCCACGCTCAAAGGCTTTTACATAGCTGAGGTTAACAATATAGGATTTGTGTGTCCTTACAAATTGTCCGGCAGGTAGTCGCTGTTGCATGTTTTTCAGACTTTCATTGGTGATCAAAGATTTTCCATCCCGTATTACGTGAATGTAATCCCCATTGCTTTTCAGGTAGAATATCTCATTCAATGCCACTCTGAACGTCTTCCGGTCGGCTTTAACAAAGATATGATGATCCTCCCTGTCTCTGGCCACTTTTTTTCTGATCTTCATAATAGTGTCTGCAAAGCGCTCCGGCGAAACGGGCTTGACCAGGTAATCAAGGGCTTCTACTTCAAAACCCTGTACGGCATATTCGGGATAGGCAGTGACGAAAACAATAGCCGGGGCAGGAGAGAGTGTTTTTATCATGCTGAGCCCTGAGAGTTTTGGCATGTTGATGTCCAGGAAAATGACATCAACAAGTGATTCATTGATCAATTTGAGAGCTTCAAAAGCATTTTTTGCCTCTTGCAGCACTTCAAAATCGTCATATTTTGAGAGATACCTTCTTACGATATCCCGGGAGATCGGCTCGTCATCAACGATCATGCATCTTATACTCATGTCAGTTTCAGCTTAAGATATACTGCAAATTCCCGGGAGTTATCTGACACACGTAATTCGTGTTTGCTCGGGTAAAGAAGTGCCAGACGCCTTTTTACGTTCTCCAGACCAATTCCGTTGTACTCCTCATTTTTGATCTCATCTACAAAACCCCTATTGTTTTTGGCACTGAATTCCAAACGGGTTCCTGCTATGTTCAGGGTGAAGTGTGCGTAATTCTGATCGCTATCGCCTCCGATGCCATGCTTAAAGGCATTTTCAATGAATGGAATGATCAACATCGGAGCAATATACAAATGATCAGTCACCCCCTGAAGGTCAAACGTTATGTCTGTGTTCCTGGGAAGGCGGATTTTATGTAGTTCTATGAAATCCCGGATGTATGAGACCTCCTGAGATAATGGAATTTTCTCCTTTCTGGTTTCATAAAGAATATGTTTTAAAATGTTGCTTAGCCTCATGATGTATTTGGATACTTCTTCAGTGTCTGAAAGTGATAATCCATACAGGCTGTTAAGTGAGTTTAAAAGAAAATGAGGATTGATCTGAAAACGCAGGCTGCGTAGTTCCATGTCCTTTTGCTCCGCCTCCAGTTGCTGAAGTCTAAACCAACTCTTCGATAGCTTGATCAACATGGAAAGTACAAGGTAGCAGGAAAAAATGGTAACGAGTACCCATGGGTCAGTGAAAGATACCATGTAATACTCCCATGGCAGGGCAGGGATCAGCAGCTCAAAAGTGAGCTCATGGACCAGCAGGGCCAGGGCAATGGTCAGCATGGAAAAGACAATGTACAAAAAGGCCGTTTTCCTACTTAGCAACCGGGGGATCAATACCCTTAAATTGATATAAACAAGGGTGACCAGGCTTATGTGGAAGCAGGCAGAGTATATAATATCAATTTCACCTATGGCATTGGATATTGAAAAATAGGAGCCAATGAAATACAGTGAAGCACCCCAGAAAAACAAGTGCTGTATCCACGAATGCCTGTAGAGTCCTGTGATTCTCCGGATCATCGGGCTTTTATATACTCTTCGGTTGAATCATAAACAGAAGGATCACGCGCGTAGTTTTTCAGGAATTTCTGGAGGTCCTCCGGTTTGGCAGTGATGAGTACCTCGTCATTGATCATTTCGTGACGTAGCCGGATAAGATTACTCTTGAACAGGTTATGAAGTTTGTTCAGGTCAAACTGGGTAAGAGATAATTTATCTTCTTTTATTTCGATTTTCATAATAGTATGGACGGGAAAAAGATTGTCCACAACAATTTTATCCCCCCTGACCTGATGGACCCCTTCTTCCAGCCAGGGGAACAGGTCCAGATAAAGTGATTCACCTACCTGAAACAAATGTGTCAGGTACACAAATGTGTCTTCCGCACTCTTTATCGTCATTTTATAACTTCTTACTTCTTCCTCCACATCCGGCTCCTTTTTGACAGTCGGTTCTTTTCCGTCCAATGGGTCCCCATCGTCTGACTGTATACCGAAATCAAGATGACTCAGATCTATCATAACATCCTCTTTTTTATGGTAAGGTTCGAAAAGCAGGTATGAACTATCCCTGTCAAGCCATTTGCCATTTAGCTCAGGATAGTATACAATGGTTTTTTCGGTATAAAAAGGGAATAATGAATAAACACAGGAACTAAGACCAAGAAGAACAATGAGTCCTGACAGTGATAATATTTTTTTCATGACATTTTTTGTAGGGTTCACGAATGTGAAGTAAACTGCTTTGCAGCCTCTCATCAAAGTTTTTCGATAAACACGGCAATTAAAAGGATAAAACCGACCAGCCAAATATTTGCAGATGGTTCATGAGTAGTTTACCCGCCGAGCCTGGAGTTGATAGAATATCACCAACACCCGCAATCCACGGGCTGTGTCCGTACAGCCAGGAATTTGACATCAGAACTTTGTTTTTGCGCTTTTCAGAAAGTTCTATTATCGGAAATGAGATTCTACTGAAATTTCGATTTGAATTTATTCAGATAATATCTGCTGATCCTGTAGAACAAGTACCCGAACATTGCACCGATCAGACCTCCAACAAGAATATCACCAGGGTAGTGTACACCAAGATATATGCGACTGTAGGAGACTATTGCGGCCCAGAGAAATATCCAGATTACCCAGTGGTACTTGGACCTGAAAGTGTGGAATACGAACGTGGCAAGGGCGAAGCTGGTACTGGCATGGGACGATGAAAACCCAAAACGTCCCCCGCGATAGTCATTTACGATGTGTACAAGTCCCTCAAGCTCAGGGTCACGTGATGGACGGAACCTTTCGAAAAAAGGCTTCATAAATCCCGAGCAAACCTGATCAGATGCGGCTACGGCTAGCCCAACCCCCAGTAAGACAATGACCGACTTCCATTTATACTCCCTGATGATCCAACCGGCCAGAAACAGGTAAAAAGGTATCCAAACCTTTTTTTCTGAGATCCAGTACATAACCGGATCCAGCCATGGTACGTGGTGCCCGTTAAGAAACAGGAATAATTGTTGATCCAGATCTTTCAGGTATTCAATCATTGGATAGTTTTAACCTATGGTCAAATTTAGTTTCTGTGATTGACAACACCCTTACCTTGTCCATTTCTTTATGGGTCGGATTCAATAAATAGTTATACTCACTGTGAGATTGGGCCGAAGGGACTTTCAGGAGAAGTGATCCTGATTGAGTGATCCAGTTAGCGGTTAACTTTTTCAATAAATCCGGATGTGGATATGAATCCCAGTGTTCAGGTAATTCATCCTTCAGGATAGTGTTTACGGAAACATCTGATTTAGTTTCAATAGTTAGTAAACACATTTTTTTTGGTAAAAAATTCGAGTTGGCCAGCACTTCGAGTTTGGCTAATGATATGTGCTCTGAAAAGTAAAGAATTCGCGTACCACGGGAGTGCCATCGACCTGAAGCATATAATCCGCCCGTTCCTGTCATATCACTAATATGCCTACAGGCCCCAATCCGATATAACTTCATTGACAGAAAACAGATTCATGAATAAATGCCCCACTCAATGCGGTTAAGGATCTCCTTGATCTCCTCCCTACCGATGGGAGAATGAAGCAGCTCGATGGGCCTGTTATTTCCGAGGGCTGTATTTTTCATTTCAAGCCATGTGCGGAAATCATTTTCGTCCTCAAAAACTTTCAACCCTTTGGCCCATAAGGAAGCCAGTTGTATCGTACTTTCCGATTCTTTTTTATCCAGCTTTTTACCCTCTTTCAATCGCCTTTGAAGTGTGCTTTCGGAAATCTCAAGGGCACGCCCCATATCTCTGTTGGTGAATTTCATCCTTTTCTGAAGGTTTTTCAATGTCGAAACAGGCAAGCCGTTTTCTGTAAGGGCAAGAAATTCCAGAATGTTATTCATTTTCCTGCCGATAGCCTGGGCTCCACCCAATAATTGGGTAATTAGCTCGAGTGAAGATAGGGAACTGACACCCCCATAGGAAAAGGCTATATCGGAAATTTCTGACGTTTTATTTCTTTCATTTGAATATTTTTTTTCTGTCATATGACAAATATATTTCATTTTTCTTGCTTATCCAAGGGTTGGTATCATAAATTTCGCTCGGGTTATGGGGAGCTTTCTGGTAATATGTATGTCATTTTAAAGGCAATTTTGTAAAGAATTGCCTTATCCTTCTTCAAAAAGATAGGAATGACGGAATGGCCTCCTGGTTCAGAACTGAATTGGGAATGTGAGGAAAGATATAGCTGTTTTGGTAGAGTGGGTTGCTATAGTTTGCCTTGAACCGGCGTGAGCTCACAAATTTTAATTTCCGTTTTGCCTTAATTTCAAATTGAAGTTGATAATGTTATGTTGAGAATAATATTGGTATGACAATCACTCCAGCCAGTTTATCCCCTTCCGTAAAAGGCTGAGTGTTTCCGCCTCCGATGTGCCTTGCTCAGGCTGATGATTGTATTCCCATACCGCTTTTGGAGGCATGCTCATCAAAATGGACTCAATCCTGCCATTGGTCTGCAGGCCAAATTTAGTGCCCTTGTCCCATACAAGGTTGAACTCAACGTACCTGCTTCGGCGCATCATCTGCCAGTTCTTGTGTGCCTGGCTAAACTCGAGGTGAGCATTCCTTTGCATGAAGTGAGTGTAAATGGGAGCAAAACTTAACCCTACCTCCTTGACAAATTCAAACAGTTTTTCTTTGGTACCTTCACTTTTCCCCAACCTGTCAAAAAAAATGCCGCCAATCCCACGGGTTTCCTGGCGGTGTGCGATGTAGAAATAGTCATCAGCCCATGTTTTGAATCGGTGATAATAGTCCGGATGGTGCCGGTCGCATACTTCTCTTAATTGCCTGTGGAACCAGGCTGCATCTTCCTTATTCACATAATGAGGGGTAAGGTCGATCCCCCCGCCAAACCACCATGTGTCATCGTTATCGCTGTCCTTTGAAAAGGTTTCGAAATACCGCACATTCATATGGATAATGGGCATCAAAGGGTTATGAGGATGTATTACAATGGATACCCCTGTGGCATAAAACGATGACGCTGATAACTTCAGAGCCTCGGCAATATTCTGAGGTAGTGGGCCGTGGACGGCAGAGAAATTCACACCCCCCTTTTCAATGACTCTGCCATCAGTCATTACCCGGCTTCGTCCGCCTCCACCTTCCATTCTCTGCCATTGGTCCTCATGGAATTTGCCTTTGCCATCTTCCTCCTCAAGTGCAGAACAGATGCCCTCCTGTAGCTCCCGGAACCAGTCAGTTATGGCTTCCTTTTTCAACATCTAACAAAACTATGGAATCTGTTTTTTTGTTTGTTATTACAGCCGGAATATTAGGATTATCCAACGGTGCATTACATCAAATTCATTACCTTTGCAAACGATTGTTCGTAAGGTTTATCCATAAAACATGTCTGAAACCATATCTGTAAAAACTAGATCATCCCAAAAAACGAAAAAACAGCCTGAGATTGAAAAAGAGGTTCTGCTAAAAGCGTATCAGCTTATGTGTACTGCTCAGAGAATGGCAGAAACCTATGATGAAAACAGGGATATATGCAGCAGATATGTTCATAGCACGTCCAGAGGACATGAAGCCATACAACTGGCAGCCGGCATGCAAATGAAGTCCTGTGACTATGTCTCCCCCTATTATCGGGATGAATCCATGCTACTGGGTATGGGTATTCAGTCCTATGAACTGATGATGCAACTGATGGCTAAGGAAGGTGATCCGTTTTCGGGGGGAAGAACCTATTATGCACATCCCTCCCTGAACCGTGATGGTTTCCCCGTTATACCACATCAGAGTTCGGCCACAGGTATGCAGGCTATACCAGCCACAGGAATGGCACATGCCATTTACTATCTCGAAAGTCAGAAGCTGCTCGAAGGTGATGAGAAGCCGATAGTGCTGTGCTCCTTAGGTGACGGATCGGTTACAGAGGGAGAAGTTTCGGAAGCCTTCCAGATGGCAGTTTTGAAAAAACTGCCTGTACTTTACCTTATTCAGGACAATGAATGGGGTATATCAGCTACGGGAAAGGAAATGAGGGCAATGGATGCCTATGAATTCGCAGGTGGCTTCAAGGGAATGGAGCGTATGCGTGTCAATGGATCCGATTTTGTAGATTCATACCTGGGTTTGAGGAAAGCCATACAATATGTCAGGGAAAGAAAAGGGCCTGTATTGATTCATGCGAGATGTCCTTTGCTGGGGCATCATACCTCGGGGGTGAGAAAGGAATGGTACAGGGGTGAGAATGATCTTAAACTGCATGCTCAGGATGATCCCATTCCGGTGCTTACTGAATACCTCCTGAAGCATGGGGTAGGCAAGGCAGTTTTGAACAAACTTCGGAAAGCTGCTGTGGCCAGTGTGCAGAAGGATTATGAATATACTTTGAATTCACCCGATCCTGACCTTGATACCTTTGATACCTATGAATTTGCACCTACACCCGTGCTGGAAGAAAAAGGGCATCGTCATCCCGAAGGTGCGGAAAAGGTGGTAATGGTAGATGCCGCCCTGCATGCTGTAGATGATATTCTTAAAAATAACCCTGAAGCTCTTTTTTATGGTCAGGATGTTGGAGGTACTCTGGGAGGTGTTTTCCGGGAGGCGGCTACACTGGCTCACAAATACGGGGATGAGCGTGTTTTTAATACACCTATTCAGGAGGCCTACATTGTAGGGTCTACGGCAGGAATGTCGGCCGTAGGAGCCAGGGCTATCGTAGAGATCCAGTTCGCGGACTATGTATGGCCGGGGATCAATCAGTTGGTAGAAGAGCTGTCCAAAAGCTGTTATTTGTCAAGAGGAAAATTCCCCGTGCAATCGCTGATACGAATACCCATAGGTGCCTACGGAGGAGGAGGGCCTTACCATTCCGGTAGTGTAGAATCTACATTACTCAATATCAGAGGAATAAAAGTGGTGTACCCTTCCAATGCGGCGGATATGAAGGGGTTAATGAAGGCAGCGTTTTATGACCCTAACCCTGTGGTGATGCTGGAGCATAAAGGGCTTTACTGGTCTAAAGTGAAGGGTACCGCGGAGGCTAAAACCTATGAGCCTGATGAGAATTATATCATTCCATTGGGTAAGGCGCGGACAGTGCTGGAAGCTACTGAAGATAAGGTGCAGTCAGGTGAATCAGCTGTAGTGATCACCTATGGCATGGGCGTGTACTGGGCAAAGGCTGCAGCTAAAGAGTTTGCCCATCGTGCTGAGATCCTTGACCTGAGAACTCTGAATCCGTATGACTGGGAGGCAGTGAGCGCTGCTGTAGCCCGACATAACCGTGTATTCATTCTCACGGAAGAACCCTTACTCAACTCCTTCGCAGAATCACTTGCTGGCAGAATAGCCAAAGAGTGCTTTGAACATCTTGATGCTCCCGTGCAAACGCTTGGAGCTGCTAATCTGCCGGCCGTTCCTCTCAATATCGATCTGGAAAAACAAATGCTTCCCAATGCTGATAAGGTAAAGACAGCCTTGGGAGAACTCCTGGAATACTAATAATACCTACTGGAGCGAGACATCGTGCCGGTTATTGCAGGAACGGTGAAGTCTGCAAAAATTGAATTGCACCAGTGCTCTTACCCGCATCGCTGTACTTTCCTGTGGCTGAAACAGCATATGATTGTGATCAAATAGCCTGTAATGGTAATGAATACAAGGGGCAAACATGTTAAATGCATGGATAGCACGCGATAAACACTTACCATATCAAGATGACACTTTGCCTCATACAATATGTTCTTAGCTGATCAATAATCATTTTATCTGATAAAGTATCTGTTCTGGAATAAACTGATGGCCAACAAAACATTGAACTGCCAAAAACGGTTATCTTTACAACATTTTAACAACACCAATCATCTGTGGACGCAGAAATTGTAAGAACCAGGCAATACTGTGACAGTTTGACCCGTTACAGCAGGCGCCAAACCAGGGAAGTTTACATCGGTGACGTACCTCTTGGGGGCAATAATCCAATTCGTATCCAATCCATGACCACGGTAGACACTATGGATACCCTGGGGTCTGTAGAGCAGGTACTCCGTATGGTAGAAGCCGGATGTGAATATGTGAGGATCACGGCCCCAAGTATCAAAGAAGCACAGAACCTGCAGGAAATAAAGAAGGAATTGAGGCAACGTGGCTGTAATGTTCCTCTGATTGCGGATATTCATTTCACACCCAATGCTGCCGAACTGGCCGCCAGGATCGTTGAGAAGGTACGGGTTAACCCTGGAAACTACGCGGACAAGAAGCGTTTTGAAGAGATAGAATATACGGATGCGTCCTATAACGCCGAACTGGAGCGCATTCGGGAAAAGTTCACCCCGCTGGTCAGAATATGTAAAGAATATGGTACAGCCATGCGGATCGGGACCAATCATGGTTCACTTTCTGACAGGATTATGAGCCGGTATGGTGACACTCCGTTGGGAATGGTAGAGTCTGCTCTGGAATTTCTAAGGATATGCGATGACGAGAACTATCATAGCATTGTCCTTTCCATGAAAGCTTCCAACACACAGGTGATGGTGCAGGCCTATCGTCTGCTTGTCAATAAAATGGATGAAGAGGGTTTTCAACCTTATCCTTTACACCTTGGAGTCACAGAAGCCGGTGATGGCGAGGATGGCCGTATAAAAAGTGCTGTGGGTATTGGAACATTGCTGGAGGACGGCCTGGGGGACACAGTGCGTGTCTCGCTGACGGAAGAGCCGGAGTTTGAAGCGCCTGTGGCTAAAATTATGGTTGATCGTTATATCAGCAGAGCTGATCATGACGGTATTGAGCCCATTGATGAATCTCCGGTAGATCCGTTTGGCTATAATCGTAGAGAAACCATTGAGGTGGAAAATGTAGGGGCCTCCAATGTCCCCCGGGTTATTGCCGATATCAGTCAACTTGAAGTCAATGATTACAAAGACCTGAAATCCGTTGGCCATTTTTACCTTCCCGAACTCGACAAGTGGAAGATGAATGATATGGGGGCTGACTATCTGTATTCAGGAAGCAGACCTGTTACTTTTATGCTGCCCAATGGTCTGAAGGAAATATTGGATTATACCACATGGACCGGGTATAGTGAGGATGTCAACAAAATACCTTTATTATCCGAAAATGAATATCTGAGCGTAGGCTCACGACATAGCGAGATCAATTTTGTTCTGCTTCAGGCGAACGACATGGGCCCGGATCTTATGGCCCGGCTTAAAAACGATCCGACCGTCGTCCTTTTGCTGGAAACAAGTAACAGGCACGCCATGCCGGAGCTAAGAAGGGCATTCTTTAAGCTGGTACAGGAAAATGTTAAAAATCCGGTGATCATAAAAAGGTCCTATGATACCGTGGCCGATGATGAACTACAGATCTACGCTTCTACCGATATTGGCGGCCTGCTGATCGATGGATTCGGTGATGGCGTTATGATGGGAACGGAATTGTCTGCTGTGGGCAAGCCTATGGAAGCGTTGCCCGAACTAATATCCCGGTACAATCAGACCGCATTCGGGATTTTGCAGGCAGCTCGAACACGGATGACCAAGACAGAGTATATCTCCTGCCCATCCTGCGGAAGGACCCTGTTCGATCTGCAGGAGACTACTGCTATGATCCGGAAGAGGACTGATCATCTGAAAGGCGTTAAGATAGGGATAATGGGTTGTATCGTTAATGGTCCCGGGGAAATGGCTGACGCGGATTACGGTTACGTAGGTAGCGGTAAAGGCAGGATTACGTTATACAAGGGGAAAGAAGTAGTGAAAAGAGGGGTGCCTTCGGACAATGCCGTAGATGAACTCATTGAGATCATCCGGGAAGATGGCAACTGGATAAACCCTTAAGCAAACTGAATGAAAATATGGAACAGCAGGATACAAAAAGTCACAAAAATACCTTAAAGGATTATTTTGCCTTAGGTCCGGTATTTGGTTATTTCTTTCGAAAGAAAGACCCGGATCGCCCAAGCAATTTCAATATCAAAATGATGCACGGGATCAATAAGATCTCTATACTCATGTTTCTGGTGGCACTTATTATTCTGATTGTCAGGCACATTTTTTAAGCGAGATATATTACTTTTTTCTTGCCTTCAGCAGATATCCAATCAGTCAGAAATGACAATTGAGCCTTCTCAGCCTTCGTGGTGTTGATTCTATTTATTATTTTCAGGAGACCGTAAACTCTTCATCTGATGAAAAGCCTGCTTGGTGTGATGTATTGGAGTCACTGGCTGCCTAAGAAAGAAATTGACAAAAGGCTTACAAAAATTGCTGGCAAATATACTGAATAGATGAACATAGAATCATTCCGGGAGTATTGTATGGCTAAAAAGGGTGTAACAGAGGAATTCCCTTTTGATAATCAAACATTGGTATTTAAGGTAATGGGTAAGCTTTTTGCACTGACAGATGTAGATCTTTTTACCAGTGTAAATCTGAAGTGTGATCCCGAAAGAGCTGTTGAGCTCCGTGAGGAGTATGAGGGAATTATACCGGGGTATCATATGAACAAGCGCCACTGGAATACTGTGCTGATGGATGGCAGCAT
This sequence comes from Flammeovirgaceae bacterium BBD 1991-12, assembly GCA_001657315.1. Taxonomy (GTDB): domain Bacteria; phylum Bacteroidota; class Bacteroidia; order Cytophagales; family Cyclobacteriaceae; genus Fulvivirga. The sequence goes on along the minus strand of LYSV01000026.1, from coordinate 42,987 downwards.
ACCGGATACACTCACCATGGAATTAACAGACCATTCCTATGAGCTGGTAGTGAAGGGCCTGCCGAAAAAACTGAGAGAGGAACTCCTGTAACCTGCGCTTCCCTTGTTGTCAGTAACAAGACCAAAGCTGAAAGTTCAACCTTAAACCTCGAACATTGAACTTTCAACTATGAACTGAATTACAGATCACTCCAGCTTCAGCACCCGCAGCACGTTTTCACCCTCCCTGGATCTAAGCTTTACCAGGTAGACCCCTGTCTCCTGACCGGGGATGTTCAACCTGAAAGGATATGTTCCGGGGAGTTGTGTGCCCATAAAATCAGTGGCTATCAGTCTGCCGTTCATATCAATGATCTCCAGGGATACTTCCGATGCCGAAGAAAGGCGATACTGTCCCTCAACTACATTATTCGCAATGGGATTGGGATATATTCTGAAACGTTCACCGGAAAAACCTTCTTCTACACTTGTTACGAATTCATCCGTCTGTATCCTGAGGTTATCGATCGCCCAGCCCCAGTACAGATCGTCGTTGGGATTACTCTGATCAGCGAAAAGCCTGAAACGTACGAATATGGTGTCTCCCTGATTGAACGTATTGAGTAAATTGTATTCGGTGGTTTCAAACAGATCTGATGTGCCATCATTGGAATTTTCATCGTTAAGAACATCGAGCCAGTCACTATTTTCACCGGCGTCATAACCCGGTCCCAGCTCCTGCCAGTTGAGACCATCAGTAGAACCTTCCACAATAACGAAATCGGTCACTGTTCCACCTGTTTCCAACAGTGCCACATTATCAAAGCTGATCTGGGCCTTTCCCGGCCCTGCCACTCTGATCGGTACCATTAGCTGTGCTGTAAACGCTGTAAAGTCTGGATAGGGGTGTGGGCTATGCAGTGCGCCATCAGGAAAATTAGTGACTTCGGCAATACTGAAACCACTCAACAGGAAGTCTGATTGAGAAAGTGTATTGAAGTTATTGCTGTACTGATCCTGAACAGTAAGGCCAAACAACTCAAGCTGTTTGGGGACAGAACTGACGGCTGTGCTCCCTGTCGTACCATCAAGTCGTAGCTCAATGATCTGATTCTGAACAGGGAATTCCGGCAACGGTATTTCATATGAAAAAAGGCCCGTTTGCTCAGGTACATTCAGGGTGCCCAAAGGTTCATCGTCAAGGAACAACTGAAGGTTGTCATAAATTTCATATAGTCTTACCACCAATATAAGTCCACCGGAGGTGGTTTGCACTGCGTCCACAATGTTTGGAATAAATGCAGACGGTTGGGCAGGGCTGATATCCGTGGTCCATATCCCCCGGCCATGAGTGGCTGCTACTATTCTGTTCTCCACGGCCTTTAGCTGCCATACCGAAGCACGGGGCAGATCCCCATCCAGAAATTGCCATGAGGCACCATTATCTGTGGACTCGACAATACCTATTTCCGTACCTACCCATAGCGTATTTGGATCATTTGGATGCACAAGGAGAGTATTTACTGCCACATCCGGAAAACCGTTTGTACTTTCCACACTGGACTCAAAACCGCTGATATCCACCCATGTCTGGCCCAGGTCAGTGGTCCGCAGCACCTTGGGCCGGTCTGCAAAGGAAAAGAGTGCATAAGCTGTGTTGGGCTGTGTAGGGTGAGTATATATCCCGCTGCAGGCACCCAGTGTTACAGTGGTATAATCTACTGCTTCGCTGAATGAATCCCCGCCGTCTGTGGATACAAATAAGCTTCCAGAGTCGTCCATCCGTCCTCCGGCCCATACGATGGATGGATCGGCCAGAGAAACTTCCACGTCCGTGATATTATTGAAAGCCCATTGATCGCTAATGGGGATCAGCTCCCACTGATCCTGTCCGAAGCTTTTTGAACGCCATACACCAGTTGATCCAACGGTAAACAGTACATCCGGATTTTGTGGGGAATAAGCCAAACGGGAAACAAAAGGTCCGGAATCAGTAAGGCCAAAGTCAGCAGCATAGGTGAGGTTAAAATTGCCCTGTCCCGCATTACGTGAACCCAGAAAATTATTGAACTGAGAAGATACGACCAGCAGATCAGCATCGGCGGCATTCCAGGCCGATTCAAAACCATCACCAAAGCCCGACCGGAGGTAGAGGGAGTTGTCATTGGCATTTTCTCCTACCTGGGAGGTCCATGTACCATTATCCTGTAACCCTCCGGTATAAACATCGGCACCCGGTTGTTTAACAGCCCCGTAGAACTGTCCGGTGTTGTAACCAGTACCGGAAAATATCCAATCGCCGTCCTGTTCTCCAGGTGTAGTGGAAGCGTTGGTAATGTACACACCTCCGTCGTTACAGTTGATTATTCGAAAGGTTTGTGTGGACGCATTGACATTGATAGCCTGCAGAAAATGATGATCAGGATGAAGTCCACCATCCTGTGAGGTGGTACCAAACTGACCGGCCTGATCAAACCCATTCACGGAGTTACTGGGAAAAGTGTTCCTTGCATCCGACAGATTGATCGTAGAGCGCTCTACGATCTGTGTCTCCTCCGGCGTGAGCGCCAGCCTGGACTCCGGCAAGGCAGAAACGTCTGTTGCGCTACCAGTCGCGGAAACTGGCCATATAAAGTACATTTGTTCAATAACATGACCTCCATCAACAGTAACGCTGGGATCCGGTACAGCAGGATCATAGTCTATATCCTGAACGTAGATGTATTCTCTCCCCTCTGTTGGATCATTCAGGGCGGTAAGGTCCCACTGACCGTTCCTTTCCTGATCCCGAAAAGAGACCATGAGCTGCCTTGCCGGCTCAACGGAAACATCCCATGCCTGAAATGGAACACTTACGTAGTCCTGATATTCATACTCATTATCCGGGACCCCGGAGGAGCCATTACCAGCGCTACCTGATGTAGCCGGTACGGTAAACCGGTGTGCATTTTGACTGATTCCCGGACCAAATCTTATTTCCACAGCCTTCAACTGCGACTGAGGTACTGGCCCCAGGGTACCTCCTCCATTTAGAAAAGAACCGCCAAAGTTTACAAAGTCCAAAAACGAACCGGTATTGAACAGAGCGGAAGAAATTGAAAATGCCGTACCTGCCATGTTTGACGATACAACCGCCTTGAACATGTCAACCCCTCCGAAATAGGCAATATTCTCATTAAAGGGGTGACCCATAATGACATTATCATAGTTGCCCTGCAGTAGATTATCAATGTTCTGCTGGCCATTCTCTTCCCTTGTCAGCATCCATGTTTCTGCTGCATTATTGGAGATCCAAAGGTCCACATCGGTTCCATTGGTTCCTCCTTCGGCGTAGGCGAAAATTCTGTTGGGATTAGCTGGTGAAATAGCCATTTCAATTCTTCCGGAGCTGGTGAGTCCGTTACTGGAGAATTCCCACGTTTCTCCCTGATCAATGGACTTGAGGATACCGAACCCTCGTACTGAGGCATATTGTACATCGAAATTGTCCGGCGATGCCAGCAATTGTTGTACTTCTGCTTCGATTTCTATCACCGGGGTCCAGTTGATGCCGCCATCTATTGATTTTAGAATATAGCTGGTGGGGTCATCAGGTTGGCTGACTGAAAAGAAACCGATCGTACAGGCGAGTAAAATATTTTCATTCTGAGGACTGATGATGATACGATTAATATTCCTGAACCTTGGGTCAGTTGCGGTGCTGGTCAGTTGAAAGAAAGTCTGACCGCCATTGGTGGATTTGAACATACCGCTGCCGTTGCTACCTGTGGTTGATCCCGGGGAGGCAAAGCTTTCTCCCGTGCCTACATAGAAAACGTCCGGGTTACTTACGGACCGTACTACACTGGTAGTCGCCAGGTTGAGCAGGTCAGGAGTACGGTTTTCCCATGACTGTCCGGCATTGCTGGTAAACCAGATACCTCCGCCAACGGACCCGGCAAGCCACGTATTCCCGGTGGGATCTTCTTCCATCACCACCAGCGACCGTGTGCGCCCTGGAACATTCGCAGGGCCCCTGCTGGTCCATTGTACGGACTTGGTGCGGACATTCCGGCGCCTTTTTTGGAGAGTACCCAGCTCGTCATACTGGTAATTGGAGGGGTAAGCCGGCGCTTCAAGGTCAGAAGGGGTTTTACGAAGTCTCATGATCTCATCATAAAGCCCCGGATGATCCGGATTTTGCTGTTTTAGCTTTCTACGGTATTCCGCAGGTGACTTAGCGGCTGGAAATGTCTCCGCAGGCGTCACCTCCTGAAATGTAATTCCATACGATGTTTTTTCAATCCGGTACAGGATCAGTAGAGTGGTGGTAAGGATCGTTGTAAGCAATACAAGGATCACCGCTTTTTTCGAGGTCATATTGTTCTGATTGGGTATTTAATGATTCTTTTTTCTTTCACGTCGTACAAAAATGTATTCCCTTTATCCTCAGGGCCATCTACTCTTTCCTGATAGCCGGATATTTTGAGCTTTGTATCATCATACCACTGCACTTTTCCGTCTGTGATATGTTTTTCGTACACAACAGAATTCTCCTTAGCCTTCAGCACAATGAAATGAAGTGTTTGGGGCAGGTCTTTCCGGTGTTGCTTATCTATGCCGGATATGGCCAAAAGGTAAGTCCTGGATTTATTCCATTTTAGTTGGTATGTTTTATCTCCAAAGTGCTCATGGAAAACAGGCTCCAGATCGGAAACATCAGTGCTGTTGCCTGGGGCATTGCGACAGGCTCCCGAAAGGATGATGATCAAAAGAAAACTGTAAAATGATCTTGTAGTCGGTATATTCATATCTGTTGTATATAGCTTTATTCACTGAAGTATACTACACTTCTGGTAGTTAGACAACATTGAGACCGACTACTTGACGAATTTAACGATGGTTTTGTTGAAAAATTTTACAGAAAGTCGACTTATCGTCGTGCGACTAACATTTTATTCTTTTTAGTTTAACTTATCACTTTTTCAAGTTACCTTTAACATTTTACATAAAATGCGCTAAACCGTCTTGTTTTTCGTTTTGCTTGTAGGTCGCAGGCTAATTTTTTTAATGAAGCATTCTTATCATCTTTTTATTGCAATACTTTTCATGGTAGCGGTGCAGGCGTGTACCGAAAGGATGATCTGTCCGGCTTATCAAAGTGCATTTATTCATGATGAGGAGGAGCTGAGAAAGCGGTTCAGCTATTTCAATGAGGATTCTACACCCAAAATACTGGAGGCGAGTAAAAACCGGTATCTCATGATCGAACCTGTGTCTTATCGCAGAAAGCTCAGGAGTCTGCAGACAATACCCATGCAGGATATATATCCGGAGGAGGAGGATTCACTGGCTTTTGACGATGAATTTGCACTGGCCGAACGTGATGCCGTTACCCGTGATCTTTACGATTCGGCTGATCTGGTCAAAGAGCATTCCATAGAGACTGAACCGGTGGACAGCACATATGTCATCTCCCTGAAAAAGGAAAAATTCAATATCGATCAGGAACTTTATCTGTGGTATCTCAGGAAATACCTTGTATATCCTGACGTGAGGTTGCAGATGGAAGATGCTGACCTCCAGAAAAAGGAAGTAGCAAAGAAAAAGGAAAAGAAAGGTATTCTGGGATTCTTTAAGAATCTGTTTAAAAAGAAGAAGTCGGAGTCGGAAGAAGAGCCTGAGGACGGGTCTGAACAGGATCCAAAAATTCAGAATGGTCCTGATGGTCCTGAAACATCCGCGACCGAGCTGGAGGAGGGAACCACAGAGAAAAAAGGATTCTTCTCATTTCTGAAGAAGGGTGATAAACCTCCTAAAGAGAAAAAGCCTAAAGTGAAAGTGAAGAAAGAAAAGAAAAAGAAGAAAAATGAAGATGAACCTACTCCTGACCCTGAACAGGAAGAAGATGAAGATGATGGCGAGGATGATTTTTAGTACCCTATAATTTAAATTCTGACAATTTTTGGCAGAAAATAAAAACATCTTACATAGTTTCCCGGTCGATCCGATACCAATAACCCAGTAACTTATAACTCAATAACCGTTGCTTTCAATCAACCGATAACGATCAATAATGTACACACAAGATCGTCTTTTGTTAGGTTGGGTAAAGGTTTACTGTTGAGTATTGACCTGTGACAGGGATATCAATCTTCAATAAACCGGATCGGAATGGAAACCATGGTTTGGTCCCACATCATTTGAAGATTTGCCTCATCATTCCTTTGGGCAAAGGAGATGGTAAAAGGTTCCCATATCACATCCTTTACCTGTTGTGCAGGTACCTTTACACGCAGAATGTCGGACTTTTTGCGATAGTTGTAGGCTCCCCACTGCCCCAGCTCACTATTGAATATTACAGTCCATTCGTCTTTTGCCGGAATAGTAAATATGGAATACGTACCAGCCTTTAGGGTGTCTTCCTGTATGAGAACATCATCCGTGGCGGTGATCTCGGTAGCTTCATTGGCTCCTGTACGCCATACTTTGCCATAGGGCACGAGTTCACCAAATACCTCACGCCCCCGTTTGTGAGGCTGGCAGTAGGTCACTTTTACGTAGGAATCTTCATACTTCATAGTGACGATCGCCGTGGGACTTGGGCGAGGTTTTACGGATTCCTGAGCATAAAGATCGGCTGATGCCAGGATGGAAATGACACTTATTAAAACAACAAGTAGTGCTGGCTTTTCCATAGTTTTGTTACAATTTTAGAATGGTTAAAATTATACCATGGATGTATGCAACAATTATACCGATATTCTATCAATAATATATGACCGTACCTGAGTTTGACGACATTTTTATGGAACTGGCGGTGAACCTTGCCAAAAGGTCCCATTGCATTAAAAGACACGTGGGTGCTGTTCTTACAAAGGACACGCGCATCATCTCGATCGGGTACAACGGTCCTCCGGCCGGCACGCATAACTGTGATGAAGAATGGCCTGACGTGGGTTGTCCCCGCGATTCAAAAGGAGGCTGTTCTCTTGCCATTCATGCTGAGCAGAATGCTCTTTTTTACGCAGTAAAGAACAAAACGGAAGTGCAGGGTGCAACACTGTATGTAACGCTGGCACCCTGTCTGGCATGTTCCAGGATCATTTTTACGATGGGTGTCAAAAAAGTGATCTACCTGAACTCATACGCAGAATACAAGGGAATTGAGAGTGACGAAGGAGTCGATTTTCTTCGCAAGTTTGGCGTAGAGGTGAAGCGCTACAGTGGCGAACTGGCAAACGTGACACATATGATTTAGAAGTTGGAAGACGGAAGATGGAAGTTGATCTATGTGCACATGGCAAACTCCAGACAGATTGGAGGCTCATGGTTGACCTGCGGCTTGACCGTTGGCAAATAACAGTCTACAAAAAATTAAAGATAATAAACAAACTTAGGTGCACCTCAACACTTCAGCACTTAAACACACCAGCACCTTGGCACAGCAACACCTAAATACTACAATTCCTTCAATGTTTCTATCAAGCCTGCACTTTTTCCCTTGAACCGGACCACCAGTAAAGGGTGATTCATTTTGTCGTTCACCATTTTTTCTGCCAGGCTGCCCAGAAAAAGAGCTGCGGCGGCAGTACGGCCTTTGGCCCCTATCACTATTACATCGGGATGTATTTTATTGGCATAGTCATAAATATCACTGGCCAGGTTATCATTCGTGTCCAGTGAGTAGACCTCCTTTATCTTATAACCCCCTGTATCGATTTGACTGATAAACTTTTTGAAGTCGGACCGGGCATTTTTCTTCATAATTTCGGCAAACTCCTCGAAAGACTTGCCCGTATAGTGGTATCCTGCCGGCACATTGTACACATTCTGACAGATGATCTCCTTCACGGTGGAAGTCTTACCGGCCAGGTCAATGGTCTGTTCCAGTGCCAGTTTGGAATACGATGAAAAGTCTACCGGGACCAGCACCTTTTCTGCCTTAGGCTCAACATTGGCATCGGTCTCAGGTACAATGAGCAGGTTGCAGATAGCTCTTCTGGCCAGCCGCATCGTGGTTACGGCCGTACCTGGCAGTGATTTTTTTTGTCCGACAATGATCAGGTCAGCATCGAACTTCTCAGCCATTTTCAGTAACTCCGGAGGCTGACCCTTTCTGACCTCGTGAGTAACCTCTACCTTTTTTTTCGTATGAAAGTATTTCTCCACGGATGTTACGATCTGCTGCTCACGCTCTTTGAGAGCATTTTCGATCAGGTGAGGAAACTCCTTTCTTACGTCATCGGGGACGTTGAGATTTTTGACCAGGTTAACAAAGTGTACCCGCTCGGCTGAGGAATTATCCGTCACAAAGGCTGCGTACTTGATCAGGGTAATGTCCAGCTCAGAGGTGTCCAGTCCAACTAAAATATTTTTAACAGGCTCCATAACCTAAATTTGCCGCAAAGTTAAACATTGCCATTACATTCCTATCCATTTGACGATTTTATTGGTCACCGATTTTCAGCAGTTCATCGGCCAAAGATTCGATTTGTTCCTTTGAATGAGTGGGGAAATTGGCTATGCGAATATGCTTGCCTTTGAAAGGGCCGTATCCATTTCCTATGACCATGCCTTTTTGGACCGTCTTATCCAGAATTTCGCTGCTGGCAACGGAGGTTTCGGCCACCAATGTTGTTTTTGAGCGGTTGATCTTTTCCTTGACAAAGGGCTCCAGCAGTTTGCTTTGTTCAAATGCATTATACAGAACTGCAGCCTTGTAGTCCGTCTCTCTGCGGATCATATCCAGTCCCTTTGTAAGCATATCTTCGGCCACCTTACCCAGCAGGTATATGCCCAGTACATTGGGGGTTTCCGGAGTTTGATTCTTCTGGGCCTTGAGCATCAACTCCGGTAAGGAGTGATATGAACCAATTGAGAGCCCTTTGCTCAAGAGCTCTTCACTTTTATTGATACAACGGTCGTTAACTATCCACACACCGAGGCCGGCAGGTAGTCCGAAACACTTTTGGACCGAAAGGTAGGCCATGTCTACCATGGAATAGTCTATATTCGCATAAGGAGCACAGGATACCACATCCAGTGATAGCAGCTGATCAGGAAATCCTTCACGGATCTTCTTTACATCTTCCACCGCATGACTGGCTCCGGTGCTGGTTTCATTCTGGGTCATGGCGATGAGTTCGCAGGACTCAGGGATCAGCACAGATTCTATGTCTACAACTTTTCCTTCATCTGCGTTGATCATTGTCGTTTTTTTATTGAGGTTTTCAGCTATGCCGGCGTAGCGCCTGGAAAAAGCGCCGTTCACAAAGTGGCATGACTCAAACTCCACCAGATTCTGGATGCTGCGCTCCCATATTTCGGTAGCGGACCCTGTGAAGAAAATGTGATACCCTGAGGGTAGAGAAAACAACTGTTTCAAAAGTTGAGTAGCAGAACCGAAAATGTCCTGAAACGAATTGCTTCTATGCGAAATGGCGGGTATATTCTCCCGCAAAGCCGATTTGATATGTTCTTCTACAGTAAAATACAACTGAGACGGACCCGGGGTGAAATAGAATCTCTTCATAACGGCCGCAAAAATAGACAACTGCATCAAAATATGTTAAAATGTACTTAACATTCCCACTATAAATCATAACCCACAATTAAAATGGTATTGATGTTCGAGTAAAGGTGAAGCAGTATTTTTGTATGGTATGGATAAAGATACCCGTCTGGCTTCAAGGTTGAATGTTTATTGCCTCAACGGGTATCTATTTTTTTACCCTACCCTCGATATGGATGGACTTTGAAAAGCGACCGGTTGATGTTGTAGTCATATCAGATGTACATTTAGGCACTTACGGATGTCATGCAGAGGACCTGCTCCGTTATCTTAAGTCCATCAAACCTAAAAAGCTGATCCTGAATGGGGATATAATAGACATATGGCAGTTTAGTAAGCGCTACTGGCCAGCGTCTCATATGCAGATTGTCAAACATATAACGGGATTACTGAGCAAAGGTACTGAGGTAGTCTATGTTACCGGTAATCATGATGAAATGCTAAGGAAGTTCGTAGGCTTCAGGCTGGGGTCATTCAGAATAGAGAATAAACTGGTGCTGAAATTAAACAAGAAAAAGGTGTGGATATTCCACGGTGATGTATTCGATATCACCATGCAGCACTCCAAATGGTTGGCCAAACTGGGAGCAGTGGGGTATGACACTTTGATCCTGCTGAATACGCTTGCGAACTTCGTTTCAAAAATACTGGGCAGAGGTAAGATATCACTTTCGAAAAGAATAAAGGACAGTGTAAAATCAGCCATTAAGTTCATTAATGATTTTGAGCTCACTGCCTCCGAAATAGCCATTGACAACAGGTATGACTATGTAGTGTGCGGGCATATTCATCAACCTCAGATGAGAAGAGTAAATAATGAAAAAGGCTCCGTGATGTACCTGAACAGTGGGGACTGGGTGGAAAATCTTACTGCACTGGAATACCACAACAAGGAATGGAGGATCTACTCCTTTGCGGATGACCTTACGGCACAGTCCATTAAAGTGAATAAAAAGTCTAATCGACAACTGAACAACGATGAGATTTTTAAGGACATGATCAATGAATTTTTAACTGTGTCGGGATGAAGATTTTGTATGCCATCCAGGGAACAGGAAACGGCCACCTGAGCCGGGCGGTGGATGTGGCCCCTGCGTTGGAGAAACACGGAGAGGTGGATTACTTTGTTAGTGGTGTACAGTCTGATATTGATTTTCCCTACGATCTTGCCTTCCGCTCAAAAGGTCTGAGTTTCTACTTTGGTAAAAGAGGTGGCATCAACTACTCCAAAACATTTTTCAGGAATTCTGCACTCAGGCTCTACCATGAGATCAAAGACTTTCCTATCGAAAACTATGATCTGGTCGTCAATGATTTTGAACCTATATCTGCATGGGCGGCGAAGGTAAAAAGTAAAAAATGTGTTGCGTTGAGTCACCAGTCGGCACTACTGACCGGGCAATTTCCCAGGCCGGATAAAAAAGACCCTGTAGGGAGGGCCATTCTAAAAAATTATGCTCCGGCAGACAGACATTATGGGTTCCATTTTCAATCGCGTGTGGACAATAACGTTTATACACCGATCATCAGAAAAGCTGTTCGGGAGGCTATTAATGAAAATCTGGGACATTTTACAGTTTATTTACCCGCTTATTCGGATGAAAAAATAATCAAAGTTTTGTCCCAAATTGATGAGGTGGAATGGCAGGTATTTTCCAAACATACCCAAACAGCCTATAAACCTGGGAACATTAAGATCCAGCCGGTAAACAACGATCTTTTTATAAAAAGCATCACCACATCCGCCGGGGTGTTATGTGGTGCAGGCTTCGAGACACCGTCAGAGGCACTTTTTTTAGGGAAAAAGCTGCTGGTTATCCCTATGAAAGACCAGTATGAGCAACAATGCAATGCTGCAGCGCTCAGATCCATGGGCATTCCCGTTTTACAAAAATTAGAAATGAAATCAACCAACACCCTACGCGAACTGGTTTCGTCGCCAGATCCCAAACCACTTGAGTATCCGGATGAGACAGAGGTCATAGTGAACAGGTTGGTGGAAAGAGAGGTAGAAAATGGCCAATAGAAAGAACAGAATACTCATTGTAGATGATGACAAAGACATACTCGACTTACTCATTTATAATCTGGAAAGAGAAGGTTATGAAGTGAGGGGTGAAACCAAAAGCCTTAAGTCGGTAAATACCGCCATCGAGTTCAACCCGGACCTTATCATCCTCGATATTATGATGCCTTATCTGAATGGCATCGAAATATGCAAGCAGCTCAGATCTCTGGATACTTTCCGGGGAACCTACATTTTTTTCCTTACCGCCAAATCAGAGAAACATTTGCAGGTTGAAGCGCTCAATACCGGCGGTGACGATTATATTGAAAAGATCACAGGACTGCGGGCATTATCCTATAAGGTGGGCTCCGTGCTAAAGAAGAAGCTGGTCATTCGGAAAAGCGTCAGAGAGATCAAACTGGGTGATTTTTTGATCGAAAGAAATACACGTACCGTCACTTACAGGGGCAAGCAGATAGAGCTCCCTATTCACGAGTTTGAATTGCTGTACTTCTTTGCTCAAAACCCCAAAAAGATCATTACTGAAGATAACCTGCTCCACAATATCTGGGGCTCTGAAGTATACCTCTTTGCCAAATCAGTGGACATCTACATTCAAAATATCAAACAAAAAATTGGCGCTGCGCTCATTTCCAAGGTCAAGGATGATCGGTACCGTTTTGAAATGATCTGACCGAGGTCTAATTGTTGATTGTCAGTGACCAGTAATTAACCATCCACGATATATCCTGACCTGTCCAGTTTTCTAAAACCCAGAAGAAGTGATCTGGTATCATTCATGGCAGTATTGGGAGCTATTTGTTGCAAAAGCCAGTGGGCTGCAGCGGCAGTGCCTACATTGGGAAAGTAATGATCTCTGGCGAAGTGTACGTATTTTAACACTGCAAAACCATCGAACCATTGAAAAAAATGTTTTCTGAACGTTGGAGCTGATGAGCTATGCTTTTGTATGCGTCTGATATGCTCTGAGAAGCCCGATGTTTCCAGAAAATGTTGAATGACCTGCGGCATCGACTTCAACCATTGTTCGGTCTCCTTTGCTGTGGATGTGTAAAGCTCATCCACATGATCTAAGAAGGTTTTGAGACCAGTAAAAATGTCAGGAGCATAGGCGCCCTTTGTTCCGTCTTTCAACCAATCCTTCACTGCCCTGCCTGTACCAAACGGAACCCGGTCAGAGACCCTCGGAGAAGGAATGACCCTTGTAGTATTGAGTTCGGTGAAATTGCCCAGTGCCATGATCCTTTGCAGAAAATAAAAATCTTCACCGGCTTTTCGACGGTTCATGCCTCCCTGTTTTTGATAGGCATAGCTTCTCACCGCCATACTGGACCCAATCGTCTGCCATGCCATCGGAAAGCCGGCAAACCGTAGTGCATCGGTGTAGTAGCGCAGGAACAATTCATACTCGATGATAGCATCGTAGATCTGTGCAGGCAGATCTCCATTCAGTGGGTGCTCAAAATAAATGGAACAACCCGGGGTTTTCGGATACCGGGTAAAATGGTATTCCAGTGCAGTAAGAAAATTACTGTCGCACAGACAGTCGGCATCAAAACACACGATCACCCCCTCCGGCTTTTGAAGATGTTCATACCTTCTCACCGCCTCGTCCATGGCTATCTTCCGGGCCAGGCCTACGCCGGCGTGTTTAGGTGGAAGGTCATTGAGGTAGTGGATATGAAATTGTAGCCGGCTGCTGTTGACGGTTTCAGCCCATTGTGTGCTTTCTTTGAACGAGCGGGTGTTAAGGTCTGAAATATTTGCCGAAGCATTGGCAGGTTCATTGATCACCACTATGACCTCCACCGGACATTTCGGAAGATCACAGGAAGCGATAGCCTGCAAGGTATTCAGCAATCCTGTTTCCCCGTAGGAGGGAATAGTGATGATCAGCCCCAGGTCGTTGTGGGGTCTTTGAGAGATAAGGGTTTTGGGATAAGCGTACCGCTCCAGGTAGGTATTACTCAAGGAGCAAGCCGGTTAATATCCCAGGTTTCACCGCTTCTGGTATAAACGATACGGTCATGCAGCCGGCTGCGGCGCCCCTGCCAAAACTCGATGAGGAAGGGATCCACAGAGTATCCACCCCATTGCTTTGGTCTGGGTAGTACGTCAACGTCCCTGTATTTTTCACTGATCTGCCGCTCGCGTTCTTCCAGGATTTCACGTCCCTTAATGATGGTGCTTTGTGGAGAAGTCCAGGCTCCTATCTGACTACCTCTCGGCCTGCTCTGGAAGTATTCGGTGGATTTTTCTTCACTGACTTTCTCCACACGGCCCTGAATACATACCTGACGTTCCAGCTCTGCCCAGTAAAAGGTCAGCGCAGCTACAGGGTTTACTTCGAGGTCCCGGGCCTTATCACTCTGATAGTTTGTATAGAAAACAAAGCAGTTCTCTTCAATGCCCTTTAGCAATACAATTCGCGATGAAGGTATCCCTTTTTTACTTACCGTCGATAAAGTCATGGCGTTGACCTCGGTAACTTTCGATGAACCGGCTTCGTCAAACCATCGTCTGAACTGTTCTATGGGGTTCTTGTCCACGTCCCCGACATCGAGTGAGTGACGTGTATATTCTCGTCGAATGTCTTCAATATTATCTGGCATCGTTGCATTTTTATCCAAATTTATGACGTTTCATTATTTATTGTGACATGACTTATAATAAATCAATCTTTTCTCTTTACTTGGCGTATAATAAAACGATTCGGAATGAAGTTAAGCATTGAACTGGCCTGTGAGAGCAGCGCGGAATGGGTGGACACCGTGATGGGAGATTTTGACTCTTTTCTTCAGGATCATGCCAACTGTGAGCGTAAGGCCTCTGCCATGGCCATGAGCTTTGTGGCCAAGTACCCTGATAGATTGGAGATCATTCCTGAACTGATCGATACAGCTGTAGAGGAGCTGGAGCACTTCAGGTCAGTATATGAGATCATGGAGGAAAGAGGGGTGAAACTGCCTGCTGAAATGGGACAGGATATGTATGTGAAGCAGCTCATAGATCGATGCCGGTCAGGAAGGGAGGAGAGGTTTCTGGACAGGTTGCTGCTGGCCTCTATCATCGAATGTCGGGGAGCTGAAAGGTTCAGACTGGTATACGAGGCTCTGGAGCAGGGCGAACTGAAAAAGTTTTACCATAATCTCTGGGCGTCCGAAGCCAAACATGGGAATATTTTTGTTAAAATGGCCCTGAACTATTTTGATGAAGATGTCGTCTATGATAGACTAAGGGAGTTAAATGATATGGAAGCAGAAGTGCTTCAGTCTTTACCGTTAAAACCAGCGTTGCATTAGTGTATGGAATACTTCAAATTCAATAACAATCTGAGGCCCGAAAAGGGGAGTCTGCTCATATCAGAGCCATTTTTGCCTGATCCGAATTTTGAGCGGACAGTGGTGATGATCTGTGAGCATAACGATGACGGGTCGTTTGGGTTTGTTCTTAATAAGGTGGCCGCAGTAGCCCTGGAAGATATCATTGATGGTATCACAGGGTTTGGTCAGGAAGTATTCATAGGAGGTCCGGTTCAACAGGATACCCTGCACTTCCTTCACCGGTCGGATATCCTGCAGGGAGGTACGGAGATAGTGGATGGATTGTACTGGGGAGGGGACTTTGATCAATTGATGTCTATGATAGATACCCGTCAGATCAATGCAGCGGATTTTAAATTTTTTGTGGGTTATTCCGGATGGGGGTCCGGTCAGTTGGAAGAAGAGCTTTCCACGAATTCATGGATTGTAGCACGTCGTGCCACGCCTGATCTGGTGTTTGATGAACAGGAGGATGTGCTTTGGAAAACAGTGCTGAAACGGCTTGGTGGAAGGTTTAGCGTTTATTCAAATTATCCAATTGACCCAAGACTTAATTGAATGATTTTGTTAAATTTACAGTTATCAGTATGTGAATTTGGCTACTATGGACAATGAAAAGGACATACGGGAAGAGGAGAAAGATGACTCCGTTTTATCATCGGATGATTCAAGCCGGGGTATGTCCACTGAAGATGGGACCGGGGAAAGTACGCCAGACAGTCCGACAGATCCAACTGACCGGAGCACTGACAACGGTGAGGACGGAGAAGAATCTGATGTAACGGAAACCGGAGGATCAGGCGAAGTCACTGCCGGTGAACCTGAAAACACTGGTGCCTCGGACGCTCCACCTGACATAACAAATGAAGATATTGCAGATCAGGACCTAATACCGGAAGACACAAAGGATACAACACATCCTCCGGATTCTGATGCCGGGAGCATAGATGAGCCGGTAGCCGCTGAGGTCGGAGAGGTGGAAGATGTGAATGCCGGAACAGATTCCTCGGAGGTGGAACCGCAGAGCGAATTATCATATGAAAACGGAGCTCCGGAAAGTGAAGAAGTTGCCGCTGCTGACCCTTCTGATGAAGATAATACTGTGCCTGTGGAGGCCGGGTCCGCTCAGGCTGGTGAAGAGAAAACTGATAGCAACAATAGTGATGAAAATGACGCTCTTTCCTCAGACGTTACCCATGGGGCATCGGAGGAAGAAACAGATATTTCCCCTGAGTCCGTTAATGTAGAGTCTCAGAGCGTTCAGGAAGAAGATACAACAGCATCATCTGACACCTCTGAATCGGTGCAGGCTCCGGAAGCTAATGCTGAGGCCAGTGAAGATCAGCCTGCTGATGAAAATACAATACCAAATCTGTCAACGGGAAATCAGGAGAATACGAAGGTTGAGGAAACTCTCAATGTAACACCGGAAGACCCAGGGGAAGCATCAACTACGGAAAAAGAAGCAGAAGAACCAGTAGCTGCTACCAGTGATCCGGAAGAGACAGTCAGTGCTGAAGCCACCGGAGAAAGTAAGATAGCCCCGGGTGATGCCTCTGGAAAGAAAGAGTTGCAGTCAGAAGAAGATCTTTCCGAAAAGGGTCATCACGATCATCATGACCATGAAGATGACCATGAGGAAATTGATTATTCTACCTACTCAAAGGAGCAACTGGTTGATCTGATCAAATCGCTGGCAAAAGACAGCAATATTGTACGATCCGACAGGATCGTCAGGGAGATCAAACCTTTGTTTGATGAGATCAAAAGCAAGGATAGGGCAGAGGCACTGGAGCGTTTCATAGCAGATGGAGGCTCTGAACAGGATTTTGAATATAAATATGATGAGCTTACGATCCGCTTTGATGCCAACTACAAGCTCATCAGAGACCGGAAGAGTCAGTATACCCATGAAAAGGAGCAGGAGAAGGATGCCAACCTGATCAAAAAGCAGGAGATCCTGGAAAGGCTCCGGCAGTTTGTGGATGCAGACGAGACCAATGTTAACTTTGAGGATTTCAAACAGATCCAGAACGAGTGGAAGGAAGTAGGTCCTATTCCCGGTGCTCATGTTAAGACGCTCTGGGCCAACTATAACGCGCTTGTGGACCGCTTCTATGATAACAGGAGTATCTACTTTGAGCTGAAGGAGCTGGACAGGCGAAAGAACCTGGAGGCTAAGCTGGAGCTGTGTGAGCGGGCTGAGAAGCTTGCTGGTGTGGAGCACATCAAAGATGCCATCACTGAGCTCAATGAGCTGCACCATGAATTCAAGCATATAGGTCCGGTGCCTAAAGATGAGCAGGAGGCCGTTTGGCAGCGGTTTAAGGCGGCATCAGACGCAGTGTATGACCGCAGGAAGGGGTTTGTGGAAAGACTCAAGCATGAGCTCGAGGCCAATCTCAGAATCAAGGAACAACTGGCCGAGGATGTGCAGGTTTTCACCTCTTTCGACTCCGACAGGATCAAGGAATGGAATGCCAGGACAAGAGAGCTGTTGGATATTCAGAGAAAATGGGAGGCTACCGGAGGACTGCCCAGGGCAAAAGCGAAAGAGATCAATAAGAAATTCTGGGGCGCCTTTAAGACATTTTTCAACAACAAGGGCGGCTTCTTCAAAAAACTGGATGCTCAGCGTGAGGGGAATATGGAGCAGAAGCAGGAGCTGGTAAAGCGTGCGGAGGAGCTGAAGGACAGTACGGAATGGAACAAGACGGCTGATGAGTTCAAAAAGCTACAACGGCAATGGAAAGAGATCGGTCCTGTTCCTGAGAAGTTCCGCGAGTCCATTTACCAGGAATTCAAAAAGGCCTGCGATCATTTCTTTGACAAGCGCCGCGAAAATCACGGACAGGTAGAGAAGGAATTTGAGGAGAATTACAGGAAGAAGCTTGAGATCTGTACTGAAATCGTGTCTATGGCTGAGGAAAAATCCGAAGATGTAGAAAAGTTCAGGGACCTGCAGGAGGCGTTCAATGATGTAGGCTTTGTACCGAGGAAGAATATATCTGAAATAAAGACCAAATATGCTGAAGCGGTAGATAAATATATCAATAGTCTGGAGCACTTTTCCAGTGAGGAAAAGCAATCCCTGCGGGTGGAAAATCAGATCAACAAAATTATCGGCGGACCCAATGCCGGTCAGAAGATCCACCGCAAGGAACAATCGCTCCGTAAGCAAATAAGCCAGGTGGAGAATGATATAGCCGTTTGGAAAAACAACATGGAGTTCTTTGCCCAGTCCAAAAAGGCAGACAAACTTAAGGACGAGTTCCAGTCCAAGATCAATTCGGCCAATAATCAGTTAAAGAACCTCAAGGAGCAGCTCAAGGTCTTGCGAACGGTGTCCTAAAAATTTTCATTGAGGTATTTGGATTTATCTACACTAAGATTATTTTTGCACACGCTTTAAGCAAGCCTCCTTAGCTCAGCTGGTAGAGCAACTGACTTGTAATCAGTAGGTCGCTGGTTCGATCCCGGCAGGGGGCTCTTGAAAATCAGGCAGCTGCATTGTTGTGGCTGCCTTTTCTGTTTAGGACAGGTCGCTTTCAGCATTTCATTTAGCATATATTATCGCTTAATCTCACTGAGATCCTTCGAGTAAACAAAAGTAGGAAAAAGTATGTCCTGGCTTCTTGCTACTACATATGTGTAATTTCAGAGGTGCTTTCAATGCCTTTATCTACTGGGCTGATCATAGCTTAAAACTGACAGCAAGATAGATTTAATGTACAAAGAACAGTTGGTATCCCTTTCATTGAAAGGAGATCGGGCTTTTACATTCTGTCCTCTTTTTTTTAGCCCCTCGCCCGGTCCTTTCGCATCTGCCCACTGTCCCAATGATCATCATTGATCACATCCATTGCTTTTAAGTCCTCTTTTAACTGAGCTTCTTGCTGGGCAATCTCCTCGCGTGCTTTTAAAAGGTACTCTTCGCTATTCAGGCTTTTTTCGGCAAGCCTGCGCAGGCTTATTTCATCGTATTTTAGGAATTTCTGGGCCTGGCGGTGGGTGGTATACCTCCTGTGCCCCAGCATTTCCAATACATCGCTGGCAAGCCTTACCGAGGTGTCGACAGATTCACGGTAGACCCGTTCGATACCACTGTTGAGAAGCTCATAGGCATCTACCCGGCTTTTGGCCCGTATCAAAAGTTTTAAGTGTGGAAAATGTTTTTTGAGCATTTCCACCATATCAAGGGTGACATCCGGGTTGTCAATGGCAGAAATGAGTATATCGGCTTCATCCGCCCCGGCTGAATACAAGAGGTCTTCACGGGTGGCGTCACCATAATATACCTCGAAGCCCAATCGCCTGAGCAGGTCTACACGGTTAGAGTCATGGTCCAGGATGGTGGCCTCAACGCCGTTGGCTCGTAAAAAGCGGCCCACTGTACTTCCAAAATGTCCAAACCCTACCAAAATGACCTTACTCTTTTTTTCGATCGTATCCATGGGTTTTTCTTCCGATTCCCGGGTACCTATCTTCGGTAGGAAGAAACGTTCATTAACGATGCCAAAAATAGGAGAGAGGGTCATGCTGATGGCCGTAAGGACCAATAACAGGTCAAGCATAGGTTGATCGATAATGCTGAGCTGGTGCGTAAAAGACAGGAGCACGAAGGCAAACTCCCCGATTTGGGCCAATCCTACACTGAACAATAAATTCTGATCCGTGGTCATGCGAAAAAACCTACCGACCAGGAATAATATGGCAATCTTGATCAGGATAACCCCAACTACCAATGAGGGCACCAATACCGGGAGCTGACCAATGACCTGGAAATTGATGGAGGCGCCTACCGCAATGAAGAACAAGCCCAGTAAAAGCCCCTTGAAGGGCTCCAAATTACTTTCCAACTCGTGTTTGAACTCACTATTGGCCAGTACCACGCCACCCAGGAAAGCCCCCAGGGCCGGACTGAGCCCTACGAGCTCCATCAGATAGGCCACGGCAATGACGATCAGGAGCGCCGATGCCGAGAACAGTTCCCTAAGCCTTGTCTTTGCCACAAAACGTAACACGGGTACGCACAAGTATTTGCCTACGACTATCACGAGTGCTACGGACAGTAAAACAGCAAGGGTTTGAAAGCCTATCGGGAGGTTCTCTATAAATGAACCATGGGCATCTTCAGAAGGCTCAGTAGTTCCTGTGGCTAATAAAGGCAACAGTGCCAGCATAGGGATAACGGCGATGTCCTGGAAAAGCAGTACGGAAAAAGAAGAATTGCCATAGGAGGTATCCATCAGGCCTTTCTCTTTTATGGTTTGCAGCACAATGGCCGTGGAAGAGAGGGCAATGGCCATCCCGATTGCCAGGGAAGCCTGCCAGCTTAATTCAAACAGGATTGATACAAAAGCGATCACAACTATCGTTATCCCGACTTGTAATCCACCCATGCCGAGTATGGATTTTCGCATCCGCCAAAAATTCTTAGGCTCAATTTCCAGCCCGATCAAAAAGAGCATCATTACCACTCCAAATTCAGCGAAATGCAGAATATCCTCGCCTTCTTCCCCTATAAAGCCCAGCAGGTACGGACCGATCAGGATGCCGGCAAGCAAATACCCCAAAACAGAGCTTAGGCCAAAGCGTTTGGCAATAGGAACGCAAATCACGGCGGCACTGAGATAAATAACAGCCTGGAAAAGGAAACTCCCGGTCATAAGACTTATATGTTGTTGATCAAATGAAGATCGTTTAGAAATTGACAAGATTCATCGCTGGCACCGTGGATATCTCCGGCTTTCAGCAAGGTGAGCAGTGAAATGTACTGTTCCTGATAATTTTTCAATGAGGCAGGATCGAGCAAATGCGTGCCTAAAACCGCAAAGGGTGGTAGATACTCCATACCGCATAACCTTGCCGTTTGCTCAAAAGGCCTTAAAAACTCTCTTACTGTATAATGATTTTTTCCTTCGGCGCAATACACTTTACGTGTGCCCCCGGCCGTAAGCACATTCAGTATGGTTTTACCCTCCAGTGCATTGCCTTCGGGACCATAGGCCCAGTTATACTCCAGCACTACATCAATCCACTGTTTTAAAAGTGGAGGACAGCTATACCAATAAAAGGGATGGTGCCAGATCACGACGTCATGATCAAGCAAAAGTTTTTTTTCATTGCGGGTATCAATGTTAAAGTCCGGGTAGTTTTCGTAAAGATCATGGATGGTGACATCACTGACCTGTGCAGCCGCGTTAATGAGCAGTTTATTTACTCTTGATTGTTCTAGCCGGGGATGGGCAAAAAGGATCAGAATTTTTTTCACAGTGATTAAGGAAATTGAAGGTTAACTATCCATACCGGTTATTGCAATGATAATCAAACAATGTTCGAAAGAGTTTAGTTTTATTATAACTCAAGGTATATTCAAACGCATACCTCTTATTTCCTGCCACTTGCAAGAGTTCTTTTAAAAGATAGCTGAAATCAGCCACCTTCCAAACAGACAACAAAATGATCATTAAAAAGGCACCTGAATTTCAGCCGGAAAACTTTTACTCAAGGCACTAATGTACTATTATCAGTCTCATGATGGACTTTAGCTATTTGCAGTTCTGCCAGGAAAATTGATAGGGAATATAAGCTTCTTGTTCTTCTGTTTATTGTTTATTCAGTGTAGTGATCAGGATGTCATACCCATTCCGATGATCATCCGGACTCATAAAGTAAGGCTAACTAACTGACAAAGATTATCAAATAGTTCCGTAATCGATTGCAAAATATAGAATCTCTTCCTACATTGTAGCGCCGGAAAAGCAAGCCATAGCTCTTTTTAAGGCTTGATGGTGCCGTTTTTCTGGTGTTTTTAGCTTTATCCATCATAAAACAACCTGATTATGTCTAGAATTTTACCTGGATTACTTTTGCTGTTACATTTTAATGTAATTTTTGCAATCGATTACGGAATGTTTCAGGATACTGAACATATAGTCGAGGGCAGGGTCATTGAGCTTCCGGATGCTCAACCGCTGGTAGGGGTGAGTGTCTATATAAAAGGCACTACCCAGGGTACAGTTACCGATACAGATGGCTACTACAGGATCAATGTACCGGAAGAGGCCACCCTGGTATTCAGTTTTGTGGGTTACCTGACTGAAGAAGTGGTGGTGGGCAATCAGTCGGTGATCGATGTTGAACTTCACCTGGATATTCAGTCACTTGAAGAGGTTATTGTAGTCGGTTACGGCAGCGCGAGGGAGGGAGACATTACCGGTGCGGTTTCTGCCGTGGATGGTAGTGAACTAACGAAGATCCCCGCTATTAGTGTTCAGCAGTCTATGCAGGGACGGGTTTCAGGGGTGAGCATCACCAATACCGGATCTCCAGGATCAGCGCCCGTAGTCCGTATCCGTGGCGTGGGTACTACTGGTAATTCCGCTCCGTTATATGTGGTGGACGGGATTCCCTTGCTCGAAGGAGACGCCGGGTTAAGACAGATCAATCCCAATGACGTTGAGTCTGTTTCGGTTTTGAAAGATGCTGCGGCAAGTGCTATTTATGGTTCCCGGGGTGCCTACGGGGTGGTCCTGATCACTACAAAAAGAGGAAAGACAGGAGCACCCAGGGTCAGTTTTCATTCCTACTATGGTGTACAGAGCCCTGTGAAGACCCTTGACGTCCTCAATACGCAGGAATATGTTGCATTCGCCACCGATATCCAGGAGCAAGCCAATCAACCCGTTCCCCTGCGCATCAGCGATCCTGCAAGTCTTGATACACTTTTAAACTATAACTTCGACTATCAGGACGCCCTTTTTAACGATGGATTCGACGCACCTATTCAGGACCATAGTATTTCCATATCAGGAGGTACTGATAAGGCGAATTATCTTGTGTCGGCAGAATATTTCGATCAGCAGGGGATTATTCTGGAAACAGGGTTCAAACGATATTCTGTTCGCCTGAATACAGATTTTCAGGTAACCAACTTTTTAAAGGTTGGGGAAAGTATTGCCGTATCCAGCACCATTCGCAGGGGAGAAAACGGGCACCCTTTTAATAACAATATAGTACAGCAGGCCCTTGCCATGGCACCGTACCTCCCCATTTATGACCCTACCGCCAAAGGGGGATTTAACGGCCCCGACAGAATTGACGGTCAGGATGCACAGAATCCAATACTTGTTCAGGAGCTGGGCAAAAACAACGGACGGGAGGCCTGGAAATTAATAGGGTCACTTTATGCGGAAATCACATTCCTTGAGGGGCTGAAGTTTCGGTATGCCTTTGGCTTCGACCAGACCAGCGTGGTAAGTACATCCAGTTTCCCTGCGTATCAGGCAGGAGACTTTGATGGGCAGGACTTTCAGTTCTATTCAGAGAATCAAAGTGAATTTTACTCACCGGTACATACTGCCCAACTGTCCTATGACCGTGATTTTGGCAAGCTCAAACTCAGCTCCGTAGCAGTGCTTGAAAAACAGACCTCCGAAGGACGGAATGTAGCGGTTTCCGGCAACATCACCACTACGGATGATCTTCAGGCGATCGAGTTGATCGAGGCGCCTATAGCCGAAGGAAGTTCGAGCGAATATGGCCTGCTTTCCTATGCCGGCCGTTTAAGCCTGGACTATGGAGGTAAATACCTGCTGTCCGGATCCTTCCGTCGTGATGGATCGTCCCGTTTTGGACCTGACAATAAGTATGGTAACTTTCCAGCTGTTTCAGGCGGCTGGCGGATCTCTGAAGAGGGGTTTATGAGTAATCTTTCCTTCCTGAACGACCTCAAGGTACGTGCGGGCTGGGGACTTAACGGTTCTGACCGAATATCCAATTTTACCTATTTTGCTACCTGGGACCCTGACTACAATTACAGCTTTGATGAAGGTCCGTTACAGCAGGGCCAGGCTGTTCGCCGTATACCCAATACTCAGGTACAGTGGGAGGAGACAGAAACACTTAACATAGGGCTGGACTTTGCCTTGTTTGAAAATAAGCTTCAGGCATCGATAGAGCGCTACAGCCGCAAATCCAGGGGACTGCTTTTTTCAGTTAATGCCAGACCAAGCCTGGGGATAGACCGTGGTACATTGTTTAATACCGGCGAGGTGGAGAACAAGGGTTGGGACATCGAGCTTACCTACTTTGCCAACGTGGGACCAGTTAGTCTGGACCTCACTGCCAATGTATCTACCGTCAGCAATGAATTTACGGAACTGGGACTAGGGAATCCGATCAATCAGACCAACAACAATACCTATCATACCCGGGTTGAGGAAGGCATGCCGATCGGCTTTTTATATGGCTGGAAGGTAGACCGGCTTTTTCAGCAGGAGGACTTTGAGGATACCGGTAACGGACTGGAGCTTAGGGAAGAGTTTCCTGATCAGCCTAATGCACAGCCGGGTGATATTAAGTTTGTGGATGTGGATGGCAATGGCGAGATCGATGACGATGATCGTACGAATATCGGTGTGACTATTCCCCGCTACAACTACAACTTTAATGCAGATCTTTCCTATCGCAACTTCGATCTGAATATCTTTCTTCAGGGTGTGGCGGATGTGGATATCTATGCTGCCTACAGGCATGATACAGAAGGTATGACCCGGGTATTTAATGCCACTACGGAAGTCTTGAACCGGTGGACACCGGAAAATACAAGTACTGACATACCCCGGGGGATCACAGGAGACCCGAACAACAATAACAGGATTTCAGACCGCTATGTGGAAAAAGGAGATTACCTGAGAGTAAAGAATATTACCCTGGGATATAACCTGCCTGTGGCAGCGCTGGAAAAAGTCTTTTTCAACAAGATTACGGGTGCCAGGGTGTATTTTACGGCCCTTAACCTGCTCACGTTTACAGGTTACTCAGGCTTTGATCCTGAGATAGGTGCGGCCCGTTCGTTAAATAACTCGTTGGCTTATGGGGTGGATTTTGGATTCTCTCCTCAGCCACGCACATTTCTTTTAGGAGTACAGATAGACCTATAAAATATCAGCAATATGAATCTTAGTTATTTCAAATCGATAGTACTGGCGTTTGTTGCTGTCAGCCTTGCTGCCTGCAATGATGACTTTCTTGATGCCACCAACCCTAATGAAATCTCCGGAGATGACTTCTTCAGAAACAGGATACAGGCCCAGCAGGCCGTCAATGCCATATATGCCAATGCCCAGCGCCAGGGCATGTATTCACGTCATGGATTCCTGCTGGCAGATTTGCTGACCCAGGACTTTATCGGTGCGTCGTCACTCGGTGGGCGGCTACGACAGATCCTTAACTATACATTTGATGGTTCCAGCCCCTTCATTACACGGGTCTGGGATGCGCACTATGGCGGTATATCCAAGTGTAACTATGTTTTGGATGGTTTATACACCATTCAAAATAACTTACCTGCCGATATCACTCCATCGGATTTTAATGATTTTACAGGACAGGCACACTTTTTCAGGGCGTGGCACTATTCATGGCTGGTCAGCTACTGGGGTGGTGTCCCCATAGAAACGCAACCGGCCGGTATTGAAGAGTTCTTTGATCGTCCAAGAGTCTCCGTTGACTCGGTATTCGCAGTGATCTTTGATGACCTTGAACTGGCCTATGAAAAATTGCCTGAGCCCGGTGGTGAGGCTGACCCTGGCAGAGTACATAAGGCTGCGGCACTGGCACATTGGGCCAAAATGCACCTGTACCATGGGGATTATGAACAGGCCAGGGCGCTTTTTGAGGAGTTTTTTGACAAGTATTACGAGAATACCCCGGATGCTGTAGAGGCTGTACCCGGTGGGCTACACACCCGGTTCAACCTTGTCAATGATTATTTTCAAAATTTCAATAAGAACGGGGAGCTCAATCAGGAATCAATACTTGAAATACAATACACACGTATCTACACGAATGACAACCTCTTCAGACCTGATGGTACCGGTATCGGTGAGGTAAATCTGAGAGGTATGGAATATGGCTTTTCAGCATGGGGCAATGTACGGATCTCCCCATCGCTGTATAACAGCTATGAGGATACCGTGGTCACGTCGGGTGGCTTTGACTACAGGTATTCCTTCGACCCACGTTTTTACCGTTCATTTTACCTTCCTTGTGACCGGTTCAACAATATGCAGAATGTAATAACAATACCCACCACATCGTTCCGGGAAGGATATTATGGTAGTGATTGTCTCGCTGCAGGCAACGCAGAGCTACAGGATACACTGGCCTATACGGCAAAATATCAGGTCTATGACACTGAGCTTAAAGAAGAAAACCGGTCTGGTGGGATCAATTTTAGAGTAATAAGGCTCGCTGATGTTATGCTTATGTATGCCGAAGCACTTAATGAACTGGGTTTACAGGCAGATGCATTGTCGTGGATCAATAAAGTAAGAAAAAGGGCCCGGGAGAATACCAATCTCAGTTATCCCATTCACCTAAGCGGTATTGCTGCTGTTAATCTTCCCGATTACGGTACCCCTTTGATGGACCAGCGCGGCTTCCCTGCTGTATCACAGGATGATATCTTTGAGATCATCAGGCATGAGCGAAGGATCGAGCTGTGGGGTGAGCAGGTGCTTCACTTTGACCAGCGAAGGTGGCTGGGTACCTATGGAGCTCCCGCAAAAACAGGCATAGAGCTACCCGATGGTTTTGTAACAGGTATGCACGAGCTTTTGCCCATACCTACACCTGAGCTTGACCGCAACAACCTCATTAACCAGGAGGATCAGAATCCCGGGTATTGA
Organism: Flammeovirgaceae bacterium BBD 1991-12; assembly: GCA_001657315.1. GTDB lineage: Bacteria > Bacteroidota > Bacteroidia > Cytophagales > Cyclobacteriaceae > Fulvivirga. The sequence goes on along the minus strand of LYSV01000026.1, from coordinate 16,407 downwards.
TAGATATATGGTAACATAAGGAGGCGATATAGTCAAAAAATTTGTAACTCATCAGCTATTAACAGATCAGAAATATCAGGTGTATAAAACAAAAGCAACTCAATTCCCTAAGCTATTGATCATCCTCACTGTTTGGGGCAACTTTCAAAGCGCATTTTCCCAGGTGCCCGAAGTGGGTATCTGGGATCGCTTTGAAGTGGTGATCCACAACTCCAGCCCCTATGAAGATCCTCTTCGGGACGTCGGGCTGACTGTATATCTGAAGGTGGGCAGGCATACTTTTGAACATTATGGATTTTATGATGGGGATTCTACCTGGCGTATCCGGATCATGCCCTGGATCATCGGCCGATGGAGCTACCAGGCAGTCTTTTCAGATAGCTCGCGTGTCAGTGAGGGGCGATTCAGAACAGTGGAGTCGGACCTGCCAGGCCTCGTCCACAAAGATCATATGAATCCGCTTTGGTTCGGGACTAAGCGCAGCGGTCACCGTCTGATCCGGAGTTTTCACGTGGGGGATAAGTTTTTCGCCACCAACTGGGATGACCCCGCTGATAAAAATGACGGTGAGCTCAGAACGGTGTTCCTGGACTGGCTACAACAGCAGGGGTATAATAGCCTGTCTGTAGCTTCACTTTTTATCAAACGTGACAGTGAAGGTAGGGGCGCCGGGTGGGATGTGCCGCGGTTATGGCCATTAAACCCTGGTGAGTACCGGAAAATGGAGCTGATCCTCGATGATCTTTGGGAGAGAGGCATTACCGTATTTCCCTTTGCAGGTTTTTTTGGTAAATCCGGCTATTGGCCCACTCAATATGAAGAGCAGGCATTCTACCTAAAATATATTCTTGCCCGGTTTGGTTACTATTCCAACATGGTTTTCTCTGTTGCCGGCCCTGAACCCCTGTTCATTAAAGGTAAAGGTACATACCAGGAGTCAATGAAGGGAGGAGACATCAACCGCCTCGGCCGGCTGATAGCAGATCTGGATGTACACGACCACCTTCTTACCGTTCACAATGAAAAGGATGCTCACCTGTACGGTTCTCCCTTTACATTCCAGGAATGGTGCGATTTCACTACTCTGCAGGGGCCCACTACTACCAGTACCCAGGAACTGTATCGTGACCTTGTAAGGAACCATCACAGGTCTGAGCCGCTATATGCCCAGGAAACACTTTGGGCTGGAAACAAATGGCACCCTGAGTATACTGACGAACAGCTTCGGAAAAATGCTATTGTGATCATGATGTCCGCTTCAGCCCTGAATTTTGCCGATATGGCCGGTAACTCGTCTACCGGTTTCAGTGGAACACTGGCGCTGAATGACAGAAACCAACGAAAACATGATATTATCAGGTCTGTCTGGGATTTTTTTGAAAGTCTGGACTATTTCAAATTTTCTATAAAAAGCCATTTGATCGAGGGAGCTTATCTCCTGGCTGATGAGGGGAAGGAGTACCTTGTCTACGCAGATACGGCTAAAAGTTTCCTTTTACGACTGGGAGAACATCCGTTGTACAAGGCAGACTGGATCAGTGCCAGTGATTTTACAGTCAGGCAGTCACTGGTGATCAAAGGCAATCCCCAGGGTGGGTACAGAGACCTTCCCCGCTTCACAAAGCCCGATGATCAGGATTGGCTATTGCATATTTACACTCCAAAACCTTCCGTAGTAGCTTCCGGAAATTTTCCTGACATACAAATGGACCACAACGGAGACCTGCATCTGGTTTATCACAAGTCAGGGCAAATGTATTACCGCAGGTACATGGCAAATGAAGAGAGATGGGCAAAGGAGCAGGCTACGGGATGCCAGTGTGAGAATGTAAAGAGATCCGAACCCGATATAGCAGTAGATTCCGAGGGTAATCCCGGGGTGTATTGTGGTAAGGAATTTGCCAAATGGGATGGGACACGGTGGGTAAAGTCCCTTCCCGGAACTGTTCGTGATACGGAATTGGTGGTAGACGGTGAAGATAATTTTTTTGTTTGTACCCGTGGTGGGAACAACGGTGGCAACATTGGGGTCTTTATGCTTAAGAAAGGGAGTCAGAAGTGGGTACCGGTCACCGACCCTGACAGATATCACCATATTGAGGGTAAGGATCATGTGTATCCGGACATGTATGTAAGTCCGGTTGACAACAACCTTCACCTGGTGCAACGCCAGGGAAAGGCGAAAAATATAGTTCATTGGGTGTCACCGGATTATGGGAGATCATGGACCGGAAGTGGGATATCCGATGAACATGGTGAGAGCCCTCATATTATTGTGGATTACCATAACCAGGTATTTGTAAGTACAGCCAAAGGAGAGATTTTCAAAAAAACAGACAGCGGTTGGGTCAGTGAAGGTAAAGTGATCAGTTCTGTAGGGAGATGGCAGCCAGAGCTGGCCATAGACAAGTCAGGGGTGATCTATTGCGCAAGCTACCTTGGTCAATATTCCATTCGAAAGGAGGGTTTCTGGTCGCCACAACAATATGTAGTCCCTGTTACAGATCGGAGTAAAGTAGGTTTCGTGGAAATCGCCGGGGCAGAGGATCATGCCTACATCGCCTGGGAGGAAGGATCCGGTGAAGCTGAGACCGGGCTGGATGAGGGCAGTGTGATTGTGGTGGGTAAGATCTTTCACGATGGTCTGATCACGTCACTGAATTATCCTGACAAGTTATGAAGAAGCTAATAGGCGTATCCGTTCTTGCCGTTTTTACTTTTCAATGTGGTGATTACACCAGGCACGCTGGTCAATGTGGAGAAATGCCGTTAAATATCATCTTAATTGTGGCTGATGACCTTGGCTACGGTGACCTTGGGTGCTACGGCCAGCAAACCATCAAAACCCCCAATCTGGATAAAATGGCAGAGAATGGAATACGATTTACTGATTTTTATGCAGGTAACACCGTCTGCGCTCCCTCAAGATATTCACTAATGACGGGCTTGCATATGGGCCATAGCCGTGTGAGGGCCAATGCCGGCGGAGATACGGGAAAAGGCCGTATAGGAGATGGTGTACCTTTGTTGGAAGAAGAGATCACGTTGGCAGAGTTGGCCAGGATGCAGGGCTATACCACCGGTATGTTTGGTAAATGGGGACTTGGTGTACGCGGAACCTCAGGGGCACCTGAAAAGCAAGGGTTTGATCACTTTCTGGGCTTTACGAACCAGGTGGATGCCCACAAGTATTATTTTGACAGCCTGGAAACGATCCGGCAAGGTGAACTGGTAGCCTTTCCTACTGATACCTCAGACTATAATCATGAGATCATAGCCACTGCTGCCCTTGAGTTCATCCGCAATAACCGGGAAAAACCTTTCTTTTTATACCTGCCCTTTACTGTCCCCCATGCTGAGCTGCGATTACCTCAGGAAGAGATGGCCGCCTACACGGATGAGAACGGTGAAAGTCTGTTCGATGAAATTCCTTTCAAGGGTTCCCGGTTCTACAGGAGCCAGTCTAAGCCAAAAGCTGCCTACGCTGCCATGGTGAGCAGATTGGACAAGGATATCGGTGTCTTGCTGGACACTCTTGCCGAACATGGCCTTATGGAAAATACTATTGTACTTTTTACCAGTGACAATGGACCTCATGCCGAAGGAGGATACGACCCGGTCTATCATAACAGTAATGGTCCTCTGAGGGGACACAAAAGAGATCTTTACGAAGGGGGGATCCGTGTTCCTCTTATTGCCTTTGGTGCTGGCATACCTGCCGGACGGGTCAGTAATGAGCCCCTGGCCTTTTGGGATGTGCTGCCAACGGTGGCTGACCTGGTAGATTACTCTTTAGCAAGTAATACAGACGGTCTTTCCTTTGCTGCCTTATTGCAGGGAAAAGAAATGAAGAAGAACCATGATTACCTCTATTGGGAGTTCTTCCACAGTGGTAACCTCACCTTTTCCCAGGCGCTGCGGACGGGTCCGTGGAAGCTGATCCGCCACAATACTGTAGAAAAAGAGAACCCCTCTGTGGAATTATACAACCTCCAGCACGATATCGGAGAGCAGTCCGATATCTCCGCCTTTCATCCGGAACTTGTGAACCAGTATATCCGGCAGATGGAACAGGCATCTGATCCTCCTGAAGTGCCAACGTTTAAATATTGGAAAGACTTTTTTGTGCCAGCTGACAGTCTAATCATTCCACAAACCGGAGCCCCCTGATATGATCGCAGAAAAAAACACTACTTTACAAAGTATAGATGCTTTACTTCCACCTGAATATCATGATGATCTGCTGGACAGCATTCGTCAGGAGTCGGAAAAGCAGGCGAGAACTATCGTGGTTCTTGATGATGATCCAACGGGAACCCAGACCCTGTCGGATGTTCCCATTTTGACTACATGGTCTTCCGGGGCCATCGAAGCCGAATTCAGAGCGGGTACACCGTTGTTTTTTATTCTTACCAATTCAAGAAGTATGCCGGAAGTGCGTGCGACTGCGATGGCCACGGAGATCGGTAGGAATATCCTTGAAGCGGGTGCACAAAGTGGAAGGAAGTTTACAGTGGTAAGCCGCAGCGACTCTACCCTGCGGGGACACTATCCGGCCGAAGTAGATCATGTGGCACATGCCATGGAACAGGATGATGCGCTAAGGATCATGATCCCAGCTTTTTTTGAAGGCGGACGATACACTATTGGCGATGTTCATTATGTACAAGAGGGGGATGTTCTCATTCCTGCAGCCCGCACTCCTTTTGCTGAGGACAAGGCTTTTGGCTACCGGCATTCCAATCTCAGGGCCTACATTGAAGAAAAGACCAATGGCAGGGTCCCGGCAGATGAAGTGGTTTCTTTTTCACTGATGGATCTCAGGACAAAGTCGCCGGTGGAGATCTCCGAACAGCTCGTTAAGCTTGAAAAGGGCATCACCTGTATGGTGAATGCACGTACATACAGAGATCTTGAGGTGTTTTATCTGGCATTGCTCCGTTCCGGCCGTGATGTACTCTTGCGAAGTGCGGCTTCTATCTTACCGGTCATGCTGGGTCGGAGGCCTGGCCCATTGCTTCAGAGGGACGAGATGAATGCTGATGATGGGCAAGGTATTTTGATCATAGCGGGTTCCTACGTGCCCACCACTACCGCCCAGCTACAGCCCCTTTATTCCATGGATGGATTGGCTGCTGTAGAAGTGAAGATCAATGACGTATTGGAGCAACCTGAAATTATTGAAAAAAAGATAAATGTTGAATTGAACAAACGCCTTTCCGGAGGAGAGGATGTACTGCTGTATACCAGCAGGCAGTTGGTGGCCGGCTCGTCGCCGGATGAAAGCCTTGAGATCGGTAAAAAGGTTTCTGCTTTTTTAACACAGGTAGTGCAGAACATGATAGTAAGGCCCAGGACAATTATCGCCAAGGGAGGTATCACAAGCAGTGAAATAGCCACCAGAGGCCTGGGAGTCAGAAAAGCAATGGTATTTGGTCAGATTGCGCCCGGTATACCTGTCTGGAAGCTCAGCGCGGAAGCAAAGTTCCCGGGGCTCTGCTATGTCGTTTTTCCGGGAAATGTTGGTGATGAGAATACACTGAAGGAAGTCTATTTAAAACTAAAGGGAACAGGATGAAAAAACTGGCGGAACTTATTGTAAGCGTTCAATTATTATTCTTTTGGTCAGGTTTACCGGCCCAAAACAGCATTGTGCAGATCCCCGACGTAGCACCTGAAGACAGGATATGCTTCCCGATGTACACGGTACATGATCAAGTGCTGAAAATGACGGTCCTGTTTTACCCATTGGATACTCATGAGCCCCTGGAGACACAACTGGAGCAATGGACGGGTGAGAAATGGGACAAGATTGCAGAAGCAAAGATCGTTTATCCCGGATATACAGCACATTTTCGTGTGGAAAACTGGGACGATACGCGGGAAGTCCGGTACCGGGTCAATCATAACAACACTGCATTCGAGGAAGGCATTATTCGGAAGAATCCGGAGGAAAAAGATGAGGTGGTGGTGGCTGCCTTTACCTGTAATGCTATTTCCCCTGAACACGGGGGCGATCTGCCACGGACAGATATCATCGAAAACATAAAAAGAATTAAACCTGATGTTCTGTTCTTTTCGGGCGATCAGGTGTACCATCATTGCTATCACTATGCGGCCTGGCTGAAGTTTGGACAGGATTTCGGAAGCATCATAAGGGACTATCCCACCATTTGCATACCTGACGATCATGATATTGGACAGTATAATATCTGGGGTAATGGGGGAAAAGGTGTTCCCTCTTCAAAGCATGGTGACGAGGGGGGGTATTATATGCCGGTGGAGTACGTGAAGGAAGTGGAACGCGCGCAAACCAGTCATTTGCCTGATCCCTATGACCCCACACCGCTGTCGAACGGCCTGGGGGTTTATTATACTGACTATACATGGGGCGGTATCAGTTTTGCTATTCTTGAGGACAGGAAGTTCAAAAGTGGTCCCCGGGGATTGGTGCCACAAAAGGGGCCAAGGCCAGACCACTACACCAATGCTGATTACGACCCTCAGGCACTCGATGTTTCGGGTGCAAAGCTCCTTGGTGACCGGCAATTGGACTTTTTGCGCATCTGGACCACTGACTGGGCCGATGCGGAGATGAAAGTGGTGCTCTCTCAAACCATTTTTGCAGGTGGAGCTCACCTGCATGGTCATGAAGCTACACGGTTGTATGCCGATCTCGATTCCAACGGATGGCCTCAAACCGGGAGAAATAAGGCGCTCAGAGAAATCAGAAAAGGCTTTGGATTCATGATAGGAGGGGATCAGCACCTTGGAACGGTCATGCAACATGGCATTGACGACTGGGGTGATGCCGGATATTCATTTTGCGTCCCTGCTATTGCCAATCTTTACCCAAGGTGGTGGCATCCGCTCACTCCGGGACAGAACAGAAGAGCCGATCAGCCATGGTATACCGGTGATCATAAAGACGGCTTTGGCAACAAGGTCACTCTTTACGCCGCAGCCAATCCCGATACTGTCACAAAAATTGTAGATAGTCCGCTGGATACACGGTCTGCCGGATTCGGAGTGGTCACCCTGAATAAAAAAACACGGCAGATCACTATGGACTGCTGGCGACGAAATACCGAAGTGACCAGGGACGAACAATATCCGGGCTGGCCAGTCACGATCAGCCAGGAAGATAACTACGGACGTCGGCCAAAGGCGTTTCTACCGGTTTTACAAATGAGCTTGCCGGATCAGGTCATTCAGGTAGTAAATGAAGCTACGGAAGAGATTGTTTACACCATACGTGCCAGGGGAGATCAGTATCAGCCCCGGGTGTTTTCAGAAAGCCTGTACACCTTACGCATAGGCGAAGGGAAAACCATGAAAGTACTGAAAGGCTTGGAGGCAAAACTGAAGCAAAAAAGAAAGCTGAAAGTAGAACTTTAATCCTTTGTCACATTCATTGTAATAAAGGAATACTACCGCCCGGTGTAGATACGATTTTTAAGTCAGGTTGAAAATAAATAGTGATCATATTAATCTATGGACAGAAGAAAGTTTATTGTTACGTCCTCAGCAGGAGGGGGAGCCGCATTAACTGCCGGACTCGTTTCCTGCAATGAACAGCCCGGTCTGAAGGAACAGGATGGGACCCCAAAAAAGAAAGGCTTCAGGATCAGTGACCTTGCACCCACGCCTCCCCTGGGATGGAACAGCTTTGACAGCTATGGCGTCTACCTGCATCATGATGCAACGATGAAGAATATGGAGGCAATGGCAGAGAAACTTAAACCTCATGGCTACGAGTATTTTGTCATAGATGGGGGTTGGTATGGAGAATTCAAGCTTGTGGAAGGAACTATGTATCCTCTGGAAAAACATGCCAAAGAAGTGAATTTGAATGAGTTTGGCATTTATCAACCCAGTAAGGTCTATTTCAGCCAGGGTTTTGAACCTATCGTACAAAAGGGACACTCTATCGGACTAAAAATGGGTATCCATGTGATGCGCGGTGTACCCAGGGAGGCCGTAAAACAGAAGTTGCCCATAAAAGGCACTCAATACACCTGTGCCGATATTGCCGATCAAACGCGTACCTGCGCCTGGAATGATCAGAACTATGGTATAGACGTCACTAAACCCGGCGCTCAGGAGTACTACAATTCGGTTTTCAAACAGATCGCTGACTGGGAGTTCGATTTTGTGAAGGTAGATGACCTTACTCCCTATCCTGATGAGATACTGATGATCGCACGGGCTATTGAAAACAGCGGTCGTGCCATGGTGTACAGTCTTTCTCCCGGCAATGGTATCAGCCTGACCCATTTACCTTACTATCATCGGGCAAACATGATGCGGATCACACGGGATATCTGGGACCGTCGTAAAGACCTGGATAAGGCATTCATAGCATGGAAAATGTTCCAGGGAAGGGCCTATCCGGGTTTCTGGCCTGATATGGACATGATCCCCTTCGGTAACCTTCAGCTCATGAGTCCGGAGATGTATGACAACGGTGAGAAAAATCCCAACCTTTCCGGTGAAGGCTTTACACGGCGATGCCGGCTTACCCCGCCCCAGATGCGCACCTTTATTACGATGAGGGCGCTCTCCGCGTCTCCGCTCATGATGGGAGGAGACCTGGTCACACTGGATGAATTCTCACACACTCTCATCACCCATCCGGAAATACTGGCCTGCAATCAAAATGGCGTGAACGGTGTCAACGTTTACGATAAGGATGGTATAGAAGTGTGGGTCACAAACAAAAAGAAAGTCAAGGGTGAAGGCTGGATCGGTGTATTTAATCGCAATAAGGAAGGCAGGGAGGTGTCATTGTCCCGTACAGATCTGGGACTGATCGAATTTGTGACCGGATACAAACAACAGGCCCTGCAAAGGCCTGTCGAAATCACGGATATCTGGAAGGACGAACGGTTTGTATTTTCAGAGGATACACGGTCTTTCGTTCTGGAAACGGATGATGTAGCCTTTCTTACATTCAGCTCATAGAACGGCAACGTTCAAACGATCTGTTTCGGGTATGAGGACATGGCTAAAATCCGGGTAGCCAAATGGTCATTTCAGATCTGCCTCGGTTGTTCCATGCATAATAGGGGATTAGCTGTATTGGCAGAGGTACCAAATCAGTGTTGGCCTTCCTGTAGAGTGTGTGATCGGATGATTTACGTCTGATATGCAGTCCTTCTCCCCTCAGTACCGTCAGCCCTCCCAGGAAATTGGGCTCATGTTCAGGGCTGAGGAGGATATTTGACGAAATGCCTAAATCCAGGATCGATATATTCTCAGGCAGGTCCTTCGATTCGAGGCAATAGATAAGCGGCCCCCTGCTTACAGCAAGCTTGTTGGCAGAAGCTTCTACCCGCGGATCAGCTTCCAGCAAAGTAACAGGCATCGGCAGATGAAGTTCTACCTTGTCTCCAGGGTTCCAGATCCGGGTAATACCGGCAAAAGACCCCGGTTCAAACGTGATGCCCTGAGGTTTACCATTGACCTTGACTTGGGCAGTTTCGGCCCACGATGGTATTCTGAGGTTGAGTGTTACTCTTTTTTTCTCCGGAAAATTGACATCAAATGCAATGTCCCCATCCCACGGATAGTTGCTGGTTTGTACGATCTGAAAAGATTCCCCTGATAACAACCGTGAATTGATCCGGTTGGATCCATAGAGTACCACATAGACTTCGTCCTGCCCAAGCGCATACGCCCAACTGCCGGATTTGGCAATTGTACGGGTAAGATTCGGAGGGCAGCAGTAGCTTTCAAAGTACATCTGTCGCTCATTCAGGTCATTGGTCTGCAGTGTATAGTCTTTGGTGCGTAGTACCGGGTTGGTATAGGAAAAGTGCTTACCGTCTATGTTGATCCCGGCCAGCGCTGCATTGTAGAGTTCCAGTTCAATAATATCTGCGTATTTTGAATCACCAAGCAGGGTCATCATACGCCAGCTGAACATTGCGTTGGATATATTGGCGCAGGTCTCGTTGTAACCCTGCTCCAGTGGAAGCTCGTAAGGCCGGCCGAAAGCTTCCCAAGCCTGGTCACCTGCCGCTGTGATGTGTTGGTGATGCGATCCTATGCCGCCATGAACATACATTTTTCGAAAGACAACATCTTCCCAAAGGTTTTTTAGTACTTCCATATAAGTAGCATCACCATTTTCGGCATAGACATCAGCAGCGCCACTGTAGAGGTACATGGCCATCACGGCATGGCCCCTGGCTTCTGTTTCATTCAAAAGGGGGGTACGGCTTTGATTGATATCAGTGCCTTTGTCGTTATGCCCCTTTTGCTCCGTAAAGATCCGGGCCAGTTCCAGATAGGTTTTATTGCCGGTGGTACGATACAGCTCCACCAGCCCCATGATCTGAGAGGGGTTCATGGCATAATGCGCCAGTTCCGTGTTCAGCGGGTTGAAAACACTGTTCAGATAATTTGCAGCTTTTTCTGCTACGGCCAGCAGATCTTTCTTGCCTGTTACCCGATGGTGAATACAGGCTGTGGTGAACAAATGCCCCATATTGTATAGTTCGTGATGTTGTAGGGCCTGAAAACGCGGTGTGCCTGTGATGGTGATAGGAGAGGAGATGTAGCCGTCTGCTTCCTGCGCCTTGCCGATAATGACAATGATGTCGTCCATAGCCCGGAGCAGAGAGTCGGAAGGTTCCTGCGCATAGAGGTAACAGGCAGCCTCCAGCCATTTGTAAAAGTCACCGTCATGCCACCAACTGCCTTTAAAAACTCCTTCCTCCAGTCCGGCAGCTACCTTGAAGTTGTGATAAGCATAGCCCACATCCGGGTCGCTGAAAATATCCCAGATATGTGGTATGGTCACTTCTCTCATAAGCCTGCTACGTTCACCCCAGAAACCTCCGGTCCATTGACAATCCCTGATGTTGATATTTTTGAGCCTGGCATATGGGCTGTTAAGATTATTGGTAACGGCGGTCTGCTGGGCACTGACCCATAGGGATGTACTTAGAAACAGTAAGAATACAATTGATTTTCTCATGAGATAAAAATGTGTTTACCTGGTTCGTTCAAAATAAGGTAGCCTTTCAAGGGGTACTTCAATGGTGTAGGTTTTTCCTCCTTTGTAAACCTTGCCATCATCAGCCCTCCACTTACCTGGGGGTAGTACCACCTGCCTTGTAGTTTGCTGTGACCGGACCATAGGTGCAACCAGTAGATCCGTACCCATCATAAACTGACCCTGTATACTTTCATAACCCTGATGTGGATAGTTGTATTCGAGGTTCCTCAGTATAGGTTCTCCCGACATGGCAGATTCGCGGGCCAGTGACAGGATCCTGGGCGTGAATTCCATGCGGAGGTCAACTGCCGCTTTTATGGACTGCATATGCAGCGTGTCCAGTATTCTCCACGGGGCCACGGAAAACTGCATCATGGGCATAAGGGCATGACACTGAGCTGAACGTACCATAAGCTCCTGATCAATGGTTTCCGCCTGTTCGAAAGTGTGAAGCATGCCTCCGCCGATCATATCCGGGCACGAAAAGGCATATCCAGCCAGCCCCTCGGCTATCATATGTGGAATAAGCTGCCTGAGGTGATCCCAGCTATGATGTTTGTCCAGTAATCTTTGAGCCAAAGGTTGCCCTCCCATTTTCCACATGGCCCTGTATTCGTTCAATGGATATTCCAGACCAAACTGTGCGTACCTTCGGGCATGCTCGTTGGGGGAGATGTTCTCCTGGCTAAGTACATCACCTGCATAGAACTTGAAGTCTGCACCATCAAGTTTGAAGCCATCCACCCCGTAATCTGTGACAAGCCTCGCCAATTGAGTATCGAACCACTCTACTGCATGTGGATTGGTAAAATCCAGCACTGCCGATATCCCATTCCACCACTCTACCATGGCAGGCCGTGAAGCATTTTCCCATGTCATCTGCGGGGTGGTTCTTTCCAACAGGAATGCCTTGTTGTTTTGTAGTTTCCTGTAGATCAGTGCCTGGTCCGCGCTCACAAAAGGACATATCCATAACATTACCTTAAAACCCATGCTATGTAGTTGGTCCATCATAGACCGGGGGTCCGGGAAACGACCAGGATGGAAATCCCACAGCCCGTAGTCTTCCTGCCATGTGTCATCGATCATCAGCACACCGGGCGGCAAGCCGTTATCGAGGATAGCCTGGGCATAGCTCAACACATCCTCCTGGTTTTGATTGTAATTGAGCTCGATCCAGGTGTTGTACTGTGGTGCGGCAAAAAGCAGCGTATCGGGCATTTGCCCTGAAGTGGGGAAAAAGCGGCCGGCTGCATGAAGATAGCTGTCGCGAAGGGAACTGCCCTCCCGGGTATATGCTATGGTGCCGGAGCCACTCAGGTTAATTTTGGAAGCACCAATGGAAAATGAGTAAGGCTTCTCACTCCAAACATACAGCCCCTTATTGCTTAACAGAAGTGGTTGTACCTGATTGTACTTATTGTCACCATACATATCAAAGGAAAAACCTTCACTAAAGGGCATAAGGTGCCCGTCAGCCACTGTACCCGACCATATCTTTTCTTCAGGTAAGAGTGGTATTTCCAATAGGGTGTTTTCCTGGGCGTAGAGCATGTTACATCCGCTGAATAAGGAAAAGAGAAGTATGCTTAAGTTGATTGGATTGGACATATTTTACAGTTTTCTTTTAAATTCAATTTCAGTTGGGTGGAATAGATAATTGTTGAATATTTTATTTTGCAATCGATTACGGAAATTTATCGGAATAAAGAGAGCTATATGGACACCCACCACTATTTTTAAAAGACTGACCCGGCTGGGTGGCTTTTGACTGTTGTTTTCGTCTGGAAAATTCACTGGGAGTTATACCGAAGTGCTTTTTGAAACTTCTTGAAAAAAGAGCCGGACTTTTGAACCCTGTATCATAGGCAATATCACTTACCGATAAGGTAGGGTATGATAGCAAATACATGGCCTGCTTTAACCTTACTGACTCAATGAATTCACTGATGGTCTGGCCTGTTAAAGCCTTCAGCTTCTCATAAAGGACGGTTTTGCACACGGCCATCTCCCTGATAAATACACTGTTATTAAAGTCCGGGTCACTCATATTCTCCTCTACAACGGCCTTCGCCTTCTCGAACAGGGCTTTCTGGGTGCCTGTTAAATTATCATTTTTTTGGTCAGACGGGTTTCGCGATTCTGATTTCATAATAGTAGGGTTGTGGAACCTTTTTATCAGATACCGAACAACTTCCGGGTGTTGTTGTATATCCTGTCAAAGGTAAATTGTGGCTCCTGCTTTCTTTCCGTCTGTGTGTTACCCGTTTGTGACCTCTGTTATCAGTGGATAAACCTGATCTGTGACATAGGTGGAACTGATGGAAGTGATGTATCACAACTACATATTTTTAATAAAATAATCCTGTAATTATTTTATTAAGATCCTTCAAATAGGCATTAAAGAAACGGAATATATGCAAAGTGCAACAATTTTAAAATTATCACCTTTATCCTGTCAATGCACACATTCATATCAGAGATCCTCGTTTCGCACTTCAATTTATAAAAAATCAGAGGATTTTTGCAATCGATTACGAAAAAATAAATACAGCTTACAGTTTAATCAATTAAATCCAACAACATGAATCACATTTACTCACATTCAAATGGCTTTAAGCGGCCCGGTTTGTTTTTCGGACAAATGGTGCTATTAGTTATTGTCATGATATTCTGCATTCCGGCTTTCGGTCAACTTTCAGTAAGTGAATCCGGGATGAAAAGCATTCTTTCGGAAGACCCTACTATCAACAACTCCGGAGGAGGTAATGCAAAAACCAACAGGATAAAGATCAGAAATGCTATTCAGGACATTGTAGATTCTGATAAAACGGCTTACATACCTGCCGGCACCTATCTGGTGGACAGTACCATTTCGGTAGAAAGCCAGAAGTTCCTGGGGAAGAGTGATTGCGCTTCTCATGAGGGAACGGATTCAGGAAACGTTATAGGTGATCCTGAAAACCCGCCTACCTTCAAACTTCAGTCCGGAAAGTTCACCAATTCCGGTAGCCCTAAACCTGTACTTCATGTATGGAGGCAAAGTAATCGTAATGAAGATGGAGATGGAGTGCCAAGACCTGCATGTACCTATTTTGCCAGCATTCGAAATTTAAAATTCGATCTCACGAATAATGCAGGAGCGAGTGGTGTACAATTCGGAGCGGCGCAGGATAGTGACATGTCAGATATTGAAGTCTTTTCTTCTACTGGTGGTAGTTTCCATTCAGGTTTTTTGATGGTTCCCGGCCGAAACATGGCAAATTTAAATTTAAAAGTCACGGGGGGCAAGTATGGGTTTTATCTGAAACAGAAAGATAATATTGGGTTTACACTTACGAATATTACCTGCAGCGGTCAGAGTGATCATGCCATATTTCTGAATGGGGCAGTTGGCAGAGGGGGAACGATCGTAGGCCTGGATGTGCGCAATTGTGGTGGCCCTGCCATTAAGGTCCAGGTGGGTACTGACTCAGATCTGGGACATCTCACTCTACTTGATGCAAGACTGGAAATCAATAGTTCAGGTGATTTTGCCATTGAGCGTGATGATCGTGCGATCACCCTGAGACATGTCTATGTAAAGGGGACCAATAAAATTGTCTCCGGTTCACAACAGAATTTTTCATCGGGTTCTTCTTCCGGCAACTGGACACGTATTGATAAGTACAATTACACTCCTGGAAGCATTCAATCCGGTGTCAATGGATACAATGTAATTGAAGGTAATCGCCAGGGAGGAGGCCAGGAGATCAAGGATTTTGCAAATAATACTTCCGGACCTAACGGTAATTTAATTGACAAACACCTTCCTGAGATCCCGGGATCTGTCACATCGTCAAATTCCCTCTTATATAGCTTCAAAAGTCAGGGTGCCGTGAATTTCAAGGATTATAAAGATGGTTCCGAAACCTGGGGCAAGGCGCTTCAGGATGCGCTGAATTCCTCGGCAAAGATCATTTATGTTCCTGCCGGAGTTTATGATATAGACAGATTGATCGATATCCCTGCCGGTAAGGTGTTGGTGGGAGATCCCGGTAAAAGAAGTAAACTTAAACCCGATTACGGAGCAATCGGCGCTGGCGGTAGGGTTTGGTTACTGAATACCAGCAATACCAATGGATATAATGCTATTCAGGATATAAGGGTACATACCGAGAATCAGGCATACATTGGCGCCGTAAGATGGCGCAATTCGGATGGGTTCATTTATTCTGTAAGAAATTACAAGGGTTCCGGCCACAGCGAGCAGGATAAGCATAATTATGAGTTTCGCGGTAATGCCGGTGGTAAGATCTATGGGATCGCAGAACATAATAATCTGGTAAATAATACCAGCGCCAATGCAAACTTCAGAAAAGTTTACATAGAAAAGGGGTCAAACCCCCTGACGTTTTATGGTCTCAATCTTGAGAGGGGAGGCTTTCCGAGAGAAGAAACCCAATATCCCTATCTTGAGGTCAGGAATTCCAGTAATATAAGAGTTCTGGGGTGCAAAACTGAAACCTACGGGATTGTTATGAAGTTTGAAAACACCTCAAATTTCACCATTACCAATGTCTTTTCTCATAAGGCTCATACTCCTGAGGTCATTAGCATCTCGGCCAATTGTACCGATTTTGAGATGGCTAATATCAATGTGAAAAAAGGGAATGCCCAGGGTTCCAAATTGGTAAACGATGGAAGCGTGAACTCAAGTAATTCGGTGAATAAGCCACATTTTATAGGATTTTATGATGAGGGCAATTTCCAGCACTGTGTATTTGACGGGAGCTGTGGAGGAGGAGGCAACAATCCGCCAACGGCAGATGCAGGCCCTGACAAGCCGGTCACACTCCCCACAAGTACAGTGACGCTTAACGGGTCCGGAACAGACAGTGACGGCAGCATTACAGGATACAGCTGGAGCCAGGTGAGCGGCCCGAATACCGCTACACTTTCAGGGGCCGGCAGCGCCGACCTCACAGCCTCCGGTCTTATTGCCGGGACGTATGTTTTCGAACTGGAGGTGACCGATAATGATGGCGCCACGGACACAGACCAGGCAAATGTAACCGTCAGCGCAGGTGGGAGCCAGACTGCCTGGGCGGTGCAGAATATTCCCGGAAAGATAGAAGGAGAGTTTTACGACAACGGCGGCCAGGGAGTGGCTTACAATGATACCTCAACAGGCAACACCGGAGGAGCTTTGAGAAGTGATGATGTGGACGTTGGAGCCAAGGCCGGGGCAAGCAATGGCCATTCAGTAGGTTGGTCAGCCAGTGGCGAATGGCTGGAATATACCCTTGCCAGTGTCACCTCGGGTACCTACGACCTGGAGTTCAGCTATGCTTCAGGTGCCGGAGGCTCCGTGGGCGACCTGAGAGTAGAACTGGATGGTGTGCTCCTGGGTACGTTTACAA
>LYSV01000025.1 GCA_001657315.1 Flammeovirgaceae bacterium BBD 1991-12 | reverse complement strand
TGTCTGACTGATGGAGCTTACTTCTACGGCGCCATTTTGCCGGATGGCTACGGATTCTATCGATTCGATAAATTGCTTTTCCACCTCGGAAGGAGGTCTTATGCCCACTTTGAGCTCTACAAAGAGTGTCGGATTCTTCAGGTCTGGGAACAACTCTATGCCCAGCTTGTCAAAGGAAATTGACCCCAGTAGCAGGATGGCCATCACCATCATCAGTATGGTAACAGGGAAAGAGACTGCCAGCGAAACTATTTTTTTCACAATGGATTGATTTAAATGACTACTGAATTACGCTGACCTTTGATTTATCCCTCAATGTTTCGAATCCGGCAATCACCAGCCGGTCATTGACCTTGAGACCGTCAAGCACTTCGATCACCTCCTGATTTTCCAGCCCTGTGGTGATCTTCTTCTCCGAGGCTATACCGTTCTCTACCGTAAACACTACTTTTCCGTCCTGCCTGGCGATAATGGTTTCCTTTGGAATAACGATGGTACTGTCCCTGCTTTCGGAAAGGATCGCGGCCTTGATGAACATGCCCGGGCGGAGTAGTTTTCCGTCATTACTGATCTCCAGTACACTTTGGAATGTTCTGGTCTCCGTATCAATAACGGGCGAGATCTGGCTGATCCTTCCTGCGATGGTATCTTCGGCTATGTTGTAATTGGTGATATGCACCAATTGATCGATGGTCACCTCCGCCAGGTACTTTTCCGGCAGTTTCACATCCATGAGGAGCCTGTTGTATTCCATAATGCTGAAGAGCTCCTGTCCCTGCTCGATCCGAACGCCGTTTGTGCGATAGGGAAGCTCTACAATTACACCGTCAAAAGGCGCCCTGACGGACATTTTGGCCTTTTGTATCTCAGCATTTTCATAGGAATACCGGGCATTGACAAATTCAATGGAGGCTGTCTTCAGCTCTGTCAGTGTTACCCCACCTTTTTCATAGAGGGACTGTTGCTTTTTGAGGTTATTCTGTGACACCTCCAGATTGAGCTTTTTACCCTCGAGCTGCAGGTTGTTTTCAAACTCCTTGTCTTCCAGCCGGATCAGTACCTGTCCTGCTTTCACGGCATCCCCAAGCGCAAAGGGTTTTCCCGTGGCCGGATTACGCTGTAAACGATAGATGCCTGCGAGCTCCGATTTCATGGTTCCTTCTTTTGAGGAATAAACGGTACCGGTGGTTTCAATAAACCTGGAGATGGACTGTGGCTTGATGCTCTTTATGGAAACAGGGACCTTTATTTCTGTCTGAATATTGGAGTCCTCACCGTTGCATGCGATCAATGCGATCATCGGTAAAAGGATCATGATGGAGTTTTTAAGCTTTTTCATAGCAGATATGATGTTTGTATCCGGTTTTCGGTTATGGGATCAGAGGTTTTTGGTTTTCGAAATCATACAGGGACAGGATCTTCAGATTGAGCAGTTCAATCTTGTAATTGATCAATGCGCTGGCGAGTGTACTTTTCTTTTCGGAAAGCTGGCTCTGGAACATATTGAGATCTATACTGGTGAGATCACCGTTTTTATAGCGTTCCAGATTGATCTCGTAAGTGAGTTCAGCGTTCTTTACGTTTTGCCGGGCAATTTCTATTTGATTTTCCAGGTTCTGCAGGTTTCTGTAGGCCTTTCTGATGCCTATGATGATATCGTTCTTCTGGTTTTCCAGGTCGATCTTACTGATCTCCAGATTGGCATTGGAGGCCTCCATTCTGGCTTTGTTTTCACCCCAGTCCCACAGGGGGATCGTAAAGGAAAGAGCTACTCTGGGGTTTACCGTGGGCGACTGGTAAACCTCAGCTACCTGTTCGTTATCACCAAATATGCCCAGCGACAAGGATACAGCTCCCTTGAATTCATTCAGCGCATTGGTACGTATCAGCTCAAATTGGGAGCGCTCTATGGCAATGGCCCTTTCCCTTAGCTCCATGCGATTTTCAAGGCCGAACTGGATCGCCTGATTGAGATCCACCTCACGGGTGACGAACTGAACGTCCACTTCTACCGTCACTTCTTCAGTAAGGTCGACCCCCAGGAGCAGCTTAAAATCATCCGCAGCATTATCCAGCGTGACCTGATTGTTCTGGACCGTTGATTTGGAAGTGGCCAGATTAAGCTCTGCCTGATAGAGCTCCTCTTTTGCCAGCAGATCGGCATCCACTTTGTTTTTGGTGATCTCGTAGCTGATCTTTTGATTCTCATATTCATCAATAGAGATCTCCAGATCGTTCTGGCTTTGGTAAAAGGTATAGAAGGACTGGGTTACATTCCTTTCCAGATCGAGTAGCTGCAACGCGTTGTTGATCTGGGCATTTTCAAGATTGAGTTCCAGCTCACGGAGTTGAAGCTTGTTGCGGTTATAGGTGAAAATGGGTTGATCGAGCTGCAGGTACAGGTTATTGCTGTAGGTTTTGGTCCTGACATCCTGAAATTCAGAAAAGTTGTCACGATATCCCAGGCGATTTATCAGTGAGATCGTACCATCCGTTTTGGCAATGGGTTGGGTAATGGAAAGGTTGGCAAAGGAATTGTAATCCTCGTTAGTATTCCATTGAGAAATGAGATCGTTAAAGATTCGGGTTCTGTTAAAATCAATGGGTGTCACATCCAGTGAAAACCGGGACTTCAGGCTGGCGCGCTGAGCATCAAGACTTTTTCTGTTGCTAAGCAGGTTCAATACCGATTTCCTGATATCCGGACTACTGTTCCGGGCGATCTTTATGGACTCCTCCAGTGTCAGCACCTGCTGGCTGCGGACCTCCGTAACATTCAATACTACTGAAATGCCCACAGTGAGCAGCATCATTAACCTGCGGGAGCAGGCTCTGACCGGATGATCCATTCTGATTTCACTTTTACCATTCATTTGTAAGTAATTATTTTCAAATCCTGTTCATTCTGTATTGTTACTGCCTTACCCATTTTACCGCATCAGCATAGACTGTTCGAAGCTCACACTTATCCGTGAGTACCACGCTGCTCCCGCTCTGGTTGAAGTAATAGGATCCCAGATAATTCCAGCCGGGTTCGGCATTGGAAATATTGTAGCGGATATCGTCCCGTCCGTCTGCATGGTTGATCGTGTAGTGATAGTTAAACTGACGGTTATTCCGGTTGCGACCTGTATACTGGTTTTGATTTTTGCCCATCATGTAGACATACAGATCATAAAACCCTTCTTCTCTCAGCTCCGGTGACCAGGTGCAGATCTTATCTCCGCTTCCTGATCGGGTAAAATGTGCCGACCTGATGGATTTACCGTAAAAATCCGAGCCTGTGGTAGCCAGCCATTTGGAGTAGGAGCGGTACCATTTACCATAGTATTTTTTGTCCGATGGATTTCTGCGGTCTAGAAATGCCCTGAGATAGGTGGCTTTGATGGGGCTGAAGGTGCTGAACCCCGGATTTTCATTGTCCACAATAACTTCATATTGCCGGTAGCCGGAGTGCTGTTCAATGATCCTTTCTCCTTCAAATAACTCCGCATTCTCACGTAAACCGAATTTTCCGGTCGACATGGTGATGACGGACGGGATGTTCCTGGATACAAGTGTGTTTATGGTGATCTTTTCCGGCTGCTCATCGAGTACGAGCCCGATCTGCTTTGTCATCCCTTTTTTGATCACCGAGAGGTGACCCTGATCTTCCTGCTGCGCTTTTTCATCCTGCTTGCGTCTGAAAAAGGCACTTTGATCCCGCTCATCACCGGTATTGAAACTCACCTCGATGACTCCATCATTCTCACCGGAATTTTTTACATCCAGCAATACCTGATAGCGCTTCCGGTCCCCATCCAGTACTTCATACTTTTGGATATTTTCAATTTCAAAGGAGGGCTGATCGGTTTCGAAATATACCTGCCTTATGATCGGGTCGATATCCAGGTGGAAGGTTTCAGAAAATGCCTGCCTGAAGTCTTCATACCGGGTGAGCTGGTGAGGGTGATGGTTGATCCAGTTGTACAGAAACTCCTTAAACGGTTCTTCCCCCAGTAGCTGGCCCAAATATGAGAACAGGTATTCACCTTTTAATGAAATGGATCTGTGAATTTTGTTAAAATCGGTTTCCTGTGTGAGGACCTCCAACAGGGACGATTCGCGCATCAGGCCGTTGCACTCTTCTGCAAAGGAGATACCGTTAACATTCCTTGAAAAGTCATTTTGGGATTGCCGGTCATTTCTGAGGTAATCAGATATGCTTCTGTTCAGCAGCGTCCATTCCCTGCTCACGATACCTGAGTTATAGGCATAAAGATTGGGAAACAGTGAATAGTCGGCTTCGTCAGCGTCCCTGCCATCAAAGATCCACCGGCTGCCAGACTGTTTCGTAAATACTTTTTTGACAAGATCATTGAATACGTTGGCCTGCTTCTCTTTTTCGCTCAGAACCTGATTTTGCTTGCGGGCCTGCCGGTTCATGTCCCGTAGTCGTCTTCTAAGGTCGAACTGCGATATATCACCTCCCTTTTCAGGCCAGAATACCATCTCAGGTTGTAAAAAGGCCTGGTGACTTTCATAGATCTTGTTGTAAGCGCTGTACTGAAGCGGTGTCTCCACAAACTGAAGCCTCCGGAAGGGATACGTTAGCTTTTGCGCATCTTCATATTCATTAACCATGTCGGTAATGAGGAAACTCAGCGTGTCCGGCAACTGGTCCGTGTACTGCATGAAGTAATCATTCTGAGGGTAGTAGTAAATGGAGTAGGTCACACTGTCTACGCTGATCTCCTTTTTTCTGTAATTACCCATGGCCAGTGAGATCTGGGGCAGCGGATATTCCGGCCGGAACCTGTACAGGTCGCCTTCAACCGTAGGCTTGCCCTGTGATACGGGAACATGAGTGCCGTTTGCCTTTACATCCAGCTGAAAGTGGACAAAGGATGTCCGCTCCTTTGTGGCGAATTCCCGGCTATAGCCAACCTGAGTATCAGGATACCAGAGCACATCCCTGGTCAGCAACAGATAATCGGACTGCACAAAGGCATATTTCTTTTGGAGGGCGAACATAAAATACTGGTTCGTGCTTTCATAACGCTCCTGGTCCACCTCGAGATGTGCTGCTGCCTCCCATACCTTTCCGGAATATTTTATGCCGATATTGACTTCCCCACCGGGTTCGATCTCCCCGATCTGGTCGAGTGATACGATTTGCAGATCTCTTTTGAATCCGACAGGGTTACCGCCCAATGTTACCTCATTAACCTTCAGGCCAGGGTTCAGTGTGAAGTAAATCACGGATAATGGCTCTGTCGAATGGTTTTTTATCCTCATGGTCGACTTGCATGAGATCTCCCGGCCCATGGGCTCAAGGCTGATATGATGTGAAACAACATCGGCATTGGGCACTCCGGCCCAACGGCCGTTGACAGTAATCATTTGCTCACGCAGATTGATAGGCTCCTGTCTCATGCTCCATAGGTTGAACATAACATAGGTAGAAACCCCGGCCAGCACAAGGGAAACCATGCCCGTGGCGTAGCGTATCGCTTTATGGCTGGCCAGCCGGTCCAGGAAAAAGGCCGTGGCGAACAGGCAGGTGATGCCGGCAATGATGTAAAATGATCGCTGCCAAAGAGCAAACTCCAGATCAACAAACCCTACCATGTCCGAAGCCAGCATGGACAGCCGAAAGGCCATGAAATCCAGTATATTGGAAAACTTTTCGAAATAGTAGATCAGTTCCACGGCAGCGATCCCCAGCAGGAGAATGATACTGACGGGCTGGTTACGCAGGAGCGTTACAAAGAGAAAGGACAGCCCCGTGGTGAAAACAATGGTAGGCAGGCTGGTAAGCAACGGATAAATAATAAATGCCAGCGGGTTGAACACGGCATTTGGATTGGTAAGGTTAACGATCAGGGGGATACAGAGCAATACGACATTCAGCCAAAAGAAAAGTTTGAAGAGCGCCAGCGCTTTTCCCAGTACGTAATCCAGGTTGGAGATCGGCCGCGCAAAAAATACCTCATTGGTATCGATCTTTTTGTCCTTCTTAATAAGCCCTGTAGCCAGAAAAATGACCGTAGCTGCCTGAGCAATACTTATGATGATCATGCTGGAATAGGGCATACCCCAACTGTTGGAGAGCACGAACCACCTGGGCGTTTCTACTTCAGAGAATACGGCAATATTGAAAATAAGCAGAAAGCCCACACCAATGAGGGATACAATTCTGAAAAACCAATTGCGCCAGAGTACCTTTGATTCATACCTGGCTATGGTCAGTATATTGCGTGGTGAGATCATACCAGTGATATACCCAATTCGTTTTCCATAAAATAGACATAGGCATGTTCAAGATTGGGTGTGGCATTTTTAGCCTCAGGGTGAGGCTTATCCGTAGCAATGAGCTGCGCTTCCCATTTACCGATGGTAGGGATAGTGGATACAACGGGATACTTGTTTTTAAGCACGCTAAACTCATCATCGTCCAGTGTAACCTGCCAGACATGGCCACGTACCTGTTCGATCATATCTTCCGGCGAACCATGGAATGCTACCTCGCCCTTGTTCAGCATGGCCATATTGTGGCAGGTACTGCTGATGTCCCCAACTATGTGGGTGGACAATATGATGGTGACATCTTTCTGGCTCAGGTCGGACAGTATATTCCTGAACCGAATGCGCTCTTCAGGGTCAAGCCCGGTGGTAGGCTCATCGATCACCAGTAATCTGGGGTTCCCGATCAGTGCCTGGGCTATTCCCAGCCGCCGCTTCATACCGCCAGAGAGCTTGTTGGCCATTCTTTCCCTTACATCCAGCAGACCTACCTGGTCCAGCAGGCGATCTACTTCAGCCATGCGCTTTTTCTTCCTGAGGGACGTAGATAATCGGGCCGAGTATTCCAGGAACTCCCATGTTTTCAGCTTTGAAAACCAGGTGAAGTCCTGCGGAAGATATCCAATCAAAGGCCTGATCCTTTTCCGGTGCCTGTTGATATCCATACCGTCCATCAGTACGCTGCCTTTGGTTGCTTTTTGCAGGGTCACCAGTATGCGCATCAGGCTTGACTTACCCGCTCCATTGGGCCCCAGCAGGCCGAACATGCCACTTCCTATTTCAAGATCAACATCACGGATGGCGGCATGCCCGTTGGGATAAATTTTCGAAAGGCCTTTGATTTCGATGTTCATGCAGTGTTGTTGTTTTTGGGCTTACCGGACCAGTTGTAATTTAGCTTCCAAACGCAGGGTTTATTTATCAGATGATTCCAATGAGCAATTTGTTACAGATACTTCCTGTTTATCTTCCCGTTTTTGCATGCGAACAAATGGGTTGTTCGGCAACTACGAATAGTGTTTTACATTCAAAAACTTCCAATTCACGTTCCAATGACCATTCCGGGCTGTGGGGACACAGCCCGGGGTTACGGGAACTGACTAGTTCGATAGTTTCAATGTGCTGCTTTTGTCCCTCTTCAATTGTATGTCATTTGGAGACTTGATCACCAAACGGGAATTATTCGTCATTGCACCTTCAAGGCGTTCAACAGGTGCCCAGACCTTTATCACTGAATTGTCCATTTGGACAGAGAGCTGATCAATATCAAAGCCTGCTGCTTCGAAATTCGCTTTTTCGGAAGCAATGATATTTACATTCCGTAAGCTGTTATTCCCTTCCAGCCTTACGGTTCCGGCAGACTGTTGAATGGACAGCGCCGGCTGATTCAGATTACGAACCACTACACCTGCACCATTTACTTTTATTCCTTTCAGGCTATTCTCAGGCATATGAATGACGATTCTGACACGTTCATGTTCTTCCAGCTCAAATCGCTGTAGCACCAGTGTGTCTCCTGTGATTTCATACTTCAGCTTCGAAAACACATCACCAGAGGTACTTCTTAATTCAATCCTGGGATCATCCGAGGTATTCACGATAATACGCTGTTTCACATCAGGTAAAACGAGGTAACTCACCGTATTGATATCCAGTGATTCGGTTTTTGCACTGGATTCGTCAAAACGGTTCAGATCCCCCTTTAACCTGATTTCCGTGAATGCTACCAGCATATACAGGAGTATAAACCCGAAAAATCCGATGAGTACTTTATCACTTAGCTTCATGATTTACCATTTAGTGTTTCAATATGTGTTTTGAGCTCATCTGAAGTAATACCCAGTATAGTTGCCTGACGCAGAAACTCGGGCAGGATCTTTGAGAAGAATTCTTCTTTTCTACCTTTCAAAATGATCTGTTGCGCATCGGGGTTTACAAAATATCCAATGCCTCTTTGATTTTCGATGATACTCATGGCTTGTAATTCACTATAGGTTCTCATAATTGTATTTGGATTGACCCCCATCTCGGAGGCCAGCTCACGGACGGAGGGTATTTTCTCTCCGGCCCGGAACTCACCACTCACCACTTTGTCCGTGATGGTGTCCGCGATCTGCAGAAAGATGCTTTTGCCATTATTGAACTCCATGCTAAACCTCCTTTTCCTTTAATTTTCGATAGGCGACAAACAGCATCACCATATTGGCGATCACCAGCGCGCAGGCAAAAAACCTGAAAGCTTCCGCTTCATTGATGGGTATCAACCACATTGAATCGTTGGGATTGTATTTAGACAGCCCCAGTGGTTCCACGATGATATAAATGATCGTTGAATAAAAGATCACTATAACCGCAACGGAAAACAAGGTTTTTACCAAGGGCTGCTTTGTGAACATGGCAGCTCCGGTGAAAGGCAATACGAACCCCAGCATCACAGCTGAAATTATCAGGGTGGATAACCAGAACCAACTCTCGATCTGAGGCACATCCACATTGGTCAGGAAAGAAATATTGATCGGATTGAACGTAAAATCCATGAACAATGTGAAAAAGTAACCTTGCAGATGAAATGTGATCCAAAAGAGTACAGGAAGTAATATGAATATAATTCCAACCCTGCTTATAAACTCGATCAGGAACTTCTCTGGTACTGACCCGGGTACCATAAGATAGTTGATCGTGTTTTCCTTCGATCTGAATGCAGGAAATGAATAGCCTACGTAGAGTATTCCAAAAATGGCTACAAATGCCAGCAAAAACCCCCGGAAGTTCTCCAGGTCATGTGGCTGCAGATCATTGCCCAGTTGACCAATGGACAGGATCAGGAATACCACACCTACGTAGGCTACGATTGAATACAGCAATAATTTGTTGTTATGGATGAAATGCTGCTTGAATAGCAGTAAAAAACGTTTACCGCTAAATATGTTATTTGACATAATCCTTAAGCTTTTGACTGCCATGTGAAATGGCGTTGAATAATAATTCGATGTCTACAGAAGAGTTGCCATTCAGCTGTGGCGTAATGATCTTGTAACCCCCCGGGATCACTTCACTGTACAGTACATCTTCACCATCTGCCGATGAACTGGTGGAGAAATGGAGCCTGGAGGAAATCTCATACAAGTCCTTCTGCATAATAAACTGACCGTTCTCCAGCATGACAATGCGGTCAATCAGGTTTTCCACATCCTTGACCTGGTGCGTGGAGATGATCACCAGCTGGTCTTCATCAAGTGAGCCCGCCAGCACCCTTCTAAAAATAGACTTGGAGGGAATGTCCAGGCCGTTGGTAGGTTCATCAAGTACGAGGAACCGGCATTTCGTGGCTAGCGCAAACGATATAAGAAATTTCTTTTTCTGACCGTAGGACAGTTTCTGCAAACTTCTCGTCTCCGGCAGTTCAAAGTCAGACAAAAGCCGATGTAGCAAGTCCAGGTCGAACCTTGGATAAAAGCCGGCATTGGCTTTGATATAGTTGCTGATGGAGATCCCCGGAATGTAAAACTCCTCGGAGACGAAGTAGAGGTCCTGCAGGAAAGAAGGCTGCCTTTTTCCGGGCTGATGACCATTTACCATGACCTGCCCCCCGGTAGGGAACAGCAACCCGGTCATAAGTTTTAGCAAGGTGGTTTTTCCTGCGCCATTCTTGCCCAAAAGGCCCACAATACTGCCGGCATTCAGCTCACAGTGCAGATCCCGGAACGGCGGGGGCTGCTTTTTGGTGTAATGGAAAATGAGATTTTTAATATCTATCATTCTTACTGAATTAGTGTACTACTTAACTAATACAGTACAATAGTAGAAAATTATTTTTTAAAATGCAAAGGGTAGGAGAAGTAAAGCGAAAACGTCCGGGTAATCAGGCTAAAAGAATCATAGAAGATCTTATTTAATAGCTCATACTGACATGTTTCTGTATCTGACCTACGTTATAACCTGAGTTTGATAATCATTTCTGTGAGGATATTCAGGGCAGTTTTATCTATCACACTTAGTGTACCTTTGAGCTTTAGTGCCTCCGATATTTATCGGAGGCAAAGCTTTCTGGGCCACTCCGATAATTAGTGGAGGCACTAAAGCTCAAAGATATTTCCTTTCCTGTTTGATTCTGGCATATTTTAGAACTCACGTTTAGAGGAAATTATGATACACCCCCTGTTTCTGACTAAAAAATACCCCGGTTTTAATTCCGGGATTTCCTAAAATTGTTGGGAACAGGCAAGTGTGATGTACCCATTCATTCCTGGCAGGATCCTGAAAACCACTTTTAATTACCGATCATGCTAAAACAATATTTCCGTACGGCATTTAGAGTATTACTCAAAAACAAACTTGTTTCAGCAGTCAACCTGACTGGATTGTCCCTGGGGCTTGCAGCATCCATTTTAATTGTGATGTATGTGAGTTTTGAATTTGGCTATGATGATTTCCATACCAAAAAAGATCGGATATATCGGGTAGAGAGTAATTTCTATGAGGGAGAAGTATTAACGGATCAATGGGCAACCAGTTCCTTTGGTTATGGCCCGGCCATGAAGGACAATATCCCCGGTATTGAAGGTTTTGCAAGAATTGCGCTGGACCAGACAGAGCAGATAGTAGGCTACAAAGAAGAGTTTTTCAGAGAAAATACCATCACTTACGCTGACACCGGATATTTCGGGATCTTTGACTTTAAGCTTATTGAAGGAGACAGTGCTACATGGCTTAAAGAGCCTAATTCGGTAGTGGTGACCAAAAATACGGCCAGGAAGCTTTTTGGCAATAAGTCTGCCATGGGAGAATTAATATCCTTTAGTACGTCTCATGAAAAAAGGGTATGTAAAATAACAGGGGTCATTGAAAACCCTTCGGAGAATTCTCATATCAAATTTGATTACTTCATATCCTATAGCAGCCTGCCGGAATGGAAGAAGGATTTTTGGTATTTACATGAAGTCTATACCTATGTATTACTGGATAAAGGCCACTCACCTGCCATGGTGGAAGCCGCTTTCCCGGCAATGGCAGAAAAGTACAAGACAAGAGAAGCCTTAAAATCCAAGACGTGGGGCATATCATTGGTTCCGTTGAAAGACATTCATCTGAATCAATGGAAGCAATATGAAAGAGAAAATAAAGGTAACAGGACAGCCCTTTATTCACTGCTGACTATTGCGGTAATTATTCTGGTAATTGCCTGGGGTAATTATATCAACATCTCTATAGCGCGGTCTTATGAACGGACCAGGGAAATTGCGATAAGGAAGTTCACCGGTGCAGGGAGAAGAAGCCTTTTTCAGCAATTTATTCTGGAGTCAACGGTCGTCAATATGCTGGCACTGATACTGTCACTGGGGCTGGTTGTATTGGCCTTGCCCTATTTCCGTTTATTGACCGGCTCGCCATTTACGCTGGATCTGTTGAATGAAAGAATGTTTTTGATAGTCTGCATATTGGTTTTTGCCTTGGGGACTTTCACTTCCGGCTTCTATCCTGCAATGGTGCTCTCTTCTTTTAAACCCATAAACAGTATCAAGGGTGGTGTCAAAGCCGGTAAACAACATTTTTCCCCTCGAAAGATCCTGATGGTCATCCAGTTTGGCATGTCGCTGTTTCTGATCGCCGGAACAATGATCGTATTTCAACAGATACAATTTATGCAAACACAGTCTTTAGGCGTGGATGTACATAAAAAGGTGGTGCTGAAGTTTCCGGCCAAAACCGATAACCTTGAGGAAAGGATGGAGAGCTTTTCAGAGCAACTCAAAAACAGACATGATATACAGAGCGTGACATTGTCAGGTTCTGTTCCGGGGATGGAAGTAGCCACGTTTTTGTCAAACAGATTAAAATCCGGTCGTTCTTCCGATCAAAATCGATTATACGAAATGCTGACGGTAGATTTTGATTACCTTGATACCTATCAGATACCAATAGTCGCGGGAAGGCCCTTTGACAGGAAGTTTGGGAATGAGTTGAATAAATTGATCGTCAACGAGTTATCACTGGAATTGCTTGAGATAACAAATCCGGAGGAGGCGATCGGCCAAAAGGTACTGCTCGAAGGGCAGCCTGAGCCATTCGAGATAATTGGTGTGACAAGGAATTGGCATCAGAAAAGTCTGAACAATGATTATACACCCATTATGTTCATAATGAATAGCGCTATCTCATGGATAGCACCCGGGTATATTACTATTGATTTTGCCGGACAAAACTACAAGGAGTTGACCGAAGGTCTTGAACAGACATGGAAGAGTTATTTCGAAAATTCCAGCTTTGATTATTTTTATGTAGATGATTTTTTCGATAGTCAGTACAAAGATGAAGAAAATCACGGCACTGTATTAACGCTTTTCACGGTTCTTGCATTGATTGTTTCCTGTCTGGGGCTTTTTGCCCTGACTTCCCATGCCGCTGACAAGCGGGTGAAGGAAATTGGGATCAGGAAGGTTTTAGGGGCCAGTGCTGGCAGTATTGTCCTGATCTTTTCCAGAGAAACACTGTACTTGATCGGTATGGCAATTATTATGGCCATTCCTGTATCCATGTTTACCATGAACAGTTGGCTTAACAATTATCCATTCAGGACGGAGATCGAGTGGCATATTTACACCTTGTCAATGCTGGTTTTGATCATTATTTCCATGGGCACTGTCATCGGGCAAAGTTTAAAAGCCGCCACTGCCAATCCGGTACAGGCGCTTAAACATGAATGATGGCTTTTTAAGATTAAAGCTTTCTTTGGAAGCAAAGAGTTTTTGGTTACGTCAGGAATAATGATACAAAATCCTTTCCCTGAACATGCGCTTGCTCTGGCTACTGTTTAGCCGATGCGCTTTCAATAGCTTCAATAAGCTTATCCACTGAAAGCTGCTCACCAAGCAACACTTCTACCCGTAAGGCCCTGAGACCTGTTACTCCCTGCAGGTCTTCCAATTCGAAGTCTTCGAATTGCTTTTTCACATGACCCCGTGCCGCCAGGAAGTGCAGGTATTCGCGGTATTCTCTGGCATCCTGCTCCTGAGAATAGACAATGGCGATCGATCCCGGCTTGGCAATACGCTCATTGGTACCTCTGATATGTGCTTTATCCACACGTTTTTTTATGATCTCGTAGCGGGCATTGTATGCGCCTTCTACATCGAACCGTTTTTCGTCCATTCGGAAATGTACGGATAGCGGTGTATTATACACCAAAATCAAGGAGGCTATTTCAACGGGTGTCTGAAGCTCGCCTTGCATCTTATGGAATTCGTTTTCCATTTCACACATCACGACCAATTGCCATATGCGCAGGTTACGCAGATAGATCGTGTCGAACTTCTCGTCTTTCGTAATTGACTCGCCAATGTACATGTTGTACTCCACGCCATCTGTTTTGTAGCGCTCGAAGTAATGTGGAAACATGTTCTGGGCATCCACCTGCTTTCTGTCCAGAAAGGATGCTAATCGATGATTGATCTGGTTTACACTGGTATCGTATTTTTTTCGCTCCTCATACACCGTTTGCAGGTTAGGGTCCAGCATATCGTAATATTCTTCAATTAACTTCCTCAGCTCCGCATTGCCCTCTTTCAAGTGGTCAAAAACCGGGTAGACGTCCAGCTTGAGAAAACGTAGTATTTTATACTCACTACCCGCAGATAGCGCTTTCTTCAGGTCGGATTTATAGTTTTCCAAACGAAATATCAATTGTTCATAGACAGGCATATTGGTTTGGTCAAATGCGTACTTCAGCACTTTCTCCACACCATTTATCTGTTTGATCAGGTCGGTGCTTACTGCCTTATTGCGTTTAACGGATGACCCTTTTATGTCCATCTGACCGTACAGCGGATACAGGTTGTTGAATATGATATCTTTGAAAACAGGTTGCTCATTTTTAAGCTGCTTGTTCATAAACTTCTCCGCTTCCTGCTCAAATCGCCATTTTACGGAATGATGAATGGTGGTGCACTCCTGCTGGATAATGGCTTCAATTCGGTTTTGTGCTTCATCCATGAAACGTTTCTGGGCCATCGCTATGATGGGCAGTATTTGATCCAGAATGGTAAGTGTACCATGATTCAGGTCATAACGGTTCTGAGAGGCCAGTTCCATAAAGCCAAGAAGCTCATCCTCATGGATCAGCGGGATGAGGAGGTAGCTTTGTAATTTTAGTGCTACCAATTTGGCCGACAAGCCGCTATTCGATCTTTCATGGAAGCGTTTTGCATCTGAAATGACAAGTGGCTCTTTCTTTTTTATTAATTGCCCTGAGATGTACTCACACATTCCTTTTTTGCAGTCAAGGGACTCGTTGGAGGCCAACAAGATCCCCTTGATCTCTTCTTTATGGAACGGAACAAGCTTATTATCCTCCATGGTGAGCACACCAATATTCAGCCCGGCGTTGTTGAGTAAACTCCTGATTCCGTTTTGTATGTTCTCGAAAGCATCGTTGGATTTTACGAGCAGGTTTGAGGTAATGGTTCCCAGGGACTGATCTATGGTAACGTCCACCAGGTTGATGATATTAACGCCACGCATGATCCAGCTATTGGGCGGGAATTTTTTCTTCCAAAGTTTGATGTCCCCAAAATTGTCCATCAACTCCTCAAAGTCTTCCCGTGTGATATCCACTGCCTTTGAGGTAGGGATAAACTCTGACATGTCCGCATTGATCAGCATTTTATAGGTGCGGACCAGGCCCTGGTTTTTATTGAGGATCTCCAGCTTCAAAGATCCACCACTGGGCGCTGGAAAGCCAAAGTAGCTTCCTAAAATAAAATAGCAGCAGTAGAAGTAAAACGTGTCCTCGTCCACATCTTTCATCGTGTAGTCAAACTCCTCTCCGGAAGCCTTTACGATGTTATCAAACCGTGTGGAAGTACGTATGGGTTTGAAAAAAAAGGGGGGTGTGAGCGCCTTGATCTCGTTGGTAGCGAGCGCATCAGGAAACATGACCCGCGTTATTTTTTGAACAGGCCCCATTAATTTTTCCAGTTGATCCAGGTCAGCAATACCGTCCCTCAGTTCCGGATGCTTTTCTACTTCCTTGAGTAGTTGTTTGGCAAAGTGGGCTGTATCCTCATCCTTGTCTCCGGCCATCTGCTCCAGGGTATCAATCACCTTGTAGAAGCTTATCTGCATTACAGCCGGGAATTCCACTTCTTTTCCGTTGTAGATCATGCGCTTTGTAAGTTACTGGTAATGACTAAGTATACGGTAAAAGTATTAGAATGGGTCAAAAATTAACGGATAAAGTGAGCTGATATGCATTTTTACATCACTTTCTCCGGTTCTGGGTTATTTCTGGAACCAAAAACAAGCCAGAGTGGGAGAGAGGTTCTTTCATGAAGTTAAGGTATGACGTTAACGTCTGAGTGTGACGCTGCTCAACCATGATAAGGTTTAGCGTGAGTTCGATAATCATTCCTTGCTTTGAGGATACCCCGAGTAGTTTTATGTATCCCACTTAGTGAACCTTTGTGTATTTGTGCCTCCGATAACTATCGGAGTGGCTGGGCTACATTCTGTCTAATACTCCGCTTTTCAACTAATTGACAAATCTCCTGATCCCACTCCTGATCCGGGGTACATTAAAATTGATGAGAAAACCGAGTAGTTTGTCGGTAAGTTTTAAATGACTGATGATCTGAGCTTCCCAAACAGGATTAACTGTCTCGAGTGCTTTTAACTCACAAATGACCTGATTATCTACTACAACATCCAATCTCAGACCTTCCTTAAATTGTAAATGATCATAAACGATGGGTATGAAGTTAGGGTAAAATTCCAATTTTCAAGGGCCACAAAGACTCGAAGTCACCAAGACTCACTAAGAAAAACTATGATACTGAATACAAACGGCTTTGTGCTTCTTTGTGTCTTTCTGCTTTAGTGGCGAACTTTCCGGGCCACTCTGATAGTTATCGGAGGCACTAGACCTGAAAGAATCACAAAGATATTTTCTTTCTTGCCTGATTCTGGCATATTTTGGATCTAACTCACGTTTATAGCTCTGCTTCTGTTTACATACCAATAGCCGTAGTTCTCTGGTAGATTCACATTCACAGAACTCTGTGTGTCCACTGGACCCCGTGGAGAGTCTGGTGGACAGATGTACTTATGCTAAGATGGGGGATTTGGGTGCCATTCAAATGTAAATGCCTCGTGTCAACTTTAGTTCACCAGGATCTTCCTTGTGGAGGATCGTCCATTGGCGATCCATTGCAGCAGAACCAGTTTATCCTGCATGCCAATGTTCAATTGAAGGGATTCACTGGTCATCTTTCCATACTCGTTTTCGATTATTACCCTGCCTGATCCGTCCAGCAATTTAATTTTTAATGATTTTCCGATGAAAGGCCTGGTATCTATGTTAATAATACCTGATGTGGGGTTTGGATAGATGGATATCTCAACTTTTGGATTTTCGGGAATAGAAGTGATCGGATCATCTGTTGCGCCTTTGAGTATTAACAGGTCATTCTTTTCAGCCAATATGGAAATATCCGGTACCTGATCTCCGGTTAAATCAGCTATCCTTACCTGTTCTCTACCAAAGCCAAGTTTTAAGGGGAGTTCGATCCCATGCGTAAGGTTTAACGAATTCATCACCGGATCATAGTTAAAAATGAGTAAGGAGTCCGGGTTGCTCCTCTCCAGGTTATCGATTTTGGTACCAATAATGTCTATGTTGTTTTTATTCAGTCTGGCCGACAGGATATTGGTAAGTGAGGTTCCGGTAAATTTAAAAAAGGCTTTTTCTTCAAAGGTTCCATCGCCATTTCCTTTCCGTATAATTAAAGAGTCCTGGTAGGTAACTAACAAGTCATCTGTACCATCGCTGTCAAAGTCTTCATTGTTGATGCCAGTACCCCCCGGAATAGTAAAGGGAGTACCGGGTAAAAACGGCATTATGGGTATGTAATGAAAGTCGAAGGCGTTTGGAGTATTCTGAAGATAAGAGACGACAAAACCGTTCGTTGAACGGATAAGGATGTCGTTTTTTCCGTCATTGTCAAGGTCTGTAATGTATACTTCATTGTTGGTGTGGTCTCCTGCATCGTGGAAGAAAGTCTTTTCAAGTGTACCATCGCCCTTGTTAATAAATACATGTATGGCAATGGTTTTACCGGAGCCATTTCGCACCGCTACAACATCGGGGTATCCGTCTTTGTTTATATCTCCTGTCTGGAAACCATTGCAGTGTCCATCCAGATAGTAATGAGTCGGTTGAGAAAAGCCTGACTCATGGGTTCCCATGTAAATACTTATCCTGTTTGACCAATAACTACCGAGCACCAGGTCCATGATCCCGTCCTTGTTCATGTCTGCAGCTTTCACCCCGACACTTTCCAAATCCTTTTGAAAGAGTTTTTTTGTATGAATAAGTTCTCCATTGGCATAGCCAATAACATCCATTGAATCCAGCACTGAGATGATATTCATTCCGGGTTGTCCTTCCGGGCGGTGTGTACTCACATAACTATACCCTTTTACAGCGTTGCTAAGTCTTGCGATGTCGTACGTTTCATACTCGATTTTCTGGCCAAGAACGGATTGTATGGGTATTAATATTGATAATAGCAGTACTTTTCTCATCCTACAGGTTGTGTAAACACTTTGCTCTCAAGGTCTACTTATTGGACACATTAGAGGGGTGATACGTTGTAGGGTGAAGAATGTTTTTTGAGTTTCAGGTGCTTCAATGAAAAAACATTTGGTAGTAAGAGATGTGAGTCTGACGCCCAGTCTCCACTGGCAGGACCATAATGCCGATATACTGTAATTGTTGATCATTCTATTCTACTGCCAGCCGGTACTGTTGACAGTCCTTCATGAGCCATTAAACTCAGAACTCTGCGCTACGTCGGAAAAGTGCTTGAGATTGTCGGTTTTGTCGTATATGATGTGATGATTTTTATGTTTTTTTGAATTATTAAACAAAAATAACGAAGATATATCTGGTTAGAAGGGTATATGAATGCATCTTATCAACAATCAAAAAGGAAGAATAAATGGATAAATTAACTCAGTTCTTTAGCGAGCTGTTAACCAATACGGATAAATTAGACCGTTTTAATTCAGGCTCTAGCGAGGACGAAATTGCCAGCAATCGACGGAGCATGTTGAATGCAGCGGGAGTGAAGCATGCAGAAGAAATAATTGGGATGGCTGCTCAGGATTTGCAAAAATTAATGAAGAAGGAGCTTACTCAAAAAAACAGCGATGATCTGGGAACAACAATTTGCGGACTGATAATGAAGCAAATGCTGGAATATCCGGAACGGATGGCAATTATCGATGGCGAGACCAGAATTGACTATAACAGTCTCATGAAACGGGCTGGTGAGGTAGCCGGAGAGCTTAAGAGCCGTGGGGTAGCACCCGGATCGTTGGTAGGGGTCTGTATGTACCGCTCCTGGGAACTGGTGGCTGCGCTAATCGGTGTGATGCAGGCAGGGTGTGCATATGTACCGTTGGATCCCGCATACCCACAGGATCGGGTCCGGTATATGTTAGAGCATTCTCGTGCTGCGGCAGCTATCGTGGATAATGACAGCTCTGCCCACCTATGCAGTGGAGTGCATGAGTTGGTGTGGATGAATAAAGTAGGTGATCATACGGATAGCTCCGTACGACCATCAGCAAATGATCTGGCTTATGTCATCTATACCTCGGGTTCAACGGGACGACCAAAAGGGGTCGCTGTGGAGCACAGAAGTGTTGTGGCCATGCGTCAGTCCATGCGTGAGCTATTCAGTGATGAAGAGTTGAAAGGGGTGTTTGCAGGAGCTTCTGTTTGCTTCGATACTTCGGTGATGGAAATTATGGGCACCTTATCGCTGGGTGGCACTGTAATACTTGCGAAAAACGCCCTTGAGCTGACCACACTTCCTGCAGTAGATCAGGTGAGAACATGTGTAATGGTTGCATCAGCGGTGCAGGCATTGCTCTCTACAGCAAGATTGCCTGAGGGGGTACGATGTCTGGTATTTGGTGGCGAAGCGCTCAAGCGTTCACTGGTTGAACAGGTGTATGCACAAAAGCCGGACCTGCGCGTGTTAAATGCGTATGGTCCTACTGAAGATACCGTTTATTCGACCATTGCTGAAGTTCCTTCGGGTACACAGGTGGTTACGATTGGCAGGTCGGTGCCAGACTCGCGTGCCTACATTTTGGATGATGCTTTGCGACCTGTTTCTGCTGGAGATGCAGGAGAATTGTATCTCGCAGGAAGCAAGCTTGCGCGTGGTTACCTGTACGATGAAGCGCTGACAAGGGAGCGTTTTATCGAGATGGAACCTGTTGATCTTATTCCGGATGGCCGGTTGTACAAAACGGGCGATCTGTGTCGCTGGACAGAAAATGGAGAGATCGAATTTCTTGGCCGGGTCGACCAACAAGTAAAGATCAGGGGCTTTCGAATTGAATTGGAAGAAATTGAATCAACACTTGAGTCGATGCCGGGTGTTGACGCTGCGGCAGCGGCTGCCCTAGATGGAGGCATTGGTCAGAAAATACTGGTAGTCTATGTTGTAAGCCGGAATGAAGCGGTAACGGAGGCGGCAGTCAAGTCCTATTTATCAAAACGCCTGCCAAAGTATATGGTTCCTCAAGTGGTGAGGCACCTCAAAGCATTGCCTCTTTTACCCAATGACAAACTTGATCGTAAGAAACTCATGAGCCTGGAAGAGGAGGGGCGTTTTGAGCAAGGTGCCGTTACATTAAGCCAGGGTGCTGACGCAGTAAACAGCAACAGCCTTCCCTTACAACGTCTGGCAGGCTCAAACAACGAACAACAGGCAGCGATATTGTCGATCATTCAGAGCGAGGTAGCCTCTCTCCTTAACTTAAGTGATCCGGCACATGTGTTGCCAGACCATTCGTTCGATGGCCTTGGCCTCGACTCGCTGACTACTTTGGAGTTGAGCAGTCGACTTAGCAGATTATTGGGTCGGGAGTTGCCAGCTCGTGCGATCTTTGAACACGCCACACCAAATGCGCTGGTCAATTATATTGTCAATATTACGGGAAGTGCCATCGATAACTGTTCAGCAGATAAGCTGTCTTGTGTAGCTGCCGATTCACTTGCCAGCTTCCAAACACATATTCAGTCCAGCCATCCGACATTCCAGGCCGCAAAGGCACCTGCATGGAGTGCTACAGATAAAAGCAAGCTGGTTCAGGAAGTCATGCGCATGGTGAACAACAATCGCAGAAACCCTTACAGTAAGGTATTGCGAACGGGAAGCGCAACCAGAGGTATCGTAGGCGATGCCTATAATGATGAAGAGCAGGAAGCGATCATATGGACGACCAATCTGTATCTTGGCCTGAACCGGGATCAGGAAGTTATGAAGGAAGCTTCTGCTGCCCTGGAGCGTTTTGGGACCGGAATGGGTACCTCGGCTGCAGCGTCAGGTATGACCGACCAACACCTGGAGTTCGAAACAGAGTTTGCTGATTTGGTAGGAAAGCCCGGCGCCTGTCTGTTTCCGACCGGTTATACAGCCAATGTCGGAGCGGTTGCGGGGCTTTTGGGGAGAAATGATGTGGTTGTTATCGATCAGCTCTGTCATGCTTCCATTGTTGATGGGGCTCGTCTGTGCGGTGCGACTATCCGAACGTTCCAACACAACAACGCATCTGACCTGGAGGCTGTTCTTGAGTCAGAAGTGTCGCCCTATCGCACTATTCTGGTTGTTCTGGAAGGCGTATACAGTATGGGCGAAGGCGCCGCGCCGGTTGCAGAGATCGTGCGTACGGCAAAAAAATATAATGCACTCGTGCTCGTCGACGAGGCGCATTCTTTTGGCTTTTATGGTGAAGGTGGAGCAGGTATTTGTGCCGCTCAAGGCGTTACGGAAGAGGTGGATTTCATCATGACAACACTCAGCAAAGCCCTGGGTAGTCTTGGCGGAGTAGTTGCGGCCAGCCAGGAACACGTTGACCTTTTGAAGTCATCTTCCAGGGCCTACATTTTTCAGGCTTCCATTAGCCCGGCGGATATGGCAGCAGCGCTCACTGCGCTACGGCGCCTCCGCTCCGATGACGCATTACGTAAGCGACTGTGGGATACCACTCGTTACATGCGCAAGCGATTCGAAGAGGCAGGGTATGATCTGGGAACCGGAGACGGACCTATTGTTACTCCTCACTTTAGCGACAAGGATAAACTTTACGCAATAGTACAGAACTTATATCAGCGTGGCGTTCAAACATCGGCAGTGACCTATCCCATTGTGGAAAGCGGACGAGGCCGCTTAAGACTTATCTGTTCGGCTGCTCATACGCGTGAAGATGTGGACAAAACGCTGGAAGCTCTCATCGAAGCAGAATGTGAAGTGGATAGGCAACTCGCTGCAACACATGATGAAACCAGGGACTCTAACATAACGCACTCAGATGTTGAGGTCTGGGCCAATGCATTCGCTGACTACCTGAAAAAATCGATGGCTGAGGTTTCTGCTCCAACCCCAAATCTAGCCATATCCGTTAGTGTTTCTGAACAGTCCGAGTCAATCACAATTTTAGTGAAAGATGGAGACGTTAGGTTAAGTGCTCATAAGGGTTGTGATTTACCTTCTTGTTTGTTGCTTCTTACAGAGAGGGCCGCGGTCGCCGCTTTGCATTCATCTGATGTACAAGCATTGCTTCATAGCATTTGTGAGGGGACCTGCCTACTAAAAGGGCAAGTCGAGCCGTTTATATGGCTTATTGGGCGAATTGTAGATCAGCGACAGGGGGTGGGTGTCCGTACGCATGCTGTTTCGTAGCGCACAAGGTGGGATTTTTATGCTGCAAAATAGTTGTGAGTCTTAAGTAGTAAGTAATAAGGTACTTACTACTTAAGACTTACGACTAAGGACTCAATACTCAAAACTTCAACCGTTCCTCCTGATCCCACAACCTCCAATACGCCCCTACATCTCCTTCGGCGCCTACCTTCGAGGACTCATCAAATGAAGAAAAATAAAAGATCTCAATGCCTAATAGCCGTGATCCTCATAAAAGCGGCGTTCTCCATTGGAAAACAAACAATTCATGGTGTATCGTAACTTTGAAATCTTTTTCATTTCCGGAAATTGCCCGGCATTGCCGGGAGTCTGGGCGGGAGGTGAGTTCACAAGGTTGTTCTCATTGCCTGAATTATGCGTCCGCTCCGCTCTTTGGAAGAGCCTCCGAACTCCGATCTTACAAATCCTGTTTCGTTGTAGTTTCCTCAATGGCAGTTGCGATAGAAAGCCCGTATGCCTAATTATGCTGCACGGCTACCAGCAGCAATACGATCTCTTCAAATTCACCCAACGTTGATTTCATTATTTACCCCTTTGTAAACAAATAAATGAACGGGTATTAAAAAAAATGGTCATAAATTAAATTGGTCATTATTCTACAAGCTAATTGCAGAAGTCTGAATGCGTGGTGACACTCAATCTATAGCGGTTAAAAGAGGTTTCTCTTATGAATTCAGAGACTTAATCCAAAATACTCACCCTTTTGGAAAGAGTACCGTTATCTAATAGTAATTTTAGTACATAAATGCCCTTTGACAGGTAGGGCAGCTTAATTTCGACAGAATTTGACAATTGCTTACTCTTAAACTGGTAGGATAAACTGATATTTTGTCCACCAGACCCAACAAGGTGTACTTCTTTTACCCGTGATGGATCTAAGTTGCTTAAATGTATAGCTGAACCATCAGATGCAGGATTGGGATATAACGTAAACGCATTCTCTGATTCTCTTTCTACTCCCACAATAGTACCGTTAAAGAATTTTTCGGCATGTTCAAAAGCGCGGTTCCCGACTTTTTCACCTATCAACCTTCCCGGGATATCATCCACCGGAGGGTGAATGCCGCCCCATATTCGAGACAGGCTGCACTGATCAGAGGCATCATAGTATTTTGCCCATTGCAGTACTACATCCTCAGACGGGCCTTCCTCGAAAACAAGGAACTCATTTTTGGGGGCAATAAATTCACCCAACCCACCGGGGAAGTATTCATCACCGGTAAATAGAGTTAATACCTCAGCTGCGGCTCTTGAATAAGTGGAATGCCCTGAAACATAACCGGCAAAAGGAGGGGTAACGAATGTAGGCCGCTGGTAGGGCCACCAATTCTCAGCAAGTATCCACCCGACTCCAGCCTCATCAATTTCAGGATCCGTTATGTAATCGGGCCCTCTCCAGGTCAATAATTTTATTTTTCCAATGTTTTCATTCATCATGCCGGCCAATGGGTCACCGGACTCAACTAATTCAATATATCCTTCAATCAGCGGAATACCCGATTCATTGTAGCTCATTTTAGCAGGGTCCGAAGCCTGCCCTTGATCAGCCATGTAACGGATTGCCGAAATGGGCCGGATATAATCGTAATATCCTTTTATTCCCCACGCGCTTATGGCAGCATCATGCATGGCGCCACCCAGCATAAAGTAACCTTTAACATCCCATTCGAGATCATTCATCACATCGCCTTCCCCCTTGAACTTCTTCATTAATTGAGGATGGTCATTCACGTAGTTAAGGATCGTGAACCAGTGCCCTGGTGGTGTTTCGGAATCTGGTCCGTCCGCCCAAAACTCTGCCAACACACGAGCATAATCACCGCGGTAAACCAATTGTGCCGGGTAAGGCTGACCTGTTTTGGGGTTTGAGGAATACCCTGTGCCGGGATCCCCTCCTTCCATTAGGTTGTAAAATTCCTTCAGCCCTGTTATGGTGGTAGGAAAATCCGAAATTTTCAGGTTGCCAATAGTGTTGGGAGAAATATCCCACGTCACACCATCCGATGGGTCCAGATGAGAGGACCAAACAGAAACCAGACCAAATCCCCATTTATAATCGTCAGAGGCGTCATGGTCGTCAGGATTAATGTAAGCCGGTGCTCCGGGATCATGATAGACTTTATAACTGGCTCCGTCGCGTTCATAGGTGATCTCCTCTTGTTCCGTTAAAGCAAATGGCACGGTATTTCCCCATTCAGGACTTAAAAACGCCGGTATCTCTCCCGGAATTTCGTTTCCTGCCTGATCTATGAATACGTCAAAAGCCAGTGGCTGCCAGCGATTGGGATCTGATATGTCCTGGCCGCCCGGCTTTGCAACAATCATGGGAGCGTTCGCGGGTTGATAAAACAGGTTTTGATATCCACCTGCTTCATTTGAGCCATCCTGAAGACCAAATTCAATTATTTTAGCCGCCAAATAATTTCCGAGAGCTGCAGGCGATCCGGAGGTGTAATCCTGTGATTCTTCATTGGTATCATGTCCTAATGTGGCCATTAGATTATCCGCCAGAGCTTTTGTTTCTACCGAACCTGGGGAATCTTTAAACCGATGGGTAATAAGTCTGTAACAGGCATAACTCAAGGCTTCCTTTTGGGCTTCCTCGATGTTTAAAGGCAGTGATACACCTTCAAAATCAATCTTAAATCCACCTATGTTTCTTCCAAGGAAATAATTAACCGACTGCTGATCGTATACCGACCAGCAATCATACATGGCGGCTGAAATGTGAAACAGATTACGGGCATGAACCGTGGGACGCGCATAGTCATTTCGTATACCTTCCAAAAGCACCTCATTCCACAATCTGGCCACGGTGTGTTGTGCACTGGCAGAAAAGCTGGTCGCAAACACGTATAATACAAGAGAAAACAGTAAGATTTTCTTCATGAATTTCTGTTTAATATCCATACGATAATGAACTTACCATGAATGTGATCCTGTGTAGATGCAATGTACGTCATGTCCTCTTCCAATGGTCATCAGAACCATTGAACGTCCTTGTGATCTTTTCGTGTAAAATAGCTCATAGTGACGATAGGCAATTGTATTTTGGACCTCTACTTTCAGAATTCTCGTTACATTATCAAAAAAACAGTACAACAAGTTAGTCAAGTTTAGGAAAATTCACATACTAATTCAAACAGGTCAAACACCTTGTTTTTCACCGCAAAGGCGCCAGAGACGCAGGGTACTTGATTACAGGATTACCTTTTCCTTAAATTATGTCTGAAATGTATCAGTCGTGGCACCACTGATCCTGATCAATGCGAAGATAAAATGTAGATCCAGAATAATCTTTAAGATATAATGTCAAATGAACTCCGGAGTGGTGCCACGACTTCCTCCTTACTGCTGGCACTGAACAGGATGTGGTTTCATTTATCGGCCAGGACAAGCTACTACTTTGACGCCATGGCTTCATGTAATACCCCGGCATTCCATATTTTTAAGCACCGGAAAGCCCGGCTAAAGAACTTGTTATTTCCCTCCTTCTACCGTACCCACCGAGGTACCCTCCGGTTTTTCGGATTTTTCGCTTAACAGTACCTCCACAGCTTTCAGAAGCTGCTCGTCCTTGCCTTGTACCAGCATTTCGTAGCTGTTTTTGATCTTAATATCCGGCTCCAGCTGTTTGTTTTCCAGGTAATCCCCATTGACATCGATCATGCCCACCTGCGGTATACCAAACACAAGGGTAGGGTCGATCTGCCGTTCCCACCAGACCGCGGTTCCAGTTCCCGGGATAGGCATCCCGATCGTTTTGCCAATGCCCAGCGCCTTGTAGGTATATGGGAACATGTGAGCATCGGAATAATTGCTTTCGCCGATCAGCACCACGGTGGACCGGGTCCATTTGAACTGTGGCTCGCTGCCCAGGTCCTGACCTCTCGGTACCATACGAATGTATTCCTTGCCGTTCAGGAATGTGGCGAGGTCATCGTGTAGCCATCCTCCTCCATTGGACCGGGTATCTACGATCAGTGATTCCTTGTCATAGTTTTCGCCTAGTACTTCCTCATATACGGTTCTGTAGCTTGGGTTATTCATACCACGAACATGCACATAACCAATCCTGCCACCGGAAGCTTCCTCCACTTCCTTCTTACGGTTGGCCACCCAGCGCTCATACATCAGGTTGTATTCCGCCCCGCGACTCACCGGCTTGATCACCTGATCAAACCGTTCTTTTTTGGAAGGATCATAAAGCGATAGCCGGATCCTGTCCCCCTGCTTCCGGTTCATTACATCATAGTGGTTTATAGAAGGGGAGAGAGTAACACCGTCTATTTTTTCAATGACCATACCGGTGGCGATCTTCAGATCATCCTTGTCGCAGGGTCCGTCTTTTAACACCTCCTCAATTTTAAGCCCGTTGCCTGTATAGGTATTGTCGAAAAAGAGTCCGAGAGAGCTGGTCTGGTCAGCCGTCTCATTACGAGGCTGGTAACGACATCCGGTATGTGAGGCGTTGAGCTCCCCCAGCAGTTCACTCATCATTTCAGCGAAATCATGATTGTTGGTGATATGTGGCAGAAAACGACGATAGTTGTCCTTTAACCCATCCCAGTCCACATTGTGCAGGTCTTTTACATAAAACTTGTCCGCTACCTGCTGCCACATGTGGCCAAAAAGGTATTCACGTTCCTTTTCCCTCTTCAGTTCCATCTCCCCCTTGAAATTCAGCCCTTCTTTTTTCCCGCTCTCTGCATCCACTTTGGATGCTTTGCCATCGGCGATCACAAAAATGGATTTCCCGTCCTCACTCAGAATCAGGCCTGCATTGCCTACTCCCAGTTTGGTCAGGAGCTTTGTTTCATTGCTTCTGAGTTTGGTCATCCACAGGTCTACGCCTTTTTCAAACCGTGCCAGATAGTAGAGCTTCTCGCCATCCTTGGATAACAATCCGTCGCTCAGCCTTGAGGAGTGGACGGTTAACCTCACTTTTCTTTTTTTGATATCATCGAAGTCAATGATTACGGGTTTTACTTCTTTATCCTTGTCATCCTCATCTTTGTCTTTATCCTTGTCCTTGTCCTTATTTTTTTCTTTCTCCTTTTCGTCTTCTTCCTCAGCCTTATCCGCCAGCTCCTTTTCTTCCTTGCTCAATTGGTACTGATCATAAGCCTCTTGTGTAAGTAATACACCATACACATCCGATTCTGCGCCCCAACTGCCGTGGTTTTTCATACCGTCCCGGTCAGAAAACCAATAAACCATACTGCCATCATCCGACCATCGGGGAACAAAATCCTGATAGCCACTTTTGGTGATGTTCACCACCTTTTTGCTGCCCACATTGATAATGCCGATCTCTCCGATCCACTGGTTTGGCATCAGCATGTCAGAGGCGATCCATTTGCTATCCGGTGACCAGCTGAAACTGATGTCCCCATCGGCATAGGAGTAATTGCGCCTGGCGGGCAGTACCACTTCCGATTTTCCAGAGGCAAGGTCAAGTATTTTCAAGGTGGTTCTTTCCTCAAGATAGGCTACCTTTTTTCCATCCGGAGAATACACTGGCTGGAACTCAGCTGCCGATGTGGCTGCCAACGCTTTCTCCTCGATCAATGTGGCTGCGAAGAAATAGGGCTCATCTTCATCCATCATTTTGGCTTCGTAGATATTCCATGAGCCATTGCGCTCGCCTGCATAAATGATAGACCTGCCATCCGGACTAAAGCTTACCGACCTTTCCTGCTCAGGGGTGTTGGTGATCCTTTTGGTGGTTCCTCCGTCTACGGACGAAACGAACACCTCGCCACGCTTTACAAATACAAACTCCTTGCCGTCAGGGGATATCTCCATTTCCGATATACCCGATGAGATAGGTACAGTCTCTCTTGCCATATTTTGCCTTGTGCTGGTGATCCGTATACTTACCTTGGAAGGCTCACCGCCTTCTCTGAACGTGTATAACTCGCCGTTGTAGCTAAAGCACATTAGTCCGTCGTTACTAATGCTGAGGTAACGCACAGGATGGCGGTCAAGCTTTGTCAGTTGTATAGTACTGGCTGGATCACTAAGGTTTAGTTTGTGAATATTAAAAGAGCCGTTTTGCTCACTCAGATAATACAACGATTTTTCATCGGGGGATAAAACCGGGTTCCGGTCTTCTCCTTCAAAGGTAGTGAGCTGGGTATGTTTGCCGGATCTGACGTCGTATACCCATATGTCCCTGGTAATGGAAGAGGTGTGATGTTTTCGGAAAGGGTCTTCATACCCTTTTCTGTCCTGATAATAGATCCGGTCCCCGGATTTGTTGTATATCGTCGACTCCGAAGGTGTGGTCAGCACCGTTAACGGCCTTCCGCCACCAACGGGCACCGCATAGAGTTCTGGCATTCGACTGTTGGGGAACTGGGCATATTTCGCCAGGTCCACCCGCCATGAATTGAATATCACCTGATCGTCATTTGGTGTAAAGGTATTGGGCAGATCATCGGAAGAGTGATAGGTAAGCCGGCTCAGCTCTCCACCAGCTACAG
Source organism: Flammeovirgaceae bacterium BBD 1991-12 (assembly GCA_001657315.1). Lineage (GTDB taxonomy): Bacteria > Bacteroidota > Bacteroidia > Cytophagales > Cyclobacteriaceae > Fulvivirga. The sequence goes on along the minus strand of LYSV01000025.1, from coordinate 121,847 downwards.
GCATGACGAAAGTATCAAAATTGCCATACCTGTCGGACGCAAATGCCAGCCGGGTGCCGTCGTGGGACCAGACCGGCATGAATTCATGGGAATCGTCCATGGTAAGTGGAATGGCCGTGCCTCCCGTGGCCGGTACTACGAAAATATCTCCCTTGTAGGTAAAGGCGATCTGACTTCCGTCCGGAGAGATAGCTGCTGAACGGAGCCAGAGCGGTTGAGCGTATGCGGTAGTTGCGGCAAGCAAAACCAAAGTGGTATACAGGAATCGGCAAATTTTCATTTTATCAGGATTTTTTAAGGATTATCAAAGCTATCCAAAGCTCGTGAAAAATTTTCTTTTGATTTACACCAACGGCATTATTGGGGAACAAGCGAGTAGAACAGGCAGGGGAGATGAGATGGTTACCTGTACTATATTTCTGTGATTAGCTAAATGCCGGACGTACTCTCCGGCCGAAATAATACAATGGCTGAAAAGTTCCCGAAGGGAAAAAATCCTGCAAGCAGTAGTGAAGGACTATTGTGAAGGTGAATCCGCCTTCCGCGTAAGGGTTTAAACAGGCCCGAATGACATGCCTGCATGGAACACAAGTTACAGGAAGGCGGGTAGCTCTCGCTTGAGCCTACTCTCCTGACACCGGCAGGATGAATTCATAGACGGATTGAGAGCTGTATGTTTCGCCAGGCCTGAGAATGACAGAGGGAAAGCCGGGTTGATTGGGTGAGTCGGGAAAGTGTTGGGTTTCCAGACAAAATGCCCCACGAAACTCATAAGAGCCGTTTTTACCTGTATCTGTTCCACTCAGAAAATTTCCTCCATAAAACTGAAGCCCGGGTTCAGTGGTTAAGACCCGCAGCTCAATGCCGGATACCGGTGATCTGACGGATGCTGCAAGTTCTGGAGTTACAGTCATACCCTTGTCCAGCACAAAGTTGTGATCATACCCTTTGCCAAACTTCAATTGTTCGTGAGTATCTTCGATACGGGCTCCAATATCAGTAGGAGAAGTAAAATCAAAAGGCGTACCCGATACTGAAGCTACCTCTCCCAAAGGTATAAGGGTTTCATCCACGGGGGTATATTGAGTTGCATTTACCTGTAAAATATGCCCATTAATGCTGCCGGAGCCATCTCCGTTCAAATTAAAAAAGGCGTGGTTGGTGAGGTTTACAGGGGTAGCCTTATCAGTAGTCGCTTTGTATTCCATCACCAGCTCATTCTGATCTGTGAGCGTGTAAGTCATTTCGATCCGGAGATTACCGGGAAATCCTTCTTCTCCATCGGGTGAAAAATAGCTAAGGGTAATAGCATTTTCACTTGTGTTGTTTACTTCCCATACTACATTGTGGTATCCTCCGGGGCCGCCATGAAGGCTGTGGTCTCCATTGTTTGCCGCAAGCTGGTAGGTTGTCCCATCCAATGTAAATTGCCCATGTGCAATACGATTGCCGTACCTTCCGATCAGGGCTCCGAAATAGAGCTCACCGGAGTTGAGATATCCGTCCAGGCTGTTGTACCCCAAAACGATATCAGTAGGTTGGCTATCCTTATCCGGTACGATCAGGTGCACAATCCTGCCCCCGTAATTCGTGATGGTTACCTGTACTCCATTGCTGTTTTCCAACAGGTACAGGTCTACATCCTTCCCATTTAGTTGTTGTTGGAAGGCTGTTCTCACCTTTTGATAATTCCAGTTTTGGTCATCAGCCTTTTTTTTGCAGGCAGGGATCAATATGATTAGAAGAGGTATGAAAAAGTAAGTGATAAATCTATTGTCAAAAGTGGAGATCATACTGCTGGTCATCATAATCAGGTTTTTATTTTGAAAAGAAATCATGGGTATTAAATAAGATTTGATTGTAAGTTGCTTAAAGTTAATGAGTGCCTTGAATATTATCCATACTATTGGCCTTGGTTCTCATCATAACTCAAACTTACTTAGTATCTACCTTATCACTACCCGATAACTTGCAATGGTCTCATCATTTTTGATCCGGAGTACATAGATCCCCGGGTAAACTCCCTTGACATCCAATGTAATTTGCGTGTCTGCAGTGGTATTCCATCGTGCCACTTCGCGGTACAAGGCGTCATACAGTACAGCATTCACTTCCTGCTTTCCTAAACTCCCCGAGATTTCCAGGTAATCATGTGCAGGATTTGGATAAACCTTCAGTGATGAGGCATTTTCTTTGGTTACCGTCTCCTTGTTCATTTTACGGTTGGCGATCCGCGCCGATGAAGTGCTCACCTTTTCAAATTTCCATAGTTGACAATCACCACCCCAATATGTCCATTGCTGAATATTGGCCCCCGGTGAAGTAGAACAACCGGTAACATCCACAGCAAGACCACTGGATTTGTTGATGATGCTGTAAAATCCACTACCTGCCGGTTGAATGCTGAACTTCTGGCAATCATTGCCGTAGGCATCCCACTGCTGAATATTGGCTCCCGGCTGATCCGAACAAGCGGGTACATCCAGCACGCGTCCGCTGTGCAAAGACCGGATCATGAAGTAACCATCTCCTGTGTCTTCCACACTCCAGCGTTGACAGTTGTTGTTGAGCCATGTCCACTGAGCGATATTTGCGCCATTGTTGGTATTGCATCCGGCAAGGTCCATGGCCAGGTCACTCTGCCTGGAAATGATCCGGTACACTCCGGAGGTCATCGGTTCATCCGTACCCAGCCATTCAAGGCGAAAGTGTTGCTGGGTGTTACTCAGGTAGTCATATTGCTGCAGGTTAGCGCCGTTATTGTTACCTCCAAACTGAATGTCCAGCGCTTTTCCGCTTTGTTTCGACATAATGCGGTAATAACCTCCTCCGACAGGTACAAAGGACCATTTTTGACAATCGGCTCCATTGGGTGCCCACATTTGTACATTGGCAGCATTGGCATTGGAGCAGTTGACCACCTCAAGTACCAGCCCTCCCTGAAGAGAGGTAATGGTATAGTACCCATCACTTGTAGCCTGGATGTGCCACTTCTGGCAGTCCACATTACCGTCATCCCACTGATGCACATTGGCTCCTTTTTCGACGGAGCATCCGGCGACATCCAGTGGTTTATTACTGCTTTGCACCACGATCTTGTAGATACCATTGGCTACAGGTGAACCAGCCGGCAGCCCCGCTTCTCCTGCAGGTGCCTGTTGCTTCGTTCCGGTTTCTACGGGAATGCCAAAGTTTGGCGTACCGTCGCTGTTCCAGACAATGCGCTGAGCCCTGGTGGTACGGCTGGCATCACAGGCGCCAGATGAATTAGTGGTGGCATGATAGGCAAACCAATCCTGAGACCCGTCGGGTGAGGTGAAGAAAAAATGATGTCCTGGGCCATAGGCCGCCACGGAAGCATTGGATTGAAAAACAGGGTTGGGATGCTTGTACCAGTTCCCTGCATTCATTGGGTTCAGATTATCATTCATCGAGAGCATGCCAAGCCTGTAATCCGGCGTCCAGCAGCCATTGGCCGAATACACCAAAAACACTTTTCCATTTTTTCTGATGACTTCCGGACCTTCATTTACATTCCCGTTGTTTTCCCATGAAAGTGTGGGACTGGAAAGCAACGTCCGTCCCGGGTCCAATGTCCACGGATTGCTCATAGAGGATATATATATGCGTTGCGGTTTGTCAATGTTGGCATTGTAATCTACCCCTGACCAGATGAAATAATTAGTCCCGGACAGATCAAGTACTGTACCATCAATGGCCCAGAGATCATTCCACGGATCATAAATACGTTCTTTAAACACCCAGGTGCCGGACATGGGATCAGAAGAAGTGTTTTCCAGAACCCAGGTGCGCATATCATTGGTGGAGGTGGTCAGCGATGCACTAAAGTAGATGTACCACTTGTTGTTGATACGGAACATTTCGGGCGCCCAGTAGAAATGAGTGGGTTGCCCTCCACCCGGTGTGAAGACCACCTGTAAGGGTGCTGCCTTCAGGCCCTCCAATGTGGTGGCCCGGCGCATGCTTATATTTCCACCGGTTGTACCGGTGTAATAATAGTAACCATTATGATAGGTTATGAACGGATCGGCCAGATCGCTGATGGGATTCACAAAACTTTGTGCTTCTGCCTGAAAGACGGCCAGACTGCCTGCCAATACGCAGACCAGATATATGCTATAAATATGTTTCATCTTTGTTAGTCATTTTATTTTAGATTCCTTCCACGGGGGTCAGACAGTTCCAAACCGTCTGACCCCTTTTCACCTTCTTACAATGGTACCGGTCACCCAATGTACCTCTGCATGCCCGTCGGCAAAATGCCGACTACCCAGGGCCACTAAGGTATTGGCGTCCAGTGCATGCACCGCGTTGAAGAAAGCACCTTCGTCGTGCGGTAAACCGGGGAAAGGATAGCTTACATTTGAAAAGTTTCTGGCATCACTGTCGCCGATGAGTACGTACATGGTATTTTTCTTCCAGTCGGCCCCAATGGATCTGCCGCCTGTATCGTGGCAGGAAAGGACGGTTTCACCTGTAGGGAGTTGGATAATGTAGGGCCCTCCTCCGAAATTCACCAGGGATTTTGGCGCCGCGAGGTACCGTGAGACCTCCGAAGGTTTTTCAAACCGGTTTTTCAGGCTGGAGTGAAGTATCCAGGGGGAGTCACGGTTACCCACAGATTCGATGGCAAACACAATGCCTTTGCCTTCCCGCAATACCAAAGGTACGGGCATGCCATCACGTTTGCCTGACGTATACGCCACGGATCGCGGTGTGCTCCAGGATATCCCGGCATTTTTGGACTGCACCATATGGATCTCCTGTTCTATCTGATCTGCTACCTGCCACCAACGGGCCTCACTGGAATAGAACATCAGGATATCTCCTCCCGGATGTTCTGTCATGGCCGGCTCCCATGAACGCCCGAAGGCTACTACGCGCGGGGCCGACCAGGTCTCTCCACGATCATCACTGTGCATTACCTGGATATTGTTGTGCTGGTTGTCGTCAGGATTGCCGCGTCCCGTAAAGGCCAGCAGTATTCTGCCATTTCGCAACGCCAGAAATTCGGGATTGGCAAAGCCAAAGTAGTCCGGGTCTTCATCAGCCATCAGCACCTCTGTATCCGTCCAGGTCTGGCCATTATCGAAGCTTTTCCTGAGATAGAGATTATCCCATTCGTTATTCAACGGGCCACCGTGGTAAGCCAGAAATAATGTATCTCCTCCCAGGCTTAGCATCCGTGGATAGTCTGCACTGTACACTTCGTGGGACACCTTTCGTGGCAGTCCCCATTCGATGTGACTGATCGGTTTGCCTGGTATAATTTTTTTGATCACCCATTGGGTAGTGTCCTCATCGGGCTCCTCATCTGGCTCCGGTGTGGCTGCCTCATCATCTGAATTGCAGGCCCAAATTCCAACCAACAACAACAGGTATTTAATTCTGCTTTTCATCATTTTCACTGATCCGATCATTTAAAATAGGCTTCTGTACGCCCTATTGTTAACAGCTCCCAAAGGGAGGCTACCGTCCATCCCGGAGCGAACAGGTCGTTGTAAAAACCCTTACCAAATTTTCCATAATCCCACTGCGTATGCTGTACCACTTCCGGGTAATAGCCTACCTTACCGATACCCACCATATGCCCTTCGTAGGGCAGGAGTTGCGAGCGCATGGAGGAGCGGATCACGTGGGCAAAGTCTTTAAAACGAGGCTCACTGGTCTCTGAAGCGAGCCAATCCAGGATCTCATCAAACTCGAATATGTAGACATCGATGTGGTTGTTTTCTACAGATACATTGCCCCAGCCCCTCGATTTCATGCCCAGGTCCCCAAGCATCTGCCCCGGAGCAAAGGGGACATCCCAGGTATAGTACCAACTCAGGGCAAAATAAGATGCTTTTTTAGCCTGCTGAATGTAATGCGCTCTTTCTTTCCCCTTGCTAACCTGGGCCAGGTAGTACAGAGAGGTGGCCACATAAAGAGAGGCTTCCTTGTCTTCACAATTGGCATCCAGGGTGGAAGAAAAATAGTCTGCTTTGGAGATCAATTCTGCCTCCTGATAGGCAGCGACTTTACGGGCCATTTCAAGATAGCTTTTATCTCCAAAGTACCGGTAAGCCATTACCAGCGGAGGCACCGCGCAGGAAGAACTTCCCCCGCTTGCGTCTTTCACATTTTGATTGTCGTCAAACTTTCTGGGAAAAGAACCGTCTTCCTTTTGTAGTTTGGAAAACAGTGACAGCATCACTTTTACTCGTGCTTCCCATTCCGGATGAAGACGTCCGGCGGCCTTTTCGTACGCCAGGTAGAAAAGCGTAGCATAGAGACCCTCGGATTGTCTGCGTATGGAAAAAATATGCGCCTCCCGGCCATGATGCTCGTCCACTACCTCACGAAAAAGCCCACCTTTGGTAAAACCATTGGCCAGGTAGCTGTCCCATATTTGATGAGACATGCGGATCAATTCCTGGTCGTTTTGCTCATGGCCAAACTCAAGGGAGTTAAATGCATTGAGCAGCACACGACCTACAAACCCCACTTCCAGCAGTGGTATCACTTCGCAGTCCGCCGTCTGCAGATGTACGCCGGAATACCCCTTGAGATCCCGGGTAGAGGTGAAGGATTGCTTCCAGAACCTGGCCAATACACTTTTGATCTCCTGATCGGTAAACTTATCTGACCTTACCGGTTCAGGCTTTTTGGTGTCATAGGATGTGGTCCATGACCGGGCCACAAAGTCGGAGTAGTCGCTTGCTTCGAAAGACCGGATGAGATATTCCACAGTCAAACGCTCTCCCGACCGGATCAGGACGAATGAAGTGACGGGCTCGCCCAGGGTGAGTTTTCGATAATAGCTATGAGGTGCTTCTTTGTAGGGAATGGCAAACGACAGGAAAGCTTTGCCATTTTGCTCACCAAAGCCCACCGCACCCAGGTTGGTTGGACCACTCAGGATCACCTCTCCCTGATTGAGTGGGGCCAGCGCCACCTGATCCACATTGTCCAGCCGTATCAGGTTTATGCCTTTTCCAGTGGCTTCATCATAAGCCCCGGCCATAGGAGTGCTGAGACGGTCCTCACGTACTATCCAGCTTTTACTTACCCTGGCATTGGGTGCTTTATCCGGCGACCGCATGTTTTTCCGGTACCAGAAACCCGGGAGATAAAACTGGGTCGACCTGTACTCCTGCTGATCAAGCGATAGCGCTCCGCTCAAATTGATGTAGGTGTCTTCTCTGGCTTCTATAGTGATACGTAGTACCTGGTCGTTATCATCGATAGAAAGCTCCTGACTGATTTGCACGGGTATAGCCGGATCGGTTACCATTTTACCTTCCCTGGTTGTGAGTGTATGCTGACTTGCCGGATTACCCGGTGTTTTAACCGACAGTACATAGCTTATCGGATAGTCCTGTGCAGATAAAGAGAAACTGGTTAAAATGCCAATACAAATTGATATGTAGTTTTTCATTATGATTTCCTGGTTTATTGGTCAGGTCGTGTCAATACTCGCCTGAGGGTTTGGTTAACTTTTGATCCAAAGGATGCGGCTGTCCAAAATCGGGTGTGCCGTCTTCTTTCCAAAAGAAGGGTTGTATGCGAATGGAACGGTCATTTCCACAGCCCTGCCCGGCGGAAGCGTTGGCATGATAAATGAGCCAGTCTTCGCTGTCATCCAATGATCTGAAAAAGCCGTTATGGCCCGGTCCAAAGGCATTTCCTTCCGGATTCTGGGCGAAGACCGGCTGCTGGCTTTTCTCCCAGGAGGCCGGGTCAAGGAGATCTGCATCCTGCCGGGCCGACAGCATGCCCAGTGCATAGCCGTCTGTCCAGCAACCACCCGCAGAGTACACAATGAACAGCTTATCGCCTTTCTTCAACACCTGTGGTCCTTCCGTTACCGTTGGGTTTACTCCATTGGTTTCCCAGGGTAGGATAGGGCTGGTAAGCAGGATCCGCTCTCCAACGGGGGTGACAGGATCGCTCATTTTACAGATATATATGTCTTGCCTGATGTTAGCGATACCCTCCCAACCGGACCAGAGATAATAAAGCTGGTCCTTATGTTCGAAAATGGTACCATCGATCGCCCATCGGTCATCTGGCAGCTTAAGTTCACCCCGGTCAATCCATTGTCCCATGGCAGGATCTTCATGACTATTCTCCAGCACAAACATCCGGTGGTTATCATTATTACCATCGTCAGCAGCATAGTACACGTACCATTTGCCATGAACACGATGGATCTCCGGAGCCCAGATATTCCGGGAATTGGGCCCGGTTAAGGGGGGTGTCCAGATCACCCGCTTAATGGCGCCAGTCAGATCGGACATGTGCGATGTCCGGTAAAGCATTATGTTGATCCCTGTAGTAAACGTAAGATAATAGTGATCCCCGGTCTGAAATACCCAGGGATCGGGTCCACGGCTCAGGACAGGGTTGAGGAAAAGAGAGTCTGCCTCTTCCTGTGGCAGATCCGGCAGGCCCCCGGTTTGCACAGCATCATTGGTGCATGCCCATGGTATTAGCCATAAAAAACCCGCCAAACATATCACAAATGCTTTTGCCATAAGTATCGGTTGAGATAAATATATAGGAACCTCCCTTTAGCTTACATCAGGCATTTGTCACCACAACGGGTTCTGATCTAAATTGGGATTGGCATCTACATCCAGCTGTGGAATGGGTAACAATTCGTGTTTACCCACTTCGAAATTGGCAAATGCAGGGTCATTTGTTGAAAGCTGCGGGCCGAGGTCTCCCCAACGTACCAGGTCATTCCACCGGTGGCCTTCCCCTGCGAGTTCCAGTAACCGCTCTCGTTTCAGTTGCTCCAGGAAATCAGCCTGAGACAGACCTGGACTGACTGATGATAATGCCGGGAGTCCTGCGCGCTGGCGTACCCTGTCGACATGTGGATAGGCAGCCGTTGTGTTGTTCGTAGCATTGAGGCATTCGGCATACATGAGCAATACATCCGCATACCGGATGTACCGGTAGTTGTTGGGGGAGCGGAATCCTTCTTCATTTTTCCAGTGATCATTGAGGAATTTTCTTATCCAGACCCGCTTGCTGTCGGGTCCGCTCCCAAACCGTGAAGCAAAGGTCTGACCATATACCATTGTAGCTTCCGGACCATTGATATTTGTTGAGTCAAACAAAAAGCTTGCTTCTACCCGTGGGTCGCGCTCACCTCCGGTGGTGAGTTCATCAAATTCATAAATGATCCATCGAAGAGCCTCTGCATCAGAAAATCCGATCCCGACAGGCGCAGTAAACTGGGCCAGTGAAGATCCGTAATTATGATTGGGAGTGGCTACATCGTTATCTGTAAACTCATTTGGGTTTTCTTCAAACTGCCATTCAAAAACCGATTCAATATTATTTTCCGTGGTGATCAGGAAGTTATCCCTATAGTTGGCTGTGAGGTCGTAAACACCGGCGCCAGGTCCTTCCACCAACCATTGCAGTGACGGGAGGGCATCATTATATTCACCCAATTGCATATATGCCTTGGCCATCAGAGCGTATGCCGCACCTTTGGTTACTCTTCCCAGGTCGTTAGGGCTACTGTAAGTCACTGGCAGCAGCTCTGCCGCCAGTTGCAGGTCATCAATGATCTGCCGGTAGACTTCTTCCTGTGTACTGTTGCCGGGGTAGTCCTGCGGTTCCGGAGTCTTGAGCATCAGGGGAACGTTTCCAAAAAGTGTTACCAAATGGTAGTAGAATACGCCCCGAAGCATGTAGGCCTGGCCCAGGATCTCATCTTTTTTATCCTGGTCCATATTGATCGAAGGTACATTGTCTATGACCTGATTAGCCCGGTTTATACCGATGTAATTGTCTCTCCAGACTCCGGCCACAGGATCAAAATTGTAATTTGGTTGAATGAACTTATCCAGGGCATTGGCAAGCTCGAACCATGGACTTCGACTCTCGCCGATATCGGCACGGGTCGAGTACAGCATGATCATCCACCGGGATATGGAACCTCTGTGTAGTGTACTGTAAACGGCATTTACTCCCTGTTCTGCATCTTCTGCTGTTTGCCAGAAAAGTGCCATGTTCGGTTCGTTGGGATTGTCCACCTCCAGATTATCTTCACATCCTAATCCCAATGTCATTATCATCAATAAAATAACTATTCGTTTCATGTGTATTTGTTTTTCATTGAACGGTCTGTCGTTTGGTATCAGCTGTATCCTTCGCCAGGTTGCATGAAGGATCCGGATTTAACATGATGACCGTATTTTATTTAAAACCGGAACTGGAGTCCCAGAGAATATACCCGACTCGATGGCCAGTTACCGGCATCGAATCCCCGCTCCAGTATCCCTGCGCCTACCACGTCGGGATCCAGCCCGGAATAACCGGTAAGTGTAAGTAAGTTCTGGCCGCTGATATAGATGCGGGCACTGTTTATTCCGGTTATACCCAATAAATCCTCACTGAAGTTATATCCGATCTCCAGGTTCCGTATTCTAAAGTATGATCCGCTTTCCAGCCACCGTGTACTGTTGGCTGCATTCAGCGCCAGTGCCGGATCGTTTTCCGCTACACCTATCCGTGGGTCGTCTGTATCGGGATTTTCCGGTGTCCATGGCCTGATATCCTTTCTGAAATTGGTGTTCTGATACCCATCAAGTATCTGACGCGTACCGTTGTAGATGTAATTGCCAAAAACACCTACGACCTGAAGATTCAGGGTGAAGTTTTTATACTGAGCATTGAATTGCGCCCCGGTCTGCAATGAAGGCCATGGTGATTTTCCACTGTAGTCACGATCTGCTTCTGTGATCTGGCCGTCATCATTGACATCCACAAAACGGATATCGCCGGGTTGTGCATCATTTTGAATAACCACGCCCTCAGAATTGACATGATCCAACACTTCCTGTTCATTTTGAAAAATACCATCCGTTTTGAGCAGGAACCATTCTGCTACGGGCCTTCCTACCTTGGAGCGTGTGAGTCCTGTTTGAAGATAATCGATACCTTCACCCTGATTTCCCACACTCTCAATGGTGTTGTTAATGGTTGTAAAATTACCGGAAACCTCCCATGTGAAATCTCCGTCCCGTTTGCGGTACGAGGCGCTTACCTCTACACCTTTGTTACGTATGGAGCCTGCATTTACATAGGGGTCTCCGTTGAGATTACCCAGATATCCTGCCAGGGGAAGCTGGAGGATGGCATCCTCTGACAGGGAGTTATAGTATTCTATGCTGAAAAGTAAGCGATTCGTCAGCATGCCTACATCAAGCCCGATGTTTTGGGTAGTACGCGTCTCCCATTGGAGCTGGTTGTTTGAAATACGTGCCTGATAGGCGCCAACATACGCTTCCTGGTCCGGTCCGAAGATCGCCCTGGCATTGCTGTTTAACCTGCCTATATAATCCCACGATCCTACCTGACCGGGGATCACTCCCAGGCGCCCGTAGGATGCCGTTAGTTTCAGATCGGAAATGAACGGTACGTCAAAGAAGTTTTCCTCACTGATCCTCCAGCCAGCGGCAACCGATGGAAAATAGCCTGTACGGTATTCATCAGAAAAACGTGAATTTTTGTCTATACGACCGGTGAGGGTAAGCAGGTATTTGTCTGCATATATATAATTGATCCGCCCAAGGTAGCCCAGAATAAAATTATCTTCGGGGCGTCCGCCACTGGCTACGGGGTCGCCGAGGGCTGAATTGATCGTGGTCAGATACTGATTATTGAACTGCTGCAGCTCACTTCTGCGTGCAGAAGTAAATTCCCGTTGGTTGGATTGTTGGGAGATCCCAAAGACGGCATTAATGGTATGATCACCAAAGTCTTTATTGATGTTGATCGTATGCTCGAATAGCTTGCTCAAATACGTTGACCGGTATTCATCCACGAAACTTGGAAAAACGGCGGCATTGAATGACCATACACCATCTTCTCTCACATATTTGATATGGTCGAAGCTGGCTTCCAAACCGGCGTTAAATTTATAGCTGATCCAGTCTGTGAGCTCTACATTGAGATACGCATTGCCCACCACCTTGGAGAAGTTATTGTCCTGATGGCTTAAATTAAGGATAGCTACAGGATTCCAGGCGTAAGTGGGGGCGTTCACCGAGCCAATGCCCCATCCTTCAGGGTTCGTATCCGAAATATATTCTTCGCTTTGCACAGGTATGACCGGCAGGAGCTGCGGCATATCATAGAACGGGTTGCCCTCTGCCGGAGTGCGATTGTTCGTATGGGTGAATAAAAGGTTTTCACCGAAGGTGACCCTGCCAATTTTACTTTCACTGTTTAAACGCAGACTGTAACGCTCAAAATCCCTTCCCTTGAGTATACCCTCGTTGTTATAGTAACTACCCGAAACCAGATAGGAAGATGCTTCCGAACCACCGGAAATACTCAGGTTGTAGTCCTGCATGGTACCTGTACGGATCATTTCGTCCTGCCAGTCAGTATCTACCTCAGGATTGAAGTCGACATCTACAAGGGCAGGCGGTATACGTCCTGAATTTTCGTACTGGGTACGTTGCATGGCGGCAAATTCCTGTGCATTCATTACCTCCAGGGTATTGGGAATTTGTTGAATGCCCCGTTTCCCGTCAAAGCTTACCCGCATGGGGCCTTCCTTACCTTTTTTGGTAGTGATGATAATAACGCCATTGGCTGCTCTGGATCCGTAAATAGCAGCCGCAGACGCGTCTTTTAGTATTTGTATGGTTTCTATATCGTTGTTGTTGATAGTTGGATTGGCATCTGCCAGCATGCCATCAATTACATACAGTGGGTTTGTATCGGCGAAGCTGGCCACTCCTCTGATCTCAATAACTGCCTGCTGTCCCGGGCTACCGCCATTTCTTACGGTGACTCCAGGTGCCAGTCCCTGTAGGGATTCAGCCAGAGAGTTGGTCATTACACGATTGGATTTTTCAGGGCTGATCACGGCCGTTGAGCCGGTCAGATCTTTCTTTTTAACAGACTGGTATCCGATAACCACAATTTCCTGTAGTGACTGGATGTCAGGCGTTAGTAAAACATTCAGCGTTGTTTGCTCCGTGATCTGAATTTTTTCAGTAACATAGCCTACAAAAGACACAACCAGTGTAGCACCCTTCTCTACAACAATAGAAAATCTGCCTTCCATGTCAGTGATGGTCCCAAGAGTGGTACCCAGTACTGAAATGGTGGCTCCGGGTAGTCCTTCACCATTTTCATCCAGCACCTGACCTTTCACTTCGATATCTTCGAATCTCTCATACACTTTGACTACGTGTTTTTGGGAAGGTTTTTTACGGTCTACGTGGATGTTTTCATTGATCCTTCGAAACTGCAGATCTGCATTGCGCGAGATTTCTTCCAGGAGCTCCCCCAGTGTCCGGTATGCGCCTACGGACACTACAGTGTTCTTCACATACTTGTTGTTGTAGGAAAACACAAAATCGGTTTCCTGCTCTATGGTTTCAAAAATCTGTAATAAATGCTGGGTTCCGGAACCAATCTGCACCTTAACTTCATAGAGGCTCTTTTGCTGTCCGTTACTTTCACCGGCGTGAAGCAGGGAAGCAAATAAGGTCTGCAGAAAAACTACGTAGAAAAGGAACCTGGACATAATCAATATTTCCTTCAGTAGAAGATTTTTCATACTTTTAAGTTGTTTTAGTGGATAATAAGATCGCTAAAACCAGCCCTTGTGACCGGAGTTCCCCAACTTAGGATACAAGGGTTTCTGGTTTTTCAGCGTGTTGAAAACGTACCTGGTACGGCCTCAGCACATATTGTTAGTTGTTATCATATATCATTATCTGTTTCCCGTTTATTTGATATGTAAAATGTGAAGTGTAACTCAATCCTTTCAGCACAAGCTCCAGCGGATCATTGCTGTATCTTCCACTGTATTTACCTTCCAGCCTGACCCCCTCTTTAATCTCTATGTTTACCCCGTACCATCGTTCCAGTTCTTTAAATATGGTCTCCAGGCTTTCGTTTTCAAATGATAGTATCCCTCGTGTCCAGTTTATGGTTTTATCCGGATCAAAGGAAGTACGCTCTATGTGATCGAGGGTCCCATGATAGATCCCCATTTCATTGGGTTCAAGAGTGTGACTATTGGAACCTTCAGAACTCAACCGGACGCTTCCGCTTAAAACCGCTACTGACACAAAGGGATCATCGGCATATCCGCGTATATTGAATGAGGTGCCCAATACTTTGGTCTGCAGACCGGTCGTAAGTACAATAAAAGGTTTCTTTTCATTGTGAACTACATCGAAAAACGCCTCACCGGTCAATGAAACCGATCGAATATCTTTTTCAAAGGGCACAGTATACGTCAGAGTACTGCCCGAGTTCAGCATCACTGTGGTGCCATCCGGGAGGCTTACAGTCCTTTTTTGCCCCATTTGGGTTGTTACCGATGCCTGACGGTACTCCATCGGGGGAGGATCATCTACCTGCGCCTGTCTTACCACTATATAAATAATGCAGAAAACAGCTATGCTGGCAGCTAACCGTAAGGTATGCCTTATCGTCCAGCGGAAACCCTGCGAATTTTTCTTCTGGTTGGTTTTCAACAGATGCTCAAGGATCTCACTGTACTCCCTGTCATTCAGAGTATCCGTTTTTTGGTAGGTTATGGAGGAGATCATCTCCCTGGCCTGCTGAACCGTTCCTCTTTTTTCCGGATTGGCAGCCAACCACTGCTCCCAGAAATGTGAAGACTCTACATCGGAGTGCAACACCCATCCGACAAAGTATTCGTCCTGTAAAAAGTCGTGTAGATCAAAGTCTTTGTAGTCCATCAGTCGGTGATAGCGAAGCTTTCATTTTTATAAAGTCCGATATACCTGAAATGACCATAGAGACCGTGAATTATTCAATAATCCATAAAAAAATCATAAGATTTTTATGAAATTCATTACCGGATGCTCGTTATGCTAACGATTTCATAACCGAGATAATCCAAAGGAGGGACATCATTCGATCTTTGTGAGGAGCGACAAGGTCTGCCAGGGATCTTGTGGCGCGATAAACCAACTCACGCGCTGATTTGGTCCTTATCCCAAGCATCTCTGCGATCTGCTGATACTTCAGTCCTTCGTAAAAATATAAAATGAGCGCTTCACGCTGAAGGGGAGGTAATTGGTTCAGCTTTTGCTCGATCAACTTTTTCGTTGCTTCATCCAGCTGACCGTTGATCAACCTGACTTCAGCAGATACAGTTACCTGAAAACCCTCCTCTGATGATATTTTTTCACCTTCTTTTCTTCGTTTGTCCTTTCGAAGAGCTTTTACCAGTCTGTTACGAAAGGCTTTCATCAAATAGAATTTGATGGATGTAGTGGAGGAGAGCTTTTCACGTCGCCTGATCAACTCTTCAAACAGATCCTGTACGCAATCTTTCAGTAAACCACGATCACTGGTAAACTGAATGCCATAGTTAAACAGCTGATTGGAATAGTTGCGATAAACATAGGTGAGTGCCGTCTCACTACCGGCCTTGAATCGCTCCCAGATAAGGTCTTCACTTTCGGTTTCAACACCAGACCTTAAACCAGGTTCATCGAATCTTCTCGTGGAAGATCCACTATCAGGGCGTTTGGAATTGGTTAGCATTATTTTTTTGTGTTCCAATCCCCCTGGACGTGGCATACAACAGGCGTTGTAAGTCAAATCACAGGAAAGGGTCAGTTCAAAAATTGTGAAAAAGGTACAGGTATTTCATTGATTTTCAAAATGGTAGCTATAAGCACGAAGTTGGCCAACAACGAAATCTTTGGCTGCTATGAGTTAGTTAATGATTTTTACTATCTTATTGATAACTTCTTTCGAAACCATCATGCTAGCAAAGAAAAACCTTCAGCTCTTAATATTATTTTATTTGGTCAGTCTTAGCTGTGTTTTTGCCCAAAACACTCCTATAGGCATTGTGACCGATTTTGATAGATCAGCAATTGTGGATTCTGTCATTCAGGTTATGGTCAATGAGATCGACAGGACTACCGGTGCTTCCAGGGAAGTCACATTGGCTGCCGATGACATCATATACAGTACACAGAGTCTGTCACAGGCCGCTACCAATTACAACCTTATTGCTCCTAAAGTCAGTTTGGTCATTTTGATTGGCAGTGTAAGCACCAAGGGCGCATTATCGACCGGGTTCAGTACACCTACCATAGGACTTGGTATTTACGACCCGGGTTTGCAGGAGATCCCTTTCAATAACGGGAAATCCGGTGTCAGTAATTTTAGCTACATCTGGGCAGCTCAGAATTTTAGAAAGGAGATCGAACAGTTCAACAGGTTACACCAGTTCAGAAATCTGACGTTGCTGGTGGATGAAGGCTCAGCCATAACATTCAATGAGGAAAAGGCCGGCAAAACACTCGACTCGCTCAGCCAGTCGTTGTCAACTATCATAAATGTGGTGCCCGTTGGCAATGATGCATTAGCGTCTCTCCAGTCACTTCCGCCGGGTACCGATGCGGTATATGTTACCGAGCTCTACACCAAAAGCTTCAGCAATATCCGAATGATAGCAGATGAACTTAAAAGGCAGAAACTGCCGTCATTTTCAGCGACCAAATGGCATGTGGATGAGGGGATACTGGGTAGTATCTCCGATGACAATGGCCTGGACCAGGCCATAAGAAAGCTGGCGATCATGGCCGATGGAGTTTTTACGGGCGAACGATTACAGGATATGCCTGTGGTTATTAATCATAAGCAGGAGTTTTACCTTAATCTGCAAACCGCCAGGGAAATCGGCCTTTCTCCTCCATTCGAGATCATTTTTACAGCCAATCTCATTGATGGTGATGCCAGGGATCAGCCTTACTATTCCTTGGAAGAAATCATGCAAAAAGCACTGGAGGCTAACTTCGATATTAAGGTAAGTTACCGGGACATTGATCTGGCAGAACAGGAGATCATTAATGCCCGCAGTGCTTTACTGCCTGCATTGGATATGTCAGTTGCCGGGGCGCAGATCAATGATGAACGTGCAAATCCGGCCATTGGGTCATCAGAAAGAACGCTGACCGGGCAGTTAAGATTGACCCAGCTGCTTTACTCCGAGGAGGCGATTGCAGGTGTTAAGATACTTCACCATCTTATGAAGGCCCAGGAGTTCGATACCGAGAGCGATATACTGGCGGTACTGCTGGATACCTACACCAGCTACTTTAACCTGCTGGCCGCAAAGACCAACTTACTGGTCCAGCAGGAGAATCTGAAGAATACAAAAGCGAATCTGGAACTGGCCAAGATCCGCGTAACACTCGGATCATCCAGCAAGGCAGAACTGTACCGATGGGAAAGTGAGGTGGCTACAGCCAAACAAAGCGTAGTGGAAGCACAAACCGGAGTAATTTCCACTAAACTTCAGCTGAATACGTTCCTTGCCAATACTTTGGAAGACGAGTTTGACATAGAGGATATCAGCATTGACGGCGAAACCTTCAGGGAATTTCAGTCCGGCGCCATGGAGGAATTTGTAAAGACCCCGGATGACTTTGGAAAAGTCAGTGACTTTCTGGTACAGGAGGCTGTAACCGGAAATCCCAACAAGCAGTTTTTACTGGAAAATATAAAGGCCACGGAACGTGAACAGTTACAGAACAAACGCTTATTTTTTGTCCCTCAGGTGGCGCTTCAGGCGCAAACGGACCAGATACTTGACCGGGGAGGGAAAGGTTCCGTAGAAACACCGGAGGTAGAGTTTTTTGACAACTCATGGCAGGTGGGGCTGTCACTCAACTACTCCCTTTTTCAGGGGCTTAACCGAAAAGCCAATATCGAAAAATCCAACCTGCAACTGGAGCAGCTCAATTACTCCAGACAACAGTTGGACCTGAACCTTGAACTGGCCGTTCGAAGCAGGGCACTCGAGCTCCTGAATACATCCACCAACATTGGGTTCAGTAAAATTGCTTCTGACAATGCCCGGGACAATTACGCATTGGTCAGGGATAACTACCAGCAGGGCCTTGTTACCATTACACAGTTGATCGACGCACAGCAGGCAGCCCTGAATGCCCGGCTGGCGTATGCATTGTCTGTTTATGATTATCTGCAGGCCCATGTACAACTTGAATTCGCCATTGGTTTTTTTTCAGGATTTGCCACGGAAGAAGAACTTAATGCATTCGAGGAACGATTTTCTCAATTTGTATCTGACAATTAATTTGAATTATGAATATGTCTCTTCAAAAAAAATATGTTCTCATTGCTGCAATAGCCGTATGCTCCGGATGTGGAGGCAAAGACGAAAAAAAGGAAGAAGTGCTACGACCGGTTAAGTTCCAGGTAGTAGGAACGGCAGATGGACAACAGATAAGGACCTTTAGTGGTACCGCAAAGGCCGGAGATGAGATCCAGCTGAGCTTCAGAAGCTCTGGCATCATCGCAGAGATCAATGCTAAAGTAGGGCAAACGGTAAAGAAGGGAGACCTGATCGCCCGGCTGGACAATATTGAGGCCACGCTAGCTTATGAGAAGGCAGTATCAGCACTTAGGGCGGCGGAATCGTCAATGAACACCGCTAAAACCGAACTGGAACGCATAAAGGCCCTGTATGAAAGACAGGGTGTTTCCTTAAGCGACTATCAGGCCGCCAAAAATTCCTATCAATCCGCACTGGATCAATATGAATCTGCCAAAAGGAACAAGAGCATCCAGCAAACCCAGGTGAGCTACGGATTTATCTACGCGCCAAGCGACGGGATTATCGCCGATACCGATGGCGCTCAAAATGAAAATATAAGTGCCGGACAGGTAATAGCCGTTCTTAACGCGGGGGCTGACATTAACGTTGAGGTAGGCCTGCCTGAGAATGTGATCAACAAAGTGCAGCTGGGTATGGACACGGAGATCACTTTTTCTGCGCTGGAAGAAAAGTTCACGGCAAGCGTCATAGAGGTTGCACCAATTGTTGACCCCGGCTCCGCTACATACCTGGTGAAAATTGGTATTACCAATGCATCAACAGCCATAAAGCCGGGTATGGCGGCAAATGTCACCTTTAATTTCAGATCAGGAGATGCAGCTGACGGCAATACCCTTATCATTCCGCTCAAGGCAGTTGGTGAGGATGGGAACGGCAACTTTGTATTTGTGATAGAGCCCGATGATCAGCAAACCGGTACGGTAAAGAAACAATCTGTAGAAGTAGGCGAACTGACCCCGGACGGTTTTAAGGTAATGAAAGGTCTTACGGAGGGTCAGATGATAGCCACAGCCGGCCTGCAAACCCTGCTTGACGGACAAAAAGTAAGTTTACAATAATTATTTCCTACCGCTGAAGAGCCATGAATCTAACCCAGTTCTCCATAGAAAAAAACCGTGTTGTTTTAAGTATCCTGCTTGTAATAATAGTTTTCGGTGTTATGCTGTATCAGACGTTGTCGCGTGACAGTATGCCCCCCTATACCGTTCGGGTGGCCACCGTGGTGTCGTCGTTCCCTGGGGCCGGTCCTGAGCGTGTTGAAGAACTGGTGACTGATAAAATAGAAAAGGTGGCACAGGAACTGCCGGAGCTTAAAAATGTAAAAAGCACCTCGCGTACCGGACTTTCGGTGGTAAATGTGGAGCTCAAAATGGAAGTAGCCCCACGGGATCTGCAGGCGGTCTGGGACAGACTGAGAAGAAAGCTGAACACCATACAGGGTCTTCCCAGTAATGTAAAGCCTCAGCTTAATGACGACGGCATTGGGGAGGTCTTTGGTATAGCCGTAGGCCTGACCAGTGATGGGTTTTCCTATACGGAAATGAAGGAGTATGCGGATGATCTGAGGGATGACCTCATCAAGCTGGAAGACGCGGCAAAAGTAGAACTCAACGGTACACAGGAGGAACGTGTTTTTGTAGAATTTGACAATACAAAACTTAAAGCCTACGGGCTTACCTCCAACCGGCTTCAGAGCCTCATTTCCAGTACCAATATTTTAAGTTCAGGGGGACAGGTAAACATGGAGGATGAACGGATAATTCTGGAGCCAACGGGTAATTTTGACGATATAACTGACATCCGGAACATGCTGATCCCGGTGGGTGAAAACGGGCAGGTAGTGTCCCTGGAAGACATCACCAATGTAAAGAAGGGGTACATTAATCCTCCTGAACAGAAGGTCAGGATCAATGGCAGAGATGCCATCTCATTGCATGTCTCACTCAAGGAGGGAGCCAATATCATAAAGCTGGGTGAAGAGCTGGATCAAGTGCTGGCTGAGTGGCAGGACAGGCTTCCCATAGGGTTGAATGTATTTCGTATCTCGTCCATAGACCACTATATCAACCTGAAGATCGGTGATTTTATCGGGAATCTGCTTCAGGCTATCGGTATTGTATTGGCCGTGATGCTCTTTTTTCTGGGGCTGCGTACGGGGTTGGTCATTGCCAGTCTGATTCCGATTGTTACTATTACCACGCTCATGGTGATGGGATTGATAGGAGTAGGGCTTAATCAGATCACGCTGGCGGCGCTGATCATGGCTCTGGGTATGATGGTAGACAATGGTATAGTGGTAGCAGAGTCCATCATGGTGAAGCTGGAGAAGGGTCATGATGTACGGGAGGCCGCCATAACATCCTGTTCAGAGCTTTTCATTCCGTTGCTGATCTCCACCCTGACCACTTCGGCTGCCTTTCTGGCCTTTTACATGGCTGAATCGGTCATGGGGGATATTATGGGACCGCTCTTTGTGGTGATCAGCATTGCGCTACTGTCCTCATGGATCATTTCATTGAGCATCATCACCTTGTTTTGTGTCTACTTCCTAAAAGTAAAAAGGAAAGAAGGTCAAAAGGGCAGTGTTCTTGACAGGATCATCAACACACTCAAGTCAAAATACAAGGATCTCATTTTAATTGCCCTGGCGTGGAAGAGAACGGTGCTTGCAGGTATTGTGATCCTGTTCTTTTTATCGTTGGCAGGCTTTACTCAGCTGGCCTTTATCTTTTTTCCTGATAGTGACCGCAATATGATCACGGTGGATATCAATTTGCCGGAAGGCACCAAGATCAGCCGTACCGAACAGACCGTGCTGGATATAGAGAAGTTTATAGTAGAAGAGCTGAAGGTGACAGACGCAAGGCAGGCTGGCATAGTGGACTGGTCCGCTTTTATAGGTGAAGGTCCGTCTGCGTACGATCTGGGCTATAGTGCAGATGAGCCCAACTCCAACTATGCTCATATTCTCGTCAATACCTCCTCTTTTCTTATCAATGCAGAGATGGTACGGCGGCTGGATGCTTTCTGCTTTTCCGGTTTTCCCAATGCCGATATAAAAGTGGGCCTGCTGGGTTCGGGGGGTGGAGGTACCTCGATCGAGATCAAAGTCTCAGGAGATGATCCTGATAAACTGGCGGAGATCTCACAGCAGATCAAGGCAAGGCTTTTTGCCATTCCGGGCACCAAGAATGTGAAGGATGACTGGGGGCCGAAGGGGAAGAAGTTTGTGATAGATATTGATCAGAACAAAGCGCAACTGGCCGGGGTTACCAACCAGGACATTGCTATATCATTGCAGACTGTTTTGGACGGTTTTCAGGCAGGTGAGTTTCGGGAGGGCGATAAATCCATTCCCATTTTAATCCTGAGCGACCAGGGAGCACAACAGTCCCTAGCGTCTCTTGAAACGTTGAACATCTATGCCCAGAATTCAGGCAAAAGTATACCACTGCTACAGGTGGCATCCATACGTCCGCAGTGGCAGTACTCCAGGATCAAACGACTGGATCTGAACCGGACGATCAACATATCCAGTGAATTGACGGATGAGGGTAACGCAGCTGCGATCATGGCTGAAATGACGCCATGGCTAAAGGAGCAGGAAGCCAGCTGGGCAGGTTACACCTACCAGTTGGGAGGTGATGCAGAGAGCACTGCCGAAAATATGGGAGCGGTTGGGAAATATCTTCCGCTTTCAGGCTTTATCATTGTCATGCTATTGATCATCCAGTTCAATTCGTTCCGTAAAATGACCATGATCGTTTGTACCATACCTCTTGGAGTGATAGGTATGGTCCTTGGCCTGATGCTGTTTCGTGTTCCTTTTGGTTTTATGGCATTTCTTGGGGTTATATCACTGGCAGGTATTGTCATTAACAATGCTATTGTACTTATTGACCGGATTGAAATTGAAGAAAAGGAATTGAAGCGAAAGCCCCAGGATGCTATCATAGGCGCCTGCCTGCAACGGTTCAGGCCTATTTTACTGGCTACGTTCACTACGGTACTGGGCCTGATACCTCTTTACCTTGGCGGCGGAGCCATTTGGGAACCCATGGCTGTGACGATAATGGTCGGTCTGTTGTTTGGGACGATCATTACGCTGTTATTCATTCCGGCTTTTTACAGTGTATTGTACAAAGTGAGTTATCATGATTATAACTTCAATAAGGTCCTGCTAGACTAGTTTAGCTTTGCCAAAACTATATCCATATCGGTTTGAGATCTTCTTTTTCAGTCAGGTAGCAGTATTGTTCGGGTCCTTACTGGTTCCTGTCTACTGGTATCAGGACATACTGTATCCTGTGCTTTTTCAGGCCAATCTGTTGGCGGGTGCACTGCTGATATCCAGAAAAAGGCGCCTGATGTGGTTCTTTGTGGTGCTACTGGCCATAACCGTAGTCCTGCTGGGTACTTCTCTGTTGGGCGGTATTGACGCCAGGAGCGTAGGGGTAAGCAGAATGATCATCTATTTTCTTTTTTATATAGTAGTAAGTATCGAAACGATAAAGCAGGTATGGCAGGCAAGACGGATCAGTGAAAGCGTGATCTTTGGCGTGGTCAGCGGCTATATTTCTCTCGGATTGCTCGGCTTTTTCATTTGCCTGAGCATTGAGCTGGTCCATCCGGATTCGTTCCATGGCCTCTACACAGGGGAGACGATGACGATAGCTGTAACAGACCGGTTGATCTATTTCAGTTTTATTACACTACTCACCATAGGTTATGGAGATATACTTCCCGTCACCCTGCTGGCTGAGAAGGCTACTGTGTTGATTGGTCTGATGGGACAGTTCTATCTGGTGATCATCACAGCGACCATAGTGGGTAAGTATATCAATCAATCGGCGCAATCCGGGTAAATGTTTTATACCGGGTTTCATTACCGTAAGTACTTTAGATAACAATTTATGATATTTGATGAACGTGAAACGGTAGTTATTGCCTTCAAATCCATGGTCTGTGTCCTCACAGACCATTTATCACGCGATCTTCGGTCTGTAAGCACACAGGACCGGGGATAGACGAGTGTTTTCTTACGCTAAATAAAAGCCTATGATATTTGATGCTCATGAAACCAGTCATTGCCTGCCTGTGATTATCAAACATCTGCTTCAATTGTTTTAACCTAATGGTCTTAAGAAGTGAAAAGATTTTCTTACCGTTTGTTTTTTGTTTGGCTTGCAGTTACCAGCAGCCTACATAATCTGGATGCTCAGACCTTGAATATTGATCACCGTGTGTACCTGTTAGGGAATACTGCCGATCTTGCTCATGACTCAAAATTCTATGAGCAGTTCAGACATCTCCTGCCTGTAAAGGAACCCTTTACTGTTCTTTTAAATGGAGACCTTGTGGATACCCATGGCCTACCCGCCCCGGAAGACCTGTCAAAGTCCCGGAAGTTACTTGAGGTGGTATCACAGTTTGATATTGGACGGGTTGTGATCATACCCGGAGACCGGGATTGGTCAAACTCCGGCAGGGAAGGCCTAAAGAGTGTAAAGGCTTTGGAAAAAGCAGTAGATACCATGGGTTTTAATAATGTGACCTGGGCCATATCCAAAGGGTGTCCCGGACCGGAAAGTGTGGACCTGTCTGAAAACCTTGTACTGGTTGCCATAAATACACAATGGTGGAACCACCCCTATGATAAACCGCTACCTGCTGATGCTGATTGCAAAATTGTGACCAAAACCGATTTTGAGAATGAACTTAGGGAAGAGCTGGAAGACGCCAATGGCAAGAACCTGTTGGTTGCGGGGCATTTTCCACTGATATCTGTTGGAGAATACGGGGGTAAAACATCACCCAAAGCACACTGGGCCCCTCCGTTGTTCGGAAGTTTCAGAGCAGCATACCGGCAAAATATTGGCACTCCACTCGATATAACCAATCAACGCTTTGATCCGATCCGGCACGACATCGAAAACCTCATTGCTGATAAAAGTTCAACGATCTATGCTTCCGGGCATGACTATAACCTGCAGGTGCTTGAGGAATACGGGAGTTTTTTTGTGAACAGCGGTGCAGCAGCCACTGCCCGGTTTACCGGAAAAGATAAGACTAAAGTACGGTTCGCCAGGCCATCCGTCGGTTTGATCGAACTAATCTATTATGCAGATGGCCGGGTAGATTATACTGCCCATCAAAGGACAGAAGATGATGGTTTTTCGATACTCAAACAGGAAACGCTACTGAACTCACCTTGTGAACGAATAGAGGGCAGTGCGGTGATGAATACCGCCTACGTTCCCTGCCAGAAGGAACCCATCGAAGCGGTCAATGGTAAACCAACACATAGAACTACTAAAGTAACAGGTGGTTTATATCCGGCAAAAGGGATGAAAAGATTCCTTTTTGGGACACACTACCGGTCAACATGGAATGAAACGATTGAAGTGCCCTATTTAGATCTCAACCTCGAGAAAAATGGGTTAACCGTCTATGAAAAAGGAGGAGGGCGACAGACTACATCTTTGAAAATGAAAGGTGGGGATGGGAGGGAGTATGCTTTTCGTTCGGTGGATAAAGACCCTACTATGGTCCTTGGACGTGATTTCCGCGGAACCATCGTGTCGGAAACTTTCAGGGATGTTACATCCATGCAGCACCCCTACGGAGCCATGATCACGAGCGCTATGCTGGATGAGACCGATATTCTTCATGCCAGACCAGAATTATTTGTTTTGCCTGATGACCCGGTGCTCGGTCCTTTCCGGAAAAAATACGCAGGTCTGCTGGGTATGCTGGAAGAAAAACCCATCAATGTAAAAAAAGTAAAATTTCCTTTTGCCGAGGCAGAAGAGGTATTGCAGAGCTACAAAATGTTCAGAAAACTGTACAAGGATAATGACAACATGATCAATGCTCAGGAATATTCCAGGGCCAGGATGTTCGATATACTGGTTGGTGACTGGGGGAGGCATGAGGATAACTGGAAATGGGCGGGTTATGGTAATGACGAAGATGGCATGACCTATCGTCCCATTCCGCGTGATCGTGACCATGTTTTTTCACGATGGGATGGTGCACTGATCTGGCTGGCAGACAGAAAATGGGCAAAGCCGAGTGGTGAGAACTTCGGGCTGGAGATCCATGATATCAAAAGTCTGACATGGCAATCAAGACACTTCGATCGGTTTCTGCTCAGTGAGCTTTCCAAAGAGCAGTGGATGGACGCCGCGGGTTATATTCAATCAAAAATTACGGATAAAGTTATTGAAGAGTCTGTGAAAAAGATGCCTAAGGAGACTTATGCCTTGTCAGGTCAGGAAATTGAAGAAAAGTTAAAGCAGCGTGTAAGGGATCTGAAAAAATATGCTAATGAGTATTATCTCATGCTGGCCAGAGAGGTAGATGTTGTAGGCTCGAACAAACGGGAGCACTTTAAGGTAGTTAGAGAGACCAACGGTAATACGGTAGTAACTGTACGGAATCTAAAAAAAGATGGTACAAAAGGCAGGAAGCTCTATAAACGTGTATTTAACCCAAAAGAAACACAGGAGATAAGACTGTTCGGCCTGGCGGGGGCCGATGTATTTAACGTTTCTGGAGAAGCCCGGAGATCCATCAAAATAAGGATTATTGGTGGGCCGGATGTCGACCGGATCACCGATGAGTCTTCCGTTAAGGCAGTTGGCAGGCAAACACTGATCTATGAGAAAGACCCTGACTCTACGATTGATCCGGGGCGTGAGGGTAAACAGGTCAATCACTGGGATAATACACTCTACAATTATGACCGGACACGCTTTGCCTATCACAGGTATCGTCCTGTTTTTTCTATTGGATCAAATTCCACCAATGGATTTGGTGGCACATTGGGGGTTCGCTTTACACGTCAAAGATTTGGGAAAGCTGATTACAGCACCATACATACCCTTAAGGGGAGGTTTACCACGGAGAACATCCTGATCCTAAGCTATACAGGACGCTTTCGCCACGTGCTGGGCAAGTGGGACGTTGAGGTTGAAGGGCTTGCAGCAGATAACAACGATTTTAACAAGTTCTTTGGGGTGGGCAATGGCACGGCCAATGATGATGATCTTGATGATGCCGGTTTTTACCAGGCCCGTTATGAAACCTATAGCGGTGCTGTGGGACTAACCAGGGACTTTTGGAAAAAAAGCAGCTTTAAACTTGGAGTTCGACTGGAAGAAAATCAATCTGTAATTGATCAGGGTACGATCTTTGAATTGATAGATACACTCGATCTGAATCTCTTTGGGCTGAGGGATCTTGGTTTGACAGAAGCTATTGCTGAACTTGATCTCGACTTCAGAGACAGAGCGGATCTGCCGGAGCAGGGAATGCGCTTGTACCTAAAACACCAAAGTGGCATCATTACCAGTGAAGATAATGAAGGCTACGGTGTCACACAGGGATTCATTGAGAAATTTGCGACGTGGAGAATGAAGAATCCATGGACTCTCGGCGTCAGGCTTGGAGGATCGACCAGCTATGGAGAGGATGTGATCCCCTTCTATAAAATGGCATACCTGGGCCAGCAGAATCACCTGCGGGGTTATGAACTAAACAGGTTTACAGGCCGATCTTCCCTGTTTATCAATTCAGAACTCAGGGTACAGCTTACCGAGTTTCAAACTCCCATTATTCCTATTAAATTCGGCCTGAAGGGATTCTATGATACGGGCAGGGTGTATTCTGATTTTGACACCTCGGATGAATTCCATGCCGGATATGGATTTGGCGTCTATTTTGTCCCGGTAAAGGAAAGCTTCTCTATTAACATATCGGTAGGATTTTCCGAAGAAGAATCAGGGTTGATTCTGGTGGGTATCGGTGGTGCTATAAACTAAAAAGCAATATGAATCGTCCTGATCCAATAAAACTGATAAAGAGACACCGCGGTACCAATGATTCCAATGGACCTGAACAGGTAAGGCAGGAGGGTGAGGAGGGTGGCAGCGGCAATAAATTGCAATGTCAAAGTCCATGTTAACAACTTGACAAACAGTACCTTCCTTTTGAACGATGGGAACCAACAAGTAGAATGGTCTCTGGCAGAATATGGGAATCCATTGAGCTCCGGTAGGGTTCTCGCAAATCAGGTTTGTTTCTTTTCGAAAAATCCATTAGTTTTATATTTGTATGATAAATACCTTTTCATATGAAAGGAAAATTTATTGGAGAACTTGAAGAGCTCATCTTATTGACTGCTGCAGCGTTACGTGATGAGGCTTACGGAGTGGCCATTGTTGCGGAAATAAAAGAGACCACTGGCAGGGAGGTAAATATAGGCGCCATTCATACCGTTTTGCGCCGGTTAGAAGATAAGGGTTTTATGAAGTCAAGGATGGGCGGAGCAACCAGTGAAAGAGGAGGCAGGAGAAAACGTATCTATACCCTGACCCATGCCGGCCTGGCCATACTGGATGAGATCTACGAGATCAGAAGCAGTTTGTACAAAAGGATCAGACCCTCCCTGTCATGAAGCAATATCCGCCCCGATGGTCTCTGCGCTTCCTCAGATGGTTTTGCAGTAAGGACTATTTGGAGGAAATAGAAGGGGACCTTTTCGAGCTTTTCTCCCTTAAGGGAGAAAACAGGGGTTTTTCCTATGCCCGGCGTACCTTCCTTTTTGATGTCCTCAGGTTTTTCAGATGGTCAAATTTTAAAAAGCCGATAGCAATGCAATACTCAATGAACAAAGGACTATGGTGTCACAATCTAAAGATCTCCATTCGTGTACTTAAAAGGAACCTGCTCTTTTCCGGTCTTAATCTCTCCGGTCTTGTTTTGGGCATTACGGCATTTTTGATCCTGTTGTTTTATTATTTCCAGGAAACCAGCTATGACACCTTTTTTCCTGATCATGAAAAGATCTACAGAATAGCCATAAACTCAACCGATGGTGAATACCAGGAGTCAGCCAAAAGCCCCATTCCCTTAATTGAATTGTATAAAGAGGGGCTTGCTCAGCAGGTCATCTTTAGCAGGATGATGCTTTGGCCGGGCCATGTGAGCTATGAAGTGAATAGAAAGAGGAAAGAACACCAGTTTGTCTTTGCCGATGAATCGGTCTTTGATCTTTTCCCCCTCAAGGTCGTAGAAGGATCGCTGCAAAAGGCACTGATCGCACCGTTTCAGTTGGTGATCACTGAAAGTAAGGCGCTACAGTATTTTGGAGAAGTAAACCCGGTGGGCAGGGTAATGCATTACGATGAAGGCGCAGGCGATTTTGAGTTCACGGTGACTGCCGTGGTGGAAGATCTGCCTTCCAATACCCATTTTAACTTTGATTTCATTGCTTCATTTAAAAGTCTTGATCAGATCATGCCATGGCATGATAACTGGTTTTTTCCAACCACATTTCTCTACGCAAAATTTGAAGACCAGGCGGATAGTGAGGATTTTAAACAGCTTGGGCAGGAGATCCTGATGCAAAGAGGAAATGAAAACTATACGGATGGTCAGCCGGAACTCGTTCTTCAGCCGCTGAACAGCATCCATCTGACCTCCGACCGTCAGGGAGAATGGAAACCCAATAACACCCAGGTGAGCGTGCGCTTTTTTCTTATACTGGGTGGGTTCATTCTTATGATAGCCACCATTAATTATGTGAACCTCACAACGGCCAATAGCCAGCAGCGAACAAAAGAGGTAGGCATCAAGAAGGCGATGGGTTCTGCCTCGGGACAGCTGATCAGGCAGTTTTTTCTGGAATCATCAGTAATGATCTGCCTGTCCATATTGTTGTCTGTTGGCGTTTTGGTTTTATTGTGGGATCCACTGATCAGCCAGTTGCTGGACAAATCAGTAGTTCTTGATTTTATCGTCAGTTACCGGACCATGGCATGGCTTGTCGCAGGCTCATTGATGCTTGCTTTCATTTCCGGTATCTACCCCGCATTGACCAGTATACGCTACAACCCGGTGGATGTGATGAAAAACAATCTGGGAAGGTATATGAATAAAGGGGTACAGCGTAAGGCATTGGTGACTGTCCAGTTTTCAATTTCCATGTTCCTTATTGTGTTTACCATCCTGTTGATCAGGCAGTATTACTACCTGCAAACAAAAAGTACAGGCTTCGACAAGAGCTATGTGGTGGCGTTGAAAATGGTGGATGATCATGACTTGATCAATTACGAAACCCTGAAAAAAAATCTGAGCAACCTGTCATTCGTAGAAAATGTGGCCGTTTCCAGTACGATCATTGGCCTGGGCGGGGGATTCCAGGGGTTGAATGTAAACATTCCGGACCAACCGGACGGGGGTGAGTTTGAATGGTTCACGCTGGGAGTGGATGAGGACTACCTGAAGACCTTTGCTATTGAATTGATCGAGGGGAGGGACTTCAACAAAGAGCTAAAGACCGATGAAAAGCAGGCTTTTATCATCAACAGGTCGGCCGCCGAGCAACTGGGAGCCATTGAGGACGTAGTGGGCCGGGAGATCGAACTTACGGTTTATACAGGGAAGGCTAACACCAGAAAGGGAAGAATCATTGGGATAGCGGAGGACTTCCACTACCAGTCATTGTATGAAAGTGTAAAACCTCTGGTGATCTACATCAATAGACATCACCACTATACGGATTATTTGAACATAAGGCTGACCCCCGGAACTTCAATTGTACATCAGATTGAAGGCATAGAAGCCGAGTACAAGGCCTTCAACAAGGACAAGCCCATGGAGCTTATGTTCATTGAGGAGGAGATCCGGCAAACCTACCAGCGTGAGCTGGCGGGCAGCAGGATCATGACATGGTTTACGATCCTCTCTATTTTTATAGCATCACTGGGAGCTTTTGGATTGGCCACCTACTCTTTCCGAAGAAGGACCAGGGAAATAGGGGTAAGGAAGGTTCTTGGCGCTTCATCCGGAGATATTGTATGGGTGGTCACCCGGGAATACCTGCCGATCATTGTCATTTCATGCCTGGTTTCATGGCCTCTGGCTTATTATGTTTCCGATCAATGGCTGAATAATTTTGCCTATGCCATCGATTTTGGAATTGACAATTACCTCTTTGGGTTATTGCTGTTGGCGGGCATTGTCCTTTTATCTAATCTTCATCAGATCCTATGGTCCATAAGGCTGCGTCCGGTGGAGTATCTGAAGGACGAGTGAAATGATGGCTATTATGTCACGGGTCCAATGCGGGCAGGAGTCTGACGGTTCCAAACCGTCAGACTCCTGCCCACTCACTCCACCACCAGCTTAAATACCTGACGTTCAGAACCCGTAGTTACCGTCAAAAAATAAAACCCCGGCCGGAAGCCACTCAGGTCCAGCCTTTCTCCTGAACGGACCTGCAGGAAGCGGCCTGTAAACTGCCCCTGTGTATTATGCGCCACTACCACGGCTTCATGCCCGTGATGCTGTACGGTAACCATAGCTTTGGTGGGATTGGGATAAATGCTGAAGATCCCGGGAGCCTCATTTTCATTGCTCAAAATGGTCTCAATGGAAATCATGAACTGTGTGTTGGCAATCTCTCCACCGGCGCCGTTAGTCACTGAAAAGGAAAACGAATCACTGTCAATCTCCGAGCCATTGTGCTGGTACTGAAGAGCTCCATTGTCGATATCGGATTGGGTGAACGTATCCTGGGTGGAAAGAGGGGATCCCGCTTTCATTAGCGTACCGGCCGTCGGAGCGACTTCCAGGGTATATACAATTTGTTCCGGCGTATTGTTACCGTCCGTTACTTTCAGATGACTCTCAGAAATGACTGCATTGCCTCCATCCGGTACCTCAATACCTGTATTCACCGACAGCACCGGATTTGTATTGCCGGAACGGAAGCTGTAGTTTAGAATGTTGCCGTTGGGTCCGGCCAGAAAAAGCCGGTCACCGGTGATGTTGATACCCGATGGCCAAAAGGAAGTTTCCAGCGTATAGGGGATAGGAAGTACCTGCCAGTCCTCCTGGTCAATGGGAAGTACCAGAAACACCTCATGTGCCAGCACATCGTCGGAGCCATGTACCTGCACAAGCGCAAGGGCTTTATCGTCACCCGCCTGGATAAGCTCCCTTATTTCCAGGCTATTGGGTGTGCTGATGTCATTTTCAGCAAACACTCTTTCCCACTTGTTTCCTCCATCCGTCGTTTTCCATATCTCCCGGGAATGGTCTGATGTTACCCAACCGGTCTGCCGATCCAGAAAGAGGATTTTGGAGATACTCCCGGGTGCAGATATATCAATGTTATCCCATGTCACAGCTCCATTCTCCGTTACCAGCAGTTGTTCATTGTGCTGAACAAACATGAGCTGATCGTTCACTACCTGCATCTCGCTCCGCATCAGCAGGGAAGATGGATCATTGTTTATATCAAGGCGGGACCATTGATCTTCTCCTGCCTTGTTCTTCAGCAATACAAGTTTTTCTTCATCCTGTATCCGCGCCAGTACATGCAGGACGTCTTCGTGGTATTGCATCTTGCGTGTACGTATGTTCACATCGTCAAGAATACTTTTCCAGGACTGTCCGCCGTCGTCGGTGCGGAAAACAGCACCACCAACATTACGTATGGCGCCGTGTTGTTCATTAAAGAAATCCACTTCTATCAGATCCTGTACATTCTCAGAAATGTTGTGATAGGAAAGTGTGTCCCAACCCTGACTGGCACTTTTTTTCAGCATAAGGCCGTTTTCTCCCGCAGCATAGCCCCTGTCAGTATCGAGCATATCAACAGAGCGTAGTCTGGGAAATGGAAAAACAATAGTTTGCCAGGAGTTACCGCCATCCTTTGTATAAGACACATGTCCACCACTACCGACAATAATCCCTTTTTCTCCCTGAAAGGCCATGGAAAAAGTGTAGGTACTGGTCAGCCCCATATGAGGCCACACCTTTAGCGTTATTTCTTCCCAGTGCTGCCCACCATCATCCGTTGTATATACCTTATTTTCCTGGCCGAAACCGGCGTCCCCGCCGATCAAAAGGCCTTCCGTATCGCTGAACCAGTGCATATCGCGAATCACCAGACTGAAAAAAGCGCCAGGCAGATCCACCTCAGACCACTGTTTCCCTCCATTCGTGGATTTCAACAGCTTGTCAACGGGCAGAACACGATTCCTGTTGATGAGTGCCAGATAAGCTGTGTTTGCAGAGGTGAACTGCATCCTGTGCAGCTGATGATCACTTTCACCCGGGGCAGGTAGCGGTACTATTTCATCCCAGCTTGCCCCTCCGTCAATGGTTTTGAGGATGACTGTTTTGTACACACCAATGTTCAACAGAATATCATCGATCTCATACCCCACAGCGTAACCTTCGGTTTCCGTTCGGAAGTGCACTTCGTCCCATTCACGGTAGGGTGCGGTGGCATCGCTCCACTGAATTTCGCTCCATTTTTCACCGCCATCCGTGGTTTTGAATATTTTGTCAAAAGTACCCACAGCATATCCGGTCTGCGGGGTAGGGAAGTGGATATTGGTAAAATCTGCAGAATGGCCATATTTTGAATGGTTGGGTGACAATTCCAATACTACGCGCCAGTTGGCACCTTTATCATCGGTTTTCAGTATCCTGTTTTGGGCAATGATAAATCCGGTATTGGAGCCTGCAAAACATACATCCCTTCGGTTCTCCAGTGTGGGTATGGTATTTACTTTATTTTCAAACTCAATCTCCAGGGTATAGTCCGGATTGATGGTCCAGCTTTCTGAGTCTGTATCAAAAATTCCCATTCTGGCCCCAAAGGCATACAAATCGTCGGTACCGGACGGGGCCGTTGCAAAGTAATAGGTATTGACGGGCCGGTCCGTCCGGGGAGATTCAATATGCCACTGTTGTGCATGAGCAGTATAATTTAAAGCCAACAACACTGATAGGAGATACCTATTCATTCCCGGAAGTTCTTTTTATTCAAGGTTGTTCTACTTTGTTTGACACATGATTCTCACATATGGTTGCTTGTCTGCAGGGATGATTGTTTGGGTGTGACACCAAACTGTTTCCTGTAGAGCTGAATAAAATGGGAAACATCTTCAAAGCCGGCCTTAAAACAGACATCGGTAACAGAGAGTTTGTGGGTTTTCAATAAGAAGTCGGCGATTTCCAGCTTCTTCTCGC
This sequence comes from Flammeovirgaceae bacterium BBD 1991-12, assembly GCA_001657315.1. GTDB lineage: Bacteria > Bacteroidota > Bacteroidia > Cytophagales > Cyclobacteriaceae > Fulvivirga. The sequence continues at coordinate 88,609 of LYSV01000025.1, read as the reverse complement.
GTACCCATTGCTTTGGAGCAGTGCCGAAGGCCGCCGTAAAGTGACGCTTGAAAGTAGCCAGGCTCATGTTACACTCCCCGGCAAACTCCGGTAATGTCCTTGAGTCACCAAGACATAGATTTACAATAGTCTTAAACCGGATCTCATCCTCTGATGACTCATGCTGAACAGGCAGTTTGGTCATGGCCCTTTCAATGACCGGTAACATTTCCTCAAGTTCTATTTCGCTTCGGGTGAGTCTGTGCAATCGGGCGATGAGGTCCTTAAGAAGATGTGAATGTTGTGCACGGTGCCCGTTATTGGAACCTTTCTCTCCAATCCTGAATACTCTCTCGTCAAGCAGAATGTTGGCACTTTTGAATGAAGAAGGGCTCCGGGTCACATCGGAGAAAATGTATGACCCTGCCGGAATGAACATCAGATCCCCTTTTTTCATGGAGATAAGTCTTTTTTTGAAGTACATCCGTTTCTGTCCTTCTACTACGTAGTTGATCACATTTTTGGGTACATACAGTAGAAACTGACGGGACCTGTGCCAGTTCGAAATACCCAATACCTCAATGTCATTTTCAAGGAGGTACCTGGATACAGAAAAGGAATCGTCCAGCTCCAGGCCGGTATAGGTACTGATCATAAGTGTATTTAGGATCTTTATTTCCCATTACGTACCACAGGATGGGTTGGGATGCCTGGTGATGTTTCGATCATGTTATTTGTTAATGGTTATCGGTTAATGGTGTGACCATGCCTATTAACCGTAAGCCATGAACCCATAACACACATGTTACAAAATTACCAGATGTGTGACAGGGTATCCGGCATGCGTGAATGAGCCTTCGTTGTCTTCATTTACCAGCCCGAAATCTGTTACATACCCCACTATTCCTGTTCAGCACGCTGAGTTCCGGATTCAGCCTATCTCCTGAACATTCACAGGCTGTTTTTCGGCTTTAAGGCCAGGTTGATCCCTCTCACGCTCTTTTAGCCGTCCGGTGTGGAGATCAGCGCTTTGTTTTGCCTCAGATCTTAAAACTAAAAAACGATGAAAATGCAATGGTTTAAAAGCACACTTTTAATGCTGTCATTACCGGCTCTTCTGTTTGTAAGCGCCTGTGGTGACGATGACGGGGGTGAAGATCCCATAGTACCGTCGGCTGATGTAAAACTGGTGGGTAACGCCACCCTTGGGAACATCATGACGGATGGTGAGGGCAATTCGCTCTATTTTTTCAGTGAAGATGTAGCTGGTCAACCTACCTGCGAGGGTGCCTGCCTGGAAAACTGGCCCGTCTTCTTTAAGGAAGACCTGCAGGTGGGAGAAGGGCTGGATGCCAATCTGTTTACTACGGTCACAAGATCAGATGGTTCAAGACAGATTGCCTACAATGGCTGGCCGCTGTATTATTTTGTAAATGATGCCGCCCCAGGTGAAACGAACGGAGATGGCGCACAGGAGAAATGGTTTGTAGCCAAACCGAATTATTCGCTCATGTATGCCCTGGCTCAGCTGGTAGGTGAAGACGGTAAGCAGTATAATGGAAACTATGAGGAAGGCCCCGGGCTTACTCCGTTTATTACTGATTTTGACGGAAATACACTTTACATCTTTGTGCCGGACAGAAATGGTATAAGCCAGTACATTCTTGATCCGGCCACGTGGCCTGTCTTTTATGAGGAGCTTCAGGCAGTGCCGAGTATTTTGAGTATGGAAGACTTTGATATGACCACGGATAACCAACTTGGTGTACCTCAACTGACCTATAAGGGATGGCCCCTGTATTATTTCCAGCAGGACAATTTCCAGCGTGGAAGCACCAAAGGCGTAAGCTTTCCACAGCCTGGCATCTGGCCGATAGCTAATACGGACCTGGAAGAAGCTCAGGCAGGACCCAATGTTAAACTGGCCGGAGTAGTCGATCTCGGAGCAGTAATAGCAGACGCTCGTGGACGGACACTGTATTTCTTTTCGGAAGATGTCAATGGTGAGTCCGCCTGCGAGGGAGATTGCCTGACCACCTGGCCTGTTTTTTACAGAGAAGAGCTGCAGGTAGGCGAAGGGCTTGACGCTGCAAAATTCAGCAGTATCACGCGGGAGGATGGCGCCAAACAAACGACCTATGACGGCTGGCCGCTGTACTACTTTGCCGGAGACACCCAACCGGGAGACGCCGAAGGAGAAGGTGTGGGAGACAAGTGGTTCGTGGCTAAGAACGACTATTCGCTCATGTACGCTCAGGCACAACTGGTAGGTATTGACGGAGTGGAATACAACAGCAACTACGAACCTGGACAGGAGCTTACCTACTACATTACCGACGCTCAGGGGCGTACGCTCTATACTTGGGTGAATGACACCAAAGACAAAAACAATTTTACGGAACCTGATTTTGAGAACGGCAACAATAAGGTTTGGCCCATTTTCGAGACGGTAGACCTGAACAGTATCCCGTCGATACTGAATGAGAATGACTTCGGAAGCATCGATGTACATGGAAGAAAGCAACTGACCTACAAAGGCTGGCCGCTCTATTATTACGGAGATGACAATCAACAAAGGGGGAGCAACAAGGGGATAGCATTTCCCGAACCCGGTGTCTGGCCCATTGCTAATAAAGACACGGCACCGGCACAGTGAAAATGAGGATGTTTGACAGGGGAGGCTATCTGCCTCCCCCTTTCTTAAAGCTTTTTGGAAAAATGAAAACAATCTGTGCGATGCTGGTATCAGGTCTGCTGGTAATGTCCTGTACCTACGATGTGGAAGAAGAGCAGGAGCCTCAGCTCCCTCCGAATGACTGTGCAACAGTGAGTTTCAATGCAGATGTACAGCCGATCATAGCGGCAAACTGTGCCGTGTCTGGATGTCATGATGGAACCCGGTTCCCTAACCTGACCACCGTGGCCGGTGTTCAGCAAAATGCGCAAAGAATAAAAATACGAACGGGAAACCGGTCCATGCCCATCGGCAGAACGCTCACCTCAGAACAAATAGAGAAGATCACCTGCTGGGTAGATGCCGGAGCTCTGAATAACTGATCATGAAAATAGTAAAATTAACGCTGGTCGTGCTTGTAGTAGGTATTGGTGCTGTTATTTACGGCATCAGAATGTACAATAAGCCTCATCTGGATGTTTCCACCCATAAGGCCGAATACCATATCCGTGCCATGGCGCTGATCCGGTCCTTTCGTGAAAATGAGCAGGAGTCCAATCAACTTTATCTGAATAAAGTGCTGGAAGTGACGGGAAAAGTAAAGTCCCTCACTACGGATAATGACGAGACGGTCATAGTGCTGGGTGTTACGGATGATCCTGAGACCGTGAGATGTGTGATGACGGGTATGCGTGAAATGCCTGGCAGAATTAAAGTAGGTAATGAGATCTCCATCCGGGGAATATGTACCGGCTACCTTCTGGATGTGGTGCTGGTAAGGTGCATTGTGGTCAACCAGTTGAATGCCCTGAGCATGAAATAGTTAACAGTATAAACTCTTGAACACTTAAAAATTATGAAAAGAACAATGATAGCCCTGGCCATGGTATTGATCACCATAGGCGCTCTTAAGGCTCAGAACAAATACATTACAAAAGATGGTCAGATTTCTTTTTTCTCCGGCGCTCCGCTGGAGGATATAGAAGCTCATAACAAGCAGGTGGTAAGTATCCTCGATCTGGAAACGGGTGAGGTAGCTGTGTCTATGCTTATGAAAGCCTTTGAGTTTGAAAAATCCCTTATGCAGGAGCATTTTAATGAAAATTACGTGGAATCGGACAAATACCCCAAGGCTCAGTTTACCGGAAAGCTGCAGCCTGCGGAGGCAGTGAAGCAGCTTGGAAGCGAACCACAACGCATAGCGGTCATGGGAGAACTGACAATTCATGGTGTGACACAAAAACTAAATACCATGGTGGAAATGAGCACAGTAGGTGGGGTGATCCATGTGGTAGGAAAATTCCGTGTAAAGGTGGCAGATCATGACATTGAAGTACCCTCTGTTGTGGCCCGTAACATTGCCGAGATCGTGGAGGTAAGCCTTAACCTCAAGCATAAAATATATCAATGATATGAGAAAGGCATTGACACTGCTGGCCATCATGTGCCTGCCTTTTCTGCTACCTGCACAGGACCTGCTGGACCTGCTGGAGCAGGAGTCTCCTGATTTTACAGATTATACGGAGGCTACCTTCAAGGGCAGCAGAATCATCAATGGACACTCGATTGAGACGCGGAAGAAGGGGGCACTGGAGTTTATTATTGCCCACAGATTCGGCAGGCTCAATTCCGGAAGTTACGAGCTGTACGGGCTGGATCAGGCCAATGTCAGGTTTGGTCTGGAATATGCTGCCCATGACCGGCTGACCCTTGGAGTAGGGCGGAGTTCTTTTGAGAAGACATTCGATGGATTTGTAAAGTACAAGCTGATGCGTCAGAGCAAGGGCACGATCAGTTTTCCCTTTTCTTCCACCTTATTCATGAGCTCTACCGTCAAAACACTGAAAGACTACGACCCTGAGGACAAACCTGATTTTTCTGCCAGGATGGTCCATACGGCGCAACTTCTTGTAGCAAGGAAGTTCGGTTCGAGGTTGTCTCTCCAGTTGGCTCCCACATGGATACACCGGAACATAGTACAGGCAGATGAGGATCCGCACGACCACTGGTCCATGGGGCTGGCAGGCAGGTTCAAAATAAGCCAGCGATTGGCGCTGAATCTGGAATATCACTATCAACTGGACCCGCTGGAAACACTGGAAACCTATAACTCATTGGCCGTAGGGGTGGATATCGAAACCGGAGGTCATGTATTCCAACTGCATTTGACCAATTCCAGGGCCATGATAGAAAAAGGATTCATCAGCGAAACCACGGGAGACTTTTTTGAAGGAGATATCCATTTTGGGTTTAATATAACACGCACCTTTCAGCTGGGTGGGGGCTGATTTACCTTTCTGTAGCACTAAAAGGAATAGTTGGTTTTTGTAATATGAGGAAGATTTGCGGCCCGGGGGGTTGGCGGGTCTTCCTTTACTCGTTCATTCATCCAATGGATACTTATATGGCTGGTATTTCCTACTTTGCCGCTTTTTCATTGTACTTGTGAAATTTTTTAAGTCTGGAGGTTGATTTCAGGCAGGCCCTTGTTAAAATACATATTGATTCCATAATTTTAATTTTGGAATCAATTCAGGTTTATCACCCATATCTTATTTTATGCCTTCACTTTACACCCCATTCAGGATTTTCACTTTTGGTCTGGTACTCTGCTCCTCTGTTGATCTTCATGCTCAGGTAGATATTGTGCAATATGTCTCAGATGATCTGTTTGAGGTGCAACCTGTTATTGAAGTACAACCAACGAAGGAAAACGAAAAGGTTTCGGAGGTTACGTTCTTTGAAGAAGATATCCAGAAGGGCCTGGACATGTGGAAAACAGGTGAGAGCGACGATGCATTGGCTCACTTCAAACAACTCGGAAGAAAATACTCCACAGTACCCCTGCTGCCATACTATGCCGGCAGCATTTATTATCAAAACGGACACTTAGAAGAGGCCAGAGAACAATTCATGGAAGCCCTTGCAAGGGAGCCTTTATTTCTGGAAGCAAAGTATATGATAGGCTTGCTGGAAATAGCTTCCAAAAACCTGAAAGAAGCTAAAAAAATAATGGATATTCTGGTCGGCGTACCTGCTTATGCTTCATACGGTTATCATGGTCACGCTCTTGTTGCAACCGAAATGGGTAATTTTCAAAAGGCTGTAAAAATGTACAAACGTTGCCTGGAAACGGATTCAACTTTCAGGGAAGCTTATATATCCTTGGCATACCTTGAATTGGTTCGGTTCAGAAACCAACGACTAGCCAGGAAAATCATGGATAGGGCAGTAGAGATTGACAAAACATGGGAACAGGCAATTGTGATGCGAGGAATAATTTCTCTCTTTACGGATAAAAGTACTGATCAATTTGAAAAAGACCTGAACCGTCTTATTTCTCTTTCCCCTTCGAATTACCATTATCTTTCCTTACGCGGTTTCCTGAATATTGAATTGGGAAACTATCGGTTGGCGGTGGATGATTTTCGAAAGGCTTTCAATCTTGAAATTGATTCAGTGGATGTCGGAGAATATAAGTTCAGTACCCGCCTTGAGAGAAGTAAAGCCGTACATGACGGATTGAACTACTATTATGACCACCGGGTGGAAATGGAAAAGAAATCAAAGGAATTTATGGACAGAGGTATTTGTGAGCTCATTCGCGATGAAAAAGATAAAGCATTGATTTTTTTTGACAGTGCCATTGTACAGTCCGATCATAGCTCCTCTTATTTCTTTAAAGGGGTTATCTATGACATGAGGTGGGATGGTGAGCCAAAAGCAATTGACAGTTATAGTGATGCTTTGGAACGCGATTCTACAAATTACCATGCACTTTCGCACAGGGCTCAATTATACATGAAGGCCCGTAGGAATAATGATGCCCTCCGTGATTATTCTTCTTTTATCAGGTTACGGCCACGGCTAAAAGAGGGCTATAAAAACAGGGGTATCCTTGAGCTGACCAGCCAAAAATATCGCAGGGCTTACAGAGACTTTTCAGCCGCTTTGATGATTGATAGCTCAGACTACGATTTGTACTATGACAGAGCGGTCGCAACTATGTATATGAAACATTATACCGCCTCGATAAAGGACCTAAACATCGTAGTTGCGGCCAAACCCGGTGATTATGAGTCCTACTACATGTTGTACTTGAACTATTTAAATTTGAAGGATAGTGCAGAGGCGATAAGGCACCTTGATAGCGCAAGTAAGTATGGAAAGTACAGGGAAAATTATCATTTGGAGCTACTGGCTCTTTCGAAACGGCTTAAACGTGATGATCTGCAAATAAATGCATACGACCGGCTGGTGAAATACCACTGGCAGAGTAACAAATATCTTTATAGTAGGGCGATGTTTCATTATCGTCGTAAAGAGTACAACAAAGCGTATGAGGATTTCACAGATTTTGTGAGAAAAGAGAAAAAGGATGCTAAAGGATACTATTACTTGGGAATGACCCAAATTGCTTTGGATATGTCTCAGGAGGGTGAAAAGTCATTGGCTAAAGCCCGGAAATATGGTTTCAAAGAGGAATAAGGTATGTGTCCATCAGTACCCGTATTCTTTAAGGTCGGGTATCAGTGATTTCACCTGCTCCTTCCAGTCCTCTCTCACCGCATCCCATGAAGAATAGGAGAGGTGATTCGGAGATTATATAGGAAAGTCTTCAAAGTACGAACATGAGCAACTGAGATCGGACCTCCTGTTGATCGGAGGTTCTGTTATGGACCTGTATACGTGAAAACTATGTGTGCCGGATATTACCCGAGAGATCATAGTTCAATTGAAAGGAAAGCTATTGCTGGAAAAGAAAAAATACCTTCAATACCTGAGTGAAAACAATGGCTATGCTATAGTAATATTGTCTGACCAGTCCTCATGGGTACTGAGGAAAGGTGATGATGCCGTCCGTTATATACACATTCATCCGGCGTGGTACAGCGCACACTGTATCCGTGTAAAGGCTGTTACATTGAGATCAGCGATCGCCACTTACATACAGGTAGGAGTTGCCCGGAAAGTGACTCTGGCAGACCTTAACCATGTAAGAAAAAGTTTTTGGGGACTATCCTCAATAAAACAGGTATATCCTGCTATGGCCAGACTTCTGGATATGGTTGGGAGGGATTGATCCGGATTCGCAACGGATCTGTTCGCCGATTCATGGATCATCCTACCGGACGTATAATAAAAAGACTAAAAAATCACAATTACTTCTATATTTAACCGAAATAACCAGACCAATAACTATCATGAGATCCACTGCTCTTTTCGTACTGATCATTGCTCTGTTACCTGTATTTCGGCTGTCCGCTCAGAAAACTGAATGGACCCCGGAGGATATTATCCATACTCAGTATGTCTATGGCCCTGCCTTTTCTCCTGACGCCAGGATGGTGGTCTGGAGGCAAAGAAAAGGGCTTAAGGAGAAAGATAAGTTTGTCAATGACCTTTATCTTGCCAGGCTGGATCTTACACAGGAAGACAAGATCAGGACCTTTCAACTGACCAGTAACAAGGAGAGTGATAACAGTCCCCTTTTCAGCCGCGACAATGAATTTTTGTATTTTCTTTCTTCCAGAGACAAGGGAAAAAAGCTCTGGAGGCTGAGCCTGTTTGGTGGTGAAGCGGAAGAAGTACACGAATTTAAAAATGGCATCAGCAATATCCGGTGGCTAAAAGAGGATGTGCTGATCTATTCATCCACAGAAGGAAAGACGTTGTATGAAATAGAAAATGAAAAAGACAATACGCAGATCGTTGAGGACACTGCCCACTGGAAACCACGCAGGCTGTATTCCTTTGATGTAAAAAAGAAAAAGATCGAAAGGATCACCAATAATTCCTACCGGGTCGGTTCTTATGCTGTTTCAAGGGACGGCAAACACCTTGTCTATCAACTGATCCTCAGCCCTGATTACGGAGTGGATGGCAATCCGAAACCAAAGTATTACCTGAAAAACCTTGAAAGTGGTGCTGAAAAGAAGATACTGGCAGGCCTGCAAACGCCCTACAGCATGCAGTTCACTGCTTCATCCCGTGGGTTTTACTTTTTGGCGGTGAAGTCGTCAAATCCCGAATGGAACGGAGCAGGCATATCCGGGTTATATTATTTTGACCTGACCACAGGCAATTACCAAAAGGTGCCCTTGGCATGGAGTAAGGGAGTTGCCAACTACTACATTTCCGGGGAAGATGTACTAGCACAGATGGCCAATGGCCCGCTACATAAAGTACTACTTTACCAGAAAAACGGAAGTACATGGCAAAAGCGTGAGCTGGATTTTGGAGGTGAAAAAAATGAACACGTGGCCATACTTAATACTGACAGGGCAGGAGGTAAGGTACTTTATACTTATTCCACCGCTTCATCACTGCCGGAATACTATGTTGCTGATCTGAAAAAAGGAAAGAAGGGTGTTCAGGTCCTCAACGCCCGCGTGTTATGCGCGCTAAATAACAGTCTGAAAAAGAAAACCACGGCAAAGTCAGAGATCATCTACTGGAAAGGAGCGAAAGAGGAAGAAGTGAATGGCATCCTGTATTACCCCAAAGACTTCGAACCTGACAAAAAATACCCGCTGATCCTGTCCATTCATGGCGGACCAACGGGTGTGGACCGTGATTCCTGGTCGGAGCGCTGGTCCACCTATCCGCAGATATACACGGACAAGGGGGCTTTTGTACTGAAGCCCAACTATCATGGATCAGGTCAGCATGAGCTGGAGTTTATCGAATCCATTAAGAACGGAAACTACTATCACCTTGAGCAGGTGGACCTGTACAATGGTATTCAGCACCTGAAGGACAAGGGATGGATCGATATGGATAAGCTGGGTATCATGGGTTGGTCAAACGGCGCCATTCTCACTACCTGGATGACCCTGAAATACCCGGATATGTTCAAGGCCGCCGCTCCAGGTGCCGGTGATATCAACTGGACCTCTGACTATGGCACCTGCAGTTTCGGGGTAACCTTTGATCAAAGCTATTTTGGAGGAGCGCCATGGGATGATACCAATGGCAAACACTATAATGAATGGTACATCAATAACTCACCCATTTTCGAGATCGAAAAGATCCGGACTCCAACCATTATCTTCCATGGCAGTGAAGACCGGGCAGTACCCCGGGATCAGGGGTGGGAATATTACCGTGGTCTGCAGCAGGTGGGTAAGGCGCCCGTGAAGTTCCTCTGGTTTCCCGGACAGCCCCATGGTTTGCAAAAGATCACACACCAGCTACGAAAAATGAAGGAGGAGATCAAATGGTTTGACCGGTATCTTTTTGACAAAGCGGATAATCCCAATGAGGCCTTCAAAAAAGACAGCCCCCTGGCAGCACAGCTACTGGTACAAAAGAACCGGAACGCACAAGGGTACTACGGTAAGACAGTGGATGGAAAACTGATCCCTGAAACGGTACCCCTCGGAGAAGATACTATCGGGATTGGACGGTTTGAAGTGACCATGGCACAGTACTATGCCTCGCGAGGCGAGGCGGTCCCTGGCAACAACGGCAACGAACCGGCGAGGGGCCTGAACCAGGAAGATATTGCGAACTATCTTTCATGGCTTAACAATGCCACAGGAAAAACATATCGCCTTCCGAATGCCGATGAAGCGGCAGGCCTCAACAAACTATCGCGCAAATCCTTTAAAGGCCAGAACAATCTCAACCACTGGGCAGGCTATGACATTACAGCATTTGACGTTCAGGATCTCAAAACCAAAATGAGCGAGCTGGACGGTTCCCTGATCAAAAATGTGGGCAGCCACCTGCCTGTCACATCGGGTAAGGCCAAACTGTTTGATATAGGTGGTAATGTGGCAGAATACTACCAGGATGGTGAAGCACTGAAGGTATACGGCTACAGCGCCTATGATTTTGTGGATCTGCATGAGGAGAAAAATGCCACCGATAAATCGAATATTGGATTCAGAGTGGTTTTGGAAAAGTAAAGGGCCTCTGCACATTCCGTTACTCCTGCAAGGCGTGGTCTTCTGATAATCTCAGTAGTGCTGGTATTATGACTCCTGACAAGGCCAACACACTATGAGCGCTCTGCTTCATGTGAAATTTTGGTTTTGGTTTTCGTATTGTTAAATTGTAAGGCCAATCTCTCCCCAAGGCATGTCTTTATCAGGATCTTCATCGGACAAGATATATCTGTGGGCAACTGCCGGTCTGGTGACCCTCAGCCTTATTCTGGTATTTGAAAGTTCAAAACGGCAATCCCTTACTCCTGATGAATCCAATCATTTTTACTGCGGGCTGGAGTGGTGGCAGAAGGGCTCCTATACCGTCTGGCCTGAGAACCCGGTGCTTTCCCGGGCAGTGGTGGGGCTGGGGGCCTATCTTCAGGGGTATGAACCGTCCCGTTTTACTGTTCAGCGTGATTCTGCAACAGTAATGGAAAACTTTTTGAACGCCTATGACCTCGTCTATTTTGAACAGGGTGTTGCGGAGGATCAGATCTTTTGGATCCGGATTTTCGTTCTTCCCATGTTCCTGCTGTCGATACTGATCGTTTGGTACTGGTCAGTCAGGCTATCAGGCTATTCAGGAGCCTTTCTGGCTGTGGGAATATATGCTACCCTTCCCATCATCATGGCACACAGTGGTCTGGCCACTACGGACGTCACCTTTGTAGCCTGTTTCACATTGCTGATGTGGACCTTTTTCAGATGGTTGCCAAGGCCATCGCCACGGCGCAGTATTGCTTTTGCCGCAGGGCTGGCAATGGCCGTGCTGGCGAAATATTCCGTACTTCCCTTTTTTGCCATAGCTGGTGCAATAGCCCTGATTTTCTATCTTACAAAAGAACTGAAAAGCGAGCAGCCCACCACTCCTTTCTTGTCGAAAAGGAGGCTGTGGAGCGTTCTGATGATCCTTTTCCTGATGATAGGTATAGTTTGGGCATTCCATGGGTTTTCAATCGGCAGGATCGAGAACGAACCCATCATAAAAACAGGTATAGCCACCGGGGAGATAGATCCGGCTTTGAAAGGTATTGTGCTTCCGGCGCCTGAATGGTTTGCCGGGCTGGAGCTTTTGCTGTGGCACAATCGTCTCGGGCATGTGGCCTATAGTCTGGGAGAGATCTCCTTTGAAGGGTTCTGGTACTTTTATCCTCTTGCATGGTTAACAAAAACACCATGGCCGTTTCTCCTGCTCGCTCTTGCTGGTACTGCAGGGGCATGGTGGCCGCCGTTGAAAAGTCGTAGCTGGGAGGTTCAGGCATTGACCATCATACCTATAGCCATGACCATTTCCGTAATGACCAGCACGATCAATATAGGCCTCAGGCATATACTCGTGGTATATCCCCTGGGTGCGGTAGGTATTTCGGCCGGATTCATGGAACTACTGAAAGTACTACCTGATCGGTATGGGCAGATAAAAAAGTTTCTTGCGCCTGCCTTTGTGGTTTGGCAGTTGGTCATTGCAATAGCTGCCTTCCCAAATTATCTGGCTTATTTTAATGCATTTGCAGGCGGTGAACCAGGCAAAGTACTTCTTGACAGCGACCTGGACTGGGGGCAGGGGCTCATTGAATTGTCAGAATTCAGTAAGGCCAATGATATTGACACCCTGCATCTGGCATACTTCGGATATACCAATGATTGCTTTTATGATCTCCCCGTGATCAGGCATTTACCGCCGGACAAGGTTGTCAGTGGTTGGGTGGCGGTCAGCGCCCTGAACTATTGGGGCGTATTTGAGGGAGAGATCATTCCTGACGGGGATTGCCAGGTGCTGTCCTTTAAGTTTGACCCTCCTGAAAAGCCGCATTCCAGGTACCGCTGGCTGGACCAGTACGAACTTAAGACCAGGGCAGGAGGCTCTATCCGTGTTTATCACGTTCCCTGATCACTGACATAGCAGCAGTGCAGGCAGCCCGGATCCTGTGGCCTGTCGGCTCTTGTGTATCAGCAACACCCTGAACGAGGGTCACAGTGCCCTTCCTGCAATTCTGACAGGTTGAGTTTTGGCTTGCTGATTTTAGCGTCGGGTTTTTCTGCATAAACTGAAATGCTGAAAATTCCCGTTTCACCTTCATTAAACTCAGCCACTTCATTTTCAGGCAGGTATTTTGCCAGAATATCATCCGGAATAACTATAGGTTTTTCCTTTTGGATAATAATATTTTCAAATCCGGTATTTTTGATATGATCCAGGTATTCACTTTTCTGTATGGCCCCCGCTATGCAACCTGCATACATCTCGGCATCCTCCTTTAGCGAGGGTGGCAGGTGACCCATAAGTACAATATCCGATATGCTGAAGTGTCCACCCGGCTGGAGTACTCTGTAGATCTCAGCGATCACTTTTTGCTTATCCGGCACAAGATTCAACACGCAATTGCTGACTACGACATCGGCTACATTGTCATTCACAGGCATATCATCAATATCACCTTCCCTGAATTCCACGTTGTTGAAGCCTGATTTTTCAACATTCAGCCTAGCCTTATGGATCATAGAGGGGGTAAAATCTATACCAATGACTTTACCCTGGGGTCCAGTTTCATGGCGGGCTACAAAGCAGTCGTTACCTGCTCCCGAGCCCAGGTCTATAACAGTGTCTCCCTTCGAGATCCTTGCAAACTGAGTAGGCAGGCCACAACCCAACCCCAGGTCAGCATCTGATACGTAACCCTCTACTTCAGAATAGTCATCCATCATAATATTGTACACCTTGTTGGATGGCGTAGTGGCACCACAACAGGAGGCGGCATTTTCAGCCTTGCCTTGTTCTGCTATTTTGGTATAACGCTCTTTGACGGTATTCTTTAATTCAGTTTCTGATCTCATCTTAAATTAGGTTTGCGGTATTATGATCTCTGTAAAATATTTTTAGTCACATCCGTTGGGGAGGAATTGTATGATACTGATTGAATATTTCATTGAACCGGTCCCTGATCTCTGCCCAGCGCACCGGATTAATACAATAGTTCATCCTGGAGCCCTCTATGGTTCCCTGGATAATACCAATATCCTTTAGCTCTCTAAGGTGTTGGCTGATCGTAGCCTGCGCCAACCCGAGCTCCTCCACAAGATCACTATTGATACAGGCATTGGCATTCAGAAGATGCTGGATAATAGCCACACGGGCAGGGTGAGAAAAAGCCTTGCCCATGACGGCCAGCTCATTTTGTGCTTCTGAAAACAGGCTTGTTTTTGTTATGCCCATAACTGCATCTTCGTATCATTGCAATATTACGATGATATGATGAAAATACAAAAATCAACCTACAGGTTTTTATTCTTTATGCCCATGCAGAACTCTGGAACCAGGGCAGGGGATCGTGTGGGACGAGACCCAAAAAATCCTTTATTACATATAGCGAAAAGAAAAAATGGTGATCACGGATAAAGTTCAATGTTGAATATTCAATGTTCTAAGTGCTACTTTCAGGAAAACATTGAACTTCCAACATTGAACATAAAACTACTCGTGTACAATCAATGAATCAATTTCTGCAGTTTCCGGTACAGCAAACAATTCCTGATCAGGTTGTTCCTGTTTAAACTCCACTCCGGTGAATAGGGTATTGTATCGTACCTCACCGATCTCACCATTTTCAAATTTATACCCTACCATACTTGCCGGTACTTTCAGGCCATTTACAGTTTGCCAGTTGTCATAGACAAGCGCATTGTAATTCTCATGTTTTTCTCCGGAAAAATATGTCACGGTATAGAGTAGAACTTCCAACTGATAGGTTTCAGGGTTGAAATGCGCGATGTACAGGTCATCATCCGCATCACCCGTTCCTTCCTTAAAGGACGCTTTCAGAGCCCTGTAAGTCTTGTCGCCAAGCGTTCTTTCTCCCAGGTCTTCATAGACAATCCCGGGATCAGCCAGTACCTGGGGTATAGAAAAGAAATAAAAAATAAGGTTGTGATAGAACCGCGCGGACATCCTCCCAAAATCCTCCTTTGAGGGTGATACCCATACATCTTTTCCGTCCATACCAAGTATATAGCCCTGGCCTGTGATTCGTACCTTTCGGGTCCACAGATCTATGATGTGGGTTTCCTTTTTCTCTTCTCCAAGTGTGGTCTCAAGGTCATATTTCAAACTACCAAAGCTCCTCCACACATCAAGACCGCCATGGGCCTCAAGTGCCTTTTGGAATAACTCAGGATAAGCATCCATATTGGAAGCGGCTTCAGTTTGTTCAACCGGCTCCTGTTTTTTTTCTGTTGGAGCATTACAGGCCATCAGGCCTAAGGTTAACGATAGGGCGATGCAATAACTGGATGTCATGATTAGTTGGTTTTTGGCAAAACTAGAGAATATTTATCCAAGTCGAATGTCGGAGAATTGACAACCCGGATAATCATGGCGTTTTTCGGATCCTTGTGCGACGGGAAGTGCCCTTTTAGAAAAGGTTATCCCGGTTCTTACTCCTCAGGCATTTTAAAAATGCTGTCATCTATGTCCCCATTCATGATCACTTCTTCAAAAATAAGAGTTGAAGTCTGACCCATGGCTTCAGTCTCCATGTGATGAGGCATGAGAATACCTGCATTGGTCTCCCTGTAATCACTCAGTTTCGTTTCTACGGTCATGCCGGGGGTAGGCCCCTGATCTGTGGTAGCCCGGGTGGCAATGGGTATATAATTTTCTGTATCAAAGAAGAAGTAAGCCGTGGATTCGGGTTTGTCATTGTTTTTGTTCTTGACCAGTTTTACACGAAAGGTCTCTACACCGTCTATTGTTTCCTTACCTTCCAATGTGACTTCATGTCCTTTTTCCTTGTACCTGATCCAGTCAGATTCCAGTTCCTGTGCATTGCTAAGTAGCTGGTCTTTCAGGTTTTCGGGCATGGTCATGGGTGTGGTGCTACCCGTCATGGGATTCACCATCCAGGCGTTTGTTCCATCATATGCCTGTATGATTGTTTGACCCATAACATCTGTTTCAGTATAGATCATGTTCGGTTTCTTCTGAATAATATTCATTTTCAGTTCAGCCTGAGGCATACTCATTTTAGCGGTGATCTTTATTGAGCTGATGTTGGCCCATGCTTCTTCGCCACCACTGTTCTTAATGTGTTCCTGGATGATCTCATCTATGGTTTGGGCATTGCTGTAGGAAAATGCCGAACAGAGTATAAGAGCAAGTAATCTAAGCTTCATTTTCAGGGATTTATGTTAAGTCGTATGTTTATCAGCCTGTAAACATACAACTTGCCGCACCACTTTTAGCCTTTTATCACCAAAAATAATTGATCAGATCACAGGTCATTAAACATTTGTTAGCCTTTATGGTTCCATTACCATGAGTAGCTATGTAATTGTAGGTGGTAGTACAGGTATTGGACTCAGTATTGCAAACCGGCTGGCCGGTCAGGGAAATACCGTTAGTATTTTATCCAGAACAGCAAGTAACGATTGGGTGTCTGGCATTGACCACATACCTTTCGACGTACTGTTGGATAATGTGCCTGAAGTGCCGGATGAAATAAATGGCCTGGTCTATTGCCCGGGCTCGATCAACCTTAAACCGTTTCAAAGCCTGTCAGAGCAGAATTTTCTGGATGATTTCAGGATCAACGTAACAGGTGCGGTCAGGTGTACCCAGGCTTTTCTAAAATCCCTGAAAAAGACACCCGGCTCTTCGGTGCTGTTTTTCAGTACCGTAGCCGTAGCTCAGGGCATGCCTTTCCATACTTCGGTATCTGCTTCAAAAGGTGCTATAGAAGGCCTGACACGATCTCTGGCTGCTGAGCTGGCTCCTAAAGTGAGGGTCAACTGTATAGCACCCTCCATTACCGATACCCCATTGGCCTCGAAACTGCTGTCTACTGATGAGAAAAAGCAAAAATCTGGAGAAAGGCATCCGATGAAGCGCGTGGGTACGGCAGAGGACATAGCTGCCATGGCCGTCTTTTTGCTTTCAGCAGAGGCCACATGGATCACAGGGCAGATCATTGGCGTTGACGGAGGTATGTCCGGCCTGAAACCTCTGTAGTGACACAGGTCCGGGTAGAATTTGGTCATCTTGTTTGATACCATAATGCGCTGTAAACCGGTGTCCGACGTCTGCGCCTTACAGGCCTGTATCTGTATCTTCTTCCGTTGCTCCGTCTTACTTACATCACCGGCCGGATCACCTTCTGAGTAATACGCCGGGATGTTAGGAAGTTAAGATCAATTATGCTTATGTTTAAAGGATCATGACCTTTACGCAAGTAATGCATAGACTGACCCCGGTGCTGGCCCTGATCCTTATTTTTTCATGTAACAGCCGTAAGGATGTACTGGAAGAGGGCATTTCCAGAGCGCTGGCAGATCACCGGAAGGAAGTTATTGACAACGTTGTATACCAGCTTCATTTTGATATTCCTGAGAGGAAAGAAGAGCCCATAGAAGCTGAACTACAGTTATCCTTCACCTTGTCCGGCAGGAGCGAGGATCTGATCCTGGACTTTAACGCACCTCCGGATAATATAAAGTCCGTCACGGATGCCGGAGGACCGGTGGATTTCAAGGTCAGATCACAGCACGTGGTCATACCTGCCCGGCATTTAAAAGACAGTAATCAATTTACCATAGCCTTTACAGCCGGTGATCAGGCGTTGAACAGAAAGGAAGACTTTCTGTACACCTTATTTGTGCCGGCCAGGGCCTCTACCTGTTTTCCATTGTTCGATCAGCCAAATATTAAGGCGCGCTACCGTTTGTCTTTGTCTTTTCCCGATGACTGGACAGCCCTGGCCAACAGTGAGTCAGGTTCACTTTTTGTAAAGAACGGACGCCGCTACACAGAGTTTGGAGAGACAAAGCCCATCAGCAGCTACCTGTTTGCCTTTATGGCCGGTAAGTTTGATTCCGTCACGCATGTGGTCAATGGCCGCAGACTGACCATGTATCACCGTGAAACGGACACTGCAAGAGTAGCACGTAATGTTGATGAGATATTTGGATGGCACACACGATCCCTGGAGTGGCTCGAGAAGTATACAGGCATAACCTACCCCTTTGAAAAATTTGATTTTGCGTTGATACCTTCCTTCCAGTTCGGAGGCATGGAGCATCCGGGAGCGGTTTTCTACAAGGCTTCCAGCCTTTTTCTGGATGAATCACGTACAGTAGATCAGGAGCTGGGCAGAGCCCGTCTGATAGCACATGAAACAGCCCACATGTGGTTCGGTGATCTGGTGACTATGGACTGGTTTGATGATGTATGGTTGAAAGAGGTTTTTGCCAACTTTATGGCAGCAAAGATCGTGCATCCCAACTACCCGGATATCAATCACAACCTGCAGTTCCTTATGTCCCACTACCCGGCGGCCTATGCGGTGGACCGCACCAAGGGTACCCATCCTATACAGCAGGAGCTGGCTAATCTGAAGGATGCAGGATCCCTGTACGGGAGCATTATTTATCAGAAGGCTCCTGTAGTCATGCGTATGCTGGAGGAAAATATGGGCGAGGACGCTTTTCAAAAGGGTATGCAGGAGTACCTGCGCACCTTTGGGTTTTCCAATGCTACGTGGGATGACCTGATCCGTATTCTGGCAGATAAGACGGACTATAAACTAAACCTTTGGAATGAACAATGGGTGAAGAAGAAAGGCATGCCAGGTATATATTATAACCTGAAGCAGGAAGATGATGCTATAGAGAAGCTTGTCATCTACAACTTTGCGGACGATGGCGACGGGCCCGTATGGTGGCCACAGTCCCTTAATGTTACCCTGGGCTGGAAGGATTCAGCCCTCCAGATACCGATACGTAAGGAATACCGGTCTGTTGAGGTCCGCGAGTCGGTAGGTCTGCCTTTTCCGGAATATATGTTCAACAATTCCGATGGTAAGGGTTATGGGTACTTTAATATGCATAGCGGTAGCAGAGACCACTATCTGGAAAACATTGATTCGGTAACGGATGAGATCAAGAGAGCAGCTTTGTGGATCAACCTCAACGAGTCCATGATCAGAGGAAGGCTGGACCCGGAGAGGCTGCTGAAAACCATTATGACCAGTATTAATGCAGAGCGGGAGCCGCTTATTGTTTCGTATATCATAGATATTTTGCATGATGTTTTCTGGATCTATTGCTCCGATGTTCAGAGGAAAACGTATGCTGCAAGACTAGAAGGGGTATTGCTGAATAGTATCCTGAACACAAAGAACAACAATCTGAAGGCCACCTATTTTAACGGACTAAAGCAGATAACCTACACCCCAGAAGGTACCGATCTGCTACTTTCGTTGTACTCAGATGAAACAACGGTGGAGGGGCTGACATTTTCCGAAAATGATCGTATTTCCCTGATGTACGAACTGCTGGTGAGGGATGTGGAAGGGGCGGACAACCTGATTACCCGGCAACTAAGCCAGATCACCAACCCGGACCGGAAGCAACGAACCCAATTTGTGGTCAGGGCGCTTTCCGCCAGCGAAAATGAAAGGGACGCTTTTTTTGAAAGCCTGAAAAAAGCAGAAAATCGCAGGAACGAAGAATGGGTGCTTGATGCACTGCACTATCTGCATCATCCTAAGAGAAGGCATACCACGTTGAAATATATTCGTCCCGGGCTGGACCTTTTGAAAGAGATCAAGGAGACCGGGGATATTTTCTTTCCAAAACGGTGGTTGGACAAAACACTTGGGAATCACCAGTCTGAAGAAGCACTGGAGACCGTGAAACAATTTCTTTACCGGCATAATAAATATCCGGCTGACCTTAAAAACAAGATCCTGCAATCGTCAGACCATCTGTTCAGATCGGTAGCTGTGCGGAACAACTGGAACAAAAAGCGGGCGCATGAAAAAGAGAAGGCTGCTGACGAATAATATTATGGCAATGTTTTTTTGGATACCTAATTAACCTTTTATTACTTAAGGTTTTCATTTAGAATGCTTTGTACTGTTAAGATATGAGTGAGGAGCTTCTCAAAGCTGTTATTCAGTTATTTGCGATTGTGGCTAAGGAAAGGGTGACGGAAGCTGAGCGTGCCAACATCAAGGAATTTCTGTCCGTTCATCTTAATCAGGAATCGATCGGTTATTATCTGGCGCTCTTTGATGATTACTGTTGTGAAAATGATATTGAAGCCAACGAAGACCTTGAAAATGTAGATTCGGAGACACTTGCCTTTGTGGACGACTGGGCTAAGATCATGGCCATAGCCAAACAGGTCAATCAGGCCCTCACTATGCAGCAGAAAGTGGTGATGATCGTAAAGATCATCGAGCTGATCTTTGCAGATGGTGAGATATCGGAAAGACAGGGTAATCTCATTTTTTACATCGGCGAGGCTATGAAGATATCGCGCAAGGATATGGTAGCCATTCGCTCATTCGTTACGGGGCAGGAGCTGGAAGAGCTCTCCTCACAAAATGTGCTGATCATCGATGAAGGCTCAGGCGACTATTCCAGAGAAGGGCCGCGGATGGTGGCAAAGAATCTCACCGGGTTGATCGCCATTCTGCGATTACCCGATATAGAGACCTATTTTATCAAGTACCTCGGGATCTCAACGCTGTACCTGAACGGTATTCAGCTCAAAAGCCGGATGATCGACATATTCCCTACGGGCAGTACCATCAGGGGAAACAAAATAGACACAATTTACTACAGTGACATCGTCAGCCGGTTTCTGGTAGGGCAGGTAGAAACCAATCTTACCCTTACGGCTGAGCACATATTTTATCACTTCAAGAGCGGCAGGGCCGGGCTGCAAAATGTAAGTATATCAGTAGAAGGTGGCAATCTCATTGGTATTATGGGTGCCAGCGGTTCCGGTAAGTCTACTTTTTTAAACGTGATCAATGGCTCTGAGAAACCTTCCAGTGGCAGGGTGCTTATCAACGGGGTCAATATTCATGAGCATCCTGAGCAGATGGAGGGAGTGATCGGCTATGTGCCTCAGGACGATCTGCTGATCGAGGAACTTACTGTCTTTGAAAATCTCTACTTTGCTGCCCGGTTATGCTTTAGTCAGTATTCCGAAAAAACCACAGAAAGACTGGTGGATCGGGTTTTGATGAACCTGGGCCTGTCCGAGATCAAAGACCTGAAGGTCGGCTCTCCCCTTGACAAGACCATCAGCGGCGGACAGCGCAAGCGTGTCAATATAGGGCTGGAGCTGCTCCGGCAGCCCAGTGTACTGTTTGTGGATGAGCCTACCTCCGGCCTGTCATCGCAGGACTCAGAAAACATCATGGACCTGCTGAAGGAGCTTTCCCTTCGTGGTAAAATGGTGTTTGTGGTCATCCATCAGCCCTCATCTGACATTTTCAAGATGTTTGACAACCTGTTGATCCTGGATGTGGGCGGGCTACAGATCTACTATGGAAATCCTGTGGAGGCTGTTACCTATTTCAAGGAAATTGTCAACGCCGCCAATAAATCTCTCAGCGCCTGTCCGGAATGCGGTAACATCAATGCAGAACAGATCTTCAGCATTATAGAAACCCGGGTGGTGAACGAATTTGGCCGTTTGACCAATATACGCAAAGTGTCACCCGGTCAGTGGTACCAGTATTTCCGGGACAGAGTGCATATCCCCAAAATTGAACATAGCAAGGAAAAGATCAAGTCGCGGCAGAATATCCCCAACTGGTTCCGTCAGCTTTCGGTGTTTGTAAAACGTGATATACTGGCAAAAATGGCCAACCGGCAGTACCTGACCATCAATCTTCTGGAGGCACCGCTACTGGCGCTGTTCATGGCTTTTCTGGTACGTTATTACTCCACAGTGGACAACCCGGACAAGAGCTATGCCTTTTTCAGCAATGACAATATTCCCATTTACTTCTTTATGAGCATTATTGTGGCGCTGTTCATGGGGCTGACGGTGAGCGCCGAGGAAATATTCAGGGACCGGAAAATACTGAAAAGGGAGCGCTTTCTTAACCTGAGTAAAAGCAGCTACCTGGTCTCCAAGATCTTTGTTCTGTTTCTGATATCGGCCATTCAGACGGCCAGCTTTATCATAATAGGCAATCTTATCCTTGAAATAAAGGGTATGGGACTAAGCTACTGGCTTATTCTCTTTAGCTGTTCGGCCTTTGCCAATATGCTCGGGCTCAATGTGTCAGCCACCTTTAACTCTGCAGTAACGATTTATATTCTCATCCCGCTTTTGCTCATCCCGCAGCTGCTGCTCAGTGGTGTAGTGATCAGCTTTGATAAATTCAATCCTTCGGTGAGCACACTGGACGGTGTGCCGTTGGTAGGAGAGATGATGGCATCGCGCTGGGCGTTTGAGGCAGCTATGGTTACTCAGTTCAAGGATAATCCGTTTGAAAAGAAGTTTTACGAACTGGACCGGGAGGTGGCACTCGCGGAGTATAAAAAGCTGTATCACATTCCAAAGATGGAAACCGAGCTTACCTATGCCTTCAATCATATGCGTGAGAGGCTTACTCCCCGGGCAAAGGATATAAGCAACGCACTGGCTGTAGTCAAAAATGAGATAGGCGATGAGCTGGAAATGGTAGGAGTGGACAAGTTCAATGGTATGGATCATCTTGTCATTGAACGATTTGACTCTGCTGTATATGGAACCACCCGCAATTTTCTGCGGGTGATGAAACGGTTTTATATCAACCGGTTCAACGAGTACAGGGAGAAAAAGAACAACATCATTGATTCACTCACTGTTACACCTGAAAAACATCAGGCTTTCGATTCCCTGAGGTTGGTTTATCAGAATGATGCTATCTACACTACACTTACCAACCGGACATCGATGCACCGCGTGATAAAGGTGGGAGACAGGCTGATACAGAAGATCTATCCCATTTATTTCAAAGATCATGAACCCCGGCATGCGCTGGATTTCAGATCCAAGTTCTTTGCCCCTGAAAAGCATCTGGCAGGACTGTATTTTGACACACTCAGGTTCAATATCTCGATCATCTGGATGATGAGCCTCATCCTTTACGTTACATTATACTATGATGGTTTGAAGCGGTTCATGCGGATATTTGGCAGTAACAGAAGACGCAGAAGGGCGAACAACTGATCGTTCAATGTTGTTTGATGATGTACAAGGTGATCTGAACAACCAATAACCTAATAACTCAGTCACTGCATTAAATGCTGAAAATAGCCTGGTCAGAGATATACACACATCCTTTGCCGCGGAATCACCGGTTTCCCATGAGCAAGTATGAGCTCTTGCCACAGCAGCTTCTGCACGAGGGCACTATCAATAAGGAAAACCTGTTTTCTCCCACTCCCGTACCGGAGGAGCGTATACTGGCCGTGCATGACACCGTATACTGGCGCAGGCTCAATGAACTGGACCTGACAAAACAGGAGATCCGAAAAACAGGCTTTCCGCTTTCCAGGCAACTGGTAGATCGTGAAGTCACCATTATGAACGGCACTTTACTATGTACTGAATATGCCTTTGAATATGGTGTAGCCATGAATATTGCCGGAGGTACACACCATGCCTTTACAGATCGCGGAGAAGGTTTTTGCCTGCTTAATGACATTGCTATAGCTGCTCAATATCTTCTGGACCTTAAGAAGGTCAGGCAGATACTGGTAGTGGATCTGGATGTGCACCAGGGGAATGGTACAGCGGAGATCTTTGAAAAGGAGCCTCGTGTATTTACCTTCAGTATGCACGGTGCACGGAATTATCCTTCACATAAAGAGCGCAGCGATCTGGATATAGGCCTGCCGGACGGCACGGAGGACGCAGCGTATCTTGGTACACTGGAGACTGCACTGCATGACCTGCTGAAAAGGGTGCGACCCGACTTTATCTTTTTTCAATCTGGTGTGGATGTACTTTCCACCGACAGACTGGGACGGCTGTCACTGACCATGGAAGGATGCAGACAGCGTGACAAAATGGTGCTGGAAACAGCCCGTGAAAATAATATTCCGCTGGTCGCATCTATGGGTGGAGGTTATTCAGAAGACATACGTCTGATCATTGAGGCACATGCCAATACCTACCGAATGGCTCAGGAGATTTTCTTTTGACAGGATACAGCGTCTTTATTGTTATTATTATAGTATGAAATATTGTTTTATTTTTTTTAAGCGATCCTTATTAAAAAATTTATATTTAGTTAATACATTAATTAGTGCCGGTCCCGGGCAAACTCTTTAACTTGCATCCGCGAAATCTACATGAACATAAAAACCTATGCGCACGAATTATTTACTACTTTTTTCAATAGTAATGGCATGTGCCGGATACATGAAGGCCGGTGCACAAAATGTATTTATCAATGAGATCCACTATGACAATGACAATGCAGATCAGGGTGAAGGAATAGAGGTAGCGGGTCCGGCCGGAACTAACCTGACAGGCTGGTCGCTGGTCCTTTATAATGGCAACGGTGGTGGAGTATATTCTACCATTGCCCTGAGCGGAGTACTTCCTGATCAGCAGGCGGGGCATGGTACTGCCTTCTTTACAGCTACCGGCCTGCAGAATGGATCTCCTGATGGGATAGTGCTGCTTGACCCTTCTGACATGGTCATACAGTTTTTAAGCTATGAAGGTGCGTTTACTGCAACCGATGGACCAGCCAACGGTTTACTGAGTGAAGACATAGGCGTATCGGAAAGTGGAGCTACGGCTGTAGGAAATTCAATGCAGCTTACCGGCCAGGGAAACACCTATCAGGATTTTACATGGCAGGCTGACCTTACCGCTACCTATGGGGCCGTGAACATTGGACAGACCTTTGGAGAGCCTGTGGTAGCGCAGCCATTGATCAACGAATTCGTTTTCAATCATACCGGTTCCGATGTTAATGAGTTTGTAGAGATACTTGGGGACCCCAACGCCGATTACAGCAGCTATACACTGCTGGAGATCGAGGGAGACGGCGCCAATGCAGGGGTGATCGATGGAGTCTTTACCATAGGCACCACGGATGCCAACGGTTTCTGGGCCACTCCACTGTCTGCCAATGAGTTTGAAAACGGTACGCTTACATTGTTGCTGGTGGAAGACTTTACCGGTAGCCTTTCCGATGATCTTGACTCGGATAATGATGGTACTCCGGATATAACACCATGGACACAGATCGTGGATGAGATCGGGGTCAATGATGGTACAAGTGGTGACGTTAATTATGGACTGACCCTAAACCAGGGGTTCGACGGCTCCACTTTTACCGTAGGAGGTGCTTCCCGAATACCCAATGGAACGGATACCGATTCTGTATCCGATTGGGTGAGAAATGATTTTGATGGTGCAGGCCTGCCCGCATTTCCGGGTGCTGTAGCCGATGCCGGTGAAGCGATCAACACTTATCTGGGTGAAAACCTGGTAGCTACAGGGCCGGTGGCGGCTATATTGATCAACGAAATAGATTCAGACACAGATGGTACAGATATAGCTGAATTCGTGGAACTGTTTGACGGGGGTGCCGGAAACGTATCACTTGAGGGCCTTGTACTCGTTTTTTATAATGGCGCTACTGACCAGAGCTATCGTGCCATAGATCTGGATGGTTTCTTTACTGATGCCAACGGATATTTTGTGCTGGGGAATGCCGGCGTACCCAATGTCATCATTGAATTTCCGTCCAATGGTTTACAGAACGGGGCCGATGCGGTGGCACTCTATGCTGCCAATGCCACAGATTTTCCCTCAGGTACACCGGTTACTAAAGACAACCTGGTGGATGCCATAGTGTATGATACCAATGATGCGGATGATGCCGGACTTTTGGTATTGCTGAATCCGGGGGAGCCACAGGTCAACGAAAATGCGAATGGCAACAAGGATTTTGAGTCGCTGCAGCGTATTCCCAACGGTTCAGGTGGAGCAAGGAATACCAGTTCGTATCTGGCAATTGCGCCGACCCCGGGTGCTGAAAATATTGACATGGATCCTCCGGCGATTGTGACTATTGCAGAGGCCCGTGCGGCTACCCTGGGTCAGGAGGTAATCGTGAGAGGAGTTCTGACCGTCGCCAGTAATTTTGCCGGACCGGCCTATATACAGGATGCTACAGGTGGTATTGCTGTGTTTGACGCTCAGTTGCACAACAACCCGGCACTTCAGATCGGGGATTCGGTGGAGATCACTGCATCAAGGAGCGAATTCAACGAGCAGGTACAGTTAGGGAGTATTTCCAGTCTGGTGAACCTTGGACCGGCGGTCAATCCCATCCAGCCACTGTCCGTTGCCATCAGCCAGTTGTCTGCTCATCCGGGTGAGTTGGTTTCAGTGAGCAATATAGCTTTTCTGACTCCGGGTGACTTGTTTTTCGGTGATGCCAATTTTACCATTTCCGATATCAGCGGATCCGGAGATCTTCGCATAGATGGAAATGTAGAAGAAATACTGGGAAAAGCACAACCGGACTCCTGTACCAGCATAGTGGGTGTAGTGGGGCGTTTCTTTAGTATCTTCCAGCTCCTGCCCAGAAGCGCTGAGGATATGCCTTGCACGGAAGAGTATGTACCTCAGGGAGATGACCTTTCTATTCCAAAAACAGCTACTTTCGATATTGTCACCTGGAATATCGAGTGGTTTGGCGATGAAAACAATTCACCGGCGGCCGGAGATCCCAATAGCGATGCCGTTCAAAAGGACAGTGTGAAGAATGTACTGCTGAAGCTGGATGCGGACATCATAGCCGTGCAGGAGATCACGGACGTGGCCCTGTTCGATCAAATGATAACCGAGCTGCCCGGTTACGATTATTTCCTTTCTGATTTTGTATCCAGGCCCAATGATCCCGGTGAAAAGCAGCGGGTTGGATTTATTTATAAAACGGCGACAGTGCAGCCGGATACTCTGGAGTCGAAACCCCTGCATGCTTCCATTCACCCGCTGTACAACGGTGGGGACGACTCTGCGCTGGTAGGTTACCCCAATGCCACGGACCGTTTCTGGGCCAGTGGCCGGCTACCTTATCTGCTGGTGGCTGATGTTACCGTGGAAGGAATATCCAAAAGGCTGCATGTAGTAAACCTGCATGCCCGTGCAAACAGCGGAAGTGATGCACAAGGCCGCTATGACATGCGCAAATATGATGTTGAGGCCTTGAAGGACACACTGGATGCTTTCTATGCAGATGTGAATCTGATCCTGCTGGGAGACTATAACGATGACCTGGATTTTACCGTAGCCAATATACCTTCAACAGTTTCTTCGTATGAGGTGTATGTAAACGATATGGCCAATTATGCTCCGGTTACACTGGCGCTGAGCGAGGCAGGTTTCCGCTCTTTTGTATCACGGGAGAACATGATCGACCACATTGCCACCTCCGATGAGCTTTCTGACGAGTTCATCACCGGTTCAGCGAGGGTAGGGTATGGGTTTTATGACAATGACTATAGCCGAACCGCTTCAGATCACCTGCCTGTATCCGCCCGGTTTGATCTTTTGCCGGATGTTACTTTCAATACAAGCCAGGCGGTGGCCGTGGTGTCATTTAACCAGGGGACACGTAAAAATGGCCGGCCTGTGGTATGGTGGAGAAGTGTTCCTGAGAAGGCGCTGGGGCAGCCGCTCGAAAACTTTTACTTTAACTTTGTGAGTCTCGGCTTTGAAGGAGAGATCGTACTGGAGCTGGACGAAAACATGTATGATCTTGATGGCAATGACTTCAGGGTATTTGAAAGCACATTCGGACCGTTCGACATTCCCTGCCATTTCTACCCGGAGAGTGCTGAGGTATTTGCCTCTTCAGGCGGCGGTGATTTTGTTTCGCTGGGTACCACTTGCCTTGATGGCTCATTTGACCTGGCTACAGGCGACCTGAAGTTTGCGAAATACATTAAAATCGTGGATACTTCCGATCCTCGTGATTTCTCGCGAAATGCAGACGGCTACGATTTTGATGGCATCTGGCCCATCAACCCTGAAGGTACGTCCGCCGGACGGTCGGCAGCACTACGGGATCATGCCAACTATGCACCCAACGAGGAGGGAGAACTGGAGCTTACGGCTTACCCCAATCCCTTCCTCGATCAGCTAAAGGTGAATTTTATGTTTGAGGATGAGCATGAGAGAGCACTCCGTCTTTACAATATTATGGGAACCGTAGTTCATGAGCAGGTACTATCTGCCATTTCCGGCTATCAGGAAATTGAATTGAACCTCGGCCAACTACCCGGTGGTATGTACATGATGAAAGTGGTAGGTGCAGGTGATCAGGTAGAACATGCCCTTAAGCTGATCAAGAGGTAGGTGAACCGATCTTTGGAAAAATATTACAAAGACTTATCAGGCTTTTGAAGCCTGGTAAGTCTTTTCTGTTTTTAAGGCTCGATTTTTTAATCTTTTCAAAGCTCTTACTTTCAAGAAAACAGAGCTTTCTTACCTGATCAGGTCTGTAGGAGAGGGCTTTTGCAAACCGGTGGAACGCTTTGCTTCACCTGCGACCAGCACAGGTATCACATAAATGACCATATTAAGCAGGTAACCTCTTCTTCAACCAGGTGATCTGTCCGCGGTGATTGGCCTCGTGTTCACATACATGGAACCATTTCCAATAGGTGTTCAATGCACCTCTGGACGACCATCCTTCGTCTACCTTCATCAGCCACTCGTCGTCCCGGTTTTTGAATTCTTCCAGGGTTTTTTCACGCACTTCCGTGATCATGTCAAGGTAGTGATCAAGTGTTTTTCCCCTGATCTCTTTTCTGCCCCGGTCTCCAAGATCCGAAGCTGCACTCCATATTTTTCGTTCTGCTTTATTAAGCTCGCGGTTTTCAAAGGTGTTTGCCTGATAAAATTTTTCCGTTGCCCCCAGATGCATCAGTAAGGCTCCGATGGAATTGGATCTCTCATCATGTAAGTGATCCAGCTCTTCCACACTCATACCATCTACCTCGCGTAGGATCGTATGACGGTTATAGTTTAACATGGATACCAAAGCGCCGATATGAGGAGAGTACCCGGACATCGGGCCAATGAAATAGACGGATGATTCTTTTACGGGACTACCGTGTAGTGGCAAAGTACCTAAAACTCCGCCTGTCGCCAACATGGCCGGGACCCTGGATACAAAGTTTCTTCTGTTCATGATATTAGAGGTTTGTGGATAAGTTGTTCTACATATTATCCTTTCAAAAGGTTGCAACAATAAGGTCAGGTATCAATTTCTACTGCGTATAGCGTTTTACTTCCATGGGCTTCAACATAAATGATCATTCTGGTTATTCTATCAAATGCTAAAATGCGGGTTTTGACATTAGGGCGTGCCCTGGTGGACCATATTTTCCTGTTCCCACTCACCAGAGTGATGGTAATCCTTACCCGGCCTTCATGATGAACCTCCAGGGTTCCGGGAAGTTTTATTTTGGGTATTTTACCAATATTGTAAGTTAGCTCATCATTGATGGTAACGGTGGTTTGGCCGTATGACCAAAGGGTACCAAAGCACAACACGATTGAGATCAGCACCTGACGCATAACTTTCTGTTATTTAACCTCCATAATGCAGACGGAACCAATTTGGTACAAATAAAAACGCATAAGGCCTGGGTGTCAGTATCATCAGATTCAAGCATACATTGTTTAATAGCACATACCCATCCTGATATTAGTCAAATGATTATCTTCGGTTATGGGACCAGACTGGCAGAACAGCTATTTTCTTATCCTGTTTGCTGCAGCAATACTCCATAGCCTGTATTTGGCGCTCATTGTTTTTGCAAGGTCTCAGAAGGACAATGGTCAGGTCTGGCTTTCTATCACCTTACTGGGCATTTCTGCGCTCCTCATCAACTACTTCATTTATATTTCCGATGCGATCCGTGATTACCCTCATCTTCTGAATGTTTTTATGCCATTGATGTTTTTGACGGGGCCATCATTTTATTTATTTATTCGGAAATCTGAGAGTAAGACCTTTTCACTGCGATGGTTTGATGGCCTGCACCTGATCCCGGTACTCTTGATCAGCTGGGAGAGTGCCGTAGTATTTCAATGGTCTGTTGAGCAAAAACTGGCATCCATTACCACCATTTTGGAAGGTCAAACCCCTTCAATGATGGAAATGGTACTGGGAAACAGGTTCAATCTGATCACAGCTGCATATGCCGGGGTATCTTTCTTATATTTATCGTTACGAAGGGCCAATTATCCCGTCAGACATCTGGCAAAACTTAACTGGCTGAGAAAATTCTCAATGGTTTTCTTGCTTCTGTTGATCTCCTCGGTTGTGCTCCCTGTTGTATTCATTTTTATTTCAATGGATGGAGCATATATAGAGCTAATACTGACTTTAATGTATGCTACTTCTATCCATGCCCTGGGGTATATTATACTGAAGCATCAGAGAGGTACTCCATGGATCCCTTCTTCAGGTAAATATTCAACTTCCCCGCTCGATCGTGATTTGCTAAACAGCTACAAATCCAGGATCCTCTCCCACCTTGAGCTTGATAAGCCCTGGCTTCAACCTGATTTTTCCATCCATGATCTGTCGGCCCAATTATCGATACCGAAACATCATCTGTCACAGGTACTTAATGAAGAGATAAAAGTGTCTTTTGTTGATCTGGTCAATTCCTACAGAATAGAAGCAGCAAAAAGCAAATTGCTTTCAGGTGCATTAAAGAAGTACTCTGTCATAGGTATTGCCATGGATTGTGGTTTTGCCAGTAAAAGCACCTTTAACAGAACTTTCAAGAAATTTACCGGAATGACCCCTACAGCTTACTTGCATAGAGACAAGTAGCCTACCTCTGCCCACAACAGGAGTATCAGTTAATTAAATGGCACTTACTTGCCGCCAGGTCCAACGACTTCCCCGATCTGATTCCCGTTATTAGTCAGAAAAAAATGAAGTCATGCGAATATTTCTGTTTTTGCTTTTCACTGGTATGCTATGCACTCTCACTCATCACCAACCCCTGGCACAAACCCATTCCATTCCACCATGGGTAATTCAGGAATGGGAACACAGAACCCGGGGAGAGGGGATTTGGATTACGGATAACGGCGAATACAAAACCGAAAACGAGCCTTACGAAGCCTATGGTATGGAATGGGAATGGGGCCTGGGTAAAAAAAGTTTGACCGGTAGACTGTATTGTATTCAAAATGGAAGGGATGTTCGGACAGTATGGACTTTTTTGGAGTTTTGGGATCCGCAAACCGGAGAATTGAAGCTCCTGCAACTTGGTGGTGATGGCACCATAGGTAATGGCACCATATGGCTGGAAAAGGACAGCTCCACCAGATCTCTTCAAACGTTCTCCGGCCCGAATGGTACATCGTTTACAATCGGACATGAAGCGGAGAATGTAAATGGAGAATCCCATATCTCGTCTTTTAATGTGGATGGAGATCAATGGACACCACGGAGGTCTTACATCTGGAAGAACAGTACAGCCATGGTGAAAGAAGTCCCAACACCGGAGGAATTTAAAGATTTTGAATTCCTGATTGGTACATGGCAGGTGGATATAGGAGATAACCGTCTGGTGAACATGAGTTTTGAATGGGCCCAAAACAAGTTGATGATTTACTACAAAAGCACCAATCCGGCCAAACCCGGAGAGTCTGTTTCCTCCGAAGTGGAAGGTATTATTTCCTATCACGGAGTAAAGGAGCAACTGGTTTTTATGAGTGCGTATTTGGAAAGTGCTCTGACGCTTATGAATGAGGGATATTTCAGATTGTCAGACGAAGGGGTAATTGAACGCGTATTCACTGTGTTCTATAAAGAAGGGTCGGGTATCCCATGGACAGACGGGGAAGTAGCGCCAAAAGGAGGAAAGCCGATCCACTTTAGACAAGTATGGACCAAAGTGGATGAAGACTCCTTTACAGGGGAATTCTACTGGAATAAAAATGGTAAATGGGAACATCCCTATGCAAAGGGGGAGGATGAAAAGGAGCTTTGGAAGAGGGTGAAATAGTAGTCCGTTTGGTAGGTATGCTAATACTTTGCTTTTTTAGGCGTGTCTTTGGCGTCTTGCTTAAATGGTTCAGGCCTGTCTCCGGGCTATTTATTGATCAGCGAATCCGAAGAAAGAAGTTTTTTTTCTATTTTAGAAGCATTGATTGCCAGATGCCTGCACATCCCGCGATTTTGATTTGAGGATGAGAAGAGCACAGTGGCAAATTGAGAACCTTTAAACTTAAATACAGCATGGACGCGAAAAAGGCACTGAACCTATTGAAGGAAGGGAACAAACGTTATGTAAAAGGTACCCTTAAACATCCACATACTGATACCTCATGGCGTGACTCACTCCAGGACGGGCAGCATCCTTTTGCTGTGGTTTTGAGCTGTGCTGATTCACGGGTGGTACCTGAGCTGTTGTTTGATCAGGGACTGGGGGACCTGTTTGTGATACGTGTAGCAGGTAATGTGGCCAAGGACAAAGTATTTGGTAGCATGGAATATGCCGTAAAATTCCTGAATACAAAACTGATCGTGGTGCTGGGGCATGAGAACTGCGGGGCGGTCAATGCAAGCATGGGCAATGAAGATCCGGGTGGTCATATCGGATCGATCATTGAGAAAATAAAACCGGCTGTATACATGGCGAAACGTATGGAGGGGGATCAACTTACCAATGCGATCAAAATAAATGCCCAGGTCGTAGCCGAGGAGGTAAAAGATTGCAAACCCATTTTATCTGCAGCAGTAAGCCAGAGTGGGCTAATGGTGGTTCCGGCTTTTTATAAACTGAATACGGGGGAAGTCGAGTTTATATAATTCCGTCATTTAATGTCCCGGCCTGTACCGGGTCAGTCTCCATTATACAATTTGAATTCCTGAGGATAGGGTGTTCCTTTTCCTGTTTCGAGGTATTGCTTTAAACTCAAAAGGTACACCGTCCATTTGGTTGAAAAATAGGACAAGGATTCAATATCATTATCAGGGATATTCTGATGAGTTTGGGTCAGGAATATTTGATTGTCTTTTTCTTCAATTTCGAAAACCAGTTGCGTTTTATCCCACGATTTAAAGCTGTCAAAACAGGTCAGGATCAATTTTTCATTGGGAGAAATTACATCGTATCTGAATTTTAATGTAGTCAGTTGCTCAAATACCAGATGGAGCGTTCCCCCTTCTTCTACGTTGCCATTGGCACTTGTTGCCCACCATTCTTTTAGTCCTTCGGGTGTGGAAATTGCACGAAACATTTCTTCCCTGGTTGTTCTGGCGCCAATAAAGTGAATTGTCTTTTGCATAGTTTTGATAAACGTTTTTTACTGGCTCGGGTTTATAACCAATGTTTATTAAAGAGAGAACTCCCAGCCATGAGAAGAAAAGACATTTTCACAGCAAGGGATTTGCTATATCGCCAGGGGAAGTCCTGATAAGACTATTTGGAATTTTCGTCAAACAGATCGACATTGTACGGAATGTAGTCATCAGGGCTTTTGCCTTCTTTGCAAATATCATTTTTTATCATGGATTACCTTCAGGCAATACGGAATAACTATTATGCTATTCATGATCATTTTCTTCCACAAATGCTGTCAACAGAGGAATACCAGCTTCGTCAAAGGGTTATAGCGGAAATTAATCCGATCATTTGGATTTGCTGGCATATCCTACGCACTGAGGATATGTATTTGAATACAGTCATGTTTGGTGATCGACAGGTTTTTGACGAAGATATATGGATGGAAAAGCTGAATATTACCACACCGATCACAGGTACAGGCATGTCCAGAGAAGAAGCAGATTATTTGAGCCAACGTGTCAACAAAGCGGCGTTACTGGATTATAATCAGGTAGTGAAGCGCAGGTCACTGGAGCAAGTGAGTCGTTCGGTTGAATTGGGCGATGATGTTTTTGATTCGGAGGAAAATATTGACAAACGACTTAAAGCTGCCAATGTATTTCCCGAAGGGGTCCGGCAGGAGCGTGCAAAAGCCTATGCTCAATACCCGTTATCCGGTGGTATAACCGGTATCACTATGCATGGGTTTATGCACATAGGTCAATACCTGGCCATTACCAAACCGTTATGATATAACCTTGAAAATAATGAATGGGCAAAAGCCGGAAGTTTTAGTCCATTTCCATTTGACCTTCCGTCTCAGGCATCCTCCACAATAAAGATGGCATTGTTATTTAGGTCATAAAACCCAAATTCATTGGTGTTCCACGGGGTGCCCAGCCGCAGTTTATCAGGTTTTACCGTTCCACGCTGAACGAATTCCTCAAAGATCGGCTGTATGTTCTGAACAAATATCTTTATTACAGAGCCGCCGAGCAACGGGTCATCTTCCGTATCGGCATGCCATTGAAGGTGGATAAATAGGTTGTCTCTTTTCAGAACAGCGTACATATCATCTTTATGCAGGACATCAAACCCTGTCTTTTCGCTGTACCATGCTACATCCCGCTCAATGTCCTGGCTGGGCATAACGGGTGATATCTCCAACAAAGTTGTTTTCATGCTGTTATTCGCGGTTGCCATGTGTTCATGATCGTAATTTTATTCTTTGGGAAATGCATCCATATATTTTACCCGTATAGCCTGATTGATATGCCGGTGCTCATGTTGCATCAGGAACCGGAAGGCATCTCTCAGGCTATAGGTTATGATCCTGATCGATGGCGAGGTAATGATCGTTTTGTCGATGTCAATTTCACGGCACTTTGAAATATAATCAAGGAAGGTGATCAGGTTTTCAAGATAGTCCTGCACAAAGTCAGGTGGTTTGTCCGAAGAGGTGGGGCTGAATTTTTTAGGGGCCTTCATCTTCTTTTTAACGTCCTCCTGAAGCTGGTCGGTAAGTGTCTTCCCCCAGAAGGACGTTAACGGACTGTATCTCTCCAAAAAACTCATCCTGTAGGTGCCTGTTATAACTTTTTCAAGGCTGGCAAAGTATGAGCTGTCTGAAATGAGGAGATGTTCCAGGCATTCTGCAATGCTCCAGCGCGTAGGGGAGGGCTTCCAGTTAAGCTGTTCGGGTGACATGTCGGAAAACTCCTGCTCAACCCTGACCTTCGCTTCTTTCCCCTTTTGTATTGTAATGTCGATAAAGTTTTGGTCCTTCATGGAGTCAGGTACTTTTTGATTTTATAGTGCCTCAGATATATGGGCAGGTCGTCTCAATCCAAATTGATTTCATGGAATACTGGTAACCTCAGGATGCAATAAGTCAACCTCTTTTTACTGACCGCTCAGAATGCTGACCATCTCTTCATCTCCCATGGTTTCAGCCATGATAAGAGGGCTCCTGCCTGCGTTGTTCAGTGAGTCCACGTCTGCTCCGTGTTCTGCCAGTAGTCTGACCAGCTCATAATTTCCCCTGGCGTTGAATACTGCTTTCCATAAGGCGGTATTGCCATACTTATCCTTGATTTCCAGGTCAATTCCCCGGTCAATCAGTTGCCTTGCCATGAAAGTCTGGCTGTATTCTGCGGCAAAATGAAGCAGGGTCATTCCGTTGTTATCCTGTAGATTGATATTCTCAACAGAGGAGAGCTCTGCCTGAAACCCGGCCTCATCACCATCCACAATGGTATAAAATATTTTAGTTCTTCCAAATTCGTCCATGAGTTGGTGATTTTTGTCTTTTGCAGAAAACTTTTGCCCCGGTCATTCTCAGCTTTTAAAGCATTGAACTTTTCTTAATGGAATTTCCTTTCCAGAAAGGCGCCGTACATGTGGCAAAGCTTACTGTAATTGTCTTCAATCCTTTCTCCCGCCAAATAAGCCTCCAGGCCATCCAGAAAGTCATGCCATCCTGCCAGGAGGCCAACCCAGTGTGTTCCTTTTCCTCCCGGCTGACTGTTTTCCATGGCGCTCCCTTTCGGAGCGGTGATATCAGCAGGTAATTTATCAATAAGCCGTAGCAGACAGAAGCCGTCCAGTGGCTCCAGTTCGAACCGGGAGAACGCATCTTCAGCACTGTTGAACTGGATATATTCAAATTCTTTCAGCTCACCGATCCAACCATTCCATCCTCCCTTGAATTCAAATTTGCCTCCGGCTCGCAGGTCTATTTCTGTTTCCATTAACCAGGTATCCAGTTCATTTTTTTCTGAGACCGCTTTCCAAAGCCTTTGCAGGGAGGTTGGGTATTTCCTTTCAAAAAGGACGGTGTGCGTGTTTATGTAAGCGGGTGTATTCATATGTTTATGGAATCACCTTTGTCACAGATCAGCATATTCACTACTTTAAGAAGGGAAATTAACTCATTCATCTTTATTCTGGGGTTATAAAGAACTGTGAGGCAGGGAAGTTACATAAACTACCTTACTCGTGCTACATGTTTTCTCAAAAAGGAAGGCGCCATTTGGCTGGCAATGGCCATTAATTATTTGATTTCCAGCTAAACGAAGATGATCCCTGGCAAACCGAAACAATTCCACTGTCACCCCTAACCGTCCAAAAAACTTTAAGATGCATTCTTGCCATTCGGGAACAGGATTTTACTAATACAGGATACGAGGTAAGTTCGAAGGGGTATATGATAGAGAAGGCGAGGCCAGGAAACTATAAACAAGAGCGTCAAAGATTCCTCAGAGTCTCTCGCAGAGGACTCTGAGGAGGGTTAAGGCTTGATGATTTGATCATAGTTAAACAGTTGATTTAAAATTCAATCCGAAGTCAGTGGCTGGTAGTCAAGGATGGGAAAATTTTGCCCTGCACTGCTGCGAGACGTTTTCTAACGCCTGGAAAAGACCCTGCAGCTCTGCGAAACGGTTTCCAGCGCCTGGAAAAGGCCCTGCACTGCTGCGAGACGGTTTCCGGCGCCTGGAAAGGCCCTGCGCCACTGCGAGGCGTTTTCCCCGGTCGGGAGGACCACCAATCCACGTGGTTCTTCTTACTGCTCAAAGAAGGGAGAAACGTGCGGCAGAGGCTGGCTTGTATGTACATCCGGTTTCAAACCACTAAAGTAAAAAAGGCTCAATAGAATCCCTGAAAGCTTTTGGATAAGGAAGAGGTCTGCAAAACTTCTAATTACGGGTTTGGGTCCCATCATATTCTCCATGGTTTTTGACCTTTTCCCTAAACATCCCTTCTCCTCCTGTTCCTGTGAAGCGGAACAAAAGGGAAGAGGTGCTTTCAATATATGATTCGTGAACTACTTCATGCACCTGGATTAACCTGGCTTTACCACAATGGTCAGAGTATCTGTAAACACTACTTCCTCCATTCCGTTGGAAACTTTTAATGAAACTCCGTATTTACCTTCTTCGGTAAAGGTATGGATGGGCTCTTTTTCCGTGCTGGTCGGTGTTCCGTCCTTGAAATCCCATAAATAACCGGTAGCATGAAGCGAGTAGTTATAAAACTGTATGGGCTCATCCAGGAAGTAGATATCATCTTCATTCCCCTCATGTACCTTGAAAAAGCTTCTTATTTTAAGCTCTCTTTCAAATTCATCACGGCAGGACTGGTGAATAAAAACAACGGACCCCACTAACGCGACCAGGAGGTATTTAACTATTCTATTTTTCATTTTCTTAATATTAAAGTTCATAAACGCTCAGAATGTATAGCCCGGGTTTTGTTTCAAACTGCCACCTGATAGATCGACTTCATTCTGTGGGATAGGACGCAACATGTGGAATTCTCTCAGTGTATTATGAAATTGTACATCTTCATTAAAAGCCATGGCTCTTTCAATCAGTTTTCCGGTTCTTTTTAGGTCATTCCAGCGTGCTGTTTCCCCGGCTAATTCTCTTGCACTTTCTTCCAGGATAAAATCAATGGTCAGCTGATCCACAGAGATCTCCATGGCAGATTTATCACTATCAGAAGTCGCGGCCCTGCGGCGGATGGTATTGATGTATTCCAGCGCTTTATCTGTATTATTGGCTTTAAAATGTGCTTCGGCACCTAATAAATAGGTTTCAGCCAATCGAAATACGTAGGTGTCACGGGTGCCTTCATTATCCCCGTATGGTGTGAAATCGTCAAATTTTTTAAAAAGAGGATAAGCATTATCATTGTATTGGTCAGGGTTCACCACCAGATAGGAAACTGCTGCCTTTTGTTCATCGGTCCACGGGATCCTGGGGTAATGAGTGATGGTATCCCCTACAGAAACGTTTGTTCCGTCTACTATGGCAAACAGGGTATAGTGAAAAGATGCTTCATTGCGCGTATCTTCCGCGTCAAACTCATCAAAGAGTGAAAACATATAAGGTGTAACATTGGTAAATCCGGCCGGCCGGGAATAAACAGAATTAATTCTGGCGTACCCATCGAGGCCATCCAACGAATACTTGCCAATCTGGTGTTTGTTATTACCTTCTCCGTT
This sequence comes from Flammeovirgaceae bacterium BBD 1991-12, assembly GCA_001657315.1. Lineage (GTDB taxonomy): Bacteria > Bacteroidota > Bacteroidia > Cytophagales > Cyclobacteriaceae > Fulvivirga. The sequence goes on along the minus strand of LYSV01000025.1, from coordinate 50,838 downwards.
GGCGCTCACCTCTGTGGTGTATTGAACGGAGAAAATCACTTCATCATTCACCTGATTGTTATCGTTGAATACTTCTCCGTACGTATCGAGCAGGCGGTATTGATTTGATTCGATTACAGCGTCGACCAATCCGGCAGATCTGGTAAAATCGGCAGGATCACCATAGGAAAGATACCCACGGGTCAGATATATTTTGGACAACAGGTGCTGAGCCATTCCCCTGGTGGCCCTTCCAAATAACTCCTGGCTCACCGGCAACACCTGAATGGTGGCTTCCAGATCGGAGATCATCTGCTGATAAACGATCTCTTCGTTTTCACGTACATAATCGATCTTATCCGTCCTCACTTCTTCTAGTACCAGCGGAACATCACCAAACTGTTGTACTAGTTTAAAGTACATCAGCGCCCGAATAGTCTTTGCCTCAGCAACGCCCAGATTTCTTGCTTCCTCTGTAAGGTCATCAATGTCAGCTGCTCTGGAAATGACCGTATTACAGTTTTGGATCACCTTGTAATATGCCTCCCAGGCTTTCTTAACCTGATCTTCACGTATAGACAGATCATCATACTTGTTCAAAGGGAAACCCGTAAAAATAAAAATATCAGTCCCTAACAGATCTGTAGGGTACGTTTTGTAGGCATCCCGTAGTTCAAGATAAATCGAAGCAATTGCCCGCCCAAAACTCTCATCATCTACAAAGAAATTATTGCTATCAATACCGGACAGGTTTTCTTCCTCCAGGAAATTCTCGCAGGCAGTGGCGGAAAACAATAGTGCCAGTCCCAGGAACAATTTTTTTATATTTCTTATTTTCATCGTAAAATCTTTAAAATCTAAAATGTTACTTCCAGACCTAATTGATAGGATCTTCTCATAAAACCGTACCCCCAGGTGTTTCTGTGAGCATTTTCAGGGTCCCAACCCTCATATTCAGTAAATATAAAGGGGTTTTCTACCGTAGTATAAACTCTTAGCCGGCTCATTTTCAACTTGTCCAGCAATGAGTTGGGTAAGCGATAACCCAGTGTGATGTACCCTACCTTGACAAAGTCAACATCCTTTCTGTAATCCGTCAGGCGATTAAAATCTCCGAATCCCGGCATAGCATATTCCCCGTTGGGGTTTTCCGGTGTCCAGTAATTAGCATTCAGGCCATTGAAGCGCGCCGGAAAAGGTCCATGAATGGCCTGATCAAACACAAACTTGCTGTGAAATTCGCTGCGAAGCATCTGTGTTTTACGGGTATAGGCAAAAATGGACAGATCAAAATTTCTGTATTTAAACCGGTTGGTGATACCGCCATGCCAATCAGGATCGGGAGATCCCAAAACCACGCGATCGTTGTCGGCATCAATATCGCCGTCATCATTCTGATCCACTACCTTTACCTGCCCTGGTCTTTGACCATACTCCTCAGCTTCGATGGCTTCAGATTCTTGCCATATGCCTGCCATCTCGTAGTCATAATACACCGATACCGGTTTTCCTATAAACCACCGGTTACCAATATCATCTTCTCCGTTACCAAATAATTCAAGTAGTTCATTCCGGTTTCGGGAATAGGTAATGCTGGCTGACCAGGTAAAGGCAGGGGTTTGTACCGGCGACAGGTTCAAACCTATTTCAAGCCCTTTGTTTTCTATTTTCCCGATATTTGACCTGGTAAATTCAAACCCTGAAATTCTGGGTATCTGGCGGTTTAAAATAATGCCGTCCACCTTTTTATTGTAAAGCTCTACGCTACCGGAAATTCTATTTTCAAATATTCCGAAATCAACTCCGAAGTTTACTTCCTTACCTATTTCCCAGGTCAATTCATCATTACTGATAGAACCGATCTGAGAGGCTCCGACTACTTCCTGGCCAAAAGCAAATGATGTGTTATCGATTCTGGCCCCCGAGCTATAAGGTGAAACATTATTGTTTCCTGTTTCTCCGTAACTAATTCTGAATTTAAGATTGGACAAAAAGGAAAGATTTTCTCTGATCACTTCTTCTTCACTGGCTTTCCATGCGAATGCCGCCGAAGGAAAGAAATGCCATTTGTTATCTTTAGCCAGTTTCGATGAGCCGTCGTAACGACCTGAGGCAGTAAGCAGGTATTTGCCACGGTAGTTGTATTGAATTCTGGCGGCATAGGAGGCTAAGGTTTCCTGTATGAAATCTGATTTGATCTCGCGAAGCTCCAGTCCGTTTTCTATGTTGTAAAACTGAGCTCTGTCATCCTCAAAATTTCTGACCTGGCTTTGTCCTTCATCCTGCCTTTTGTACCATATTGAGGAGATCATGGTTACGGATACATGATGATCATTCGCAATACTCCTTTGATAATCAATAATGTTATCAAAGGAGTACTGTAAACGGTTAAAGGAATTGTAGTAAGCTCTGGTTCTTTGCGCCTGTCCCCTGGAGCTTTTTGAATAACGCCCTCTGTACTCTCCATACCTGAAGAATTCCGTTTCAGGAGAAAAACTCACCTTATAACTTAAGCCTTCCAACGGGCTTAATTTTAAATACAGATTACCAAATGTACGAGTGGTACGCCTCTCACGGGTAATATTATCTGACTCAAAAAGCGGATTGGAAATTTGCTGTTCTCTTTCCATGGGCCAGAATTGCAACTCTCCGTTTTCATCGTAGGGATCAGCTGTGGGCCTCAGACGATAGGCATTTCTCATAGCTTCGTAGCTGTCCTCATCCCTTACCGAATAGGATGAGTAGATCTTAAACCCTACACTAAACAGATCACTTAGCTTTTTATCTACACTGGCCCGAAGGTTGTATCGTTCATATTTTTCATCCCCAACGATGCCCTCGTCTGAAGTGTAGGCGCCTCCAAAACTGTAATTCATGCCATTGTCGCCACCGGAAAGAGACAGGGAGTGATTGGTCCTGACACCATAATCATCAATGAGCAGGTCAACCCAGTCAGTATAGTTTCCGGTACGGATATTTTCAAGTTCGTCAGGCCCAAAGATCCTGTCAAGGGTCCAGTTTTCACGATCCGATCCGGCAGCTGCATCAAAAGCATACTCTATAAATTCCTCTCCGTTCATCATATCAGGAAGGTTCATAGCCTCACTCAGGCTGGTAAATCCTTTATATTCAATCTTTGTCCTTCCTGGCGTCCCGTTTTTAGTAGAAACAATCACTACTCCGTTGGCGCCCCTGGAACCGTAAATAGCTGTAGCCGATGCGTCTTTCAACACGTCTATTTTTTCAATATCAGCAGGGTTGAGATCATCTATGTTGTCCACAAAAATGCCATCCACTACAAACAAAGGCTGTGGTGCAGTCTGCTTATCGTCATCAAAATTGAATACGGAGTTTATCCCGCGGATCTGAATTTCCAGGCCTCCGCCCGGTTTATTATTGGTACGTATGATGTCAACCCCGGTCATCTTTCCCTGCATGGCTTCCATAGCCGTTAGGTTAGGCGTTTCAGCGATCCCTTCAGCATTGAGCGATTGGACTGAGCCTGTCAGATCAGATTTTTTCGAGGTGCCATATCCGATCACTACTACTTCTTCCAGCGCAGTAATATCCGGTGTCATCGCCACGTCAAAAACAGATTGGTTGCCCACCGCTATTTCTTCTCCCAGATAACCAAGAAAGCTGAATACCAAAACCGCCCGGGCGTCAGGTACCTCAATGACAAACTCTCCATTGGTATCGGTAATGGTACCATGGGTTGTTTCCTTGATCAAAATAGCCACTCCTGGCATCCCCAAACCGTTTTCATCTTTCACCGTACCGGTTATGCGTCTTGGACCGGCGTCCTGGGCCTGCAGTCCGGTGGAGAAGAAACCAAATAGAAGTACGTAACCTATCAAAAGCCACTTTCTTCTACTGACATGCTCTCTTTTTTTAAAACTGTAGTTGTTTTTCATAATGTAGCATTTAAAAGATTAAAATTGAAGTCTTGAAAAGGAGTTAAGGCCTGTTGCTCCTTCATTAAAATGATAGTCCATGAACCATTGGATCTATGGTGAAAAATAGTATTGGTCTTTTCATTTTCTCCAGGCAGGCATTGTTGGGCTAAGGAGGTCTGAATGCCACCACATGTTTTAATCAGGCGCTAAACAAACTTATGTGGAGGCCATTAAAAAAGGCTTAATTTTCACTTAATACGAGCTTGTTTTTTGCTTAATTTTCAATTTTTTGGCTTTTTTTTCAAAAAACCACCGGATGCACTATTCCATTTTAGTGCCTGTAAGAAAACACTCATCTGTCCCCGGTTCTGTGTCCTCACAGACCGAAAATCGCGTAATAAATGGTCTGCAAGGACACAGACCATGGATTTGAAAGATTGTTTCCTTGTTTTTTTACGGACACTATTTTAAGCTTTTCGAATTAAGCTCTTGAAATATTGCAGGCCGGAACTCAAAATCAGGAAATCGGGAGTGATCCGGTTAATATAAAGGAATAAACCTGATGGAAGAAACATAGCGTGTTGAAACCTCGGAATGGAGAGTTAATTCAACACGCTGATATACGAATAAATCGTTGGGGCATTTGTTAAAACGTATGGGATATGTATTTGTACTTTGAGATAACCGCCACCTGCTTCAAATTTGTATTTGATAATTCAAACCGGATGGTTCTTTCCTGGCTGGGTTGAAGTTCAAAATGATGGATTTCTTTTTGAATTCCGTCGGCATACATCTTTAGTTTACCCACATCGGTAAGGCTCCCCTGATTGCTGACTTTTACAAATACCGACATACCTTTGCCATTTTGTTTTGTCACAAAGCGTTCAAATGAAAGGGTGAAATCAGCCCTGAAAGATGGTTCATAATTCAGGATTCCGGTAACACCGTCCTCTGGAGTTCCGAATCCTACGCTGTCTTTTATTCTGTCATGGGCGACAAAAGAAGGGCTATGCCCGCCCACCATTATCTTAAACGTACCGGGTTCTACCATGCGATCCATTTGATCATTCAACAAAGAGAGCTGATAGGGGGTGAGTTGAAAGGTAACTTCTTTTGATCCACCGGCCGGCAGCGTGATCCGGGTAAAATCCTTTAACTCCATAATACGTGTCTTCACGCTGGAGTACATATCAGTGACATAAAGCTGCACTACTTCATCACCTGCTATGGTACCGGTATTGGTTACTTTGGCGCTTACTGTGATCGAACCATCGTCGTTCACAGCTGTTTTCAGGCCGGAATAGCTGAACCTGGTAAAGCTCAAACCATATCCAAAAGCGTAAAGAGGAGAGAAGTCCATATCGACATAGTGATACCCTCTTCCGGAGGTTTTAAAGTTGTAGTAAAGGGGTAATTGCCCTACATGACGGGGAAAGGTCATAGGCAAACGGCCGGCAGGATTATAATTTCCGAATAAAACATCAGCCGTGGCCGGTCCTCCTTCCTGTCCGGGCAACCAGTTTACAAGAATAGCCTGACAGTGCTTTGAGGCATACGTTAAATTATAGGGACGACCGATCTGTAGTACCAACACCACAGGCTTTCCTGTTTCACAAACTGCCTGCAACAGTTTTTGCTGGTCTCCAGGAAGCGTCAGGGTAGCATAATCATTGCCTTCGCCCGAGGTTTTTTTGGCGCCCTTGATGGACTCGCTGGTGGAGCGGTCTCCCAGTACCAAAACAGCCACATCCGATGCACGAGTTGCCATCACGGCACTTTCGATATCAGTTTCCCCGGATGAAACAAATGCACAACCCTTTGCATAGTTTACCTTTGTCTTTTTACCCACACTGGATTTTATACCATACAAAACCGATTTCAATTGACCGGGTTGCAGTTTGGCCGTATAGTCACCGGGCTGCAGATCATCTGCTCCCGGTCCGATAACGGCAATGGTTTTGATGGTTTTTGATAATGGAAGGACATCTTCCTTGTTTTCCAATAAGACCATTGACTCCAGTGCAGCCTGATGCGCTACCTTTTTATGCGCGGGACTATTCCATCCCGGATAGATCTTGTCCCAGTCCAGGGGTTCTGAAGGGTTATGATCAAAAAAACCATTTCTGAACATCATACGCAACATTCCCCGGCTTACCCGATCAAGAGCCACCTGGTCCAGCTGACCGTTTTTTGCAGCTTCTATAACCTTTTTATTGTTATAGGTGTCACCGCAATTGGTAGCCACGCCAGCTGCCAATGACTGATTGGCAGCTTCGACATAGTCTGTGGCTGTATAATGCTTTCGGGCCGTAAGATTTCCCAGGGCACCACAGTCGCTAACAATAAATCCGTTAAATCCCCATTCTTCACGTAAAATGCCTTGTAGCAGTTCCTTACTTTTGGCTACCGGTACTCCTAAATAGTCTGAATAAGATTCCATCACCGACTGACAGTTGTATTTTTGTACCACATGACGGAAAGGGACCAGGTGTATCTCCCGCATTTCCCTCTCCGACAAACCGATATCGTGTGAATCTCTTCCTCCAAGCGGCGCCCCATGAGCGGCAAAATGCTTTGGTGTCGCAAATAATCCCCGGGATTGGAAGCCTTTGACCCAGGCACCTCCTATTTCCGATACCAGGACAGGGTCTTCTCCATAGGTTTCTTCGCAGCGTCCCCAACGGGCGTCTTGCGCTACATCCAGTACAGGCGACCAGGCTTGTATTGTTTTGGCGCTCGCTGTTTCATCAGCAATAACACCGGCCACTTCTTCTATTAGTTTTTTATTCCAGGTGGCCCCCAACCCGATAGACTGAGGAAAAATGGTGGCGCCGCTGCCATAGGAAAAACCATGTATGGCTTCCACTTTATTTAAGAAAGGGACACCTAAATGTGGAATACCAGGAATTCCCCATCCTTCCCGAAGCAATTCCATTTTATCTGCGGGAGTCATGGCCGCCATAAGGCTTTTTACCCTTTCTTCCAGGGGCAATTGAGGGTTTAGCCAGGGTTTTTCATGAACCATTGCATCAGCATGCTGATTCGGTTCCTTCGCATATTCAATGGAAATTTCATTTATGGAGATTGCTTTTTTAAGTCTCCCTCCCAATATCTGTACTTTTATGTGCGCTCCGTACCTGGCGGGGAAGTTTAAAATGAAATCGGTATTGCCGCTCACCCGGTAAGATATTGCCTCCCCGAGGTTCATCGGATCGTAAGTCACAAACAATTGTATCGAATTTTTTAATGAGGCCTTTGAGATACCGGCTATGCGCACAAGAACCTTGTTTACATTCCCCGGTGTACTCAACGTAAACATAAGGTGTTGATCTGTACCGAGTTCCTTTTTCTCCAGGCTCCATCCTGTATTCCTGTCCCCGTCAAATACTTTTCCTGCTTCCTGAGGTTGAACAGAGGCCGAAACAGAGGTAAAGTCATGGTTTTGCGCTAAAGAAGTAAAACCATTGAGAACCAGTAAGGTAGAGATTAATCTTAGTTTAAGTACTTTCATTTTATAGCTTATAAATTTTATTGACCGACGGATGAATTTAATTTGTGAATAAATTCCTGGTTATTAGAGGCTAATCGGATTTTTGTTTTCCAGCGGCGAACATCCTTTTCGCGGTATAGCTTCATCAGCACATGATTCCATCCTTTTTCCAAAGGAAGATTCTCAAACTTTTCAGGTCCCCCGGGGTTCCCGGAAGAAAACAATGTCCCGTTGATAAATATCTTTACCTGTTGACGGCCTTCAACCAGCATATCCAACTTTGGCATGTCCGGTTCAACCAGGAGATTGACCAATGAACGTGGACTATACAACCAGAAACTAAGATATACCATTTCCTTTTCATGGTGCAGGTTTTTTAACTTTCCAACGTCCAGAAACCCTTGGGCATTGGCCTTGATCATTTCAGGATCGCTCTTTGATTCATATTGGCGGCTGAATTGCTCATTTCCCATTTCTTCAATGGATGCGGCCGAAATGTCAGGTCCCCGTAACACTAAAGCGCGCTCCAGGTCAGCTTCGGAAGATAACGCTTGCTGGTTTTTTACCGGAACCTCCTTTAACAAGATCCCCACGTTAGTCAGCAAGGTTTTCAGCAACTCTTCCCCTTGTCCCTTTAAGGTCAACAGGTCAATCGTACTCAGGTATATTTGTCCCTTTCCGCTGTTGATCCTGATCATGGCGCCGCCGTAAGCTTTCGATTCCAGCTCACTTCGGTAAACCGCAGCGGTTTTTAAATACTCGGGCCTGGAGTTCCATGTGCTCCAATCCGTATTACAGGCTTCCAATAAAACGTCACTGTTTTGGATCATTTCCCCACTAAGTCCATACTTCATTACCGGTTGCTTTGTCCATTCGGTAAAATAGAAATCTTTGTTCTCCAACCTTCCCAATAGGATATCCGCAGTCTTCACGATAAAGGAAGTGGCCTGCCGGTCAGTTAACTCCAATGGATAAGGCAACATGCGGTTGAGGTCTTCCATACTTTGTGGGGTAACATTCCAGACCAGCACTTTGCCTCCATGGGACAGGCAGTTATCAATGACCTTTAAGGCGGTCTGGTCAAGAGCAGATACTGTTCCGTCGACAATGATGATTTTCAGTTTCCTTCCGGAAACAGCTTCGACAAAGGGAACACCCAGGTTTGCCCACCGATCTTTCAGAAGATGACTGTCTCCCGGTAGAATGCCTACAGTATTGACGGAGGCCTCCGGCGTCGGAACTTTCTCTATAGGCACATGGCTGCCTATCTTAAATTCTTTCACCGGACTGGAATTGACTGCCTGTACGGCATCAAATAGTGGCCAGGGGTTGTACAGGGGCAGGCCTGCATCATATCCGGGGTTGATCGTACTTGTATAGGGGCCGATGCGTTCAGGCTGAACCCCAGAGATACCTTCCTTGAATTCGGAGAAGAAAATCCCATCTTCCGGTAGGGGAGGGCGCGTGGTATCCGACAGCCCGAAGGGTAGGGGTTTAAGTCCGTACCAGATCACATTAAACACACTGGTGTAGGCTGCACCGTATTTTTGCTGCATCTGAAGGAGATCGTATGCTTCGGTGGGCCAGGCCTTCCATACGGCCCAGCTGAGATTCATAGGCCCGGTTGCCGTTGATTTTGGATACCTGTTTTGGCGTGCCGTAATATCCCATACCGGTCTCACCAACACCCCAGGGTTTCCCTTGAGACGACCAGTTTTTTATGGAGTTTTCATCTCCATAATGGCCAATGACAGTAGGAAGGTTAGTAGGGCGCATAGTCTCCCCGTCCCCTGAGATCCAGGCGCGTGTCGGATCCAGTTCCTTTACTATATTCACCCAATTGTTGATCTCGTCAACCTGACGTTGGACTATACTTTCAGGGGCATGAAAAACATGTATAGCTACCGGAAGCGTCTCATTGCATACACTCCATCCAAACACCGATGGGTGGTTCCGGTCGCGCATCACCAGGCTTTTCACATGCTTTTGGCAATAATTCCAATAATCGTCCGAATCCATTTTCGGGCCACCGTCACTTGACCAAATGCCTGTTTCATCCAGCACACAGATCCCCATCTCGTCTGCTACATCCAGGTAAAACGACGGAAAAGGCTGGGCATGCAAGCGGACAGCATTGGCATGGGTATCTTTCAACATTCTGAACCACCCCCAGGCATAGCGACGTGTCATTTGCGGGATACCCATGAAGTGCCAGGAATCTCCTTTCAGCACAATGGGTTCTCCATTCAAAAGCAATTGTGTACCCTTCAGCGTAAACTGGCGCCACCCAAAACGGGTGTAACGTACATCGGTCACCTTCATTCTGTCGGTATACAAACGAACTACTGCTCCATAGAGATTCGGATCGTCGGGAGTCCAGTTTTTCAACTTACCCACTACTTTTGTGTTGAGGGTTACCGTAATACTCTCTCCGGCCTGTAGTTTTACTTTACTGGATCCTTCGATACTCAAAACTTCTTCCCGCAGAATACCATTATCTGCCGGAGCCATATTTACATCCTCTGTGGCAGGTTTTTCCCATCTCCTGACTACGGTGTGCAGGGTAAAGGTCCGGGCCTTCTCTGTATGATTTGTAATGCTTGTTACCAGTGATAACTGATCCTTTTGTACATCGGGCTGTACAAAGACATCCGATATAAATAACCCGGGTATGGCGATCAGGGAGACATCCTGCCATATCCCGACAATATGTTGTCCCCAGAATGAGCCGGCCACATAGTTACGTCGTCCATATTTGCCCTTGTCGTCTGTGAGGCTAGCCTTTGCGATGCCCACGAGCAGTTCATTTTTCCCATTTTTAACATAAGGAGTTGCGTCTATTTCCGTAGGGAAGAATATATCAAGGTTCTCCCCGGCCAGTTGGCCGTTTATATAGACCTTTGCAAAACCGGCGATGGCTTCAAAATGTAGTTTAAGCTGTTTATCATCCCAGCCTTCCGGCAGTATAAAGTCTTTTTTCATCCAACCCATAGCTGCTTTTTCCCACACTTCCGGATAAGAGGGATAGGCCAGGAAATCACCGCCGTTACCTTCGGCAAATGAATTCACATTCCAGGGAGAAGGTACTTTTAACGGAACAGCGTCCCATTCAAAAGATACCGGTTTTTGAAAACGGCTGATATCTTCTTCATAAACCGGCATGAACTGCCATCTTCCATTTAAAGATAGTTCTTCACGAAATGGCTTCTCCACTTCATTCACCATGCCTTTTATGGGATTGAAAACGTGGTTATAAGCCTGCTGTGCCTGTGTGCCTACATTGATAAGGAAAAACACAAAAAGGAAAATACAACAAAAAAAATGCTCACTTTTCAACATTTCGAACTGATCTTTATGGGGTTATTGTTAAAATAATTCTGAATATAAATGACTGAAATATATCATGCCTGATCTGCTATCGTGTGGGTTTAACAGTGCTAAAAGAATCGTCTCCATGAAACCATCTGGCGCCTTGCCCGGTAAGCCACAGGTAATAGTCTGTCTGCAGGTCATCTTCAATACCGATAAATTTGCCATTTAGATTGTCTGGCACATCACTTTGATTGACCGTTTTGAAAATGGCGGTTCCTTCATCCACTTCATCAAACATAGCCACATACAACGATTTGGCACCTGCAAGTTTTACCCCCGCAATTTGCCGCCATAGAAAATCACCTCTGTCACGCGGGGCTATATTGTACTTGTCTGGATCGTTTTTAAGATTACCCCAGCTGAAACCCGGAAAAACCAGGGGGACATAGTCTACATTATTTTTTTTACACCACTGAATATCACCAGCCAGCACCGGGCCTGTAATGCTGTAGCTTTCCGAATTATAGCGGCCTACTGCCCATGGCATCACTATATCGCAGCTTTTGATCAGGGAATGCAACGAAAGGTCATGCTGGGTATCCTTATCCAGGGTCCTCCAGTAATATGGAACACCCAACATCACCGACACTTTGTTTCCCTGGCCTTTCAGATCTGATACCAACTTCTGTATATCAGAAACAGAGTATTTGCGGTTATCATTGAAACCGGCGCCCCAAATGGCCAGCAGCGGGCGTCCGTTGTGCCTCAAACAGGTGGGGTTTTCCTGATTATTAAAAAGGTTAAACTGCTTTTGTAATTCATCCCAGTCTTGTACCAGACGGTCCATATCTTTACCAGAAGTACCACTGAGGTCGTACATTATGCAGATGGCTCTTTCGTACTTACTTGCGGCTTTCAGGGCATTTTTAAGCACTTTGTCAAAATGCCGTTTCCTTTTGGGGCTTTTTATCTCCCCCAGGAACCGCTGCATGAAAACCCCATCGATTCCGTAGGTCTTCATCCATTTAAAGTGCAGGTCAACACTCTCTTCATCATACGCGCTGTACAGATAAGCATCGGATCCATCCCGGTGTTTGAATGGTGTGACATACTTTTTAGTATATTCCGAAACATCCGGCCAAAAGTCGATGGTCGAGCAGCCCGGGGTAAATCCACAGGCCCCTCCATAGTGATACCAGCCTCTTTCAGAATCATCGCCTTCTGCGGCAAACCAACCCTGATAGCCGGCCATGACCAGGTTTTCGTAGGCAGTATACAGCAATCCCGTTTCGTCGTACACGATCTCATCCGCGTTTTTGGAACTCTGGTTACTTGCTTCATCATGAGTGCAACCAAAAAGTAGCAGGATCAGTGATAACTGAAAACGTATGTTTATTTTGCACATTTAATTTGATTTCAAGGCTTTGCATTAAAAATCGTATTGCTTATCGTTATCATTTTTTTGAATATACATCGTGTAGCAGGGTAGACTCCGCACCCCATTGTTTGTTGGGAGTATTACCCATGACGAACGATAACTCACCACCGGATATGATCTCCTCATGGCTAAAAAATGGTAATTTCAGGTCTTGCCCGTTCAATGTTACCGACTGAATGTATTTATTCTCTTTCGAATTGTTGACCGCTTTTATTTTAAAAACTTTTCCAGCTTTAAGATGAATGGTAACTTCATCAAACAGCGGGCGTCCGATGGAGTATTGGTCCGAGCCGGGCAAAAAAGAATAAAATCCCATAGCATTAAGGATATACCAGGCAGACATTTGTCCACAATCTTCATTTCCGGGTAATCCATTTGGATCGTTAAAATAAAGCGATTGTAAAATCTGATCTACCAGTTCCTGGGTTTTCCAGGGCCGACCTACCTGATTATAAATATGCGTGGTGTGATGACCCGGCTCATTTCCATGTGCATATTGTCCGATCAAACCAGAGATATCTGCAGAAACATTTCCTCCCTCGAGAGTAGAGTCAAGGGAAAACAACGAATCCAGTTTAGTGATCAGCTTTTCCCTGCCACCCATCAAACCGGCCAAACCCTGGATATCCTGAGGAACAAACCAAAGCCACTGCCACCCATTGCCTTCACAATAATCATCATTCCGATGATTGGAAGCTTTGGGATTAAAGGGAGCACGCCATGAACCGTTGAGTAATTTACCTCGCATAAACCCTCGTTCTGGGTCATAATAGTTTTCATAATGCTTGCTTAAGGTGTAAAACTTCCTGGAGTCTTCTTCCTTGCCAAGCATCCTGGCAAACCGGGCAATACACCAGTCGTTATAGGCGTATTCGAGTCCTTTGGCTACTGATTCGTTTTCTTTCTCTGAAGGAATGTATCCTAATGTATTTTTATAATATTTGGCGACAGGCATCAGCTTCTTGTGTAAAATATTTTTATCAATGGCTTCGGTGATCCCTGAGGTATCATATGAAGAAGCTTGCACACAAGCTTCGTACGCTTTTTCCACATCAAAGTCCCTTATACCTTTCGCATACGCATCAACGATCACCGGAACGGCGTGATAACCGATCATAGTGCCGGTATAGTTGGAGGATAGTTCCCACTTGGGTAAAACTCCACCCTTGTCATACTTATCAATTAAGGACCTGATCATGTCGTTAGCACGGTCAGGGTCAATGATCGTCAGTAAAGGATGAAAGGCCCGGAATGTATCCCATAGTGAAAATACAGTATAGTTGATATGCTGTTCTGAAGTATGGATCTGATGATCCATCGCCCGGTACCTGTTGTCTACATCCTCATAAAGGTTAGGTGAGATGGAAGTATGATACAAAGAGGTATAGAAAATCGTTTTTTGTTGCTCATTGTCGGTTTTTACATCGATTTTACCTAACTGACGGTTCCAGATCGATTTTGCTTCCTGTCTGATCCTGCCAAAATCCCAATCGGGTATTTCACTTTTCAGATTCTTTTCAGCACCTGCATAGTCTACACCGGATATCCCCACCTTAGCCAGAACCGTTTGCTGATCTTTGGTATCAAAATGCAACAGGGCCTGAACGTTTTTACCTGTAAGCTTTTTCAGGCCGGATGATGATTGGGTGTTATTGATGAAGGTATGATGGAAGGGCTGTGAGAATTCAGCATAAAAATATACGAACTGATCTTTCGCCCATCCGGAAGTGCGTTTTAACCCTCTGATGGTCTTGTTTCCGACGACTTCTATCTCAAGATTTTTATTTTCCTGGTGGTGCAGATGATGGGTAAGGTCTATCAAAAGTGTTGCTTTTCCATCTTCGGGATATGTATATTTATGAAAACCAGCTCTTTTCGTGGTTGTGAGTGCTACATTGATATCATAATCATCCAGGTACACCTGGTAATAACCCGGGCTGGCCGTTTCTTTTTCATGAGAGAATTTTGAGCGGTAATTGACCGGTTTGGTGTCTGTTCCGGTACGCTTTTCATCAACCGTGAAAGTAGCAGGCATAAACAGGATATCCCCATAATCACCTATACCGGTACCACTTAAATGGGTATGGCTAAAACCGAGAATAGTATCATCACTGTAATGATAACCGGCGCAGGCATCCCATCCGGTGAGACGGGTGTCTGGACTCAACTGCACCATACCATAGGGCAATGTGGCACCCGGAAAAGTATGACCATGGCCTCCGGTGCCAATAAAAGTATTAACAAATTGACCATAATCCACGAGAGTTTCCTTTGGATTTTCAGCAGTACAACTCAGGCATAAAAAAAGGCTCACCCACAGTAGATCCCGGCAAATTCTCATGATGTATTTTTTAGTTTGAAATGTGACCAAACATAGGGCGGACCCTATTAAAAAAGAGTTAATATTCAATTAACGAAAGCCTGTTTTTCGCCTAATTTTCAGTTAATGTTCATTTTTGGCCTTTTTTTTAAAAAAATGCCCGGAAAGCTATGCTATCTTTTTCAAATTATTTTGAGCCAGTATTCAGGGAGGAAAGGAGTTGTATCAGGCTGTGAATAAGTCGATTACAACATAAAACAGGATAAATAAAAGATAACGGCGTGTCGTAATATTCCTTTTCAGCAGATCAAAAAACAAGTACCAATCACGTATTGCTTTTCATGGATATAACTTTTATATTCATTTTACCAACATTGGAAACAGGGGTTTTTAACAGCAATCTATCATCTGAAAAATTTTTCAATCATTTTCAGAGCACAAGACCCGATCCGTCATGAAAATAAAAGTACTTTTTCCAATCATTGTGTTTTTTATCTCTGACACCCTTATAGCCCAGAAAAGCCCATTGTCAGGGCTTTATTTTTCTTCACATGAAGTCAATAAGGACAAACGTACTTCACTTAACCTTACAGCAGATAGGGCTTTTAACCTTTCCAAAGGTTTTACCTTAACATTTGATGTAAACTTCAGACCGGGCGACGGCTATTACGGCTATGTGTTCCGTATGATCGATAAAAAAAATAATATTGATTTTGTTTCCAATCTTGGTGCGGATTCCATTAATTTTTGGTTGATATTAAAAGATACCACCCTCATTTCGTACCAGTGGAAAGATATCCCAAACGGTACGTTCGATCAATGGATGAAAGTTAAGTTTCACATCGATCCACAAAATGAACTAATATCCCTTTCGTTGAACAATTATGAAAGAGCGATGCCATTTGGTGGTGAGTTGGATCTATCCCATCTGAGTATCGTTTTTGGTGTTTGTAATTATGCTTCATTTCTAAACTCGGATGTAGCTCCGATGACTTTGAAAGACATCCGCCTGTACGATGATAATCAAAAGCTTTACAGACACTGGAAATTGTCCAGACATGGGGGGAAGAATGTTTATGATGAGGTGGCCCAGGCTCCGGCTAAGGTTTTGAACCCATCCTGGTCGATCGACAGGCACATCCAATGGCATCACCGGAGAAAAATAAAGTTCAATACCTTAATTGGCGTAACACAAAATAATTCCACCGGAGAGGTCTTTTTTGTAGATAATGAGGTAGTCTATATTTATTCTACTGATTCCAACAAGTTAGATACGCTCGAATATCTGAGCGGTACACCCTTTCACTGTCTGAACAATCATATTTTTTATAATGCCTATTCCAACGAGCTCTGGTCCTATGACTTTGATAAGAATTATCTGAACAAGTTTGATTTTGCTACCCGGAAATGGTCTGAATCCGATACCAGTTGCGCAGAACCGGATTTATGGCATCATACCAAATTTATTTCACCGATTGATTCCTCCTTAATCACTTTCGGGGGATACGGTCATTACACCTATAAAAGCTTGTTTAGTCGTTTTCATCCTCAAAAAGGATCCTGGGAAAAGCTCAATGTAAGTAAAAAAATTTCTCCCAGATACTTAAGCAGCACAGGATTTCTTGATAAAAGTAAAGTTTTGATTTTTGGCGGCTACGGAAGTAAATCGGGGAGGCAGGAACTTTCACCGGAATTCCACTACGATCTGTATACGGTTGATCTTAAAGACCTGTCTGTTGACAAACGCTGGTCCGGTGAAAATACTTCAGGTTTAGTGCCTTGCAATAATTTACTGTTTGATACGGCTTCGGGAAAATTTCTTACTTTATTATATAAGAGCAGTTATTTCGACACCTCACTGAAGCTTGTCAGCTTTGGGCTTGATGCTCCTGAAGAACAAGTATTTGGAGATTCCATACCCTATAAATTTCTCGATACGGAATCCTGGTGCCATCTCTACATGAACAAAATGAAGTCTGAACTGATCGCTATTACGGTCTATGACTCCGAGATGAACCTTTATTCATTGGCATGGCCGCCTTTATTGGCCGGGCAGGTTTACCAGGAAGAGGCTTTACTCAATCATGGGGCAGGGTTTTGGATCCTGATTTCTCTATCATTAGTGGCTACCCTGACAATATCTGTTTTTTGGGGAAGGAAGAAAATGAAGCGAAAGATCTCCACACCTCCCGAAGTAGCCCTGGCAGTCAGTTACGATCCCAATTTCAGTTCGCAAAAATCAATGCAAAGACAAAAATTCCCGGCCTTCCATTTATTTGCAGGGTTCCAGGTTTTTGATAAATCCGGCCAGGATATTACCCCTCATTTTACTCCTACACTGAAGGAGTTATTTCTATTGATATTCCTGAACTCTTTTAAAAATGAGAAAGGAGTGTCCTCACAATTGCTCAATGAAACACTGTGGTCTGATAAATCAGGTGATAGCGCCCGGAACAACCGGAATGTGAATATGAGCAAACTCCGCCCATTGCTTGAAAGTGTGGGTCATGTAGAATTATTAAAGGAAGGCGCTTTCTGGAAAATCAACCTCCAACCGGAGATATATTGCGATTACATGGAAGTCATGTATTTACTCGAAAAAACACACCAATCAACGTTATCATCCGAAAATGAAATTCACCGGATTATTACGATCGCTTCTGCCGGAAGGTTGCTCCCCGATATTCAAAATGAATGGATAGATGTATTCAAGGAAGACTTTTCAAATCTTTTAATTGAAGTATTTCTTTCACG
Source organism: Flammeovirgaceae bacterium BBD 1991-12 (assembly GCA_001657315.1). Taxonomy (GTDB): domain Bacteria; phylum Bacteroidota; class Bacteroidia; order Cytophagales; family Cyclobacteriaceae; genus Fulvivirga. Next base: position 33,649 of record LYSV01000025.1, on the reverse strand, counting down.
GGCTGATCATATATATGAAAGGAAACCCGACTATGACCTGCTTTACCGCATGGCCACATGCTTGCTAAAATATGATACTATAAATGATGAAGCCATTGCTATCAAATGTTCGGCTCTTTACAATTCCGGGAAAAAAGGACAAGCCAAACATGCGTACGATTCATTTTGTGTGGAATATAGAAATTTAATGGGATTGGATTTTGATGTTCCTTTTCAGGAATTATTGACACGATCAGACACCAAACGGTCCTTGTTCTCTTAGCCGGTAATGTGAGACCTGGCCTTGTAAACCTGCTTCAAAAAACAACAAGAATATCCTGAAAAACCAATGACTTGTTATACCTGAATTTTTAGCGATTGCTGGCATATCATTCTTCCATCGTTATTGTGACAGGGCTGTAGTTTTTTACAAGTCCACCCTCTTCTCCATAGTACTAACTGCTCTGATCTGTACATAAACAATGAATATCATCTTTGGTCAGATCAACAAGGGTGGTTTCAAAATGGCCGCCGTTCTTTTCTCCGTCAATGTCGTCTATCTTTGTTTTCGTTGCGCCGTATACATCCCACGTTGTTACCAGAACATAATTGTCTCTGGCAAACCAAAACCTGACCTTCAAGGTATTCATTGGGTTTTCATTATCGATTATACCACTGTATGTGATTAAAACAGGATTTTGCCAAAACTTCAAAGTATCCGTCACCAGTTTGCCGGGTATGCTATTTTTCCTGGTAGCCACTCTTCCAACAGAATCCAGCAAGGTAATTTCCAAATTTGGAATGGTATTTAGATGGTTGCCGGAATTAACATGCAATACGATTATATGAGCATAATCAAAGGGACAGTGTTGTCCTTTGCTGTTAACAGCCAGAAGAAATATGATGGTATACCATTTTACTATTTATTATTTCTGGAACTCCATATCCGGCACAGACGTTTCTCAATACTTTGCCGTCTTTTCTGTCATCCATACGGGGGTTGTATCAGATTTATGATTTCCGCCAAGTATATCCTTGTAGAGTTCAGGTCTTCTGGCATTTTTATACCGCCACCCTCCGGACAGTTGTATTTTCTCTTTGGTGATTTTCGAAATGGTTATGTCGTTCTCAAAGGATCTCACTTCGGATAAAACTTCACCATATGGGTCGATTATCATTGAATTTCCGTTTTTCAGGTGCTCACCATCATAGCCAATCGGATTGGTAAATGCATAGTAAACTCCATTGTCATAGGCTCTTGCGGGCAACCAACGCATTAACCAACGCCTGCCTTTGGGGCCGTCAAACTCCAACCGCAGGGAAACAGGATCAGTTTTTCGATTTTGCCAAAACTTGTCATCTACATAATCCCGTCCGGGCATGGTGGATGGAGTACAACCTGTGACATGAGGCGCGAAAATCAGTTCCGCTCCCAAGAGGCTTGTAGCTCTCACATTTTCAATTACATTGTTATCATAACATATTAGTATTCCGCATTTCCATCCAAGCAGGTCGAATACGCAATATTCGTTCCCAGCGGACATATATTTGCTTATGAAGGGATGTATTTTCCGATACCTCGCAACCACTCCGTCTTTTGTTACGCATAGATAGGTATTGAAAATTTTCCCTTGCGCTTTTTCGACAAGGCCTGCCAATATGGGTATACCAAATTCCCTGGAAATATTGATCAATTCCTGCGTGCTTTTTCCATTCGGTACGTCCTCCGCCAGGTCCGTTATTTCATTAAGGCTTAAATTCCTGGTAAAGGTGTAGGCGGTAATTGACATCTCGTGAAAACTTATTAAGTCCGCGCCTTTGACCTTTGCCTGTTTGGTAAGATTGCGGATAATCGATAAGTTATAGGTTTTGTCTCCGTCCTTTGGTTGAAATTGGGCAACTGCTAGATTCATATTTCAATTCTTCTTGTGGCGATTTTGTATCTGTGTGTAATATTGGGAAGGAATACAGAGCTTCTATCAAACCAGTCACTAATTCTTTTCTGACTGACCTGTAGATCGATACTATTCTTTTGCTTCTGTCCTTTTGTTCGGCAAATCCATTTCTCGAGAGGTCATGAAGTTTTAAAAACCTGAATCTCACCGTATTATTGCCATACGCTAACCCTGTCACAGATCCAACGTCCTGAGGGTGACCGGCTGGATTCAATGCCAGCAAAAGAGCCGTTGACAGAAGCATATTTGTTTTTCCCATGTGTAAGCAAATTACGCAATGAGTCGCTTCCAGATTATATCTTTTTCCTGAACGTAGTTGGACCCACACTGTAGAAATCACAATGATCTCAACTTGAAAAAATCTTTCAGGTATCCCGTGTATACAAATGACCAGGGAATAATGAACAGGTTAAGTACTATTCCGGCTATGCAAACCCAGAAGAAGGACTGCAGATCGGCATCCAAAAGACCTGCCGAGCTGGCAGGAAGGTATGTGCCTGTGATCCAGCAGGATTTGTAGAGAAACTGCAATAATAAAAGTGGCAACATGCTGACCGGAAACCTCACGCCGATCAACATCAGCAGAGAAAAGGACGCCCAGAAACTGATTGCCACACCTGATAGCACCCCCATTTGCTCGTCAGGGAAGAATACGATGGTCCAGTTATCAAAAGCCAGACTTATGAAATTCAGAAAATAAAGCCCGCGCATTAAAGTGAGGCGTACTTTTGAAAGCTCTGCACTTTCGCTCTGGCCCCGGCCGGATCCAACGGCTACGGTTTGAGTTTCGGTCATCCTGATAAAGTTTTTGGTTGTCTCTCTGGATGTACAGCCAACAGGAAAGGTTGCACGAAGACTTTAGATGCAAGGCTTATTTTTCAGCAACCTTCCCGCTCAGGAGCTCGCTACTTCGTCATTCCCTTATGGGGATCCATAGTTCCTCCTCTGAGCCGGGATCTTCATGCCTGTACTTTTCACCCATCAGGGCGAAATGAGGCCGGAGGTCCAGTTCATACACAGAGTCCGGGAGCCAGCTTCCGTAGATGTACTGATACGTTTCCTGTGCTTCACTTGCCTTTCCCCTGTAATGAAAGACGGCATAAAGTCCTCTGGGGATCACAAGTGACTCCATTTCATCAGAAACTGAATCGAAGTCTGTAACCCGGATTGCGGCCCACTTTTCGAATTCCCTAGTGGGATCGTAGTGATTGAAAAATATCAGATCATCATAAACCTCCACGGAATACAGGTCAGAGCCGACGTTGTTTTTGATAGTGGTCCGGTTTTGCATAAAGCTTCGCCACAATTCTGCCGTTCTGTTGCCCGCCAGCGACATTCTCACTTTTTTACCTACAAGCGTAATCTCCTCCAATGTTTCTATTCGTGGTTCCATATTTATTTTCTGAGTAGTTTACCGGGCCTCATAAGTGCGCTTTAGTGCTTCAGTTATGAAGTCTTGTATGAGTCAAAAGTAAAGGCTCAATCGGAAGAATCTTTTGACCTGGATCAAAAAATCATTTTTTTGCCCTTAACCGACTGAGCGTTTCCTGCGCTATCCCCAGGTAGGAGGCCACCATGCCCAGGGGTATGCGATGATGGATGGTGGGATAGGTACGTTTAAAGTGAGCATATTTCTCTTTTGCGGTAGTAAAACGGAATGAAGCTATTCGTTCTATCAAATGGTCAAGGAGTGTTGCCATGGACAGCCTTCCATACCGGTCCATTTCCTGAAAATGGTCAAACAGATAGATCATGTCATCCGCTTTCAGGCAAAGAGCTGTGGTATCTTCTATCGCATCAACATAGTATATGTCCGGTTTTCCTGTTCTCCAGCTCCGGGGAGAGTTTGCCCACTCATTTTCAGAAGAAAAGTACTCGCAAATTTCCTTTCCATCCTTGACAAAATAGGTCCGCAGCAGGCCTTGCTTTATGAAATAGCTTTTCCGGCACACTCTGGCAGCGTCTGTGACCAGCTCACCTTTTTTGAAGGAGACTATACCTACCCGGTTCATAAGCTCTGTTCTGAGGCGGTCGTTTACCTCAATGAACCTTTCAAAATGCTCTACGATCTGGTTTTTTAGTTCAATGGCCTTCTGTATTTAGTAGGATCTGCATGTCAGATACAGTGCATGCCTTTGGATTTTTTTGATGTCTGCGAAAGTATCGGATTTGTGTGGTAGTTTCAAATTAAACCATTCTGACCTTTCACAGACTATTTGCATTGTTCATGGACAGTTTCGATCCGGTGCTATACAACGGATCAGATTCAGCTACGTCTAAGCTCTCTTTCTTGCCGGATCTCGCCTATGTGGTAGTAAGCTACAATTTCTTCGATCAGGCTTCCTTTTACGTAATACCATTCACTTACATCCAACCTAAAATCTTCTCCCTGTCTGGCTGTATAACGGACACAGGCCCGGTCCTTTTCATAGATCCCATCGTGTATTTCAAACGTATACCCAAGGAATTTGTCCTTATTGTCGCGCACCAGATCCAGATAGGCTTTCTTCCCATCAATGGTCCCGAAGGGGCTGGTATGCCTAAAGTTTTCAGCAATGGGCAGTTCAGGAAAGTCTCCCTTGTCCCATTTATCAAACCAATCGTTTACAAGTGTCTTTGTAGTCATATCTGTTATTTCTGATCATGTCCAACAACAAGTTACAAACTTGCCGGATATAGAAGTTTAAGTTACGCTGTGCTAAAAGCCAGTGATGGAAAAATGATAGCCAGATGACATTTCCATGCGTTTGGACCATAATCCCCCATTCTTTATAAAGTGGTGAGACTTTCGTGATCATTTCGTGACATATGAATTTCAGTTTTGAGGTCATAAACCTTATAAAACCAAATACTCATGAAAAGATCACTATTAGTTTTACTGCTGCTTCCTCTGGCACTGTTATTCAGTTGTGAGGATGATGATGAATCTGTTAATTTGCCACCAAGCTTTTCCGGTTCAGTATTTTCAGTACAGGAGAATGCTGCCAATGGAATGGTATTGGGAATGCTGACAGCCAGTGACCCGGAAAACGGGACATTAACTTTTACCATCGCCAGTGGAAACACAGGAGATGCATTTGCATTGGATGAAAATACAGGTGAGCTTACCATTAATAGTATGGACGCCATCGATTTTGAATCTGCTATTTCATTTAATCTCAATGTTACTGTCAGTGATGGTGAAAATACTGTAACTGGCCTGGTAGTTGTCAATGTCGGTGATGATGCCCTTGATAATCCCACTACATTCAAGATCACTGTTCACAACATTATTAATTATTTGAGTACTGTTGTGTTCAACACTCCTGATGGTGCTGCTACTGCAGGTCCGATACCTGCTGTAGATGGAAGCTATACGTTCCGTTTTAAGGCAACACCCGGTACCAACCTTTCATTTGCTACTATGCAGGCCATGTCTAACGATTGGTTCTTTGCTCCTGATGGAGATGGCATAACGCTTTTTAACGGAGATGGGAGTCCTGTTGAAGGTAATATTACCGGTCAGATCATGCTTTGGGATTCCGGTACGGAAGAAGAGGATCCTGCTGCATGGGCTACTGTCGATCCTGATGACGCCAATGGGCAGGATGATGATGACACCAGGGTAAGGTTGGTAGAAAGTGACGTGTCCGAGTATATCTCCGTATACCTGGAATATGATGGTGTCACTGCTGAATTCGAAGTGACCATTACAAATATTGCCGGAGGTGCCGGTGGAGTTGTGATCACTCCTGGTTTAGCCGTGGTACATGCACAGGATTACCCTTTGTTCAAAACAGGAAAGCCAGACCGGGGTTATGGAATAAAGGAGATCGCCGAAGATGGTAACCCAATGGTGCTGTATGATTTCTTCAACGAGCAAGGTAGTGCAGGTGCGCCGTTGAGGCTATCATCCTCTTATACACCCCTCGCTCCTGGAGTAGCCTATGTATTCCCTGGTGCCGAATCTGATCCGCTTTTTACTCAAGGACAGGCGGTTGTAGATGGAAGTGGGTTGGAGCTGTTGGCGGAAGATGGCAGTGCGGCCACTGCGGTGAGCTTCCTGAACAATAATGGAATAAGTGCCGTAGCGGCAGATCAAATGGCGCCAGTATTTCCAGGTGAGGAAATGACCTTTATCATTACCGCCAAGCCTGGGTATAAATTTGGATTTGCCACTATGTTCATCGAGTCTAACGACTGGTTCATCAGCTTCAATAATGATGGTGTGGAGCTGTTTAATACTGATGGTACTCCAAAATCCGGTACCGATTACAGCATCCAGTCATACCTGTATGATGCCGGAACAGAGGTAGATCAGCCTGTTGGTATGGGTGCTGACCAGGCTCCAAGACAGGGAGCAGGTGGTAACGTTGGTGCCGCAGATGATAATACTTCCGTTAGAAGAGTAGGAGAATTAAATGACGTTCAGTTTGGCAAAGGTGTGATCACCTCCAGTGCTGGTGTTGTAAGCCAGGAGGATCCAAGAGGAGGTTATAACCTTGTATTGGTAGAAATTGAACCATTGAATTAATATTAAATCTGGTTCTGTTTTTCAACTGTACCGGTATGTATTGCATGATACATACCGGTTTTTTTAATTTAAGGTGTAGTCAACCTGCCGAAACAATTTCCGTGAGAAGATGAAAAGGGAGCCTCTAAGGAGTTTTGTGTATTTGATATTACCGTATATAGTTAGAACTTGATTAGACAACCTTATGAAGCTAACCACGACTTCCCTTACACCTGTTGCTTACTAACCATCGTTTCAGGGATATACTGTATCGGTTTTTCTGTTAATTTTTCTCAACTTCTGATCTGTATTTGTCCGGAGAAATGTTGTTTTTCTTCATTTTATGCTCCGCCTGACTTACAACAAGGTTTTTGAATTCTGTGAGCTTCTCATCAAATGAAACATGTTGATCCATCATATAAACCATCCTGAACTCAATTTCTTCCCAGGTCTCCAAAGAAGCATGATTGTGTTGGATCTGTACTTCCAGTTTGTCCAGCGCATTGGCAAACCTGGATTCCTGTGTCTCTTTATCTTCAAACTCATGCCATAGTTCGTAAATTTCATTCCCCAGGTCATCTCCCAATTCCTCTTTAATATTTTCGATTGCCAAAATTTCGTTTTGCTGTTTTGCCTGTTTGATAGAAGGGTCTCTAAGAATGTCCAAAGCTGAAACATCCCCGGCTTCTATTTCTACCAGGTCATGAATAATGATCATTTTTAAGACTCTGGCTATATCGACTTTTACTTTCAGTTTATCCTTTAAAAGGATGGCCATTAAGGACATTCTCCAGCTATGTTCAGCAACACTCTCCTGACGATTATTGGAAAGCCAGCTATGACGCATTTCTAATTTTAGCTTTTCAGCCTTGTTAATAAAAGCCAGAATTTCCTCTAGTCCTGATTTCATGGTTTTCGTCCTTTAATTCCTGCTAAAAATCCGGTCCGCAATATAGTGTACTTCACAATACGGTAACCTTTACCCTAATTTACCTGATTTTACCAGTTTCTTAAACGTTTGGCCCCGGTATAGGAACATAAGGTAGAATGAAGAGTCAATTTCATGGTCTATGTCTTCACATGCCATGTACAGATCGTTCATTGTTGGTTTTCGGTCTGTGAGGACACAGACCGAGGAGTTGGATATTTTTCAGGTTAAATAGACAAGTTGCAAATTTGTTGGATTTTAAAGATGTAGTTATGCAGCGCTAACCTTAAGTCAGCAGAGCGCCTAGATTCAGCGTGGATATCAGTTATCTAAGAATAATTTCTTTTAAAAATTTTTATGGGTTAATTTGCTTAAATCGTACGACAAAATCCATTCATTTACGTTTACCTATTAGCAATGTCAAAAAAGAACATCACTGAACCACTTTCCGGCTGGCAAGTTGAGAATATCAGGCTAACGGCCTTTCCCGAATCTCCGGTAGAAAGTAAAGAAATCAATTGGTGGCAAGATATTGTGGGCGAACTGCCTGATTCTAGCACATTCCATCCTAAAACCGGAGAATTAAGGGAAATGGGTCCCTTTGATTCTTTCAACCTATCGGTGATTGTTAATTCTGATAGGATCGATTGGCAGTTTCTTCAAAATCAATCATCAGTAAATGAAATACCTACAATAGGAGACTTCGATGAAATTCTTATCCAATTTAAGAAGTTGATGTCTGAATGGCTGAAATCATATTCTCCCAAATTAAAAAGAGTTGCTTTTGGAACCGTTCTTTTATTACCTGTTAATGATAGAAAACAAGGTTATGAAAAGCTGTCGAATTATTTAAAAAAGGTTGAAATTGATACAGAGAACTCTTCAGATTTTTCGTATCAGATTAATAGAGTTAGAAATTCAGAATCTGGTGTAAAGAATTTAAGAATAAACAGATTGAGTAAGTGGTCTGTAGCAGTTTTTGTAAATACCATTTTCAATCTTCATTCTGGTATTAGAACTTCTGAGCAAATACTAATGCCTGGAACTCATGCATGTAGATTAGAAATTGATATAAATACTATCGCAGAATATCCAGATTCATTGCCAAAAAATAAATTAGGTGTTGTTTTCAATGAATTGGTCAATTTTGGAAGAGAGATAGTTGAGAAAGGAGATATAAAATGACAGAAACAGCTTCAGTTACTGGTATAAAAAGCTTTCATCAGAATCCTCTATATTTCTCAGAAGATACAATTGCTGGAACCACTAAATCATTTGGAAGAATAGTCAACAAGGGCTTTGAGAAAGATGGATTAGGTTCTCTAACATCATCCTATGAGTCAGAAGATATCAATTGTAATCAATTGCGATTTTATATACATGAGAAAGGATTACGTACAATAGCACGAGATATTTGTACATTTTCGGGTTCAGATATATTCGTTGATGTTTTTAGTAAAAGATCATTGCTTGTATCAGAGAATGCTTCATGGTTAATCGATGATGGTTTAATTGCTTTAGCGCCATCCTCATCAAAAGCCGATAATATTGATGAAGATGAAATACGTGAAGTTATAAAGCAGTTTCTGGAGGCATATAGTCCAGAGGATATTGAAGATGGTTATGAAAGTGATTTCTTCTTGGAATTGGGTGGAATTATAAGAACTTACAGTGATAACATTCTTAAGGCTATTGCCGAATATGAAATTACAAGTAGCTCAGAAGAACAATTACTCTCAAAAGCATTATATCATTTGGGCGACTTAAACCATTCACCAACACATGTTTCTAGACTTCATCTTTTAGAAAAACTTCTAAATAGTTCTTCAAGATGGATTAGAGATGGTGCAGCGCTTGGTTTGGAAGCTATGGATGACGTGCATGCTATTCCATATATTGAACAAGCCATCCAGACCGAAAAAATCTTAGACCTCAAGAATGACCTTGAACAAGTTTTAGATTCTCTCAAAAAATGATCCATACATGCCTAAGTATTTATTTAGGATCACAAAACGGAAATGGGATAAGATTAATGTTGTTTGGCTGAAAGAGAATGAAATTCAAGCAGATCCACTTGGTGATCTAAGGATTTCAGATGGAAATTTGTCAGTGTGGCATATTGAAGATGACAAATCTAATTTGGATGAAATCATTGTCGCTTTAGCGGTTACGAGAGACAATTTTGACAAGTTTGAATATGCACTAATTGAAAATGAAGCTTTAGAGCAAGCTCGGATTGATAAAGTTAAGGAACCTGGTAATACACCATTTAGCAATGCGAATCACTGGCATAGAGATTTAGTAGAACTTACAGTAAATAAAATTTCAAATCTTATTGACATAGTTTTCAATGATATCGAAAAAGTAAGAGTTCCCAAGAAAGAAGTTCAAGAAAAAATTAAAAAGGCTGTTTCAAGAAAATCAATTGATTTAAATAAGCTGAAAGATTCAATGAGACAAAAAATTGAGCAATTATAGGCAATGTCTGAGCATAGTGGTGTGGCAAAATACAAGGGAGAACGCGAGTCATCCACATACTATTTATTTTCTATGTTCGGTCTGGGCGGAGAAAACAAGTCGAGGGTGTGAAAAGGATCAAAAATCTTTATTTATCATGCCATTAGAGATAACCATCAAGGAGTGATTCGAGCTCCATTGTAGCGACATTTGTTTCAATCTCACATAATTTTTCATTCCTGCTGATCCTGTCTCCATCATTTTTGTACCACTTCTTTATCCTGAAAACTTGATGATCTCCCATATCCGGGATCCGGACTTCATCCATATCAATACCAGGAAATTGTTTTCTGTACTTGTCTACCGTCTCCCTTTCATATTCTATGTAGAATTGGTTATCCTTTGATTGGTTTTGTCTGGAAGAGAATAGTTTTTTGAGTTGATTGAACATTTGGGTGGATTTGATTCGCAGATTCTATTCCGATGCATTTTTACAATTTAAAGGGCTCAATTTCCCTGCCGTCAATATCCTGAAACCCATATTCTCTTCCAAGATCACCTACTTTTAGCGCCTGTCCATTTTTTGAGAACATATTGGGGTCCTTGTAAAGATGGACAATGGCTTTCCCTACAAATTGTGATGAATGTGTGAATTGCAGTTCTTCCTGAGATATTCCGGCCTCAACTCTCTCAGTTCTGGTAAACCCAGGGTAGATGGCTACTGATGTGACATGATGTTCCTTTAGTTTTTCTGAAACGGCAAATGCCAGTCTCGTTGTTGCATATTTGGAAACATCATACTGAACATCGCCCAAAAATTTGTCATTGTCTCCAAACGAGATATTGACATTGAGTGATTTTTGAGATTTCACGAGCAGTGCAGACAAATAGCGTATAGAGGTATAATGTGCGCGAAGGCCCGTGTTCATCATTTTGTCCCACCGGGAAATGGGTTGCTCCCATACAGGCAGTTCGAAAAGTTTTGCATTATATTGTTCATATCCTCCCCAAACGTTGTTTACCAATAGATCTAATTTCCCATAATCTTTTTCGATTGTTTTACTCAGTTCTTTTACATCGGCATCATTGGTATGATCACAGCAGACGGCAATTCCCTTGCCTCCGGCTCTGGAAATCAGTTCAGCAGTTTCCTCTATAGTGCCTGGCAGGTTATCGGTGGTTTTTTCCGATCTCCGGCTTCTTCCTGTAACATAAACGGTAGCGCCTGCGATCCCCAACTCATGAGCGATTCCTTTCCCAACCCCCCTGCTGCTTCCTGTAACCAATGCAATAACATCTTCCATATGGCTTGTTTATGATGGGCGACGACCTCAATGAGTGCAGTGTACCTGTCCGCTATTGATCTCGTTAAAAATAACGATTTTGGTAAAGAATGGGAAAATAACTGATTTCAGGTACAATGCCCTGACAGGTATTCTGAGGGATATTGATGCGCTCTTGATACACACTGCTTCAGGATTTCCTATAGTCATGGGCTACCCTGTGACAATTCTTCCTGTCACTGATAACGAGCTCATCAGGATACGTCAGGATGGCGATCATAGTGCAGGCTACTAATTTTGAAAACTTATTTAATGCCTTATAATGCACAGACCTTTCCTGCTGTTCGTACTTCTGAATGCCGGTATTTTGCAGGCGCAGCTTCCTCACTGGCAAAACCCTGAAGTCGTCAATGTCAATAAGCTCCCGGCCCGGGCTACCTCTGTTTCCTATCCTTCAAGAGAACTGGCCATAAAAACGGATCGTGATGCATCTCCGCGGAAAATGACACTCAACGGCGATTGGAAATTTAGCTGGTACGAGGCTCCGTCGCATGTCCCTCCCGACTTCTTCCAGCCAGCCGTTTCTGACAAGGACTGGAAGACCCTTCCGGTGCCCTCCAACTGGGAACTGCACGGCTACGGTAAGCCGTGGCACAGACTTACCCATCAGATCTGGCAGGACAAGGGCATCCGACAACCCAGGGTTCCGGAGGATTACAATCCTACGGGTTGCTACCGTAAAACCATTGACCTGCCAAAAAACTGGAAAAACCTGCAGGTCACGCTACACGTGGGTGCAGCATCATCGACGCTGGTGGTATGGGTAAATGGCAACTATGTCGGGTATAGTGAGGATAATCGCCTTCCCGCTGAGTTTGACATTACTCCATGGCTGAAGGAGAAGAACAACGTTATTGCCCTTCAGGTGATGCAGTGGAGTGACGGCAGCTACCTGGAAGATCAGGATCACTGGCGTATGAGCGGTATCACGCGTGAGGTATACCTGGAAGCGGCGCCTAAAGTGCAGTTGTATGATTTTGCTGTGCGGACGGAGCTGGACGAAAACTATGAACACGCCAAACTACAGATCCGGCCGGAGATAAAACTGTATGAACTAACGGATGTGGAAGGATGGACACTGGAAGCAGAATTACTGGACAACATGGGGGCAGGTGTATTGGACATGCCGCTGAAGGTTGGTTTACCGGGGATACTGAATGAATATCACCCTGAGATTGGCAACCGCCCCTTTGAAAATCTGATGGAAGCTACGGTAAGGAGTCCTGAAAAATGGTCTGCCGAACATCCGAATCTCTACACATTGGTGCTTTCCCTAAAGAATGAAGGGGGCCAGCTTATTGAGGCCCGTAGTACGCGTATCGGATTCAGGGAGGTCGATATTTCGGACGGACAGTTCCGGGTAAATGGAGTGCCTGTGCTGTTGTACGGTGTGAACCGTCATGACTGGGATGCCAACACCGGTAAGGCAGTCACCAAAGAAGCCATGAGACGCGATGCTGAGTTGATGAAACGGTTGAATGTGAATGCCTCCCGCTCTTCTCACTACCCCAATCCGCCTTACTGGTATGAGCTGTGCGATGAATATGGCATTTATGTGATGGATGAAGCCAATATTGAAAGTCACGGGCATGGTTCTCTTTTCAGCAATATACCTGCCTGGCACACCACGTTTTTGGAAAGGGGCATACGCATGGTGGAGCGGGACAAGAACTATCCCAGCATTGTCAGTTGGTCGCTCGGCAACGAAGCGGGTTTTGGGCCCAATCATGCCGCTCTTTCGGCATGGATCAGGGAATTTGACCCCACCCGGCCGATCCACGCTGAGGGAGCACAGAACATTTATGGTTACAACTGGCCCAAACCGGAGCCGAAGGACCGTATCTACACGGATATCATCAGCCGCATGTACCGTCTTACTGATGATATGATCGATCTGGCTACAAAAACCGATGATAACCGGCCGGTGATCTGGTGTGAATATGCCCACTCTCAGGGTAACTCCACCGGTGACATGGAGGGCTACTGGAAAGCCATACGAAAATATCCACGTTTTGTAGGGGGCTTCGTGTGGGACTGGCGTGATCAACTGATTGCGAAGGAGAGTAACGACGGCAGAACACTTTGGGCCTATGGAGCAGATTTTAAACAGGAGCAGGCTGACCTGAATCCTGTACAAAAAGGACTGATCTCTGCTGATGGAGAGATAAAATCAGGAGGCTGGCAAGCCCGAAAGGTATGGCAACGGGTAGTATTTACCATAAATGACCCGGCAACGGGTGAACTAACTCTTTTTAACCGTCATTTCCGTACCAATCTGAATACATATGATCTTGTCTGGGAAATACTAAAGGACGGAAAGCCTCTGGATTCCGGTAAAATAAGACCTCCGGATGTTTTGCCTGGCAAATCAGGGTCGGTGAAGCTGGAATTGCCGGATGTCGAAGGGGAGCCTGGGATAAGATATCATTTGAATGTGGCCCTTGCCCTTAAACAAGATCGGCCATGGGCAGGGAAGGGATTTAAAGTAGCATCCGAACAGTTTTTATGGAAGTATACACCCGGGACAAAAGTCTCACCTCAAGGTACCCTGCGTATCGAAGAGACGGATGATCGCCTTGAGATCATGGCAGGCGAAAGCAAAGTGGTGTTTGATAAAGGTAAGGGGAGGCTTATTGAATATTCAGAAAAGGGGTTCAATGTAGTACAACGAGCTCCGCAACCTAATTTCTGGAGAGCACCCACGGATAATGATCTTGCCTCGAAGATGCCGGAGCGGCAGGGAATGTGGAAGGAGGCCTCTGAAAATCATGAACTGATGAGTATCAGTACCCGTCAGTCTGATGATGTTATTATCGTTGAGACCCTGCATAGGGTACATGCATCCGGTGTGATGGTTCGCCAGCGCTATGCCATTCCGGGAGAGGGTAGTATAGAGGTGAATTACAGATTTACACCTCCCGCCGGCGTTCCGGCCCTGCCCCGCCTGGGGTGGCAAATGCAGGTGCCGGCTTCTCTCGACCGGTTTACCTGGTTCGGGCGGGGGCCGTTGGAAAGCTACGCCGATAAGAAGACCGGTATGTTTTACGGCCGGTATGAACAATCGGTGAGAAAGGATTACACCTGGTATGTTCGCCCTCAGGAGAGTAGTAACAAGGCGGACGTTTTCTGGCTGGAGCTAAGGGATGAGGAAGGATCCGGCCTGAGAATAGAAGCGGTAGACAGTCCGCTGAGTGTAAGTGCGTGGCCGTTTACTCAGGAGGAAATAGCGCAGGCCAACCGTATCGAAGACCTAGTCTTTGGGGAGTTCATTACACTGAATATCGATGCAAGGCAAATGGGAGTAGGGGGGGACAATACGTGGAATATTGATGCCGCACCCCACGCTTCCTTTCGGATACCGGCTGAACCCTATGAATACAGCTTTAGAATGAGGCTGCTGAAAAAGAAGTAACACACTTCAATCGACATTTATGTGAAATCCGCTATTGCTGATCATCCTGTCAGGGAGAGATAGAAATCAATTCGAAAGATACTTTTCCACAAAATCCTTCATGTAGTCCTTGATCATCTGACGGGTTTTGCCGAATTCCATCATAATCTCTTCCTCACTGCCGGTAGCTTTGGCAGGATCAGGAAAATTATGGTGGAGCTTTGTGGCTTCAGTAGGGAAGTAGGGACAGCGCTCTTTTGCATTGTCACATACCGTGATCACATAGTCAAAGGGAATACCGTTGTATTCGTCCACATGATTTGAAGTGTGATCGCTTATGTCCACGCTATCATCAGCCATGGCTTTAATAGCCCTTGGGTTTACACCATGTGTTTCCACACCGGCGCTGTAGATATCGGCAGCTTCGCCGGCAAAGGTTTTTAAATAGCCCTCGGCCATTTGGCTGCGACAGGAATTACCGGTACAAAGTACCAAAACGTTCTTTTTCATGAATTATAAAGTTTTCAGGATAGATCAATTTGTGTGGTGAAGCAACACCATGGTAACGTGTATCCGGACCGGGTCTGATAAATGGCGTATTAAAGCCGGTACATCATACAAATGGCACTGTCCGGGCAAAGGTTCTTAAACTCCTCACTGTTCAGAATGGCGTCAGGCACCGTTGAACGATCGGTTTTTTCAAATCCATTCCGAGCGAAAAAATTCTCAGCTGTCTCGGTAAGCAGATAAAGGTCCTTCAGGTTCTTTTCTCTGGCTTGCTGAATAAGGCGGGAGAGGATCGAAGAACCTACCCCTTTGTTTTGCCCGTTATGAAGCACGGCCATGGAACGTACCAGCGCACTGGACCCATGTATTTCAAGTGCACCGATCCCCTCCAGCCGTGTGGCAGACTGATAGCCGACGAAGAATTGCCTGTTCAGGTCAATATCTGCTTCAGGCAGCCTGCTGTTACGGAGAATTTCGACTACTGTATTGTGATGGTTCTGATCCAGTTCGATGATTTGACTCACGGTGTTTTGATTAATCGCCAGGTTACTATACTCAATGTCATACCCGTTAAGGGCGCCAGAAGATACACCCATAGGTGCTGTAGATTACCGGAAACGAGAGCCGGTGCCAGTGACCGCGCCGGGTTCATGGAAGCTCCCGAAACAGGCCCGGCAAATGTGGCCTCCAGCAGAACTACAAGACCTATGGCCATACCCGCCATAATACCTTTTTCTTTTGATCCTGAAGCTACGTGTATAATTGTAAGCATCAAAATATAGCTCAAAATGATTTCAAGGATAAAGGTTTGAAATACTCCCGTAGCGGGTTTCGTCATACCCAGATCCTGATGGGCGGGGAACAAAAGCAACAGTGCAAGGCTGGCCATAATGGCTCCCAGGGTCTGACTGAGAACATAGGGCAGGATCATTTGTCCCTTGAACTTCCCTGACAGCCAGAAGCTGAAGGTGACGGCCGGGTTAATATGGGCGCCGGAAATATCCCCAAAAGTATAGATCATGGCCATAACAATGGCCCCGAATGTGAATGAGATGCCAAAATGGCCGATAACGCCCTGGTAGAGGTCATTAATGACCATTGCTCCGGTGCCACAAAACACCAGAGCAAAAGTACCAATAAATTCAGCGGCGTATTGTTGTTTGATCATTGACAACAGACTGCTTCGCTTTCCGACTGAACTTCAGGGGCGCAACATTGGCCCTCTTTGGAATATTTGGGATCATTCTCCTCTACATCTTCCTTAAAGTGGTAAACTTCCCACCGGTAGCCATCCGGGTCCTGCACCCAGAACTTGTCCTGTTTGGCATAGCAGCATTGTACCTCCTTTTCTTCATCGATGGATAAATTCTGACTAAGCGCATTGCCCAGCTTTTGCCTGAGCTGCCGGGGATCATCCACTTCTATGCCGAAATGGATGAAATGTGGCTGGACAGGTTGTTCGCTCTCAATAAAGGAGATATTCAGCGAAGGTTCTGTAAGGATAAACTTGGCATAACCTTTTTTCACTTTTACAGGTTCCGTTTCAAAAAAGCGGGTGTAAAAGTCAATGGTTTCAGCAATGTTGGATACATAGTAGCCCACATGCATTCTGGGAAATATTTGATCTTTCATTTTTCGATATTCTAAGATATTACATTATCGTAATATTACGATATAACAAGGCAAAAAAATTCAACAACGACTCAGGTCTTCATTGAACAGCTCAAACAGGTCAGCGAAACTCTTCTGAGCCTGTTTCCACGTTTCAGCATCGATACAGTAGCAAACGCTCGGCCCATCAACGGTACCTTTGATGAGATTTGCATTTTTCAGTTCTTTCAGGTGTTGTGATACGGTAGACTGGGAGAGTGGAAGCTCATCCACAATATCACCGCATACACAGGACTGCTGACGCGCCAGATACTGGAGGATGGCGATACGGGCCGGATGCCCGAGTGCCTTGGCCAGGGTAGCGAGGGCGTTTTCCCTGCGGCCGAATTTTTCCGATTTTGTCAGTCCCATACATACTTAATCGTAATTTAACGATTAAGGTTTCGAAATTACCTTATTTTTTGGAAGCAGAATTGCGGATGTATCGAAAATCTTAAGATGAATGGTCTGTTACCAACAACGATCAGCCAATGACTAACGCCTACTTCCTAAACTCCTTAAATCTATTGATCAATCCGTTGGTAGATGGATCATGGCTGGAAACTACTTCATCACCCTCCAGCTCCGGCAATATCTTCTTAGCCAGTTGCTTGCCAAGCTCCACACCCCACTGGTCGAAGCTGAAGATATTCCAGATCACACCCTGAACAAAGATCTTATGCTCATACATAGCGATAAGGCTACCGAGAGTCCGGGGAGTTAGTTTTTTGAACAGAATGGAATTGGTGGGACGATTCCCTTCGAATACCTTGAAGGTTTTCAGTTTCCGGATATCCTCCTCACTGAGCCCCTGGACCTGTAGCTCCCTGACCACCTCTTCTTCACTCTTACCGTTCATTAATGCCTCTGTCTGGGCGAAAAAGTTCGCCAGTAGTTTGTTATGGTGGTCACCCAGCGGATTGTGTGAAATAGCCGGGGCCAGAAAATCACAGGGGATGAGTTTGGTGCCCTGGTGTATGAGCTGGTAAAAGGCATGCTGGCCATTGGTGCCCGGTTCACCCCAGATCACCGGTCCGGTCTGGTGTTCCACTTTGTTGCCGTTCCTGTCTACATACTTGCCGTTGCTTTCCATATCGCCCTGCTGGAAATACGCGGCAAAACGATGCATATACTGATCATAGGGGAGAAGGGCGTGGGATTCGGCGCCATAAAAGTTGTTATACCATATCCCCAGCAAAGCCAGGATCACCGGCATGTTCTGTGCAAACTCCTCCTTTCTGAAATGTTCATCCATGGCATGTGCTCCGTCCAGCATCGCCTTGAAGTTATCAAAGCCAATGGTGCAGGCTATGGAAAGTCCTATGGCTGACCATAATGAATAGCGTCCGCCTACCCAGTCCCAGAATTCGAACATGTTATTCGTATCTATACCGAACCCGGCCACAGCGTCCCCGTTGGTGGAGATAGCCACAAAGTGCTTTTTTATGTTATCTTCTGTTCCGCCGCCGGCAAGGAACCAATCCCGGGCAGAGTGCGCGTTGGTCATGGTTTCCTGTGTAGTAAAGGTTTTGGAGGCGATCATGAAAAGTGTGGTTTCCGGATCCACCTGCTTCAGGGTTTCACTGATATGGGTGCCGTCAACGTTGGAAACAAAATACGTCTCTATATGAGGCGCCTTGTAAGGTTTCAGGGCTTCCGTCACCATTACCGGCCCCAGATCAGAGCCGCCTATGCCTATGTTGACAATACTTCTGATCGGCTTACCGCTGTAACCTTTCCAGGTACCGTTGATGAGCTCTTCGCTGAACACTCTCATTTTGTCGAGTACAGCGCTCACATCGGGCATCACATTATTACCGTCCACGGAAACAGGTTGCCCGGCGGAATTACGCAGTGCAATATGCAGGACCGATCTCCCTTCTGTTTGGTTGATCTTTTCACCGGAGAACATGGCTGTAATGGCCTCTTTCAGGTGCGTTTCCTCTGCCAGCCGGATCAACAGGCCCAGCGTTTCCCCATTGATCCTGTTCTTGGAGAAGTCCAGCAGAATTTCTTCAAATTGTATGCTGAATTTTTCGAACCGGTCTGGGTCATTTTCAAAATATGATTTAATACTCTGCGACTTGTTCTCCTCCAAATGTTTTTCCAGTAGGGTCCAGGCGCTGGTGCTCTTGGGATTGACGGATAATAACATAATGACTAAAATGTTTGAGCCGGTGAATTTAGAAAATTGACCTTCTTTCTGAAAGGTAAAGCCCATGAATTATTTTATCCGTATCCATGATAAAATTCATAGGATGATGCCGGTCGTGTCAGGGGATCTCTGGCTTGCTGAATGACCGGGCCCCGGAAGAGAAGTCCTTACTTCAGTATAGAAGAATGGATATGAAAAATCCGGATCGGTAAAAAATGAGGAACACGATCCGGACTTAGCGCAATGCTGAAAAAATGATTACTTTCTCGTAATCCATGCTAAAGGTTCTCGACTGCTTCTTACATCGGTTAGAATAGCAAGAGCACTGTTTTTGCCCTGAATGTGTTCAAACCCGACAAAATACAGGTTGTTGAATCCTTCAAACTTGTTGACATCCAACCCCTCATTCCTAAGGCTTCTCGTAAAACGGTCAGCGTTGTACTCGTATTTGAAACTGCCCAGTATGACACTGTAGACTCTCTGATCTGCACCTGTATTTTGCCGGACAGGTACTGTTGTGGTCCGTGCCTGTTGAGGGGTGACGTCTTCTATGGTAGTGGTTGCTGTCTGCTCATTTTTTGTATCCGGTGTGGCAGTGGTTGTTTCCTCCGTGGATTCTTCCTCCGGGGCTGCCTCCGGTGTTTCCTCGCTGCTTTCTGCACTTTCCGTGCTCATTGTATTCAGGGTGGAAGCCTGAAGCTCTGTAGGTTCTACTTCAGGTGCTTCGCCTATTTTCTGATCGTTCAGGTAAAACCTGAAATAATAAAGCGCTATCAGCCCTAAAAGGAGAACCGGTATAAATATCCAGAGAACGGTGCCGATACCAGATCTTTTCTTTTCATACCGTTCTTTTCGTTTGTAGTAGTCCTGTACACCTTCGTCGTCTTCAGACAAAATGGAATTAAAATAACGATCTTCATCTGCTTCCGATGTCAGCCCGATGTTTTCTTCGTTATTGGATAGGTCATCTATGAACTGTTCCTCATGTTCCTCTGGCAGTGATAGTTCCTGCGGCTCAGGAGTCTCCGTATCTTCAAAGGTGATACTTTCAACCAGGTCGTTCTCCGGTTTTTCCTCCGGTGTTTCAGTCATTGTGGCCTCAGCAGCAGCCAGGTCCTCCTTGGTCTTGCTGAGTGTTACATCACCACGTTCATCTTTCATAAGATAACCGATACCACCGAGGTAATAATGTCCCTTATCCTTGAGAGCATCTTTTATGGTACCCAAAAACTGCGACAGCTCCTTTTTGGATTCTTCTGTTGACAAACACTCCTGTCTCTCAATTTCTGAGATGACCTTGCCATCATCAAAAGTCAGGTGTTCATTGAAATAGGACTTGTTGGTAGCTTCTGAAAATATAATGGCTCCGAATTCAGGAATAAAGACCTTCTGGTCTCTCTGGAACACATTGTTGATGCATTGATCTATCATAGTTACGGAGGGTTTATTTTAAACATTAAGTGGGCCAAACTATGACAACGGCACTTTTTCCAAAAGGCAAGTTAGATAAGATGCATACAAAAAAAGAATCGATTCCTATGCTACACTAACTGGCATAAGGAAATAGAACTTTTCGAAGTGAATAGAATTGATTTGTTGTATAAAACGAAGTTGATCTGTTCTATTTCTTTGTCAGATGGCCGACAGTGCTGTTCAGTACAATGTAAGGTTTACTACGGGTAACCTCTTAAATAGAATGATGAAGGACAGGGAAGAGGCATTCCTTCAGGCATCGGCCCTTTCCCTTCCTGCTCTGTTTGCAAACAGCATACTGATTTTCAGTAAAACGTTACCTTGCAATCAGGCCTGCTTTTTTTGAAGTTATCCACATCCTTAGCCGCGAGCTTCGTATTGTAGCAGGAAAGCTCCTGCAAGTGCTGTAAGGTGATCAGTGGCGTAAGACTGCTGATCGAAGTGTTGTTGCAATGCAACTCTTCCAGTTTTTCGGAAATACGCAAGGCATTCAGGTTCTTTATACGTGTACCGGAAACATTCACCGCTCGTAGATTAACGAGTACTTCCAGTGGTGACAGGTCATGCGTTTTGGTATACTCCAAATTGACCGCTTTAAGACGGTGCAATTGCTTCAAAGGTTCTATGCTCTCAATCGGATTGTAGGAGCAGTCCAGTTCCTCGAGGTATTTGAGTTTGGTAATGGGCTTAAGATCACTCACAGTCATGAGTTTCGAGATATTCAGTTTTTGCAGGGCCGGCAGCATCTCCAATCCTGCCAGGTCTGCCAGCTCTTTCCGGTCACCGATGTTCAGTTCCCTGATCCTAATGATCTCATAGAGCTTATCCAGGGTAGGAGGTGCGTCACTCTTGTATCCGATCTTGTCCTTGAGCAATGTCTTCCAGTTTTCGCTGATCTTTAACCAGACAGGCACATATGTTTTTGAATTGAACAATACCAATGCTCCGGGATGGTCACACATGAATTGCAGGGCCTCTCCATCTTCTATATTGGTGTAGTCCACATTCAGGTAGTTAAGGTTTGGAAGATTCATCACAGGTTCCATGCTGCTGATGAATGTATTGCTTACATCCAGTTTTTTCAGATTTGACATTTTACTGAGCACTTCTATCGAAGAAATGCTGGTTTGTGAAGCATTCAGCACCTGAAGGTCCCTGATCATACCAATGGGAGCCAGATCGGCAATACCGCTGATACCGCTAATGTCCAGCTCGGTCAGCTCACCGATCTGGGTCAGCTCCTCTGCGTTGGGCTCCAGCTTGAGCATGGTCACATTTTTCCTGAAGATATTCTGCCAGGATGGGTCAAGCGCTTTCCACCATTTGGACAATGTCACAGACTCTGCTACGATCTCACAATCGGGCAGCTGCTTTCTTAGCAGGGCTATATCTTCCGGTGATAATCTCGTGTCCGTACATACGATCTTCCGTATTTGGGTAAGGCTCAGCAGTGGTCCGATGTCCGCTACATCCGTGCTCTCAAAGCTCAGGATCTTCAGACTGGGCAACTCCCTGACCATATCCAGATTTTTAACGGTGGTATTGGAAAGGTGGAGTTCCTCCAGGTTGCTTAGGCCATAGAGTGGCGAAAGATCCCGAACGGTGGTGTTGGAGATATTCAGCTTTTTCAGGTTGACGAGCACATTCAACGGCTCCAGGGTCTGCACATAGCGGTTGTAGGATATATCCAACTCATCAATGCTCATTAGCTGCCAAACATCAGCGGAGCCTATTTCCGACTGCAGTTGACGCTGGAAGATCACCTTCCACTCGAAGGAAAGGTCCTTCCACCATTGTTTTAATGTCAGCCGGCTGTTGCTTTCCACATTATAGATACTTGCGATCTTGTATTCCCCGCTGGCCTCGTCCACATTTACCTCAATGAACCTTTCCAACTGATTTTCTACTTTTTCATTGTTGAAATTGGTGCCCAGAAGCTTTCTTGTGGCCCTTACTTTCAAATAGTTGCCTCCATCAGCATTTTCCAGTGATTCTATCTCCTGTACCTCGAAGTCGAACCTGGCATCCTTAAAAAAGATGTCGAGATCTCTCAGGTAGTTTTGCACATCCTTGTTAATGATCACCTCGCGTTCGTGCAGATCGTCTTCAATTTTTGAGTTTGTGCTGGCGAAGGCTTTCAGGTATGTCTGGCTGATCACGGTATTCTTTTCCTTCAGGCTGGCCTTTTGTGATCCTACAGTGTTGAAAAGGATCTCAACAAAGGATATCAGGCTCTCCACATTGCTCTGACTGACCTTGTCAGGATACTTACCCGTATCTTCTTTTTCTTTACCAGAGGTCGCATAGGCCTGGCATACCAACACAGTTAATGCAACAGATGTCAAACGTCTAATCATAACGGCCGAATTTTTGTGATTTTACGGATTGACCACATTTTTTCTCATGAAAACATATTGTTTCAACAGGTTTTTGTCTTTTTCACTTACAAAAGCCATGTCTGATATCAGCCACCCGGAGTTTTTGGACTCCCGGCGCATTTCAGTGAGCTCAAAGTACCAGTTTTTTATTTGAAAAAAATGGAATTTGACCTTGTTTATTGATCGCAGCGCTAGTTTTTTTCTTTTCATTTCAAAAATGAAAAGTGTTAAAAAGTCAGGCTGGTGATTATTTTTAATATAGTCTTCGAGCACATTGGTGTCGTTCAGTGCAGTTTTTAGATTAATAAAATGGAGCTCGTGGCTTTTGGGATGGATGTACTTCTTCATTTTGGGCTTGCCGTAACTTTTGGTATCCCATCCATCCGTCACGTTATTGAACATTTCTACAAACGGATGGAAATAAATGTTGCTCAATACCCATTTGTATCCCTTGTTCTCCTTTTCAAGTGACAGGAAAAGAATGCCGTGCTCCAGCTTGCCGTTGTACACAAACATGGCATCCACCTGAGCAAACCAGTCCCCTCCATGAAAATCCAGAAACTGAGGATCCTTGTTCACCACCTGATCCACAAAAGAGGCTTTCAGGCTTTCACTGATATTGTGATTGAACTTGTCAAATGAATTACTGATGTAGAACTGCCTCATTGTTTTATTGTGGTACATCGAATCCCGCCTGGAGAACCGCTTGCCCTTGAAGCCTTCCTCACTGTTAAAACGTCGAAAGAACTGCCCTACCTGTTTCGTTTCTGCCATTAGAAACCTTCCATCCAGATCATTCTTTATCTGGGCCGCAGCATGTAGCGGGAGGGTCAAAGAAAGAATTAAAAATACTCGTTTCATGAAGTAGTTTCGCTAACAACAATATCACCAAGGAGCACATCCCAAAAATCAATTACGTCACCGTCAATTTGCATTTGTTTCTTTTCCACAAATACGGTGATGTCCTTTTTGGTAACATCCTTGTACATTAATTTATCTCCTATGGTACCCTGAAAGCGCTGGAAGATGGTGATAACACCAACATACTTGCCGTCAGGGGTAATCTCAAGGTCACTTATATACTGTATATCGTACCAGTCTATTTCAACTTTATCGTAGTTCAACGCCATCAGCCTTTCGAAATAGGTACGCATCTCATAGGTTTCCACTTCATCTGATTCGAGGGAGGACACCCCCACCACACTGCCTTCACTGAACAGCTCCAGCGCTCGCTCTATTACTCTTGAAGCCTCTGAAAAGGAAGTTTCCTTGCTGCCAATGATGCTGATGTAGGCCTTCAGATCCTTGACCTTTTCCAGAGCAAGGGAGTCGATCTTGAGCTTTTCGTCAAAATCAAGCTCCGGAGCCTCCGGACCAGGGTCCTCCTGCGCAAGGGAATAGTATGACGTCATAAAAAAGATCGTCAACATGCAGGTCCATATTTTCGGATTAACTATCATCGTTATTTTAAGGTAAGTTCAAGTTTGGTGATCCTTCCTGCCTCGTTCAGTTCAAAGTTGTTGATGGTATGTGGGCTTTGCCTTGTATGTTTCAGATAGTCAAGATACTGCTCTATAGTGGTAGGTTTATCGTAAATCTTTTTTCCATTGACCTCATTGACGATGATCAGCACCGGTGTGGAAGCATCCTGGAACCATGAAAGTCCCTTACTCAGGTATGATTCCCGCTTTTCCTCATCGTCAAGGCTAAGCTTCGAAAATTCGTTAAAATAGTTTTCCAGATCCTGCCGGATCGTACCGGAAACCCTAAGCATATCATCCAGATCTTTGGAGGTCATACTACCATCGGTGGTGACATTTTCCTGAGGAGTGGATGTGGATGAAGTGGGCTCGCTCTTTGTGGCCTTACAGGAGGTTAAGAGGGGCAAAACCCATATTGCGAGTGCAGATATTCGTATCAAAAAATTCATGGGCGATTCAGATCAAAAAATTGTGAATACCAGAAGTATCACATGAATTACAAAGTACTAACTAACTGATTTTCTATTTTTAAATCAATGCTTTGCTTCAAACCTAATAATTCGTCGACAGACTGCGGCATATATCTTTAAAATGACAAACAACACAGACTTTCCAAATAGTCAAATTATGTTTTTTTATTTTTAAATTGAAGCTGGTGTAAGAAAAAATGCATAGTTGAAGATTTGTGAAAAGGGAAAGCAAAATCTGAAAGGAACGATCTTTAACAATTTTTAGGTTAGACTAAAAATTTTATTTTGTTAAGCTAATAAAAACGGCTACTTTTGAGAAAAATAATTCAGACAAAGGTGAAAAAACAGATTTTAGCACTCTATATGATCTCTGCGGTTGTTTTAAATACGCTGGCGCAGGATAATACGAAAATACAAGGCAAGGTCACTTTCAATGGTGAGCCGCTGGCCTATGCTTCCATACAATTGATGAGTACCGGCATAGGTACTACGGCAGATGATGCTGGTAATTTTACGCTCGAAAATGTTCCTTCAGGAAATTGGGAGCTGAAGGTACGCTCAGTAGGGTACAGGACCCTTACCAGGTCTATACAGGTGGAGAAGGGTGAGGTGCTCACAGTTCAAATGGAATTGCAGGAGGACAATCTGCGGCTCAATGAAGTGGTGGTCAGTGCCACCCGCTACGAGCTGGACCGTTCGGAGTCTCCCGTGGTGGTCAATGTGCTTGGCTCGAAGCTGTTTAATGCTACCCAATCCATGGCTCTTTCGGAGGGGTTGAACTTCCAGCCGGGAGTACGGGTGGAAAACAACTGCCAGAACTGTGGCTTTACCCAGGTACGCCTTAACGGACTGGAAGGAGCCTACTCACAGATCCTTATCAACAGCCGGCCTGTTTTCAGCGCTTTGAATAGTGTATACGGTCTGGATCAGATTCCGACCAATATTGTAGAACGTGTGGAAGTGGTGCGCAGCGGAGGCTCGGCACTTTATGGCTCCAACGCCATAGCCGGCACCATCAATATTATTACCCGTGAACCTGTGGAAAATACATGGCAGGTGGCCAGTAACTTTGGGCTTATTGATGGTACTGAACCAGACCATACGGTCAATTTTAATGCTTCTGTGGTTAGCGAAGATCTGCAAAGTGGTGTTACCTTGTACGGTATGTTCCGTGACCGTAGCAGCTATGATGCCAATGACGATGGCTTTACCGAGATCACCAGCCTGGAAAACAACACCTTTGGAGCAAAAGCTTTTCTGAAGCCCGGTGAACTCAGCAAGATCACGCTGGATTTCAATGCCATCAGAGAATACAGGAGGGGTGGCGACCGGCTCGATCTGGCGCCGCACTTTACAGACATTACCGAAGAGCTGGACCACAATACCATTATCACTGGATTGAACTATGAACTTTTTAGCAGAAACCAAAAAAACAAGCTGTCCGCCTACATTTCGGCTCAGACCACCAACCGGGACAGCTTTTATGGAGGGCTTGGAGGTGGTCGTACCCCTGAGGATAGCCTGACTGCCATTAATGCCTACGGTAATACGGATGATCTGGCGCTCGTCGGTGGAGTGCAGTTCTCCCGGAACCTGAACAATGAAGATGTGTTGATCATCGGTATGGAAAATCAATTGAGCGATGTAAGGGATGAAATACAGGGATACAACCGGCTGGTAGATCAACGGGTCAATACCGTAGGTGTCTATGGACAGTACGAATGGAGGCCTGCCAATCGATTCACGGCGCTGGTAGGAGCACGATATGACTATACCACAGTAGATGGCAACTATATTATTGGTAATGTAGAGCGCACTTCAGATGTAAGTACCAATGTATTCAGCCCGAGGGTGACCGTCCTGTACGATCTTACCCGGAACCTGCAGCTCAGGGGAGGTTATGCGAGGGGCTTTCGGGCGCCACAGGCCTTTAACGAAGACCTGCACATTTCATCCGTAGGAGGGGAGCCTCAGTTTGTGATCCTCACCGAAAATCTTGAAAAGGAGCTTTCCGATGCCTATACAGCTTCACTTAATTTCACACGAAACTTTGGTAGTTTGCAAACCAATTTTTTGGTGGAGGGCTTTTACACCGATCTAAAAAACCCCTTCACAATAGTAAGTACTGGCTCAGTGCTGCCTAATGGCTCCATCCTGGAAGAAGTACGTAACGGGGAAGGAGCGCATGTGGCCGGAGCCAATTTTGAACTTAGTCTTTCACCGTCAGCAGCCTTTCTGCTCAAGGCAGGAGGTACTGTACAGCAAACAGGCTATGAACGGAATCAGATACTCTTTGAGCCGGAAGAGATGGATGAACTGGAGCCGTTGGTTAGTACCGATGAGTTTGTGCGTAATCCAAACCTGTACGGTTACCTGACGGCCAACTGGACGGCCACCGAGTCGTTTGCGCTGGATCTCACCGGCACGTACACCGGACCCATGATCGTGCCCCGTGTGGTCAGCGAATCTGGTTTTCTGGAGTTGAGGGAGAGCGATCCTTTCATGGATGTCAACCTTAAACTGTCCTACCATTTTCACCTCAAGGATAATTTTCATCTGGAGCTCAGTGGTGGAACTCAGAACATCTTCAACAGCTTTCAGAGTGATTTTGACACAGGTCCGGAACGGGATTCTGACTATGTCTACGGTCCGGCCAGGCCACGAACTTTTTTTCTGGGGCTTAAGATCGGAAACTTTCATTGAGATGGTCCGCCTGATCATGTGCTGGCTGACACTGACTGCCTCCGGTATTTTGTGGAGTTCATCCATTTTTGCACAACAAAGATCTCAGGTGCAGTGGATCAGTTTTGAGCAACTGGAGGATTCGCTACGCTATAAACCAAAGAGGGTTTTCATTGACTTATATACGGATTGGTGCACCTACTGTCGTAAAATGGATAAGGAGGTTTTTGTGAAACCTGCAGTGGCGACGCTTTTAAATAATCAATACTATGCGGTGCGGATGGACGCTGAAACTCAGGATACCATCCGTTTCGACGGACAGCACTTTTTGAACAGCTCGGCCACTAAAAAAAGAAAGGGTATCCATGACCTGGCGTTGTTACTCGGGCAGCGCAACGGACAGTTTGTGCCTCCAACAATGCTGGTGCTGGATGAAGATTTCAAGGTACGGCACCGGTATTTTGAGTACCTCTCCGGTGACCGGTTACTTGAAATTCTTCGTTGACGCGAAATAAAGACACTTTCCTAAACTCAATTCTCAGAAACTGGTGCGGGTTTTATAAACCCGTACCTTGCTATTCGCAGGTTCTCTCAACCTGCTATAATGTTTACACGTGATACAAAGGCGTACCCTTTGAATGACCTGCTTTATCCAATTGAATTTACACGGCCTTGTATGATATGGCGACTGTTTGGCACAGGTTCAGAGAACCTGCACCAATTGGTGCAAATGGGTTGGCCTGCTGTGTTGCTCGCTGCGATGATCAATGAATAATTTTTGATTTATATTTTTTAATACTTATATTTAAGAAAATTAAATATATAATTTTCAAATATGTCATCTCAGGAATTCATTAAAGGCACCATAAAAACACTGGTGCTGAAGCTTTTATCAGAAAAAAAGAGAATGTACGGTTATGAGATCAGTTCGAGGGTGAAAGAGCTGTCGGGTAATGAAATAGAGCTCACCTACGGTGCACTTTACCCGGTTTTGTATAAACTGGAGTCAGAGGGGCTGCTAACCACCGAATCGGAGCTGGTGGACAACCGGGCCAGGAAGTACTACTCACTTACCAAAAAGGGAAATGAGGTGGCAAAGGTAAAAGTCTCTGAGCTGGAAAAATTCCTTGATACGATTAAAAACATTTTGAAAGCGCCCAGAGCAAGTTTTGAATCATGGGCGGTCTGACATCTGAGCAGGTTCGCCGGTTGAGGGAATATCTCGAAAGCCGGGGACTAACCTTCGAAGAACTCAAAGCCGACATGCTTGATCACATTTGCTGTGATGTAGAGACATTTATGGAACAGGGGTTTTCCTTCGAAGCATCCATTGAAAAGATTAAATCACAAATACCCAACAATCAATTTAAAAAAATACAAACAGAAACTATGGAAGCGATTGACAAAAGGATCAGAATTACAACGATATTAACCTACGGGAGTTTGGGTATACTACTCCTGGCGGCGGTATTCAAATCATTGCGTTTGGCAGGAGCTGGACAAATGCTCATACTCTCGTTTGTGGGTATGACCATAGCTTTGATTTCCTCCGTCCTCACAAATCCATTGATAAAGGAAAAGAAGAGGGGCAGGGCTGTTTTGTCCGCAATCGTGATGTTGCTTATTATGTTTCTCACTTCATTGTGTTTTCAGCTGCTTCAGTTTCCCGGTGCACCATTTTTGCGTGTTACTTCCATCACGCTTTCTATTGGACTGCTCTCGGTATATGGGTTCTATAGCTATCTAAACCCTCCACACGCTTCCAGGCACATGGTCATACAGTATGTGAAAAAGAACGGCTTAGGTATAGAAAAACTGCTGATCTTTCTCCTTGCCCTGGGAACGGGTCTGAAATTTTTGAAAGATGATCCTACGTTTGTGATATTTTTTGTACTGCTTTTTGTGCCCGGTGGTATTTTCTACTTTATCAGTTCATGGCAGTATTACTTTGATGATCAGGCTACTAAAGGAAGAAAACTGGCCTTACTTTTCATTTCTATCATGGCGCTGGCGTTGTTCCTGCTGCCGGCCGTCAACTCCATTGACTACCGTGTGAGAGTACTGATGGGATGGAGTGGGTTTACAATGATCTCATTGGCTATTTCAGTGTACTATTTCGTTTCCTCGACGGACCGTCAGAAGTTATTGCTGGGATTTTTTAGTCTACTCGTTGCCATGTTCGGTTTTTTCAGTCTGACAGGTGAAGCAGGTTTTAAGGATCCGGCAGTCAGTCCGTATTTGTCGTTAATATACAATCCCATCGTGTTGTTCGGCCTTTTGGCAATGTTTGTCCTGTATTTTCGAAGACCTGTTTTCAGGGCATTACTTATCATGGCTTTGGGATTGTTCATTTTCAATTATCCAGTGCCAGGGATATGACACCTCAGATATTCCAAAACTCATCATAGGAAAGTACAGGGGAGAGCGGATCAATACAATAAGTCAATATCACGCTCTTCCAGGTAATTTTTGTATTCATCAGTTAACAGGTCCGTGATCAGTATATCTATACTGTCCAGGGAAGCAAATTGAATGAATGAATTCTTACCGAATTTGGTGTGGTCACAAAGGAGGATAACCTTGTTGGCAATGGAGATCATGGTTTTTTTGGATTCAGCCTGGATAAGGTCGGGTGTGGTGGCGCCCTTTTCGAGTGTGAAGCTGTTCACTCCCATAAAAGACTTGTCAACGGACAGGCTTTGCAGCATCTCACTTCCCAGGTTCCCAACGGTGCAGTGATGGTTGTTCCTGACCAGACCACCAATGAGGATGGTGCGGATATGATCGTTGGCCTGAAGAACGAGCCCTATTTCAAGATCATTGGTCACCACGGTCAGGTCTTTTTTTTGAGGGAGCAGCCGTGCAAGCTCCAGTGTCGTACTACCTGCGTCCAGCAGGACGGTATCGCCATCTTCCACCAGTTCCAGGGCTTTGCGTGCTATCTTTCTTTTAGCCTCAGGGTTTCGTATTTTTCGCTCGTTCGTATCCAGTTCAAAACCTGTCTTACCCTTGACCATGGCGCCGCCATGTGTTCTGGTGACCAACCCTGATTTTTCCAGGGCACGAAGATCATTGCGTACGGTGGCGCTGGAAACACTGAACAGTTCGCTGAGCTGGGGGACCGTGGCCTTCCTTTTGTCTTCAATGAATTCAAGGATCTTTAGTTTGCGCTCTTCAGCAAACATCATATCGCTGTCCGTTTTTTTGGAGTTCTGGGTCATTCCTGGATGGATTTTCTCAATAATTTACACCGCTGCGTGCTAATCTCAAAATATTAATGGTCCGAAACTAAGACATATTGCGTACTTAACCGCGATAACCGGCAATTGACCTTGCCCTGGTAACGACCCAGGACGGAGTGCGCCTCTTCGTTTGAGAGGGTATTAAAAGCAAACATACCATGATGATGACCTATGAGGTGTGGGATGTCACAGTTTTCGCACAGATCTATTGCCTCACTCAAATGGAAATTGCCGGGTATATTGTGTTTTCTTCTGAGATCATCCCTACCGTTAACCGGAAGCAGGGCAAGGTCTATGTGCGCCGGAAGTAGCTCTTCAAGCAGCCCGTTATATGGTATACAATCTCCTGAATGGTACACCGTAGCCTTTTTACTTTTCAGCAGGTAGCCCAGAAAACGGTGACGTCCTTTTTCATCGGTTTCAGGCAACTCGTGAGCAGCCTGGATCACTTTACATGACACCGTTGCCCCCAGTTCAATGCATTCGCCTGCATTCACAGGCCATCGTTGGTCAGGCCGGATACCCATTCGGTTCACACTTTCCTCCTCTGCAGCAGGGTAGATCAGGAGGGCATCAGGGTTATGCTGCATCAATGGTGGGAGTGTTTCCGGATCCATGTGGTCCGAGTGCCGGTGTGTACACAGGACAAAGTCAATATTCGAGAGTTCATGGGCAGTCAATGGCGCGGGCATCATGCGCTGATGGCTAAACGTTTTACCGGCATATTTTTTAGCAAGGTAGTCAGAGAGGTAGGGGTCAATGACGATCCTGACGTCCGGGTAGTCGATCAGAAAACCGGCCTGCCCTAACCAGAAGATATGAACACTGTCTTCGGTAGGTCGGTCAGACGAAGAGATATGCCTGTGCAACGAACTGTTAAAAGACAATGTGCTGAGCAGGGAAGTCATTGTTCCAGCGCTTTTATTAGATTTTCCACTGCTTGCCGGGCGGCACGGGTGGCGCTCTCTTTTGTATAACCACCAATATGAGCAGTGGTGATCACATTGATGTGCTGAAACAAAGGATGGGGCTTTGGTGGCTCCTGATCATATACATCGGTAGCAAATCCGGAGATCTGCCCGCTGTTCAGGCATTGCAAAAGAGCGTCATGATCGATCAGTGAACTGCGGGCTGTGTTAATGATTATACCTCCCTGTCGCATCTTTTCCAGTGCATTAGCGTCCATCACAGGTTTTGAGGCAGGCGGACAATGAAGGCTGATCACCTCGACATTTTTTAACAGAAAGTCCATGTCCACGTACCTGAATGAGGGATTTTTGGAAAACCTGTTGGAGGGATAAACATCGTAGGCTAAAACCTTCATGCCCAGCCCCAGGCATATTTCAGCTACCTGAAGGCCTATGGAGCCGCATCCGATCAGGCCGATTGTCCTGTCTTTTAACTCCATACCCTTTTTTCGTTTCCAGTCCCCGTGCCGGACGGCAGTGTCCGAGTAACGTATATGGCGTGCCAGATTGAACACCAGCGCTACGGTCAGCTCGGCAACTCCACGGGCATTGGCGCCTGCTGAACGCAATACTTTGACATTCAATTCCTTAGCAGCTTCTAGGTCAATATTATCGATGCCACTGCCATTGCGGCTGATGGCCTTTAACCGGGGAGCCCTTTCGAGTATGTGCCTGCGGATAGGCTCCACCCCGGCCAGCCATCCTACACAATGAGGTATGTGACCGGAGAGCTCCTTTTCATCCGGCAGCTCCCCCGCCCGGGTAAAAACGAGCTCATAACCTTCCTTCTCGAGCAGTTGCAATGATGCATCCGGCTCAAGGGTGAGGGATCGTGGCGTTATGAGTATTTTACCCCTGGACAACCCTACAATATTTTAATGGCTCCGTTTTCGTTGAATATGCGCTTCGGAAATCCTTCTTTTTCTATGTCTCCATAGTTGTAGCCACAGTCTGCAGGATATACACAAAATGATATAAGTGGCTCCTGTGTGCCGGTGTTAACAGACCGGTGAGCCCAGTAGGGGGGAACATAGACCATATTGCCCCTGACCATTTTTTCATACCGGCACTCTCCGTCTTCTCTTTTCATCACCATGTAACCCACACCCCGTAGGCACAGATAGATCTCACCGGTATTTACCCTGGCATGGTAGTGTCCTTTGGTCATAAAGCACTCGTTTCCTACCAAACCGGGCTGTAATGTGCTGATACAGTACATGAGATGTCCGTCTTCTTTGGGGACCGGAGTTTCAAAGACCTCATAGTGCAGCGGGTCATGGTGCTCCTGTATCAGTTTTTCCAGTGCTTCTTCATCCTTGTAGTACCCTCTCATATCTGAGGCATGTCTTTTCAGGTGGTGCCCCGGGTTTTGCATGATCCCTCTTTCCAGATCGAGATCAATGCCAAAAGGCTCTATAAGTGTAGTTGTGTCTGCTATGTACATTTTATCGGTATTTTGATGCAATTTTTGATAACTCCTCGAATACAGGTCCTGAGGTAGGGATGTTCACATGGAACACCTCAGTGATCACCCGGGTCCAGCCATGAATGAAGTATACCCAGCCGTCTTCCACGGTGAGATGCTGCACTGTGGCCTGTTGACGGGCCAGATGAAGGAAATCCAGCTCACCGCGATAATTGTACTCCCATATGTAGCCGTTTTCGGGGAATACTACCTGCGGAGAGACCGGTGATCCGGGGATATCCTTGCCCATGCCTGTACCGTTGGCCACCACAGAGCCTGCCGGGGCAGCCGTTACCAACGGGTCATTGGTGCAGGCATCTTTGACCAGGTGGTATTCCACTGACTTGTTATGACCCAGCCGGTCGTGGACCTCACGGATCTTGTAGATCTTCTCTTTGCTTATGTCCGTGATGATGATGCGATCAGGACAGTCCTGTTGCCGCTGCAGCAGCTGGGTGGTAAGCGCCAGATTGGCTCCGCCAGCCCCCAGACATACCAGTGAAGCAGAATTCCTGTCCCAGTAACCCTGCTCCAGAAAGCTCTCCAGGGCCAGCACTGAAGTGATGGCGTCTTTTGCATGGCCCAGGAGCTTGTTGCCCTGTTTTGAGATGCAGCTTATCTCTTCCAGCAGTC
>LYSV01000024.1 GCA_001657315.1 Flammeovirgaceae bacterium BBD 1991-12 | reverse complement strand
GCCAAATGAAGACATGAACAGTTCATACTATATTACATGATTACATGAGAACTAAATTATTATGTTAATATAGAATCAGGTTTCCATCCAGGTGGGTCGGCAATGCCAAAATACCCGGGCGTGCGGAAGCCTGCAGCGTTGGGCAGGTGATTATTCCGGCCAGGGTTTTTGAATACTTTTGGCAGTGGCCCTAAAGTATTTGTCTGCCCGGCATGAGGGCAATGTGAACAAATATGAAGACAGGTACTTCAGGTAATGATGAGATTCCTGATCTCCGTTACACTTCGTCAGAATGACGTCACAGTCATGGGCGAGCCAAAACATAGCGATCGCAAGCGGGTGTTCCCGACATTCAAATACTGTCAGAATGTGATATTCGACCAATTACTCAGGAAACTTTCAATTACGCGAATCTCAGCACTTGGAGTCGGGATCTCCTGCACAGGGTTTGGCTAATCCCGATGCAATCGGGACAAAGCGGGTGGGCAAAAAACTTTATCATTGAATGGCGCTCAGGCTATTTAAAACAACAGCAAAATATAAAAAATGAAATTTTTAGAAATTTCTATCTTTAGGCCGCAAAACCGGTATCCCATGACTGAAACAAAAGATCCAAACCAAGGCAGCCACTTGTTCAATATTGGGATCATTGCCTTCGTGTTTATCGTAGCCTACAGCTACACCTTTGATTCCAAACTTGCCATGCTGGGTGACAATGCATCGTATTTCGCACTTGGCAAGGCCATGGCCACAGGAGAAGGATATGTTAATGTGGCCAGTGTAAGTAAAAGCCCTCATAACCATTATCCTCCGGGTTATCCGGTTATCATCAGTACGGTGATGATCTTCACGGAGAATATCACTGTTATTAAGCTGGTCAATGGTGCTATCAGTCTGGCAGGACTGCTGCTGATCTATTTTGTGACACAACGTGTTACATTGAATCACCTCGTTGCACTGGGAGTCACACTGCTGGCTGCACTGAACAGCCATTTGCTCTGGTATTCTTCACTTATTATGTCGGAGATACCCTTCATGTTCTTCAGTGTGCTGGGCGTCTATCTTTTTACAAAAACTGATTTTGAAAGCCTTCCGCTAAAAAACAAATATTTCTGGGGCTCACTGCTCGCCGTTATAGCGGCCTACTATATCCGCTCCCTGGGAGTAGCATTATTGGGTGGATTTATTCTTGCGCTGCTGTTCAACAAACGCTGGAAGGCAATAGCACTGTATATTGCTGGTTTTGCCGTTGCTGTTATCCCGTGGTTCATCAGGGGAAGCCGAACCGGAGGCAGCTCCTACATTAAACAGTTGAAGATGATCAACCCTTACCAGCCTGCTCTGGGTCAGGCGGATTTCGGAGACTTTGTGGATCGCTTTTTTACCAACTTTCAGCGTTACATCACAAGGGAGCTTCCGGATGCTGTATTCCCTGTTGTAGAGCCCAATTACGGACAGCCGGCCACTTCAGGCCAATGGCTGATCGGATTGATCATACTGGGCCTGATGGTATACGGCATTATCCGTTTGTCAAAATACAAATGGCTGATCACCGGTTATCTGCTGGGTACCCTTGCCATTTTAATGCTGTGGCCTGATGTATGGATTGGAGTAAGGTTCATTGTGCCGGCCATACCGTTCTTCGTACTTATCTTTTTCAACGGCCTGTACAGCGTGCTGCGGCTTTTCCTGAAATCCGCCAATGAAAAAATTATCGTTTATTCCCTGACTGTGCTTTTGCTACTGTTCCACTTCAGCCCTGTCAGTGATATCCATACTGAGGCAAAACGGCCGTACAGTCCGGCATGGCAAAACTATTTCGCTGCTGCTGAATGGCTTAAGAAGAACGAGCAAAAGGACGTGGTGGTGAGCTGCGGTAAACCGGCACTGTTTTACCTGCATTCCGGCGTCTTTACCACACGTTATAAGTTTTTACCTCCGGAAGAGCTGATCGCCAATCTTGAAAAAAGCAAGGTGGACTATGTAGTGATCGATCAGGCCTATGGGAATACACTCCGCTATCTCCTTCCGGCAGTAAGGCAGTATCCGGACCGGTTTCAGCAGGTTTATCACCTCAGCAACCCGGACACCTATCTATTGAAATTCAGGCGATGATCAGAACGTTGTCTATTATTATACCCGTTTACAATGAAGAGCGGACCATTCGGGTTATTCTGGATAAAATAAAAAACGTAACGCTGGATCACGGCATTGGCAAAGAGGTGGTGATCGTCAATGACGCTTCCACTGATCAGTCCAGGCAGATTATTGAAG
The DNA here is from genome assembly GCA_001657315.1 of Flammeovirgaceae bacterium BBD 1991-12. Taxonomy (GTDB): domain Bacteria; phylum Bacteroidota; class Bacteroidia; order Cytophagales; family Cyclobacteriaceae; genus Fulvivirga. The sequence continues at coordinate 62,408 of LYSV01000024.1, read as the reverse complement.
AATACAAGATCGAAAATACAGAGCTGGTCATTCATTATTTTGACCAGCCACGGAATATGGGCAAGGGAGCTGCCTTGCACCGGGGTATCCGGGAAGCTTCCGGTGAGTACCTGATCATCCAGGATGCTGACCTGGAGTATGACCCTGATGAATATAATCTGCTCCTGAAGCCTGTAGTGGATGGTGTGGCAGATGTGGTGTTCGGTAGTCGGTTCCTCGGGGGCAATCCCCACCGCATTTTGTTTTTCTGGCATTCCATTGGCAACAAGTTTCTTACCTTTTTGTCCAACATGTTCACCAATCTTAACCTGACCGATATGGAAACCTGCTATAAGCTGATGGATACTTCGATAGCCAAAAAGCTTGACCTTAAAGAGAAGCGCTTTGGGTTTGAGCCCGAGATAACGGCGCGGTTATCGAAGGTTGCGGGTGTCAGAATTTATGAGGTGGGTATATCCTACTATGGCCGCACCTATGCAGAAGGGAAAAAAATTAATTGGAAAGATGGCTTCAGAGCCATATATTGCATCCTACGTTATAACCTGTTCTAGATCAGTGGGCATAGCGTTCAAATTAATGGACAGGTTGTATGTTATTTTTTTTAATGTGTTGTATGTTTAAGCACCAGACCTGTGAACGTCATTAAACAATTTGAAAGAAGTCAAAGTTAATTACGCACAGGGCATTTTTTTTACCCAAAACAACTATCACCAGTAGTGGAGCAAGCCCGAACATATAAAGGTATCGAGTTTATCAGGATAAGCGAATTACCCCAGGATCAGCAGGAGCAGATCAGGAACATCGTCTCAACGGACCTTGTGATCAAAATCAAAACAGATTCCGAGTTAATGTCAGACTGTATTGTTTACAATGACTATGTGAAATGGTACAGCAGCATCTATACAAAGATGTCGCCTGCGGCGGAAGATCCTGTTCAGTCCAAACCGGCAAGAGCAAAGCTTCTGACACGCCTCAAGCACCGGCTACTCCCAGATACCTAGAGGCACAATCTCCAGCACATTACCTTCCGGATCGTTGAAGTAGAACGATTCCTGACCGGACTGCCATATAACAGTATCAGTAATGGCAATGCCAAGCTCTCTTATCTGCTTTTTGCTCTTTTCGTAAGAGGAAGGCTCTACTTCAAAGGCAAAGTGTTGGTTTCCTTCGGCAAAGTGTGGTGGAGGCGATGTCTTCTTTTTACTGTCTGCAGGGTTAAAACACAGCAGCACTGATCCGCCCACCCTGAAAAAAATATGTTTTTCAGGCACATAGCTGATCACTTCAAACCCCAGCAGATCATGGTAAAAATCCCTTGCGCCAGCGAGGTCATGAATGTACAGACACGTTTCCTTTATTTTGATGATCTCTTTCATAGGTAACCTATTTTCATCTATGAATCATCGATACTGCAGATAACTGGTATTTTTCAATTTGTGCTGAAGTTTGAACGATGATCCATGCGGTTTATTCGCTATTGTTCTAAATTTGCACATTTCTACCGCAACTCAACAAAGTGAAGCTGGAAAACATACTGGTAAAGTTTTTGATCTGGAGGATCAAGCATGTCAGGAGCAAGACCTTTGTACTCATCCTTGCGGGACTTATCGGGAACATATCCGGGCTGGCTGCGGTGACACTCAAGGAGGTAGTACATACCATACAGCAAACCCTGACCAGCGGCTTTGATGTAAAGTACGAAAATTACTTTTACATCGGTTTTCCCCTGATAGGTATCCTGTTGACTGTACTTATAACGCAGTATTTCCTGAAGGAAAAGCTGGGACACGGAATTACACAGATCCTTTATGACATATCCAAAAGATCGAGCATTATCAGGCGCTCCAGAATGTATTCAAGAATGCTCACCAGCGCGATCACGGTAGGTTTTGGCGGATCCGTTGGGCTGGAGGCTCCCATAGTGGTCACCGGTTCTGCCATTGGTTCCAATATAGCCCGCCTGATGCACCTTACCCACAACAAACGTACGCTGCTGATCGGATGTGGCGCCGCTGGTGCCATATCGGCCATCTTCAACTCACCGGTAGCTGGGGTTATCTTCAGTATGGAGGTTATTCTTGCAGATGTTACCATTGCTATGTTCATTCCGCTACTCATTGCGTCCGTTACCGGTGCGCTTATCTCCCTGACCCTGCTGGGAGATGATGTACTGTTTTCTTTTCAGCTTGTGGACAGTTTTAAGGCCTCCGATACCCCTTTCTATATACTGCTGGGTATTGTGTGCGGTCTGGTTTCCGTGTATTTTACACGTACGACATACAAAGTGGAATCACTCATCAAAAGAGTAAAGAATGCCCTGGGAAGAGCAGTGGCAGGCGGTATACTCCTGGGCGTGATCATTTTTGTATTCCCACCCATTTATGGTGAAGGCTACAACACCATCAAGTTGCTACTGGCAGGACGGGAAGGGGAGATCTTCAATACCACACTTTTTTTCAGTGAGATTGACAATGTGTTTCTGCTGCTCGCCTTTATCTTCGGTGTGCTTTTGGTCAAGCCTGTTGCTTCTGCGCTCACGATCGGCTCCGGGGGCAGCGGAGGGATCTTTGCCCCTTCACTGTTCCTGGGAGGGATCACCGGTTTTCTGTTCGCTGCTCTGGTGAATATGCTTACCTGGGGCAATATGAGTACCAGCAACTTTACACTCGTAGGCATGTGTGGTGTGATGAGTGGTGTACTTTATGCTCCACTTACGGCCATTTTCCTGATCGCTGAGATCACCAGTGGATATGAGCTGTTCGTTCCACTGATGCTGGTGTCCGCCATCTCATACAGTACCAGCTCATTCTTTGAAAAGCACTCACTCTATACCAAACATCTCATCGAGCGAGGCGACCTGATACAAAACGACCGGGACCGGCAGGTGCTAAGCCAGATCGACCTGAAAAAGATCATTGAAACCGACCTGCTGGTAGTAGATCCTGAGGCTACATTAGGTGAACTCGTGGACCGGGTGAAAGTGTCAAAAAGGAACATATTTCCTGTGGTGAACGATCAGGACGAACTCATGGGTGTAGTAACACTGGATGACATCAGAAAGATCATGTTCGATCGGGAAGCCCAGGAGAATACAAAGGTAAAAACGCTGATGAGCGCCCCTCCTGCCAGTGTACAGCCTCATGAAAATATGCAATCCGTGATGAGCAAGTTTGAAATAAGCGGTGCGTGGAATTTACCTGTCATCGAAGAAGGCAAATACAAGGGGTTCCTTTCCAAGTCCACCATTTTTAATACCTACAGAAAAAAACTTATCCGCCACCAACAAGAGTAGAATTCCTTACGTCATTTTTTTCGCTTACCTGTCAAATATGCCGTTCAGCTGCATCACCATTCCGCATACGTTAAAATGCCTGTTGCAACACAAATTCTGAGGCCTCTGAGAGTTGTCCACAAAGTGGATATTCAAATTTTTACATGTAAAAAACTGATTATCAATGAGTTATGATATAATCGAATTCATGTGTGGAAAACTTTTGCAAATTGTGGAAAACTTTTCATTGATAATTCAAAATCTTTGATTTGTCTAATCCACGACCATTTTGAGATGGAGTTGGGTTATAAAAAATCCCAAATCTTACATGGCTAAAATTCAATTTCTATAGTTCTTTTGGCCCTGAAAACTTAACTCAGGTCAATCAAAATTCAGAGCTATTAGCCCTTATCTTTGTTTAATCAATTATTATCTCAATTTAAAGTTAATGTTAAGTAGCTACAGGTTTGGCACTTCTGACGATACTCCGGTGAATTTCATCGTATTGGAATAATACAATTTTAAAAATCCCTTCTACTGCCTTCTGCCCACATCTGAAAAGAATCAAACTCTATCTCAAACTTTATGTTACGAAGTGTGTTACAACTGAGTATATTGCCCTTTTATCAGCAAACCAAACCACAATTTATTCCGTAATGAAATTACTATGAAAAGTTATCTACTTATTATGCTCCTGATCTCGTCAGTATTCCATGCCGCAGGTCAGCAAAAAGCTGAGATCATTAAGTTTGAAAAACTGGATGAACTGATCCATCAAAAAGAGGGTAAAATAAAGGTGGTTAATTTCTGGGCTACCTGGTGCGCTCCATGTATTAAGGAGTTACCTTACTTTGAGGAGGCCCGTGAGCGGTACGCCGGTAAGATCAGCGTTAACCTTATCAGCCTGGACTTTGCAGACAAAATTGATAAAGTCAATCGTTTCATCGAAAAAAAGGGACTGAAATCAGATGTTTACCTGCTGGACGACATCGACTACAACTCCTGGATAGACAAGGTGGATACACAATGGTCAGGGGCTATACCGGCCACATTGATCATTAACGAAAAGACCGGTGAAAGAAAATTTGTTGAAAGTGAGCTGGAGGAGGAGGAACTTAACAATCTGATCAAAGAATTTTTAACCAAATCATAAAATCATTTCTGTTATGAAAAAACTCAACATTTTGGTAGCAGTGCTGGGACTGCTGGTGTTCTTTGCCGGTCGCCCGGCCGGGAGTGGCTACGAGGTAGGCGATGAAGTGAAGGATTTTAAACTAAAATCTGTAGACGGTAAAATGGTATCCATGTCTGATTACAAAAATGCCAAAGGTTTTATCGTTGTTTTTGACTGCAATACATGTCCGTACTCCAAGGCGTATCTGAAAAGAATAAAAGCGCTGAACGCGAAGTATGAGGATAAAGGATATCCGGTCATTGCCATTAACTCAAATGACCCCAAAAAATCCCCTGGTGACACGTATGATGAAATGGTAAAGTATGCAAAGAAAAATGACTACCAGCACCCCTATTTGTATGACGCCGATCAATCGGTAGCTGCAAGATTTGGCGCTACCAACACTCCACATGTTTACGTGCTGAAAAAGGATGACGGCGCACTGATGGTCAACTACATAGGAGCTATCGACAACAACAGCCGTGATGCTGACGCCGCTGATAAAAAATATGTAGAGGATGCGGTAGATGCTCTGCTGAGTGGCAGCAAGCCCGGGGTGACAAAAACAAAGGCGATCGGGTGTAGTATCAAGTGGAAATCAACCTGATTGGGTAACTGAGTTGTTCCCTCTGCGAACAGCTTGTCAATTTTAAGATTTACCCGCACGATCAATATACCGATCATGCGGGTTTTTGTTTCAGTAAAAATTCCATAGCATGAAGAAGCCGGAAACTACAGGCCTGCCGGAGCTGTACAAACGATACGTTGATGCCGTTGAATACGACGACCTGATCCCTGCATTGATCAAGAGCGGTAATGAAAGTCTTGAGCTTTTCAGGTCCATTCCTGAAGCTTCTGCCGACTACCGCTATGCAGAAGGAAAATGGTCCATCCGCGAAGTGATCAACCACATGATGGACGCTGAGCGGGTATTCAGTTACAGAGCCCTCACCTTTTCCCGTGGTGATACCACGGAGCTTCCCGGTTTTGATGAAAACGGCTGGGCCGTAGAGGCCAATGCCTCCAACCGCCGGCTGTACAAGCTCATCGAAGAATATGCTAATCTGAGAGCCTCCACCGTGGATCTTTTCAGCAGCTTTTCACAGGAGATGCTGGAAAGGTCAGGGGCAGCAAATGGTGTTTCCATGAAAGTGGTGACCCTGGGTTACCTTATTGCAGGGCATGAGGCACACCATAGAAAGGTGCTGGTGGAGAGGTATTTTGAAGGGTCATAAACTTTTGAAAACCCAAAGATTGACAGGTCAGATTGGTTTTGATCAAACATGTTGCGCTGCTGATCACAGGTCAAGTCCAATCCGTAAAACAGGACCGCAATGTCCATCGCAGCAGAAAGAATAGTGCTTAAAATACATATTTGAATGCTTTTGATAAACTATATAACGTCTGAAATTAAAGTAAACCCCTGTGAAACAAAGAACAAAACTTATTCTGGTCACTGTCTGTTTGCTGATTCCCGCGATCCACTCCTACGCACAGAATGGTCATATCACCATTTCCGGCACACTGCTTGACAGCAAAAGCAAGGAACCGCTGCCTTTTGCTTCCATATATGTCCGGGAAGCATCAATCGGAACCACTTCAAGTGCAGAGGGGTCATTTGTATTTCACATACCCAGTCATCTCAAGGATGCAAGTATCGTCATCTCTATGATCGGATATACCACCGTGGAGAAACCTTCTGCTGAATTTATGAAAGATGGGATCATTTATTTGCAGGAAGACATTATGGAGCTGGCTGAAGTGGTGGTAACTTCAGAAAAACCCCTGACGGCCCGGCAAATCGTTAAGAGAGCCTATAAATCCATGGAGAAGAATTATCCTTCGGAGCCGTACATCCTCGAAGGATTTATCCGTGACCTTCAGAATGAGGACGGCAGGTATGTGGAACTGCAAAAATGCGTTATAAGAAATACAATGCAAAGGTTGGGCCGGCGGTGGAGTTACAGGAGGTAAGAAGAAGCTACATCATTGCCATGCATCCATGGAATAAGGATTGGGAAAGGAAAAACTCCATTGTAGATCTGTTGGAAGATGACTTCATTCGGTTTGACTATGGTCCCATTAAGGTCAACAAGGGCTGGAACTATGAACTGGAAGCCATTTTACCGTTCGGCAGCAGATCAGTTTATAAAATAAAAGCGATCAACAAGCCCTTTCAGGAAGCCGTACTTTTTATTGACCGGGATAGCTTTGCGTTTGTAAGGATTGAGCTGTCCAGGTCCGCTTTGAAGGGTCGGAATTACAAGCGAAGATTAACCAACGGCCAACAGGAAGTGGCCTATCATATCATTTTTGAATATCAGGAGTACAATGGAAAAATGTATCTCAAATATCAGAAAGAAGAAGATACCTGGAAGATCTTTGAGGGGTTGGAGACCGAAAAGCTGTTGTTTACAAAATATCCCAAAAAGGAGCTTTTCATCAACAGGATCATAACGGAGAGCATTGATCAGTATCCGTTTAACGCTAATCTTCAGGAGCACCGCAGTATAGAGGATCAGGCCAACCCGTACAATCCTGATTTCTGGGAGTATTATAATGCTCCCGCACAAACCCAAGAGTTAAGTAAAATTGAGGAGTATCTGAAAAACGCCAGACACACCAGGGATTAAAAGATAGCCAACACTGTCATGATACCGTGACTCAAAGACCATGGCAAAAATGTTTCATGTATTCAATGCGCAGGATAAGGGTTAAGGGAAAGTAAAGGCTTTACGGATAATTTCACGAGGGGCCGTCCATGTCATCTGTCTTGCGTGGAAACCTTCAGGGAAATGAGATGTCCTTAGAGAACAATCTTATGACCGATGAAGGCGCCAACAAAATTGATCTTCTTTTTGCTGTTAATCCTTTTTATCACGTCCGGCCTTGCTGCACAGCAATTGGATGGCAGCCGTGAGTACAGGAAGTTTCCTCTGATCACAGGAGCCCAATTTCAGAATTTTGCCATGCCTTTCAGAGATATGGGAAGTAATTTCAGGCATCCTGGTTTTTTTGCCGGATCGGAAATCCCGTGGAACAAAAAGAAAACCCTTTTTCAGAATGGGATCATTGGCGCCTATCGTAACAGAGAGATGGGGAACGGAGTGTACATCCATAGCCAGTTTTCCTACAGGCCGCGGCTGTCGGAAAAAGTATTTGGCGAGGTGAAGGCAGGCGTAGGGTATCTCTACGTATTCCATCCCGTACAGGCGTACCGTTTTGAGGACGGTCGCTGGAAAGAGGTCAACGGCGGGAAATCACAACTGACATTACCGGTTGAAATAGCAGTGGGATATACCTTCACGTCGCCGGCTGGTCTGTTTTCACCTTTCATCTCCTGGCAGGTAAGTCCGGCCCTTTTCTATAACAAGACGCTGCCGCTGAACATTTACACCAATTTTCTGGTGGGGATAAGAACACACCTCGTAAAAAGACCATCATGAAAAAGACCCTTTACCTGATACTGATACTGACGAGCGCATCCGGCGGTTGTAACAGGATGAACCTTGAAACCAGGGTAACTCCATGCACACCAACCGATGCCATCAATGTTACTCACAGCAAGGCAGAAAAGCTACAGGAAAAAATAGACAGGATCGTATCGGAAGGTGTGCCCGGCACAGTCATTGCCATTCATGATATCGAAGGGTACTGGACGGGCACCTCCGGCTTTGCAAAAATAGAAACCAATACACCCATGCAACCATGCCACCTGCAATATGGCCAGAGCGTAGCCAAAACCTATATGTCCGTTGCCATCCTGCTGCTTCATGAAGAAGGGAGGATCGACCTGGATCAAAACATAACTGCCTATCTTCCTGAAACGGTCCTAAGCAGGGTCAACGGTGCAGATCAGGTGACCGTACAGATGCTCTTGAATCATACATCGGGAATAGAAGAGTACAACGATAAGCCCAATTATGTAACCTATCTTCTACAGCATCCATTACATACCTTTTCAACTATGGACTATCTGGATTTTATCGACGGAGATCCATTGAAATTCACCCCGGGGAGTAAATACAGTTACACAAATACAAATTATATCCTCCTCGCTCTGATCGCTGACCAGATCACAGGGGATCATGCTGAGTATATCCATGACAATATTCTGGCCGCTCACGAACTGCATAATACCTACTATCATGAAGAAGGGTTTCTGGAACGGCCTGAGCTGGTCAATTCCTACTGGGACCGGTATAGCAACGGGGAAATTGAGAATTGTTCCGAGATGCAAAAAACCAATGTACGATCTCTGATCGGCGATGATGGCATTATAGCAACACCTGTTGATTACGTTAAATTTCTCCAGGCACTGATGGAAGGTGATATTCTGAGGAGTTCCACAATGGATGAGATGTTCACATTCGTAAGAAAGAAACCAGATGAGCCGGATGAACATGGATTGGGTATTCACCGTGATTACTATAATGGACATCCGGAATACGGACATAGCGGAGGCGGCATTGGCTCCGGCTGCCTTCTTGGATATTTTCCTGACAATGAAGTCTACTATTTTCTGGGAATTAACATGGGAACCTCCATTTACAGCCCAAACTTTGATGACCTTGAGGATATCATTGACGAGATCTATGATGTCTTGCTGGAATAACAGCAGATGGGCACCGTTTAAGAGGTAAAATACGATCTGAATTACAAACCCTTCAAACACGGCAAACTTTAAGAGCGAGGCCCCGTTTAAGTTCTTTGAAGAATCATCAATCCCTGCACTTCAACCTTTTTTTGAGAACAGGCCTGCGTCATGGGCTCATAAAACAAAACTGTATGCATAAGTACGTTCACGGATATTCACAAACGGAAGCAGGCCGTCTTTACGACCAGGCTAATGCCGTTGAAAAATTTTTGCATCATGATTCGGTCTGGCCGGAGGGTTCCCGAATACTGGAAGCAGGCTGCGGAGTTGGAGCACAAACCAGGGTTATTGCACCCAAAAACCCAACGTCCGCATTCACTTCAGTAGATATTTCCCCTGAATCTGTTTCAAAGGCTGAACAGCTCATGCGTTCCCTCAACGTGGACAACGTGAATTTCATGCAGGGAGATATATTTGACCTGCCCTTTGAAAACGAATGTTTTGACCATGTTTTTGTATGTTTTGTACTGGAGCATCTACATGATCCGGTCAGGGCGCTGAAGGAGCTGAAACGGGTGCTGAAGCCACAGGGAACAATCATGGCTATTGAGGGTGACCATGGATCAACCTATTTCCACCCCGATAGTGATGCCGCCCGAAAAGCCATAAACTGTCAGACCCTACTGCAAAAAAATAGCGGAGGTGATGCAAATATCGGAAGAAAGCTGTACCCTCTGCTGGACGACGCCGGATTTGATCAGATAAGAGTATCACCCCGACAGATCTACGTGGACGATTCTATTCCTGAACTGGTGGAGGGGTTTACGAAAAATACCTTCACCGCCATGATCGAAGGGATAGCAGAAGACGCCGTTTCGAACCAGCTCATCACCTATGACGAAATGCAAAAGGGGATCGATGATCTACTGAAGACCGCGCAGGGCGGTGGTACCTTCTGTTATACTTTTTTCAAGGGTATCGCTTCCAAACAGGCCCAAACATAAGATCTTTCACCGCCAAAGAGCCGATATATACGGTATCCTTAATGCCAGTGAGGCAAATATTCTTTTCTAAATACCAGTAGTTTTGTAATTTCCCGCAATGAGGATCTCCGTTCTTCTCATTTTCCTCGGCCTGCTGGGTAGTTGTGCATCCCTTAAAAGAAGCGCGATCGTCAGGGAAATTGATATACTGGAGCAGGATTTCCACCACCATGCTGGCTTTTATCTTTATGATCCTGAGAGTGGGAAAGTGCTTATTGACAAAAACGGTGACCGCTACTTCACACCGGCATCAAACACCAAAATCTTTACGCTCTTCGCCACGCTTAACATCCTCGGGGACTCACTTCCCGGCCTGTACTATCAGGAAAGAGCGGATTCACTTATATTCTGGGGCACGGGTGATCCCAGCCTGCTGTATGAATATCTGCCCGCTGGCAATGTTTTGGATTTTCTGACGAATTCAGAAAAACGATTGTTTTACTCTTCTTCCAATTTCGCCGAGCTTTCCTTTGGGCCTGGATGGTCCTGGGATGACTACAACTATACCTATTCGGTAGAACGAACACCACTGCCCATGTATGGCAATTTGTTTGTGCTGAGAAAGGAAGACAACACTCCCTATCTGAAAATTGATCAACCCTATTTCAAGTCCCATGTCTGGCTGGGAGACTCCACAACGGGTGAAACGGTCATTGAAAGGGAAGTTGGGAGCAATAAAACGGTATACTCTCCCTCCAGGGACGGGTCAGATTTTGAACATCAGATCCCCTTCCGGTACCATGATCAGGTGGTAGCATCACTTCTGTCTGATACCATAAAAAAACCTGTCAAAGTCATACATCAGCCACTACCTGAGCAGTGGTCCACAGTTATGAGTATTCCCACGGACAGTGCCCTGAAAGAAATGATGCAGGAAAGTGACAACTTTATAGCTGAGCAGCTTCTGTTAATGTGTGGGGGAGTGGTGACCGATACCCTGAACATCGATAAAGCCATTGATCACGTTCAAATGCAGATGATGACCGGCATTCCTGACCGGCCGGTCTGGGTGGATGGCTCGGGGCTGTCGCGATATAATCTCTTCACGCCGAGGGCTGTTGTCTGGCTATGGGAGCTGCTGCTGAAAAAATACGGCAAAGAGCGTTTGTATCCGCTGCTGGCGGCAGGAGGACAAAGCGGTACGATCCGGCACTACTACAAGGCAGATCCTCCCTACATCTATGGAAAGACCGGCACGTTAAGCAACAATCACATATTGAGCGGCTACCTCATCACCAAAAGTGGCAAGACACTCATCTTTAGTTTTATGAATAACAACTATACCACGGAGTCATACCCGGTTAAGAAAAGAATGGAGAAGATTTTGTGGGAGATAAGAGAAAAGTATTGACGTATGGTAGAAAATATCTTCTTGAAGAGGACTAAGGTATGCCGGTCCCTGTCTGTTACGAGTATGTTGGTATTGTGCCTGTCACTTATCTCCGGACCTTCATGCTCTCAGCAGCCGGATAGTCTTGATATTATGATCGGGCAGATGATCATGGTAGGTTTTCCTTCCCAGAAAGTCATTGCGGACGATCCTACCGTGCAGGAGATCAGGGACGGTAAAGTGGGTGGTGTTGTTCTTTTCGAAAAAAATATTGAAAATACCAACTCGTACACCCGACTCAAGCAACTCACCTGGTCCTTACAGTCCGCAGCCGAACAACCTCTCTTCATAGCACTTGACCACGAGGGCGGCAGGGTCAACCGGCTAAAGGAAAAATATGGTTTTCCCAAAACTGTCTCAGCGCAGTACCTCGGAAAAACAGGAAACCTGGATTCTGTTCGTTTTTACGGGGAGATCTATGCTTCTACCCTGGCCGGACTGGGCTTCAATATCAATTTTGCTCCGGTGGTAGACCTGTCCATCAATAAGAACAACCCTGTGATCCATAAGATCGAAAGATCCTACTCAGATGATCCCGACAGTGTAACGCTGTTTGCTGAACAGATGATCGCAGCGCACGACCGGTTCGGGGTAATTTCTGTAGTCAAGCATTTTCCGGGCCATGGCAGTTCCCATGCTGATACACACCTGGGTATTGCCGATGTGACAGACTACTGGCAACAAAAAGAAACTGAGCCTTACAGAAATCTGATAGACAATGGAAGGGTAAGAGCTGTGATGACAGCCCATATCGTGAACAAGCGTCTGGACCCGGAGGGCCTGCCCGGCACGCTATCCCGGCCCATCGTTACTGGGCTGCTGCGCAATGAGCTGAACTTTGACGGTGTGGTATTTTCAGACGATATGCAGATGCATGCCATCACCAAATATTATGGGCTGGAAAAAGCCATTAAACTTTCTATTCAGGCGGGAGTGGATGTGCTGATCTTTTCCAACAATATCCCCGCCAGCGAAGAACGAACGGTGGACGCCGTGCATCGCATTATCAAAGAGCTGGTACGTTCCGGGGAAATCACGGAAGAAAGGATCGCACAGTCTTATGCGAGGATCATGAAACTGAAGGCTTCAATAAGATAATTGTTTACCATATATCTTCCTCCACCGACATATCCTTGTCCCTCCCTCTTATATGAGGTTATGGGTTGATGGGGATCTTGTTTCGGGCTAACTGTAGTGCCGTTTCAAAGGATCTTACTGAGGCTATCACGTCTTTTTCTGTGGTGGCCCACGAACATATACTGATCCTGATCACTTTTCTATCCTCCCAGACTGATCCGCCTACCCAGCAAACTCTCATCTCCTGAATACCTTTCATCACTTTTTCAGTTAGGTCATCCGTTTTGCATCGCACCATCACCTGATTGAACACCACATCATTCAACACCTGAAAACCATTGATCCGGCTTAGCTCACCGGCAAACTGCACGGCTCTTTCGTGCATCCGGCCGACCATTTCATCTATTCCCTTTTTCCCAAGGTATCTTAAGGTGGCCCACAGCTCAATTATCCTTGCTCTTCTGGACATTTCAGGGGTATAGAACATACCGTCACGTTCCTCACCCAATACAATATAGCTACCGGACATATGAAGCGCGGCCACCAGGGCCTCCCGGTCCGCACACAGCACTATCCCACTGTCATAGGGTGTATTCAGTGTTTTATGGCCATCCACAGACCATGAATCGGCCTTTTCCATACCCATGGTCAGGTGCTTCAGGCTTTCCACAGCCCGGGCCCACAGACCAAAGGCACCATCGATATGAACCCATGCACCTGCCGCCCTTGCCTTTTCACAAACAGTGTTAAAGTCATCAAATGAGCCGCTGTTCACATTCCCTGCCTGAAGTATTACGATGGTCCGGTCATCCAGTGCAGGAATGTCTTCCGGCCTTATTCTACCCTGCTTGTCCACATCCACCCATTCCACATTGGCCTTTCCAAAACCCAACAGTCCGATAGCTTTTATCACCGTAGAATGCGCCTGACGGCTGGTGACCACTCGGAGCCCCGGGGCTTCAAAAAGGCCCTTCTCGTTAATGTCCCAGCCCTGTTTTTTCAACAGACGATAACGGGCAGCCGCAAGACCACAAAAGGTAGCGAGAGATGTACCGCTTACAAAGCCTGAAGCAGTTTTGTCAGGAAGTCCGAACAATTCCTGAAGCCAGCGCTCCACTATGGTTTCGAGTCGTGCAGATATAGGTGACAGTATCTCCATGGCGGAATTCTGATCCCAGAAAGCAGAGAGATTCCTGGCCGCCAGGCTTGCTGGAACCACACTGCCGTTCACAAAACCGAAATATCTTCCACCTACTTGCGCCACTGTGGCAGGAGATCCGTATTGATGCAAAAGATCCACCACTTCTCCGGCATCTGTGGGTTCAGCGGGAAGGCTCTCTTCAAACTGTGCTAAGCCTTCCAGTGCCTCAGCAGTAGGAAAAACATTTCGATCAAATACGTGTCTGAGGTAGTCCAGGGCATAGGTCTGGGTGGTCTCAAACAGGTTGCCTTCCTGCATATCCCGAAACATTTTGTCCTGAATATGTTCTGGTGCCTTTTTCATACTTTTGGAAATTACAGCGATTTGTTGAGTGTTTGTAAGTAGCTATGGATGGTGTCCTCATCCCGTCTGTAGTAGGTCCATTTCCCTACCCGGGTGGGAATGACCAATCCGGCATTTTGCATCTGCGTGAGATAGTGTGAAACCGTAGACTGTGACAGTCCGGCCTTTTCCTGAATGTACAGCACACAGACGCCAAAATCAAAATGCCCCAGCTCCCTGTGCGGAGGAAAGTGCTGGTCAGGGTCCTTAAGCCACTTCAGAATATCGAGCCGGGTCAGGTTCGACAAAGCCTTATTGATCTTTAACACATCCACACTACAAATATAACATATCTATAATTTTCGATATATAAATTTGAAGGGAATTGTGATGACCTTCCTGCGTAAACTCAGCCGGAAATTACATGGGCCACGTGAATCGAAATACGGCCCCTTTTCCAACATCGGATTCCAGCGCTATAGCGCCGCCATTCTGTGTTACCAGCTTTTTCACTATGGAAAGCCCAATCCCGGTACTGTCAGGACCATGGTCATGGGATTTTTTGAAGAGCTCAAAAATGGTAGCGTGCATGTTTTTGCGAATTCCAGGACCATTATCCGAGATGATAAACTCGTGAAATCCCGGAGGAGAGGCATAACCTATGGTCACTATTCCCTCATTTCTCTCGTGGTGATTGTATTTCACGGCGTTGTCGATAAGATTGGAAAAGATCTGTTCCATCTGGGTTTTGTTGCAGACAAGTTCCGGAAAATCATCCAGCGCCTTTATTTCAACTCCCTTATCGTTACTTACCTGATCAATAACGGACTCAAGCAATGCATTTATATTCACCTTTTCCCGGGTCATTCCCTGCCTTCCTGTTTTGGAGTAGGCAAGTATTCCGTTGATCAATCCATGCATTTTAACTGACCTCGCCTTTATAAGGCCGAAATACTCTCTGAGCTCTCCGTCCATATCAGGATAGTCTTTTTCCAGCATCGTAACCAGATTGGAAATTCCGCGCAGTGGAGTTTTCAGATCATGGGAGGTGACGCTGGCAAACTGTTTCAGTTCCCGGTTCACATCTTCGAGTTCTTCTTTCTGCCTACCGATCAGTACTTTTTGCCGTTTGATCACTTTCAGCCTGTTGAAAATGAGGCCTGCAAACAATAAGACCATCAAGAGGCTCAGGATCAGGAACCACGACTGCTGCCGGCGCTTGGCAGCCAATATTCTGAGCCGCCCGCTTTCGGCCTCACTGGCAGCCAGTTGAGCATCTTTCATTTTCTGCTGCTCCACATTTCTGATACTGTCCGTCAGGGTCCTTTTTTCATACTGGTATTTGTATTGCTGATGTATGGTAGCTGTAAGGGTTTCCTTGTTGAACACGCTGTCACGCATCCGTATGTACAGCTCAAAGTACCTGAGGGATTCCTTCCAGTTATTTTCCTTTTTGGCTATCCCTGCCAGGGTCTCAGCTGCATCACGGATATACCGGGGATAATTCAGCTCTTCGGCCAGTTCCAGGCTTCGCCGGGCATAGGTCCGGGCATTTTTGAGATCACTCTGCACCAGCATGATACCGGCTATGTTATTCAATGCATGTGAGATCCCCACTTTATCATCCAGCTCCTCCATGATCCTGAGACCTTCGGAGTATTGAGTTAACGCCTCATCCCACCGGCCGAGACTACGGTAAACGAACCCTATGTTACCTTTTGAAATGGCCATACCATTCCTGTCTGCCAGTTCCTCTTCAATACGGATGCATTTTTGATAATAGTCAAGGGCAGTCTCCCACCGGCCACTGTCCCTGAAGATCAGCCCGATATTGTTCAGACAGGTAGCTATACCATATTTGTCATTTAATTCCTCTCTGATCTCCAGACTCCTGCTGTAGCTTTCAAAGGCTTTTTTTGCATCTCCCTGCTTGTAGTGGATGTACCCTATGCCATTCAGAGCCGTCGCTATGCCCCGTTGGTTTTTCAGTTCTTCTTCTATTTTCAGGCTGTTGTAGTAGTACTCCAGCGCTTTTTCGATCAGCCCCTGATGGAGGAAAATATAACCAGTGTTGATCAGGGTACCCGCCATCCCGGTCTTATCATCTATCTCGTTCTGTATGCTCAGGGTCTTGTCATAATACTCGAGGGCCTCATCAATTTGCCCTTTGCTGTTATGCAGGTAGCCTATATTGTTCAGCGCTCCGGCATACGATTTTTTGAGATGATACAGGACAGCGCTGTCACTACTCTGTGTGAGCTTTTCGAGGACAAAGTCATGGACCCAGCGATTATATTTCGGCCATACGTTCTCATCCCAGCTCTCTTCAACGATCATGCTTATTGCATTGACCCGGCAGGTGTCGGTACTACATTTATGGTAAACAGCCATCGCAGAGTCGATCAGTGAGCGATCGTTTTCTGAGAGAGCCTCGAGATCAAGACTGTCTACCAGATAGTATGGTGTCTGGGTCCGGTCCTGACCGTAGGCAGCGACACCTTTGATCAACAACAAGAGAAATAATACAAAGTACGGTCCTGACATCCACGAAAATTTACGTCCAACCTAAATAAAACTGTACAAGGTGATATAGCTGGTTTTCAATGTATTTGTAAAGGCCTGTAAATTAGTGGATTAGCTCTTTATTATCCAATAATACGCCCCAGAGCAGACAAGTAACCACAGGAGTCACATATGGAAAGATAACTTTAAAAAACCGGTTACTCAAACTTCGCCACGAAGTAACGGGCCATACGCGCATCGTAAGGGCGCTGTTTCGGATCTTCCGGGATTAGCTCTCGCATCTCAGGTAGCAACATCCGGGCGGCATCCCCCATGTGATCAAGGGTATTCAGTGCATGAAGCCGTATCATCAATTCCTTATCACCCAGTCGTTCTCTAAGGTAGCTGACCGCCCTGGCCTGATCGCCCAGAAGATAAAGCGCCTCAGCGGTAACAATGCCTGCTGGTCTTTCTACTCTGTCAAGTGCATCCTGTAGGTTACTCCTGGTCGATGCTACCTTTTCCCGGAGGATTAACAGTCCCATAGCAGCCCAGACTGCAATACCGGATGAGCAGAATTCAGCTCGTCTATGAACAGTTGCAGATTGACCTCACTACCCTCACCCGCCTTTTGTGCCAGGGAAACAATGTCTTTCACAGGATAGTTGTCAGAGTGCGTATAGTTGCAGATCAGACCCTTGCTGTCCAGTTCCTTAAGCATAGCCTCCGGAATAAACCCGGCATCATAATGCCGTACCTGCCAATCCATCAGGGCCCTGGACAATCGGTCACGTACAGCCTGAAAATCAGGGTGGTCTGCCAGATTGTTCACACTGTACGGGTCGGCTTCCAGGTCGTACAATTCCTGCGGAGTGCGGGGTTCAAAAAAGACTGCCTCGGCTTTGTCAAGGGTTCCTTTTCTGTACGCAGCGGCCCATGACTGCATGCCGCGGGCCTTCCAGAGGGTTTCCAGGTGTTGTCCGTAGGGGCGATGTGGCATGTAGTTCAGTGTAAATCGGTATTTGCCATCAGTGACAGAACGAACAAAATTGATACGCTCATCCATACGGCCGGCAAAGCTATAGGCAAGGTTTTCCTTTCGATCCGACTTCAGAACGGACTGCCCTACCATGGCCTCCGGTTTTTCCACTCCGGCGATATGCAACAGGGTGGGGGCCAGATCTGTAAAGCTCACCGGGTGCTCCACCCTGCTTCCCGGGCGGTATGTGGTAAGTTCCTGGTATTTTTCCGGCACACGGACGATCATGGGGATATGCAGACCGTCATGGGTCGCATAACGTTTAGTACCGGCCACCGCGCCTCCGTGATCGCTGTAGTAAAAAACGATGGTATTTTCCGCCACGCTTTCAGCTTCCAGTTGCTCCAGTATTTCACCTACCTGAGCGTCCATTTCAGCGATCCGGTCATAATACACTCCATAATCATTGCGCAGTTCAGGCAGGTCCGGATGATACGGCGGCAGGGTCACGAGCTCTGGATCATTTGCAGCCACACTATCACGGTGTAGACGACTTTCATGGGTGGTCTTAAGGTTAATGACATGAAAGAAGGGCTGGCCTGCTTTACGGCTGCCGTAGTGTGCTGCACCACTGCTTTCATCCCAAGCCTCCGGCTGGTCCGCGGTGTTGTAGTCTTTCTTTTCATTGTTGGTGGTATAGTACCCGGCGTCTTTCAGGTAATGCGGGTAAAATCTTATGCTGTCGGGGATTTTGTAGGTGGAGCGCATATGTTCTGTGCCGT
Organism: Flammeovirgaceae bacterium BBD 1991-12; assembly: GCA_001657315.1. GTDB lineage: Bacteria > Bacteroidota > Bacteroidia > Cytophagales > Cyclobacteriaceae > Fulvivirga. Next base: position 44,110 of record LYSV01000024.1, on the reverse strand, counting down.
AGGCAATGGGATAAGTGCCTGTAATGATGGTAAATCGTGAAGGCGCACATACAGGAGCGCTGCTGTAGGCATTGGTGAACAGTATCCCCTCGCTGGCCAAAGCATCAAGGTGTGGTGTTGCCGCCAGGCTATCACCATAACAACCCAGCCAGGGGCTGTTGTCTTCACTCACGATCCAGAGAATGTTGGGTGGGGGCAGGGCTACTTCCGGGCTCCGGCAGTGCTGATAGCCCAGGAAAAGGACACAAAACCACAGAAACACGGGAAACCGGAAAGGGATCTTTTTCATGGCAGCAGCGGAGTGATGTTTAAATGAAATGACGACTGCGGCTATCCTGCACCCTTACAGTCTGAGCTGTCCTTCTGGTTTGACCGGTTGTATCCTGACTCGCCCTCTGCGACTGTTCGGCAGCAGACTTTACTGAAAGTTTTATCTATGCCTCAGGCTTGATACGATTGGCTGCTTTTTCAATCCGAATAGTGAGGCACAGATTGAAACATCCAACAATGCGTCCGTTGTTTTTGGGCTGCATTAAAAGTATTGGTTTCAAGTGTCTCTGGCAACCGGACATGTTACAGGATTACCAGGCATGGAAATAAAAGTGAAAATTAAAATGATAAGTACCGATCTATTCCTATTTTCATCTTCATTTCCCTATGAAAACCCATGAAAAGAATAGGCTTTTTATTGATCACATTCCTACCGTACGCACACACTTTAGCTCAGAACAGCATCGACCTTTTTACCGTCGCCGGACATTACAGCTTTCCCCGGGATTATGAAGGTGACCCTCCGGAGAAAGGCAAAGAGCATATCTGGCAGGTAAATTTAAAAGCACCAGTAGTCCTGTCCGAAGTGAATACGTGGTACAATGAGATCAGCTACTACAATTTCAGGGTAAACGGTGACCTTGAGTCACCACCAAACGTAGCTCATCCGGTTGATCTGCATAGCATTATCATGCAAACCGGCCTTGTCCATCGCATGAACGAAGACCACGCCCTGATCCTGCTGTTTGTTCCACGGCTTATGGGTGATTTTGATCGTATCGATAGCGAAAGCTTTCAGTTTGGCGGGATAGCTCTCTATGAAAAACGTTATCATAAGTCGCTGACCATGCGCTTCGGCGCATCGTTTAACCAGGAATTGTTCGGTCCTTTTGTAGTACCACTGGTCTATTTGAACTGGCAGCTGTCTGATAAATGGCAGATAGTGGGTCTGCTGCCCGTATATGGTAAATTAAACCGGTCAGTGAACAACGATCTGACGGTAGGACTTCATTATTTTGGCCTGGTGACCACCTACCGGCTTGGTCATGAAAGTTACGCGAACGACTATATGGAAAGACGTAGCATTGATCTCAGCCTTTTTGCACGCCGTCGTCTGGCCGGCAACATTCATTTCGAGATACGCATGGGTTTTGCCCTGGGCAGGGATTACCAGCAGTATGATGAAAATGACAAGGTGGATTTTGCCCTGCCACTGGTTAATTTCGGAGATGAGCGTGTGCAGAAGAATATTAGCTTTAATGGCGGACCTTTTGTCCGTGGCCAGCTGGTTTACAATCTGCCGTTGGAGTAACACAACGTTGGTTTTTGGATTGTCGGGGTAGGTTTATCAAAGTTTCGCTGCTCATAGCCATCGACTGATTTACCTTCCCGGTGTTGCAGGAGAAATCTACCCGATGTTGCCCTTTGGATTCCCCAGGCCACGCTCTTCCAAAACAAAGTTGGTATATTGGGTTTGTTCAAACACCCGAATTTTGATCCCCTTTTTTTAAAGGGCAATGGTCATAGTCAACCCTCCTGTTCCTGCCCGATAAGGTCAATCATTTGTGACTAGCTTTGCTGATTTTCATTGAAACTCATCATCCAGTTGATCCCAAACTTATCGGTTAACATCCCAAAATAATCCCCCCAGAAGGTTTTGTCCATAGGCATGGTCACCTGCCCGCCAGCGGAGAGCTGGCCAAAGATCCGGTCGGCCTCCTCCTTTGAATCCGTGTTGATGGAAATCGAGAAGTTGTTGCCCTGCTGGTAGCCGGCAGCCCATTCACCTGCTGTGTCGCTACCCATAATGACGGTCTCCTTGCTAATGGGCAGAGACATGTGCATGATCCTTTCTCCCTCCTCTGGCGAAAAGGATGGTCCGCCTTCCGTGGGAGGCATCTCTTTGAACCTGCCTACATAGGGAAATTCCCCTCCGAATACGGACCTGTAGAAATTGAAGGCCTCTTCACAGTTACCATTGAATGTGAGGTAAACGTTTACGGTTGTCATGGTTTTAGGTTTTTAGTGAGTTAGATCAGTAATATCATCTCGAAGTAAGGTACGAAAAAATAATATGTTCCCTTACCGGCAAATAAACACTTGTTGAGCAAACGTTTCCAAATTTTAAACCTCGGAGACGCAATGACGCTAAGGTATTGATTATTCAATATTCTTCATCAAGGATTCACATTTACTCTGTGTCTCCGGCGTCTCTGCGGTTTATTTAACTGGTAAATGTGGTAATATACTATATCGATCGGTGGCTGATTTTAAGATTGTATAAAATGCTCCGAAGATAGAAGGGTTTGGTAGTGCAAAAATTCCCCATGTCTTAGAATCAAGGACTTCTATCTTCTTCCATAATAAGTTTGCAATCATCATAAAACTTCTTGAACGCCCCGTCAAAAGCAAAGTTCAAATGGCTTTCTATATCGTAGAACACCTTTTGGCATTGTTCACTCCCTGCAAGTGCGCATACGAGCAGCTTTCCGATAAAATCTTCTACTCCTTCAAAATACCCTTTGTCTTTGTAAGCCGGAAGTTTATGCACAAATGAGTTGATGTCCTTTTCTGTGATCCTCGACAAGTTGATCGCTAGTTGCTCATTTGTGAATTTCAGATCTCCAGAATCATTTGTAATCTTAACCTTTTTACAAGGGGTTTCAACCCATTGAAAGTTTTTACCAACAGGAAGCTGATCCAGTTCAACTATTTCAAGTGCTTCACCTGTATAAATTACTTCACATGTTGTCACAGCTCCATAAAATCGAATGACTTTGTTTGTCTGACAATCAGATATAGTGAATTCCGAAATCTTAATTGAATGTTCTGAATGACGCTGCTTTAGATATCCACATATTGTTACCGTTGTGTTTCCAATTTCTGCTTTTAAAACAGGAATTGCCCCTCCCTGACCATATCGAGTTGGACATTTGCAGTTGTTTGAGAGTTCCAAATAGTAAGGCTGTATTCTGGACTTGTGTACAAATCCAATTACCGGTTCACCGAAGTAAGGCATGGTCTCTATTTTCCACCAATCGGATCGCTTGTTAGGATAGTATTTGAATTGGTCAGCTTCTTCGATTCTTCCAACTACCTCATGGTCCACCCCTTGTCCCCTTCTGATATTTGTATAACCGTCAGGGTCATTGATTATGCCTGTTTTCTGGCCCATCAAAGAACTGACGCTAAACAGCAAGGATAAGATGAAAAAGTTTTTCATACTGTGCCGGCACAACTTTCTTTACATCATAATGGCTAAAATAAAGAGTGCTTCCTAAACCAAAAAACATTAACTTTTTGAATATAGTATAAAACCTGACAGGATGCCTCGTTAACATATTTGTTTTTTGCGAATGTCAGCAGTGTATTATTCATTGAGCCTTCCATCATCCAGCGTGATGGTTAACTTGTTTTTCTCTTATTGGATCACCCGTATTTGCAACAACGTCCAGCAACCTCATTTAGAGTTTCTTAGGAAAATGGCGATTGAGTTGGATGTTGAGGGCTGTGAGTTAATCGTTCCCGTAGGGCGCCAGTGATTTTACGCAGGTATCTATTTTCTCATACCGATGGTTGGCTTGCATTATTACAATTTATTTTCTTTTTTGATATTTTTCGAGTTCTTCATTGGTTAGATCATTAGAATTAACAAGTTCATAATGTCTCTCTGAGGTAATCCTGATTGAAGTTTTATCCTGCTCGAAGGAAAATAATGCAATCTTACCATCTTGCATAAACTGAGCAGCAACAGGGATGCAAACAAGACCAGGAAACTTATTTTTGCTAAGTTCAATATCCTGTTCGATCTGTACCTTGCCTTGTTTGTCCGTACCACCCTTAGCCTGGATGGGGATGACAAAATGAGCACCTCGTTTATCAACTCCTATATAGACTTCATCGGTTTCGACCTGACCAAGTCCCGGCACTGTTGTTCGAAGATGATTTTGGAGAGAATAACATGTTATTCCAAGAAACACATCAACTAATCTGTTGTATCGGAGTATCGCCAGTAGAGCTTGCTCATCACTCAGGGAATATTTATTGATCACCCCCGGTGTTGAATCCAGGATTTTTGAATGCGTTAAATGCTTATTCGGAATTATTTCAAGTTTGGGCTCCAGACTGAAACAATAAGTGCTTCTTCCTGCCAATTTGATTAGCCATTCCTCATCTTCGTGTGTCAACTTTAGAATTCGATCAGGAAGTTCTGTTCTGAATCGAAAGGAGTAAATGACGTCACCTAAATTTTTCGGGAGACTAATTTTGAGTGCTTTGGCAGCTTTCTCAATATCTGTTCGAAGAAATTCAACTTGTTTATCTCCTTTCTTATAATTGTCAAAAAAGATCTTTTCAATGAGTTGGCTGTATCTATTCCCGGACATCTTTATTCCCCCATGTATTCAAGTAATAAAACTTCTTCCCTGAGTTCCTCTTTTGATCGTGTCGCAAAACGAGTCCTGAATAATTCTAAATCTACGACTCTATATCCGAGTGACTCTGCTATTTCGGCCAGGAGTTGACCCGTTCTAATCATAACTCTCAGATAAGATGCCTGGTCACCAACCACATAAGCAAGTTTAGCCCCGGGGACCAGGCTATTGCGTAGATTACTTAAATGCCTTGCCATTCCTCCAAAATACTGAAGTGTAACCTTTGAATACATTTTTTCAAATCCGGAAGTCTTGTTCTGCTCAATTCTTCTCTTTTCTATTTCCCTCGCAATAGATTGAATTGAATTGAAATCTTTTACATAAAGATGATCAGAATCTTCCTTGTAAACGCTTCTTGTATTGGAGCGGACAAAAGTCTTTTTAACCCCGCGCAATTCCTGCATATTAGTGACCAGTCCAACGAGCACATTTTCCAATCGGGTAGTTCTTGAATAGTCCTTTTCGTTTGGATAGGGAGGCGAAGTTATAACCGCAGCAATAGAATTTGGAGTCAAGTATTGATTGGCAACTCTTGCATCCCCAAGAAAAACTTCAGATTCGATGTCATTTAACGGAATTGGAAGAGATGAAATGTCTTTATAAGTTAAATGGACATTAGCTATCCATGGATCAATAATGGATGCATCTAATTTGATTCTCCCTAATCCAACTTCCGGGCCGAACCTAAGGTTACTGACATCACTGATTATTGTCTTCAGGCCAGCCAAAAGCAGATGATCCCTAACCCTCTCATTCTTAAGCTTTTTTATTTCTTCAATCAGTAGAATTGACTTATGTAGTGTGACCGGACTGATCGAGTTCTTAAGTAAAATCTTTTGACTGGCTTCCGGCAGGGTTCTCAATCCTATGATATTGGAATTGTCATCATTTGGTGACTTATCGTCTATCCCGATCTGTTCAAGCTTTTTATCCAGTCTGTTGGCAATGTCCAAAGCGGTGTCTATCAATTCATTTGTGTTAATGTCCCAATCAAGTTTAGTCTTTGTTGCAAATCGAGCTATTGGATTGGCTTCTATTCCAATAGAATTGAACTTATTAAGCTTTGACTCAACTAGTGTTGTGCCGGTACCACTAAACGGGTCAAGCACTATTGAGTCCTGATCAATATTAAACTTTTCCAGGTAATGTTTGACAAGATGTGGAGGATAAGACAGCACAAACCTATACCAACAGTGAAAGGCATTATCTTCTTTTCTAACCTTATTTGATCGGTATTCGGCCGCTATTTCATTAAATAAGTTCATGCATACAAAAATTGTAAATTCTTATTCATCATAATTGGTTGCTGCGCATAAACAGGCCATTGCTTAAACGATAAAATGTTCTCCTTATGCACTGCTTGGTTTGTCCTTCCTGTTTTTTGGTTTTAGCTTTTGTATATCAAGTCTCAAAGCTGCTAGATTGTTATTTCTATTCTCATATTCACGATCGATGAAGAACTGCAGAAATGCATTGGATGCCGGATTTACTACACGGCTGAAGTACAATTCGTGTAATTTTGTTCTGGCTTTGTTAAGTGAATCACCATGTACTGGCTCAAAAAATTCGAAATTGTCCGTTAGGCATTCAAGAATAGCACATTTGCATGGGAAAAGTTGAGCCATTTCCGGGCGGTCTTTCTTATTATAGATATAAAGATCTTCTAACAACTCCAATCGAAATTCCAGTAAAAATGCCTCATCTCCATTTCTTTTTGGCACAAACCCTGAAATCTTAAAGAATAACGATTCTCCTGCTTTTTTGATTAACCAATATGGAGTTATGTAACCATATTTGGTGTGTAACTCGATGGATTTTGTTTTAGAGTCGACTGGTTCGTTTTTTTGAGCTATACTTGGATCTTTTTCCAATATATGTTCCCTCTGTACAGTAATACAAATGTTTGCATCATCTTCCAGCAAGATACGTTTTTGAGTCTCTGTATTATATAAATGTCCAAATTTGTGAATAGCTAAGATAGATTTCATTTGAAAAGTAATTTTTTAATGGCTTTCTAATTTCAACTCACTAAATATATCCTTAAACATTTCGCCTGGATCTACATCAATGGCCAGAGCAATAAGATATAATTCCCATGCTCTTAACTGAGTTGATGGATTCAGGGTGAGTTCACTGATCCGGGATTTACTGATTCCCGTTTTCTTGGCTATTTCGGCCTTGCTGGCTGATTTTTTTGATAGATACAGTCCTAATTTGGTCATTTATATTTTAGACTCTCGTTACCTAAATCTAACTAAGTGAACCTATAGTTTAGAATTTCTGGACTAAAATTTTGATCTTTTCCCAAAAGTAGTTACTTTGGTCTCAATACTGGAAACTATGATTTAGATACTCTAAATAAAAAGTAAATGAGAAGATATACAAAAGCCGACCTTGAACAAATTGTTTATACGCAACTACAGAATTTAGATGCTATTCACGACCTGCTGAGAATTATGAAAGTTCAAAATGAGTTGTTGGAAAACGCCAATAAAAAGTTGAGTGATGAGATCTCAGAGTTCAAAGACAAACAAGTCAGATATAATGTCGAGAGAAGGCCAAAATCCTGAGTCCTAACAGGAATGTAATTCAGTCCCCAACCTGAGTGAACCTTTGTTCAGATTATGTCTTTTTGTCAAGCCCAAACTTTTGGAATCATGACAGCCTGCCAAAAAAAAGGCAGGCTGTAACACTTCTTTCCTACACCTTACTCAGCTTACGGGCATCTGTATACTGCCGGTAAAGGTCGGGGTGGTCCTCTGCGGCTATCTCCATCACCAGATCGAGGCCTTCTTTCAAAGTTTCTTTCAGCGTGAGGTCGATGAGCCCCTGCAGATCTTCATTGGTATACTTGCGGGCCTTAATGGCCTCCTGCGGAGAGCGCAATACTGTGCGGTACTGCCCGGTCAGGGTTTTCAGCGTAGCGGCACGTTCTTCAGTAATGCCGTACATGGGGTCGGCCCCGTTGCTGGCCTCCAAGTGGTCGCTGACTATGGCCGCACGGGTCATCAGCGTATTGTCCGGTACATGCTCTATCTGCGAGCGGGTGAAGTCAATCTCGTTGAACTTCTGCTGGTTCTGCTCCTTTTTGTACAGCATCTTCAACCTGCTGATGGCTCCTACCGCAGCGGCAGCCAGCTCGTCCTCCAGCCGCTCCTTGTCGGCTGCTATACCGGTGATATCTATGGATGATTCCTGGTCCAGCTTTTCGATCTGTGTGATGTTGGTCGTGAGCTCGTTGAGATGCTCCTCGAAAAAGGGGTACGGGTTGAGAGTGTTTGCATGGGAGTCGCCAAAGCTGGCAGTGTCCCTGAACATGTTTACATACATTTCCTGTCGGTTATTCATCGGATATATTAATTTGGTTAATCAACTAAGAAAATTAATTTTCCGCAAAAGGTGAACTTTTCCCTCTTCTATTTTAAGGTTCTGCAAAACGATATTGACATCTGTCAGCGGCGTATTGACGTCTGAAAAATGATATTGACGCCTGTCAGTAGTGTGTGGTGATCTGTAAAACTGTATTGGTGTCTGTAAGAGGCGTAATGACCACTGCAAAGTGACGGGGATGCCTGTTAGTCCTTTATTGGCACCTGTAAAACAGTATTGACATCTGTCAGTGCTTTGTTGATCGTAGTCAGCACTGTAATGAGGCTCGCAAAAAGACGTGGACATTGGTCAAGTTTTAGTAACTCGTAGTATGCTTTACCCACCTATCGTAGTCCTTAGGGATGTCCAGTTCTTTTAGTTGCTCCCAGGCCCCGATCGCCTCTTCTTTGGTAGCTCCCTTCTCACCAGCCAGATAGTCAGAAAGAAAGTTGATGTAGCGCCCATGCGGTATTTTCTCAAACGGTTTGTTGGATTCATTCAGTTTGATGTACTGCATCACCAGATCGCCATACGTAATGGCGTTGCCGGCTGTGATATGCTCTTCCCGCCATCGATTCAATCACAGAAACCTAAGCTAGCAAAGCTACAGCACCTGCATAGGCATTTAATATTCGGAGAGATCCGCCTATAGCATCAAAGTATTCAGGGCATACTAATTATTAATGTAAATATTATGGTTTTACTAAGCGCAGGAACCATCACCATCAAAGGTTGTCATTGATTATCTCCTGCCTCTTCAGGAAAAATTCAGCATCGGTCAATTGTTTTGATTTCCATTGTTGATGTAAATCAAAAATCCGGTTTGCCTTATTTGTGTTTGTTTCCAACGGATCATTCAGGTTTTGAGCTTTCAATGTTCGGTATTCTTCCCTGTTTATGATTTTCAGCCGTCCCAGCACCTTAAGCTTAAGTCGTTCTTCTCTGTATCCCGTTGAATTTATCGAAAATAAAGAATCCAGTCTCGCATGTGAAACCAGATCATCCTTTCTGGAAAACAATTCAATACCAGTGGCTCTACCATGATGAATTCCAGTCCGGCGTGGCCAGTATGGGCTGACAACTGTTGTGGTAGTTCCATGGTCGATACCAATTGAGTGCATCCCATCCGGGTTGATCACTGTTTTAGTGCTTCCGTGCCTGACTCCGACAGAATGGGTTCCGTCCGGGTTGACTACAGTCGTTGTATTTCCATGGTTGATACCAATCGAGTGCGTCCCGTCCGGATTAATGACCGTTGTGGTAGTTCCATGATTGATCCCGATCGAGTGTGTTCCATCCGGACGTACTATGATTGATTGTGCTTTTGCACTACAAACCATAGAAACAGATATGAGAAAAAAACAGAATTTTTCCATGACATTGGTTTTATTTAGTAAAAGACAAAAATCACGCCAGGCAGTGTATCATTAACGGCCGTACTGTAAGGGTTCAGGTTCACCAAACTACATGAAGCAGACGGAGGCGGTATGAGATCAGCATTTGCAGACATCTCTGAAAAATCAGGGAGACAGCACTATTCTCCGGGAAACTGCTGAAGCCTGCCAAAGGCCCAGTGCACCATTGCTGAGATTGTTTCGGGGAGATGCCGGAGCCGGGCTGAATGCACCGCCGTCGCTTCTGAGCTGATGTTGAAGATCCTCATAGTAATTAAAAACACCTTTTTCCAGCGAATAGCTATAGACAGCTGTAGAATCCCCTAAAAAGGGATCCAGGCCCTGCCCTTCTACCAGTGCAGCGTCCAAACTCAGATTTTCCACCCGGGGGCCCAGAAATTCGTCGTCCAGTATGATGACGTCATCATAAAGTAATGTGCGAAGATTATAGCTTCCTTCCTGAAGAAAACCACTGGTAAACCCCCAATAGGCAAATCGATAAAAGTTCACTTCATCCTGTGGTTCATCAAAAGAAATAACGGGGATCTGATAAGGTTCTGGCTGGCCGCTGGTGAGTATTTTTGCTTCGAAATCAACCTCATCGATAGGAGGAGGTGCAGCGGGCATTGTTGCAACAGCTGTGTATTCCTCTCCTTTATACAACACTGTCAGGGTATAGCTATTCCCCGGCCTTCCAATTATACTGGTTGTGGTTTCATAAAATCCAAATTCTCCCCATGTCTCGGCCTGGGCTATATTTTCATACGGAAGTGAACTGAGGGTTAATGTATCGGAGTACCCTTCATTATCTGCAATGATGACCAGGGCATCGGTAACCGGTTCGTGTACTATCCTGTCTTCTCTGGTGGTCAGTGTGCTGCTTCCATTGGTATCGAATTGGTTAAAATCTGTCAAGGTACTGTTACTTTTGGTAACACGAACGTAATAGGGTCCTGTTTCATTGGTAATAATGCCGTTGATGACGAGTACCTGTTCACCGGCGAATATATCATCTGATACCTCTTCAAGGCACCCGGAAAACATTATGGATAATAAAGCCAGAAGTGATGTAAATACACTGTCTGTTTTTAGCTTTTTCATTTTTCTAAAGTTTAAAATTGTAGTTAACAGAAGGCATCAGACCAAACAGGTATGATTTAAAAACGCGTGTTCTGGCGTTTTCCTGATGGTTCACATAAAAGGAGAAATAGTTTCTGCGATCATAAACATTCGTAATGCCCAGTACCAGTTCACTTTTCCACCTGCCTTTTGGCCGGAGCTTATAAGTCCCCGAAATATTTAACTGGTGGTAGGCCGGAAGTCGGTAGGCATTACGTTCAGAATAGTAATTGTACGGACGACCCGCTGAATTGTAAAATCCAAGGGGCACAGTAATTCCACCCCCCGAGATATAGGCATAGTTTGCCGCCAGTTGCCATTTCTTATTCAGGTCATAGCTGACCACAACTGACAGGTTATGTCTTTTATCATACCTGGGGGCATATTCTTTACCCTGATTTACCCCTTCAATTTGCTGTGTTACCCGGGAAAGGGTATAGCTGGTCCATCCATTCCAGCGGCCTTTTCTTTTTTCCAGAAGAAATTCAATACCATAAGCTTCTCCTGTACCCGTTCGTATCTGGGTTTCTACGTTATTGTTCAGGAACAGGTCAGCATTATCCTTGTAGTCTATGACATTATTAAAACGTTTATAGTAAGTTTCGGCAGAGAATCTGAGTGTATTTTCCTTCAAATTCCTGAAATATCCCAGAGCGACCTGGTCCGCCTCCCTTGGCTTGATGTTGTTATCTACAGGCAGCCACACATCTGTAGGCAAACCTACTGATGAATTGGTGACCAGGTGCAGGTATTGATATGTCCGGTTATATGAGGCCTTAACAGAGTTTTTGTCATCAATGATATAGGTCAGGCTCGCCCTGGGAGCCTGGCGAAAATATTCATTCATCACTTCTCCTTCGCCAAATTCCTCCGTCCTCAACAGGTTTTCCCCGTCATCGTTAAAATAATATTTTGTGCCGGCCCCGATGTTATGAAAGCCGGAAAACCGTAGGCCATACCTTGCCAAAAACCGTGGGCTTATCCTGTGCTCATGACTTACATAGAGTGCGCTTTCAACAGCCTGTTTCGCATCCAGATCAAAGGGATCGATGATCGAATTTTCGTTGTTGGGTCTGATGCTACCCGGGGCAAAATCGTGATCCGTTACAGCGAATCCGAAGTTCAGTTCATGTTTTGGGGAAACAAAGTAATCAAAATCCAGCTTGGCTCCTCTTTGCTGGAAATTTGCCGTCCACCTGTAATTACGGATGTCATTGTTCTCAATGTAGGCGTAATCAAAATCACTGTAAACAAAAGTGAGATTTCCGAACAACTTCGGGCCAAACGAACGGTTCCAGCGCACTGTGGCTGTTTGATTTCCCCAGTCCAGTGTATTATCTGCAAACACCACGTCATTCTTAAAATGATCGTCACCCGTGTAGGTAGAGAAATAAAGGTGGTCCTTATCACTTAATTTGATATTTACCTTGGCGTTAAGATCATAAAAATCGACCTCCGCATTTTGATCATAACTCTCTACATTCGCCCAGTCTGCGAACTTTTTGGCGGTCTGCCCTACATAGCCATACCTGCCCGACAGTAGTACGGAGACGTTCTTACCAATGGGACTTTCCACTGTCAAGCGACTGCCCACCACGCCTACAGACCCTGTAATGGCTAACGCCTTGTCATTCCCTTCTTTCATCTTAATGTCTATTACGGATGATAGCCGCCCCCCGTAACGCGCCGGGATACCGCCCTTATAGACCTGCACATCTTTGATCACATCAGGGTTGAATACAGAAAAAATTCCCACAGCATGTGACGGGTTGTAGACCAGCGCTTCATCCAGCAGGATCAGGTTCTGATCATAGCTTCCACCACGCACTGAAAATCCTGTGGTCCCTTCATTGGCGGATTGGATACCCGGCAGAAACTGAATGCCTTTCAGGACATCCACCTCACCTCCCAGCGCTGGCATAGACCTGATCTGTTGCATCTCTATGCTATGCCTGCTCACCTGTGTATTAACAATGTTTTCATTGGCTTTTTCCGCCAAAACCACGATCTCATCCAGGCGCTCAATGCTTTCTGAAAGCTCGATATCCATAGACAGGTTGGTAACCATATTTACCGTCTGCTCATGAGTCTGGTAACCTATGAAGGAATACACGAATGTATACTCTCCCGGCGGAACGGTAATGGAATAAAAGCCATAGGCATTGGCCGCAACACCTGCCTGCAGCTCCCTTATATAAACAGTGGCGCCGGGCAGATATTCACCGTCTGCCGCACTCCTGATCTTCCCATTGAGCGTAGTTTTTTTACGTGACTCACCCGGGTAAATGACGATTTGCTTACCGAGCGACCTGAACCGTATCCCGGTCCCCTCGAAAAGGAGCTCCAGCAAGGTTTTCACAGACATCTTTCCAGGCTTCACCCGGACGGTTTTGGTTGGGATATTCCGTTCGTCGTATGAAAAGCTGAGGTTTTCCAGTTTCTCCAGGTCACGGAGAAATTCGAGGATAGTGCCCTCAGTTCTTTCAATCCGGACCTTCTGGTCCAGCATATCTTTATTTTGCTGGGCATTTATCCTGCCTGACAGCATCAGGATCAACAGAATACTGTAGATACATACTCTCCTCATGTTAATGTAATTTTGTTCCAGTTATGATTAAAGTTGATAAGAGGTTGGTTTATCGGATTTTGACGGAAACATGACCTTCCCCGGATTCAAACTCGAGGCCCAGTGAAACCTCCATCACCATTAATATCTCTTCAAGAGGCTGATTGTCAAAACTTGCGTTGAACCGATAGTCATCCATAATATCCTCAGGGATCACAAAACGGGTATTGAAGTGATCTTCCAAAGTAACAAGTGTGGATTGCAGAGAGCTGTTTTCAAAGACCAACTTACCCGTTTTCCATGCCAGGAAATTCAGGTTACGGTTTTCGGTTTTGATGATCTTTCTGGTAGTTCTTCCGAATTCGGCTACCTCACCCCTGACCAGGTCAACCCGATTCAGAGAATCGTTCTGATCATACACAGCTACCTTACCGGAAGTTACTGTAACCAGATGCTTATCACCATTGGTACGATTATCAACGTTGAATGAAGTACCCAGCACCTGTACTGCCATATCTCCGGAATGAATGACAAATGGCCTGGAAGGGTCCTTTGCTACTTCGAAATACGCTTCACCCTGAAGGTGAACCACGCGTTCGACCGTATTGAAATCATCATCATAGTCCAGAGAACTTGATTTGTTTAGCCAGACTTTTGTACCATCGGCCAACAGCACTTCTCGTTTTCCGGTCTCGGTGGTCTGAACAAGATGTGCGGGCTTTTCCAGTGAGTTGAAATAAGTGTTAACCGCATATCCTATGACTAAACCTACCAGTAGCACTGCGGCTACCTTTTGCAAAAGTGAAAACATTATAATACGTCCTCCTGGAGAAACATCTCCGGACGGATCCTGGGTTTTGGCCACAGTCTCGCTGCGTACCTTTTGCCATGACCTTTCAATTTCATCCGAAGAAAACCCCTGCCCTGAAAGGTCTTGCTGCTCCCAGGCCTGTTTCAGCTCTCTGAAACGGGCCTGATTTTCGTCTGATGCATCAATCCATCGGGATACTTTTTCAGCTTCATGGACATCCAGTCTTCCGGATAGATATTTCAGTAATATATCGATGGTTATCTTGTCATTCATAAGTATGGCTTTATTGTCAATACCGGCCTTTACTCATCATGACAAGAAGAAGGTACGCTACCCTAAAAAATAAGCTGAATTTTTTTCAAAAAAATCAAAAGGGTTTGATAGTCAGGGATTTAAAAAAGGATTTACAGAAAAACAATTACAATAACAGGCAGATGCCAATACCTTTGCAGGTCTTCCCTGATCTGTTTTAAGGCAGAAGAGATATGGAATTCCACTGTTTTGACTGAAACAGACATCTTTTCACTGATTTCCCTGTAGCTCAACTCATTTTCGCGACTAAGGTTGAAGAATATACGTGTCTTTTCACTCAAACCAGCAATGGATTGTTGCAGAATCGTAGAGAGGTCACTTTCATGCAGTATATCATCTGTCCTGGCATCTGAGATCATCTTATCCTCCTCATGTTCTGTCGCTTCCCTGTGCTGATGGTATTTACTTTTTAAATGATTGATACATCTGTTACGGATGGCGGTGTACAAATATGAGGTTATGGATGTAGTGATCTTCAGGGAGTTACGCCGGTTCCAAATGGCGATGAAACATTCCTGTACAACTTCTTTCGCCAGTTCTCTTTCACTAAGAAAACAAAGGGCGTAATTCACCAGCGGAGGAAAAAGTGTTTTGAACAGGTATTCAAAAATTTCCTCGTTGCTGCCTTTCAGGCCCTCTTCTATTTCTTCATCACTGTAGAGTAAAACTATTTTTCTGTCCATGGAAAGGAAGTGATAAAAATAGAATGTCGACTACAGTTTAAGAAACATGAGGGACAAATCATAAGAAAGGTTCCATGAGAACCATGAAAAACAACCTCTCTGATTTTAGGAAATCTGATCTTTCTTTACCTTCTCCACCTTTCCTTTATGCCTCTGAGCCCTGTGTTAGCGTTTTAGTACCTTTTCGATCTGCCTGATCATGCTGTTTATGAATAACGCGGTTTCTGCAATTCTGGAATGATCTATCAGATCAATGGTGTCCTTTTCAGAGTGTATGACCGTATCCAACAGGTCAAATATCTTCTGCGAGGTAATAGCCAAAGTGGGTATTCCTGCCCCGGTAAATAGCATGTGATCACCCTGATACCAGGGGTCTGCCAGAGTGAGTGAACGGTAGTTTTTTATATGTTTCTCTACCAGGATCTCAATTTCTCTGCTACATGACATAGGTGATATGCCTGTTTTTCCATGTTTATAGCCCACACCGTCACAGTTGATCGCCAACATAACACGACCAAAAGTGTCCGTATATTTCTCAAGGTAAGCGACCTGTCCGGGAGTAGAAAAATAATCTTCTCCATTGAAAGCTACGAACTCTGCGCATACGTTCAGGTCTGCTTCGGACAACAGCCGTGCGGTAAGCAGAAGGGTAGTGATCCCTGATGCATTGTCGAGGGCACCGGGCGTCCCGGGTTTTGTATCAAAATGAGCACAGACAATCACCTTCTTTTTTGCCGTAGGATTTAGTCGCGCAATCACATTGGCGCCTGTGGAAGGTATTCGCCGTGCTTCAAAAGAGAGCTCGATCGTATGGTTGGAATTTTGATGAAAACGGCTCTGGTAGTTTACGGGTACCACTACAGAAGGTATATCAAAGTCTCCATCCTCAAATACGGGTGTAGCCACTTCATCGGTAAACGTGATGATGGCTTTCGGCGACAGGCTCTCAAGTGTACGAATAATCTGCTGATGATGCTCAGGGTTCCAGAATCTGAAGTTTTTAGGCATAACGGGTTCCCTGGCCAGCGCTCCGGCCAAAACCAGCATTTTATCCGTCAGGTCACGGCCCTGCAACTCGCTAATGGTTTCAGCCCTTTCAAACCTCCCTGAAAAGTGGACGGGCAGGGAGTATGGTGAGGCTTTGGCCGGTATCTTTTCATTGTCCACATTTAACGCAGCACTTCCTGCCATCCAGTGGATACAGGTAAACGGCTGATTTTCGACCTGTAGACCCATTTGCCTGAACTGACGGTCAATGTATTGCTGTGCCAGTCGATTTTCCCCGGAACCGGTAGGCCGCGCTCCAATAGCAGTACATAATTCAGTCAAACAGGATCTGATCAGTAGCTGATTTTCATCTTTTTTCATGGTATCATCCTTTACAAATTCCACCCAAATGAACCATCAAAATTTTTGAAATAATTGTACCGAAACGACATTCACCCCCGGTCCCGGAGCATCTGCCGATAGGTCCCTGGCGAATAGCCGGTGTGTTCCTTGAATGACCGGCTAAAATGTGCCTGATCGAAGTAGCCACTTTCATAGCCGATGGTGGTGAGAGAGGCTGAGGCTGGAATAAGTCGTAACGCGGTGTTAAATCTGGAGATCTTCTGAAATACCCTAGCCGATACCCCTACGTGATCAAGGAATATACGCTCCATCTGCCGGTGGCTGATCTCAAACCGGGCAGCCATGTCTGAGAGAGTGTATAATGGGCTTTGGCTGATCCTGTGCAGGCACTCTCCGATCAACCGAACGTTGCGGGCTTTGATATTGACGATCTTTTCCCTGAGATACCGCTCTGCAACGATCACTTTTTCAGTAGTATCCGGAGCTTCTACGATCCTCTCATGAAGCTCATTGTATCTCTTATCAATGAGGGTCAGGTCTGTGGATCGATCCGTGAATTGAGAGGCAGACGCTTTAAGGATCGTGTGAAGTGCATGAGGCTGAAGGGATATTCCGAAAAGCTCGCTTTTATTGACCGTGGTGACACTTGTGAAGGTAGTCAGTTGTCCGCAAACCAGCGCTTCCGGTTGCCTTGTTGATTGGCCCGGAGTGTGGCTTTCAACAAAAGGCTCTCCACTGTGAAAGATCATTTGAGGTTCTCCTACGGGAAACAATCTTTCGGTATGGGGCTTTCCGTTATGGCTGAGTGTCCAGAAGCATTTGACATAGTCCTTTAGAAAGTTCCCGGGTCGAATAATATCAATTCTCATGGCATTGCGGACGGTTCAAATGATCGATGATTCAGAATATCTCTGATCGCTGGAAGCAAGCCGTTACACCTTTTGGATGGTTCTGGCCTTGTACAAGCCGCCTTTTCTGTCAATAAAGTTACCCACAGGAGTGTGATCATCCATTCAAAAGGTCTTTCCACTTGTCACTTTCAGCAAAATTTCTGATCACCTCATTCCTCAGGACCAGGAGCCTCGTCATATATTTTTTCAATATGATGAAGTCCACAAGTTTCCCTAAAGGACCGAAAGGGGAATCATAATCAAAAACGTCTCTCATTCTTGTTCCAATATTGAACTCCTCAAAAAAATGTTCATGCCTGAATCGTTTGAAAATCCCTCGCTGCATCTCATCAGCAAAGAAGTGAGGAGGTTCAAATGCTGTGATCCTGGTGGTAAGTCTTTGCGTAATTCCAAAGTGCCTTGCTTGCCAGGTAACCGATTCATCTAGACCGATCAGGCCGGAGGTAACTCCCGCTATCGCTTTTTCATTTGTATGTTCGGTCGATATGAGATGCAGATCAATGCTCCGTGATAGATCAAAACAGATCTCTACAGGTGCACGAATTACCTCAGTCAGTTCAATTACGGGCATCGTGGGAAAGAGATCTCAGAACCTAAAAAGCTGTACAGTAAAAACGCTATCCATTCTCCATTTTTTTCTTCAGGTCCACGAGCCTTTGTTTCACATTTCTGATCAGTACGGGCCTGACCAGGAAAGAAAAAAGGTTCACCGGAAACCTCAGTTGATAAGAATACAAAAATGTAACCTCCGTCTGTCTATCCTCCAGGGATTTGAAATTCCAAGAACCGAGAAATGACGAAAACATGAAAGGACCCTGGGTCATTTTAACCGCTGTTACGGACGGTCTTCTGAAGGAAACATATTCCGTTTCCATGCCCAGGCCGTTATAGGCCACACACCACGCTTTTACTCCGAGAGCGGCACTTTCCGCCCCATTAATCAGCTCGGCGCTTTTCAGAAAGGTGTCCCAGCTCAGCCTCTGGTCATAGTCCTGAGTGTAATCAAACACCTCTTGCTGCGGCCGGTTAATGATGATCTTCTCGCTAAACTTTGTGGCATTCACTTATTCGGAATTCTTTTTGATGGATCGCAACAAATAGCTTTGGAACAGGTCCAACACACCCCTTATTAGGGGATGCAGCATCCTGAAAAACCTCTTGTCGATGGAGTATACGGTTTTTAGCGTTAAAGAGGTCCAATTGTCCATAGGGTTCAGATAATACGAGCCATGGGAGATCCTGAAGATCCCGTTGTGCAGATCAAAAAAATAGCCTACCCTGAATCCCTTTTCCGGATTGAAGGAGAAGCTGTATTCCTGAAAAGGTTCCCAGGTGATGATACTTTGCATAAATCTTTTACCGGTTCTGAAATACGCGATCCGTTCGTCCCCTTCTCCCGTGGAGATAAGATTGGCCCTGAGTGGTTTGGGAATGTTCAGCAGCCGAAACCAAAATGGATCAGCAAATTGCTCCAGCTTTACATTCACCACATTTTCCCATACGGATGCGACGCAGCTATTGATCAGGATGGTGGATTCGATGGATTGCTGTATATGTGGATTTTCCGTCATACTTCAAGAATTCCAATTATCCATCAACCAAACCTTTGAACTTCTAAAATGGATAAATACTTTGTCACACAACAAGTCAACCATATTAAGGGGTGTTACTTTTTCTCGCGGCTTATTGCTACCAATGTCTGAGTATCAACTACAGCATCAAAGCTCTTTTTCTCCAGGCCGGTTTTTAATCTTTTATCCCCAGTCCAGAGGATTCCATTTAGGTGAAGTGTGAGAGCAACAAAAGCTATGTCATCAAAATCAATGCCTGTTGTAAGTCTTTGAGCTTCTTTCCAGATATTTTTGTCAATCTGGAACTCAGAAATAAACCGGATGTTTTTGGTTATCATAAACTGCAACTCGGATAGTTCATCGGTTGATCCTGACTTAAGGATTTTCATAAGTTTATCTTTGTACTCTGACAATTCTTCCAATAGAAAGGAAGGAGAATAGAAGTCAAAAAGGTTTTCCGAAAGTAGCAGATCGGCTAAAGCACCGTTAACATTTAGCATTGCACTGAAAATTATGTTGGTATCAACAATAACTTTCACTTAATGAATCGACTCTTATTCTTTGCCCACCAATTTTTATTGATTTTTGCAGCAAGCTGATTCACCTGTTCCTGAGTTGCCGTACTTCTGGAGGTTAATTCCCCATAGCGGATCAGATCCAATACCTTTTGTAGTTTGGCTGTGTCTAAGTCGGAGGAAATCCGAATGATGATCTCGTTATTGATCCGTTCAACTTGCATCTGGACTAATATACGAAAATCCCCGCTCTTTGAATATATTCTTTACCTCCTAAGAGACCAGATGCCATTACTCAGCACCTTCTGCCTTTCTCTTTAATTCCACCAGCCAAAGGTCATGAAGGTTTTGAAGCTTACGGGGAAGAAAGGTTTTCTGTAGCCTGGCAAGCTTTCCATGCTGGGATTCATCCGTGATGACACGACAGCCCTCTTCAGTAGGTACAATAAGCCATGCATGGTAGGCATTGAGCTTGTCATTCGTGGTCTCCCATGCCAGGCGCTCGAAGGGTTCAAACTCTCTGATAGTTCCGTCAAAATCTCTGCCCATGGTACGAAAAGTAAAATACGATTGGTCTTCTAAAGTCCCTTCCGATGATCCCTGCACTTTTACATTGCTCATGCCTTCGTACCAGTCCGGCCAGGTCTCCGCCTTGATCAGGATATTCCAGACAGTTTCGGGTGAAGCTTTGATATCGATTCTGTTATGAATATAAAAATCAGCCTCCGACAGTTTATATTCTTCCGGCCATCGGATCTTGTCACAGTAGGGCTTACCGGCCTCCACGGATCTTGTCAGAGAATAGCATGAAGTAAGAAAAATGAAAGTTAGTGCCGGAAATGTCAGCTTTATCATGATCTTAAGTTTTATACATAGCAAATATGGAGCGAAGTGAAGGCACCGAACGATAACAAATGTTTAGATTTTGTATTGGAGCATTGCCTTCTCACTTATCTGTAGAAATCAAGACCTTATTCCTGTTGGTATGATTCGACACAGGTCTACTCGAAAAAACATAAGAGAGACACCAAGTGTCTCTCCTGACCAATGTAATGGAAGCATCCTCAAGGGCCTCTTTCAACTCTTTTACCCAAGCATTCAAAAGCAGCTCTGGCATAACTCTGTCCTGGTGAATACCCGGGTTTTACGGAAATTCCATCAATCAAGGGATCAACCTCAATGGTGGTATTCCAATCGTCTATGATGCCTCACGCATTTCTGTTATCCTCAAAATGAGACCGGACCATTACCAAAAACAAGGCAGGTGCAATGCCCGCCGAAGCGAAGATCATACACATTACCATGATCTGATACCTCGCAGCGATCAGGGGTGAAACGCCGGACACGATCTGCCCTGTCATCATACCGGGGAGAGAGACCAGACCCACAGCGAACAGAGAATTGGTGATAGGAATCAAAGAGGCTTGCAAAGCAGTGACCCGGGCCTTTTCATAGGGAACATTCCGTTTTATTTCAGCCTCCAGTCTTTCTCCTGCCAGACTCACACTGTTCATGGCATTGGCAAAGATCATACCCGCCAGAGGGATCATATAACTGGGCAAATACCACGGCTGTAAACGGAGCACTCCCTGGGTAATAAGGATCAGTATAAGCCCTCCACTCAATGCTATTGACCCAAAAGATTTCAGGTACAACACCTTGCGAGGAATGCTGATGGTACGCAAAGCGATCCAACTGGAAAAGAATAGCATCATCGCCAGCACCAGTACAACCACCCATGCATGGTCTGTCTCAAAGATATAGGCCAGAAAATACCCGATCAATAGCAACTGAACAAGCATTCTGAAAACGGCGAAAAGCGACGTGGTGTAACCCAACTTCCACTTCCAGACAATAATGAGCACCACTATGACGGGAAGAAAAGCCAGAGCCAGGTTGATCAGAGGTATGGTTTGTACCGAATTGTTCATGGCAAAAGGGATGAAACCATAAGTTATAGATTTTGGCTCTTACCAGCCAACGGCTCCACACAATTTCTCCCTACCCCTCATGTTCAACAGGCTGATCAACTCATCATATGGTTCTGCATTGATCATATAACCTACTCAATACCAATGATTTACGACTTCAGACTAAATAATGTATACCTTATGTATACCTCTTAAATTCAGCGTTGTATACCTGTTGTCCGTTTTAAAGGTCATCTGGTGAATTCTGTATTTCGTTCAATTGCATGTACATCAATAAACTTATAAAAATTGACGTCTTGCTGCTTAGAGAAACTACTATATGGATTTTTTCAGCGTATTGTGTCAAGGATCACGAACTCTGCCTTAGTGAGTGGTATTTCGGCAGAACCAAAAGACGCTGATACCGAATTAAAGAACCAACAAACCCGAACACAACCGAAACAGAATTTCCGGGGTCAATTAACCAACAACAAAAACTCAAACTGTATTTAAAATGAAAAATTCAAAATTATTACTCTTACTGGCCTTATTGATCGTGGCTTGTTCAAAAGATCAGGAACCGGCCATAATGGCAAATGGGGAAGTTTCCTTCGGTATCCTTACCGTTTCCGAAGATCTGTCAGGAAGAACATCAGGGGACAGATCAGAAGCCAGTGCTGTACTTATTTCTATTGAAGATGCATCCGGCAACCCATTTTTCGATCTGGAACGTCTTGAATTGATCACGGTAGGAGACACCTATGTCACACGCAAAGTCCAGATGCCCGCCGGAAATTACTACATCAAAAAATTCATGGTGGTGAATGAGGAGGACGAAGCTATATACATTACACCTATGGAAGGTTCGGAGAAAGCCAAATTTGTCCATTCTCCATTGCCACACGAAATTATAGTAGTACCGGATGGTGTGGTTTCGATGCCGATAGAGGTTTTGGAGGTAAATGAAGGTAGCCAACCCGGTGACTTTGGGCTTATTGAGTTCCCTATCAACTTCACAGAACAAATTGAAGTAGAGGTATCAGTCCTGCAAAATAATGCCCCTGTTGGTGCATCACTTGAGGTTCAGGGAAGGGTTGATGGCTTTATCAGATGGGATATGGATATTGATCTGCAGGCAAGAGCCCGTTCATTAAAACTATATGATAATGTAGATTCCATTGTTTTTTCTGTGATCTCACCTGAAAATGCAGAAGTGAGATATTCGCTTGAGGGCCTAAAGGCAGATCCTGTAGTGATCATTGCATTGGACAATAATGATCTGCAAGACTTTGTAGTGGAAGTAGCCGGTGTTACAAGAACATTTGAAAAAGCCGTGGCCACCCTGGAAAATCAATCCGGGATTTTCAAAGCCAGTTTTGAAGGTGACCCCGACAACCAAAGAATGCTGGCCAATTTTAAAGGGGTTCCAATGGGTGAGTACGAAGTCACCCTGAGTATTTTTGAGGAGCGGTTTTTCGAAGATAGCGACCCTGCAGCACGGGGTTCCTTTTTCCGTGGAACAGAGACAATAGATCGCTTAACGGTGTCTCAAAACCAGTCCCCGTTATTGATCAATGGGCCTGACGGCTCAGGTGGGCCGGTCGATATAGAACCGCTATGGTCGGAACGGTACTTTTATGTTCTAAGTGATCCAAAAATTAACTCAAGAGACCTCGTATGGAGTGTTCCCGGACAGCCATGTCAATTCGATATCCGATTCATTCCTGAGTATCTGGACAGGCAACCGGAGCATATTTACATCGATTACTTCGTCTTCGATGAAACCGGGGCCAAACCTATCGCTTTCATGGAGTGTGATAATTGCGACCCAATAGAGCAAATGAGATCCTTCAATCAATTACTGATTAAAAACGAAAGGTCTTCAGGTTTATGCGAAGCCAAAGACTGGGACCTTGCGGATACCATGATGTTCCTTGACTTTGGTGATGATAATACTGAATACCTGATGTTCTTCATGCGGTGGGATACGGAAGGTGTTGCCCTGGACATCATCAATGGTTCCAAACAAAGCATGAACGGCCGGAGAAGTTTCACAAGGGGACGGACATTCTAGCACACTTTACCCCGGCTGCTCTGGCGGCCAGGGGATTATTTCTACAGCACTTCAATGCCTACTACAACACCTCTGAACAATACCCAACAAATGAAAAGAGAGCAGAGCCCAACTCAATACTTAAGACTAAGGACTCAATACTCATCACTATCGCGCGTTCAGCGCCACAAAACTCTCCGTTTTCGATTCCAGTTGACTATCTCCTGTCAGGAATCTGTCTACAGCCACGGCAGCTTCACGCCCTTCCGCAATGGCCCACACCACCAGTGATTGTCCCCTGCGGGCATCACCCGCTGCAAATATCTTTTCAATGTTGGTTTGATAGTTATTCGTATAAACATTACCACGGCCATCGGGAGACAGACCAAATTGATCCAGCAGGCCCTTTTCAGGAGATTGAAAACCTATAGCCAGTAGCGCGAGATCACATTTGATGGTATGCTCCGAGCCGGGAACTTCCCTGAAAACACGCCTGCCATCATCTTCGGTATGCCATTCAATATGTACCAGCTTCAGCTTCTTCACCTCCCCCTTTGCATTGGAGATAAATTCTTTGGTCAGAATAGACCATTCACGCTCCCCGCCTTCCTCATGTGAGCTTGAAGTACGAAGGATCATGGGCCATAGTGGCCATGGGTCCAGGTGGGTGCGTTGATTGAGCGGCCTGGGTAGCAGCTCAAGTTGCGTCACTGACTTTGCCCCCTGCCGGTGGGAAGTGCCGATACAGTCTGAGCCGGTATCACCACCGCCGATCACCACCACATGCTTATCTTTGGCCGATATGATCTGGTCAGGCTCCAATGTATCACCCGACACGATCCTGTTTTGCTGTATGAGGAAGTCCATGGCAAAACGGATACCACCCAGATCTCTACCCGGTATGGGAAGGTCACGTGCCTGCGTAGCGCCCGAGCATATCACTATGGCATCAAAGTCTTCCATCAGTTCCTTGGGATTTACGTTCACCCCCACATTGGCATTTACCTTGAAGCGGATACCTTCCTGTTTCATTACCTCTACCCGGCGTTCTACCACCCATTTTTCCAGCTTGAAATCCGGGATGCCATAGCGCAGCAGACCGCCAATGCGATCATCCCGTTCAAATATTGTTACCCAGTGACCCGCCTTGTTCAACTGCTCAGCACAGGCCAGCCCGGCGGGACCGGACCCTATGATGGCCACTTTCTTCTCCGTACGGTGTTTCGGTGTATTGGGCTTGATGTACCCCAGTTCAAAAGCCTTTTCGGCAATCGTTTTTTCTATGTGCTCTATGGCTACAGGAGGCTTGTTGATCCCCAGTACACAGCTGGCTTCACAGGGGGCAGGGCAGATACGGCCGGTGAATTCGGGAAAATTGTTGGTCGAAAGCAATATTTGTATCGCCTCATCCCATTTTTCACGATAAACCGCATCATTAAATTCGGGGATGATATTGCCTAAAGGGCACCCGTTATGACAGAACGGGATACCGCAATCCATACATCGCGCCGCCTGTTCTTTTGTTTTCTTTTCAGGGAATTCTTCATAGATCTCCTTGAAATCCCCGATCCTTTCCTTAGGGTTCCGGGACTGGGGTAGCTCCCTGTTGTATGCTAAAAATCCGTCTACCTTTCCCATAGTTATACAGCCACTTTAATTGATTCCTGTTCTTCCTTTTTTCGTTGCAGTAAAACCGCCTTGTAGTCATTTGGCATCACCTTTATGAATTTCTCAAGGGTTCCAGGCCAGTCGTTGAGCAGCTCTTCGCCCAGACTACTTTTGGTACAAGCCACATGCTCGCTGATCAGTGACTTCAACCGGATCTTATCCTCCTCCTCCAACGGATCGAGCGATACCATTCCCGGGTTATGCAGACTTTCAAAATCGCCCATCACATCATAGACATAAGCAATACCGCCACTCATGCCCGCTGCGAAGTTCTTTCCGGTAGGTCCGAGAACTACCACATGACCGCCTGTCATGTATTCACAGGCATGGTCGCCCACTCCCTCTACTACAGCTTCCACACCCGAATTCCTCACGGCAAAGCGCTCGCCGGCCATGCCATTGATAAAAGCCTTGCCGCTGGTAGCACCGTAAAAGGCAACATTACCGATGATGATATTTTCACGGGTCACAAAGTCCGACTTATGATGAGGATAAACCACCAGCTTACCCCCGGAAAGGCCCTTGCCAAAGTAGTCGTTGGCCTCTCCTTCCAGCTCGAAAAATACGCCAGGTGCCAGGAAAGCTCCAAAGCTCTGCCCTGCCGATCCCTCGAAAAGATAATGGATGGTATCCTCAGGCAGTCCCTGTCCCTTGAATTGTTTACTGATCTCGTTGGACAGAATAGCTCCAACCGAACGATTGGTGTTCTTTATAGGGAATGCCTTTTTAATAGGCTTTTGCTTTTCGAATGCCGCTTTGGCCATTTCTATCAGGGCCCAGTCCAGTACTTCGTCTATCTCATGGTCCTGCTCTATCTGCTTATAGGTACCCACATTGCCCGGCATGGACTCCTTGTATAATATCGGGGTCAGGTCGAGGTCCCTGAATTTCCAATGTCTGAGGTCATTCCTCAACTTCAACACCTCGGTATGACCTACCATTTCGTTCACCGTACGGAAACCAAGGGACGCCATGATCTCCCGCAGGTCTTCGGCAAGGAAGGTGAAGAAGTTCACAACATGATCCGGATCACCCGTAAACAGCTTTCTCAGCTCAGGGTTTTGTGTGGCAATACCTACCGGGCAGGTATTCAGGTGACACTTTCGCATCATAATACAACCTTCCACCACCAGCGCCGCAGTGGAAACTCCCCATTCTTCAGCGCCCAAAAGAGTAGCAATAGCAAGGTCCCTTCCTGTACGCACCTGTCCGTCGGTCTGAACAGTGATCCTGCTTCTCAGATTATTCTTCACCAGCGTCTGATGTGCTTCTGCCAGCCCCAGCTCCCACGGCAATCCGGCATGACGGATAGAGCTGATGGGCGAGGCTCCGGTGCCACCGTCCGCGCCTGATATCAATACTACATCGGCATTGGCCTTGGAGACCCCGGCGGCTACAGTTCCTACTCCGGCTTCCGAGACCAGCTTTACATTGATACGGGCATCACGGTTGGCATTTTTAAGATCGTAGATCAGCTGCGCAAGGTCCTCAATAGAATAAATGTCGTGATGCGGCGGAGGTGATATCAGACCTACACCGGGTGTTGAATGACGTACTCTGCCGATCCACTCATCCACCTTGTGACCAGGCAACTGACCTCCCTCACCCGGCTTGGCTCCCTGAGCCATCTTTATTTGTAACTCATCAGCGTTGGTCAGGTAATAACTCGTTACGCCAAACCTGCCCGATGCTACCTGCTTAATAGCCGAGCGCTCCCAATCACCATTGGTCTTACGTTCAAAACGGATCTCATCTTCACCGCCTTCACCGCTGTTGCTTTTCGCTCCTATACGGTTCATGGCTATGGCCAGTGTAGAATGAGCTTCATGTGAAATGGAGCCAAAGGACATGGCGCCTGTGGCAAATCGTTTGAAAATCTCTTCTTTGGGCTCTACCTCTTCGATCGGGATAGGCGCCCTGCTCCTGAACTGCAGCAGACCTCTCAGTGTAAGTGCATAGCGTGTCTGGTCATTGATCTTTTCAGCATACTCCTTATAAAGTTCGTAGTTATCGGTACGGGTGGAATGCTGTAACAGATGGATGGTTTCCGGATTGAACAAGTGTTTTTCCCCGCGGTGTCTCCACTGATAAACACCACCAACCTCCAACGTTTCCGGCGTAGTAGTATCCGGAGCAAAGGCGGCCTTGTGTCTCACGAGCACTTCTTTGGCCAGCCCGTCAAAATCCAGTCCTTCTATTCGGGAAATGGTACCGGTAAAACATCTGTCAATGACCCGCTTGCTGATGCCCAGCGCTTCGAATATTTGCGCCGACTGGTAAGACTGCAATGTGCTGATACCCATTTTTGACAGTATCTTCAGCAATCCATAACCAATGGCTTTTTTGTAAAACGCAAACGCCTCCTCATCACTCATCTTTTTATCGAGCATGCCCCTTCGGTTCATGTCGTGGATACTCTCCAGCGCCATGTAGGGATTAATAGCGCTGGCCCCGTAGCCGATCACCGTGGCAAAATGATGGGTCTCCCTCACATCCCCGGCCTCTACTATGATCCCCGCTTTGGTACGTATGTTTCTTCTTACGAGGTGTTGATGAATAGCTCCGGTGGAAAGCATGGAAGGAATTGGTGCATATTTTTCATCGATACTGCGGTCGGAGATGATCAGTACCTTTTTACCCTCCTGCACCGCCTGTTCGGCCTGTTCACAGATCCTGTCCAGTCCCTCTTCCAGACGACCCGGGGCACCATCTGCCACAAACAATGCCTCGATCACCACATGATCAAACCCGATGTGATGCAGATTTTTGAATTTCTGAAGGTCAGTATCCAGTAGTACCGGCTGCGATATATGTACCTGTCTTGTGTGTTCAGGAGTTTCGTCCAGTATGTTCAGGCTTTCTCCTACCCTTGTAAACAGCGACATCACCATGCGCTCCCTTATTGGATCGATCGGAGGATTGCTTACCTGAGCGAAAAGCTGTTTAAAGTAGTTGGAAATATGCTGGCTCTGGTCTGAAAGAATGGCAAGTGGTGTATCCGCACCCATGGAACCTACCGGCTCTATGCCGCTGACCGTCATAGGCCCCAGGATCACTTTAAGGTCTTCAGAAGTATATCCATAGGCTTTTTGCCTTTGTACGAGCGTTCTGGGCTGATAGGTCCGTTCCGTTTTTGCCGGTGTGGAAAGTAGCCTTAGCTTCATCCGGTGCCCGTCGATCCATTCACTGTAGGGTTTACGCGAACTGATCTCTGCCTTAACCTCCTCATCATAGATCACTTTTCCCTTATCCAGATCAGCAATCAACATTTTGCCGGGTTGCATTCTGCCCTTGCTCACTACATTGTCAGGCTTTACGGGCAGCGCCCCGGCCTCTGAGGCGATGATCAGACGGCCGTCTTTTGTTATGCAGTAGCGGGAAGGCCTTAAACCATTTCTGTCCAGGGTAGCGCCAATGATCCGGCCATCGCTGAAAACCAATGCAGCCGGTCCGTCCCACGGCTCCATGAGAGAAGCGTGATATTTGTAAAATGCCTTACGCTGCGGCTCCATCAGCTCATTGTCCTCCCACGCTTCCGGTACCAGCATCATCATTACATGAGGTAATGAACGACCGCTGATCGTCAGCATTTCCACCAGCGCATCCAGATTTGCTGAATCAGAATGTGCCGGATCAGTCACCGGTAGCAGATCCTTCAGCTCCTTGTCCGTAAATAGTGGTGATGTCATGATGGCCTCCTTGGATTTCATCTTGGTCACGTTACCCCGGATGGTGTTGATCTCACCGTTGTGGGCTATATAGCGAAAGGGCTGCGCCAGCTTCCAGTTAGGGAAGGTATTGGTGGAAAACCGGGAATGCACTATGGCAAGTGCGCTGGTCAATGCCTCATCCTGGAGGTCATAGTAATAAGGCCTGAGCTGATTCGTACGCAACTGCCCTTTGTAGATCATCACTTTGCAGGACAGGCTGGGTACATAAAATTCCCCATTGTTGCCTTTTACCTGATGTCCAATATAGTGGGTGGTCCAGTTCCGCAGGACAAACAGCTTGCGTTCCAGATCATTAAATTTTGCCTGTTTGTGTTTTATAAATACCTGCTCAATGACAGGCTCTACTTTCCTTGCCTCCGAACCGGGAACGGTATGATCCACCGGCACAGGTCTATAACCGAGGACCTCAAAACCCATTTCAGCAGCGTGTTTTTCCAATGTAGCTCGACATTCCTCCCTTACGGATTTTATAGTAGGAAAGAACAGCATGCCTGCTCCGTAATGACCAAATTCAGGCAGCTCAAACCCCAGCTCCCTGCATTTCACAGCCAGGAATTCATGAGGATTCTGGATCATTATACCGGCGCCGTCACCAGTTTCGGGATCGCTGCCCGTTCCACCGCGGTGCTCCATGTTCTCAAGCATATCGATGGCATCCTGCACAATCTGATTGGTCTTGGCTCCATCTATGTTGGCAATACAGCCTATTCCGCATGAATCATGCTCCAATTGGGGTGTATAAAGTCCCTTCATATCACTCTTTTTCATTGGCGTACTTAAAAAGACAACAAAAGCACCCGGAGAGAGGTGCATTTTACGCTTAAAGGAACCTTAAAGATAATTAAAATTTTTCTAAAAATCACGCATGATAACATGAAACTAACAATCGTTAGGGCTAAATTTTTGCATAATTTTCAAAAAGGAGGCCAGATTTTAAAAATTTCGTATCAAACAAACGATTGCAGGAAAACTCAGTGAAGGATTTCGCAGATAATCCTGCCTTCCGGGTCTTGTTTGGATACCTAATAGCTTGTTTTGCCCTGTCCTACAGAGGGATGGGATACCTACACCTCCTGTATCTGTAGTCTGCGTCTTCACAGCACTAAGACACTGCTAATTATCATCGGGCTTCGTACCTCTTACCATTTCCTTCTTTCCCGGGGGGCCGGGCAATGTTTCTATATCGTAGCCTATTGCCTTCAGGTCTCTTTTCAACTGACCTTTAGCGCAATACGTCACGAAAACCGAATGGGTCATCAGACTTACAAATACTTTTCGCAGGATCTCTGGTTCCCAAAGCTCCGATTGCTTGCTGGGGGCAAAAGCATCAAAGAAGACTACATTGTATTCGTTGGCCGGTAGTTTATGATCCTGAAGTCTGGCCCTCACCTTTTTCAGGGAAAACAGCTTATGAATGCTGTTATCTTTCTCCCATGGGCTGTTATGGATCTCCCCGAACCACTCAGCAGCATCAGGCGAAGGTATCTTTTCCGGATAGTTCAACTGACTGGCCAGTTGCCATGAAACCGGAAAAGCCTCAACCGATGTCATCCGGACCGGCCGTTTCCGTTCATGAGACCAATACGCCGTGAGTAACGCATTAAGACCTGTGCCCAAACCTATCTCCAGCACATTGATCATATCTTGCGGATGATTCCGGGCAAAATGATCCAGACCCGTTTTTATAAATACATGATCGGACTCCTGTAGTGCTCCATGAAAGGAGTGATAGGTTTCGTTCAGATCCGGAACATAAAGTGAGTGTGACCCATCTTCAGTAGTGATCAACCGTAGCCTCTGCTCATCAGAAGTCATGACCTGGTGATAAGCACAGAAGCAAAAGCGGCCACCCCTTCTTCTTTTCCTACAAACCCGAGCTTTTCTGTGGTGGTGGCTTTTATGGAAATATCTTCCTCTCCAACGGCCATAACTTCGGCCAGGCATTTTTTCATAGCCGGAATATGCGGATTGATCCTGGGTTGTTGAAGGCAAATGGTAGAATCAATATTACCAATCTCCCATCCCTTTTTGCGCAGGAGGGTCATGACATCTCTTAGTAGTATCTTACTATCTATTCCCTTATACTGCGGATCCTTGTCCGAAAAATGATACCCAATATCTCTCATATTGGCGGCACCCAGAAGCGCGTCACAAATAACATGGATCAAAACGTCAGCATCAGAATGGCCCACAGCCCCTTTGGTGTGTTCTATTTTTATGCCCCCCAGCCAAAAGTCCGCATCCGGGGCCAACTGATGTACATCATAACCAAAGCCGGTCCTGATCTTCATAGATTTAAGGGTTTTTTGATCTGTAATACATCACCGACGCATTATCCGGTCTCAGGATCTCCCTGGTGGCAGCAGCTATATCGTCCAGTGAAGTACTTCTTATCTTTTCCACCTCCTGATTCACAATACTGACGTCTCCGGAGAGAGAAGCCACAGCAAGGCTCATGGCTCTGTTGAGTATTTCCATTTCACTGAACACAACGGAGGACTCTGCCTGGTTTTTTACCTTTTCAAGCTCCCTTTCCGTAACTCCACCATCCATTACCTCGTCGATCACTTCCTGTATGGCATTTTCCGCAGCAATGGGATCCGTTCCGGAATTTACCCTGCCATTGATCACCAACAGCCCGGGATCAATAGAGCCGGTAATGTGAGCATTGATACTGTGGAATAGTTTTTTTTCACGCACCAGCCTGCTGTACAGCCGTGAAGATTTATCTCTGCCCAGAATATCGCCAAGCAGATCAGCCGAATAGTAGTTGTCATCAAATTTACCCGACATGTGGTAGGTCATGAAAAGAGAGTCCAACGGTACGTCAGCGGAAGTCTCGACCTCCCGCCTCTGTTTTTGCCTGGGTTCCACAGGGAGATCCCTTTCCTTTCTGTTACCGGCGGGTACAGGGCCAAACCATTTTTCACTACACTTTCGGATCTCCTCAGTTTTCACATTACCAGCTACCACCAGAGTTGCATTGTTTGGCAGATAGTGCTGGTAAAAAAAAGACTTTACGTCTTCCATGGTCACATTCTCAATATGGCTTATCTCCTTGCCTATTGTAGGCCAGCGGTAAGGGTGAGACTGATATGCCAGTGGTCTGAGCTTCAGCCATACATCACCATAGGGCTGATTGAGGTAACGCTGCTTGAACTCTTCGATCACAACACTCCGTTGCACCTCGAGTACCTTCGGATCGAAAGACAGACCCAGCATCCGGTCTGATTCGAGCCAGAAACCCGTTTCAATATTCTGCGATGGCAGCGTCATATAGTAGTTTGTGATGTCAGGACTGGTGAAGGCATTGTTTTCCCCACCCGCCCTTTGCAACGCCTCATCATAGCTGGAAATATTCTTCGATCCGCCAAACATGAGGTGCTCGAAGAGATGAGCAAAACCGGTAAGTTCCGGATCCTCATCTTTTGATCCTACATCATACAAAACGTTCAACACCGCAATCTGCACATTAGGATCTTCATGTACGATCACACGCAGGCCATTGTCCAGGGTAAAAGTCTCAAAATTGATCATAAATGCCGGCAAAAATAAAAAGATCACTACACTTTGCGGGTAGCGTCAATACTTTAATTTTGTTTGCAAATTTTTGTCTATGCAGTTCGACCGGAAGAAGTATTCCAACAAGGTGCTCAAGGATCTCTACGAAGCCCTTCTGGAGCCCAGGATGATTGAAGAAAAAATGCTGATCCTTCTGCGTCAGGGCAGGATCAGCAAATGGTTTTCAGGGATCGGGCAGGAAGCCATAAGTATTGGCTGCACACTGGCCATGCAGGAGGACGAATACATACTTCCCATGCATCGCAACCTGGGCGTATTCACCTCACGAAATGTGCCCTACCACCGACTGTTCGCCCAGTTTCAGGGCAAACTCAGTGGGTTTACAAAAGGCCGTGACCGTTCATTCCATTTCGGCACAAATGAACACCATATTGTAGGTATGATCTCCCACCTGGGGCCACAATTAGGCGTGGCTGATGGTATAGCCCTGGCCAGCAGGCTGGCAAAGGAAAAAAAGGTAACACTGGTCTTTACAGGAGACGGAGGAGCCAGTGAAGGCGACTTTCATGAGGCCCTTAACGTAGCCGCGGTATGGGATCTGCCGGTCATATTTGTTGTGGAAAACAACGGTTATGGCCTGTCTACTCCCAGTAATGAACAGTTCCGCTTTAGAAACTTTGTAGACAAATGCCCCGGATACGGAATTGATGGGGTGATCGTAGATGGTAACAACGTGCTGGAGGTATATGATACCATAAAGAGATCGGCACAGGATATACGCAAGAACCCCAGACCTTTTCTGGTGGAAGCGCTCACCTTCAGAATGAGAGGGCATGAAGAGGCCAGTGGCACAAAATACGTTCCCAAAGAGCTCATGGAACACTGGGCAGAACGGGATCCTCTGGAAAACTATGAGGCCTTTCTGCTAAAGGAGAAGGTGCTTACCAAAGCCACCATAAAAAGGAGTCGTGACAGGATACAAAAGCAGATTGAACAAGGCCTGGAAATGGCATTTTCAGAAGCCATGCCCAATCCTTCAACAAACCATGAGCTGGCGGATACTTATTTTCCTTTTGAACAAAAACTGAAAGATGCCAAAGGATCAGGTACATCGCCAAGGCGATTTGTGGACGCCATATCGGATGGCTTGAAGCAAAGTCTGGAACAATACCCTGAACTTGTAGTTATGGGGCAGGATGTGGCTGACTATGGAGGTGTTTTCAAGGTTACAGAAGGTTTTATGGAGAAATTCGGCAGAGACAGAATAAGAAATACACCACTTTGTGAGTCAGCCATTATAGGTATAGGCCTGGGCATGTCCGTTAAAAAGAAAAAGACCATGGTGGAAATGCAGTTTGCCGACTTTGTTACCTGTGGTTTTAACCAGATCGTTAATAACCTGGCCAAAAGTCACTACCGATGGGGGCAAAATGCCGATGTGGTGGTTAGGATGCCAACCGGAGCAGGTGTGGCTGCGGGCCCGTTTCACAGCCAGTCCAATGAAGCATGGTTTTTTCATACCCCGGGATTAAAAATAGTATACCCTTCCAACCCTTATGATGCCAAGGGTTTGTTGTGCGCAGCTGTCGAGGACCCAAATCCTTATCTATATTTCGAGCACAAGGCGCTATACCGGTCACTTACAGAAGACATCCCGGAAGACTACTATACCCTCCCCGTGGGAAAGGCGCGGCTGGTACAGGAAGGCACCGACCTCTCCATAATAACCTATGGCATGGGCGTTCACTGGGCAAGAGAAACAGTGAACCAACATGATCTATCAGCCGATATACTTGACCTAAGGACCCTTCTGCCGTGGGATAAGGAAGCTGTCATGGAGACTGTAAGGAAAACCAGTCGCGTACTTGTACTCCATGAGGATTGTCTGACCGGTGGCATTGGCGGCGAAATAAGCGCCTGGATTGCCGAGCACTGTTTTGAATATCTGGATGCTCCTGTGCTAAGGGAAGGAAGCCTGGATACTCCTGTTCCTTTCTCTCCGGATCTGGAACAAAACTTTTTGCCTGCAGGAAGGTTAAAGGAAAAAATTCAACATTTGATGGAATTTTAATTAAATTGCTACGTTTTTATGGTCCATGCACTGTCATTTTTTAATCTGAATTTTTGATTTGGCCAGCCCTTTTTCCATAAGAAGAAAATTACCAAAAGCCTGTTTAAAAGCAGTTTGCGCTATGCTCTTGCTTTTTTTACTAAGCCAGATCTCTGTCCCTACCCTGCAGGCACAGGAGCAACAGCAGCAGAAAAAAAGGAAATCACTCTTTGAAAAGACCAACGAAAAGAAGAACAAGTCCAACCGAAGGCTGAAACGACGTGGTGATAAAGGCAGGTCCAACAATCGTAAGCTACGTGAGGCCCGCTTCAAAACCCGGTCCAGACAAGGAGAAAAAGCGCACAGAGGAGATATTACCGGAAGAAAGGTGATCACAAAAACGTCACCGAGAAGGTCCACGGCCGGAAGGGCAGAAGCGCAATCCTACACCCGAAAACCAAGTCGTAGTGAGGGTTCAAGATTCAGAGCCCGGTCAGTCGCCCCAAGGTTTTCCCGAAGGAACAGGGAACGCGCCGGCGGAATAGCAGCCTCACCGCGGTCGGCCTCAAGACGTGGTGAACGGGCCTGGCGGGGCAATGCCGCAGGCAGGGCCATATCCACCCGGTCGCGTCGTACCACGTTCACCGGCAAGGCCCGGTACGGACAGGTTTTCGGTTCCAGGCGTTCTATTACACGCGATCCGGAACGGCCTGTAAAAAGGCGGAGGATCGTACCACGATCTGTCTCCGGAACGGCGCGTATCAGAAAAGGAAAAAGCCCGTATTCTGCTTTTAGAAGGCAGACCCCCTGGGAGAGGGCACATAAAGGTGATATCACAGGAAAACCTTTCAGGACCAAGAGAACCGTGGAAAGGCCCGTGATCCAGACCCAGCGGCCGATACGTTTCAGCCGGAAAGGTGCCCGGGGCGATAAGGCATATTCCGGCAGGGCTTTGGGAGGCTTCAGAACGGCAACACGTGCGCGGGAAAGAGCATGGAAGAATGATATCTCCGGTCACAAACTTAGAAAACGTACATCTGAAAGGCCGGATTTTACCAGCCCACGGTTCCAGGCCTATCCAAAAGGGAAACGAAAGGGTGACAGGGCTTTTAGGGGCAAGCTGAAAGGAGGAGGCTATAAGTCTGCCGGCCGGCGACAGGAGCGGGCTGGAAGAGCTCCTGGTGCAAGGAAACCTCCAGGGGCAGGCACCCGCAGGGCCATAAGCTTCCAGGGTAATGTAAAAAGCAGGAAGCCTTTCAAGGGAGGAGGCAGCATCAGTGGCAAGAGATGGAATAACTCCGGCAAGCCCATACAGGGACGTGGCATAACTGGCCAGGACAGCCGGGTAGCGCGGTTCCAGGGTAATGTAAAAGGAGGTAAGGTATTTAAGGGGGGTGGTAGTGTAAGCAGAGACAAATGGAATAACCGTGGCAAACCTATACAGGGTAAGGGTGTAACAAGGCAGGATAACAGCGTAGCACGGTTCCAGGGTAACGTGAAAGGGCGCCGCCTTGCGAAAGGCGGGGGCAGCGTGAGCAGAAAGAACTGGAACAACCGCGGTAAACCCGTACAGGGGAAGGGTACAACGCGACAGGACAACAGTATAGCCCGCTTCCAGGGCAATGTAAAGGGACGCAAACCAGCCAAAAGCGGGGGTACAGTCAATAGAAACAACTGGAACAACCGTGGCAAGCCCATTCAGGGAAAGGGGTTCACCCGGCAGGATAACAATGTAGCACGGTTCCAGGGTAATATTAAAGCATCAAAGGTTTTTAAGGGTGGGGGTAGTGTGAGCAGGGATAACTGGAATAACAAAGGTCAGCCTATCACAAGGGACAACCTTGGATTCCAGGACTTTGATATTGCCCTATGGAAAGGGCGGACAAAAAGAAAACAGAAAGGGCCCTCTTCAGAAAGCAAAAGGGCTTCGAATTATACCGGAAAAACCAGGCTATCTGCAAATTACCACAAGAATCCCAACTCAGCAGATGAAGCACTGAAAGTAAAGGAACCAGCCAAAAATGAAAGACTCAGCGCAAATTTTCAGGGTTTTCAAAAAAGAGGGTTCAGGTATGTCAAAAACAGATCCACAGCAGATGAGGCACTGAAAGCCCGCGCCCCCGGCCGTAGCTATTTGAGAATACGCAACTATCACGGGAACCTAAAGCGCACATGGAGGTATTCCAAAAAACCCAATGCAGCCGACGGATCACTGAAAGGCACCGGTCCATCACGGGCGTCAATACGTGCCAGCAATTATCAGGGCAATGTCAAAATGTCGAAAAAGTTTATCAAGGACCGGCATCCCAGCTTTAAATATGCCAGCGGAAAAAATGATTCAAATGAATTTAGAAAAGGGATGTTCAATTTGAGACTTTTGTGGGCAAAATTGTTTAGAAAAAATGAAGGCCAACCTCAACACCTGAAGGAAAAGGTGCGCAGACCGAGGTTTGACAAAAGAGAACAGGGACTTTGGTACGATTAAGACATGAACTGGATATACCTGGAAGATATTAAAGAACTGGATCATATTAAAAAGGAATCGGAGGAGCATCCGGTCCTGATCTTCAAACACAGCATACGCTGCGCGATCAGCAGTATGGTCATCAATCGCCTGGAAAGGTCCTGGAAGCAGGAAGAAACGATGGGTATAAAACCATACTACCTGGATCTCATACGTTATCGTGATATTTCAAACAGGATAGAAGAGGAGTTCAGCATCCCTCATCAGTCACCGCAGGTAATCGTCATTAAAAACGGCAAGCCGATCTATGATAACTCACACATGGGTATCAACTACGATGATCTCAAGGCCCTGGTAAAAAGTTAGAGCCAAATCATAACAGGTGGTTCGTCTTCAACAAGACATTTGCCATAATTAAAAACCACTCATTCCCATCAGGGATCTCTTTTTCCTGTTTCAGAATATCCGTTTAATGAACGGTAAAAATGATGTAAGGCATAGAACAGAACTAAGAAAAAGCAGCAGGTAAATTCTGAGATTATTCCTGACATACCTTTTTTTCGCTGAAAAATTGAATAAACTATCTTGCCCCGCTTTGCGTTAGAGAAGTTAAATTATTAAATTTATCATTCTCTATAACTCTGGAAGTGATGTTGAGGGCGCTTATTGTTTCTTTTTCCTTTTTGTTCTTACCTCTGATGCTGACGGCTCAAAACCGGGATCTTGACGATTATCAGTCGGAGTTTATCTGGGGAATAAACAAAAATACTTCGGGTGGTCTTATCGGTGGGTTTGTCTTCCGGAAATCACAGCGAATCAATGAAGGGCTTTATCAAAGTTACGGTCTTGAAGTGATGAACGTCAAGCATCCGCAGGAGTTTCAGCTAAGAAGGAACAACGCCACGAATTCCTTTATTCTGGGCAAGGTGAACTATCTTTATGCACTGCGATTTCAATATGGAAGGGAGATGATACTGTTCAGAAAAGCACCTCATCAGGGTGTTGAGATAAAGCTCAATGCAGCTGCCGGTCCTTCCCTTGGATTACTGGCGCCTTATTATGTAGAGATCAACTCGGACCCCGGTACACTAAGCAGTTCCCGGGTACCCTATGATCCCAACGTACATTCCATTGACCAGATACTGGGATCAGGCTATGTGTTGCAAGGCATCACTGAATCAAAGATCAGAATAGGCGGGAACATTAAAACCTCGCTGAGCTTTGAGCTGGGCACTTCAAAAAACAATGTCACCGGGTTTGAGGCAGGGTTTCTGCTTGATGCCTACACTCAGGAGATCGAGCTCCTGTCCGCCGCCGATAACAAAGCTGTGTTCCCAACCGCTTTCATCACACTTTTCTACGGCTCCAGAAGATAAGTCTTACCTCTGGCACTTCAGAAACTATAAATTCCTAGTTTTGTTATTATAAAAACAATTAGGGATGATAGAATTACCTGTAGTCACAGAACAAGAAAAGAAAAAACGTAAACCGGACTGGCTCAGGGTAAAGCTTCCCGTAGGGAAAGAATATGCCAAAGTAAGACGTCTGGTTGACGAACATAAATTACATACTATTTGCGAAAGCGGTAACTGCCCGAACATGGGTGAATGCTGGGGAGCCGGCACGGCTACCTTTATGATATTGGGTAATGTATGTACACGTAGCTGTACCTTCTGTGCAGTAGCCACAGGCCGCCCGCCGGAGTATGATGAAGAGGAGCCACAGCGGGTAGCGGAAGCCATCAAACTGATGGGAGTAAAGCACGCTGTAATCACTTCAGTGAACAGGGACGAACTCAAGGACAGAGGTGCTGAGATATGGTATCAGACCATAGTAAAGACCAAAGAGCTTTCCCCTGAAACTACCATTGAAACATTGATCCCCGACGTGAAAGCCAACTGGGATGCCTTGTACCGAATGATAGATGGCGGACAGGAAGTGGTTTCCCATAACATGGAGACTGTTGAGCGCCTGTACCGCAGGGTAAGACCTCAGGCAAAGTATGTTCGGAGCCTCGAGCAGATCAAACTTACCAAAGAGGCCGGTAAAAGGACCAAGTCAGGCATTATGCTTGGCGTAGGCGAAACCCGTGATGAGGTACATAAAGCCATGGATGACCTCGTCGGGCATGGTCTGGATATCCTTACACTGGGTCAGTACCTTCAGCCTACCAAAATGCATCTGGAAGTTGCAGAATTCATCCACCCGGACCAGTTTGACGAATACCGGGAAGAAGGATTGAGGAGGGGTCTGAAATATGTGGAGTCAGGTCCTCTTGTACGCAGCTCGTATCACGCCGAAAGGCACGTTAATGTACCGATTTAATTTAAAAGTTCAAGGTTGAATGTTCAAGGTTCAAAGTTGGAAATGAACGTTCAACTTTGAACCTTGAACATAGAACTGAATCCATCAGTTATTCCCGATATTCTGATCCTGTAGTTTGTCTACCACGAGCCGGTCATTTCTGTTGGCCAGTACCCACGCAGTGTAGTATACCAGTTTGGACCTCCTGGTCAGCAGGTCAAATTCTATTTTGTCGATGGTATCCGTTGGCTGATGGTAATCATCATGCACACCATTGAAGTAGAAAATGATAGGAATATTGTTTTTGGCAAAATTCCAGTGATCGGAACGGTAGTAGATCCTGTCCGGATGGTCCTCATCATTATAGGTATAATCCAGCTCAAATTTTGTATAGGTAGCATTTACTTTCTCACTGATCTCATGTAGCTCGCTGGACAGCCTGTCGGATCCTACCAGATAGACGTAGTTCTGATTATCCTTGTGCTGTGCATCTATACGGCCGATCATATCGATATTCAGATTCACCACGGTATTCTCCAGGGGAAAAACAGGGTTTGAAGTATAATGCGCCGATCCCAACAGGCCCTTTTCTTCACCCGTTACCGCCATGAACAGTATGCTTCTTCTTGGTCCTTTGCCATCCTGTTTTGCTTTTACAAATGCTTCAGCAATCTCCATGATAGCTGAAGTGCCGGAAGCGTCGTCATCTGCCCCGTTGTTGATCTTATCGCCATCACGGCCAATATGATCATAATGAGCAGTAAGTACGATCAGCTCATCCTTCAGGTCTGATCCCTCAAGATAGCCCAGCACGTTCTCACTGCTGACATCGATCCGCTTTTGCTCCAGATTATAGGTGAATTTGCCCTTTTTTATCTTTTTGGGATTGCCATTCTCCACAGCCTTTTTTAAATCTTCCACTTTACTGTTTACAATCCGGGCCGCTACTGAAGGAGAGATCATAAACAGCCCTCTGTCTGCATTCTTGTTTTCAGGTTTTTCCAGAGACAGCCTTCCCCCTGACAGATAGCCTTTGAGCATCTGACTGTATCCTGCAAACTCATCATCGGTACCATGGGTAATGATCAGTGATAACAGCGCTCCATTCTCCTTTGCAAGTTGATGCGGAGCCCTCCACCCCCTCGGATTATCTACCATAATGATAGCTGCTTTGTTCTCAACATTTACCTTACTAAGCTCATCCTCGCTACCTTTGCCCACAAATACAGCCTCTATTTCCTGCTTGCCTTTCGTATTAAAGGTGCCGTAATAGGCTACTTTGTCGAAGTTCTCAAAACGTTCATCTCCCACGGTAAGATAAATCTCACCGGGAACTGCCGAGTATAAAGGTACCGGCTGATAATAACTGTAGGTGGCTCCGTTTTTTACAGGTGGCTCCAGTCCCTGGCGCCGGAAATGATCACTGATAAAGGCTGCAGCCATTTTTTGCCCCCTTTCTCCCGTTTCCCTGCCTTCCAGAGCATCTGAAGCAAGTATGGAGATCTTGTCATACAGATCGTCTCTGGTAATGGTCTCTGCATACTTCATAGCGTCTTCCTCCGATTGAGAAAATCCTATCAGAGACCATTGACATATTACCGTTAAAACAACTAGTTTCTTCATTACAGTGGTTTATGGTTAATTTGCCAAAACTATTCAATCCAACCTCCAAATCCGCTTAAAAAAGTCAATTTGTTATGAGCGGTTGGGGGCCACTTCTGAACCCTCTGATTCAGCACTTTAATTACAGCCGCAAACGTTTTTTACGGCAAATAATGCTACATTTGTGCATCTTTTACAAGACCGGATTTTGTTCACTTAATATCATTAGCAGGAAGTCAGAATGAAGTTAGAAATTAACAACGCAGAGAGGTTCGATTCAAGGCATAACGGGCCTGATGACCGGCAGATTGAGGAAATGTTAAAAGTAGTAAAGGCAGCGTCAATAGACGATCTTATTGATCAGACGATCCCTCAGTCTATCCGGCTCAAAAAAGAGCCTGACCTGCCCTTGGCAAAAAGTGAATTTGAGTTCATAAATGATTTCAAAAAGCTGGCGGAAAAGAACAGGGTTTTTAGGTCCTACATCGGTACGGGCTACTATAATACCATTGTTCCTCCTGTTATTTTACGAAATATACTGGAGAACCCAGGCTGGTATACCGCCTACACACCATATCAGGCTGAAATAGCCCAGGGCAGGCTGGAGGCACTCATCAATTTCCAGACCATGATCATCGATCTTACAGGTATGGAAATAGCCAATGCATCTCTTCTGGATGAGGCTACGGCCGCCGCAGAGGCCATGACAATGCTTTCAGGGGTAAGAAAAGGTGACAAAAGGAAGGCGCACAAATTTTTTGTGGACAAAAACACCTTCCCGCAGACTCTTGATGTACTGCTTACCAGATCAAAGCCATTGGGAATTGACCTGGTGGTTGGCGACTCTGACAAGCTGGACCTTACAGACCCTGAACTATATGGGATTTTATTACAGTATCCGAATGATCACGGTGAGATCAGGGACTATTCCGATCTTATAGCTTCTGCTAAAGAACACAACATACTTGTAGCAATAGCTACAGACCTGATGAGCCTGCTTCTGCTCAAGTCACCGGGAGAGATGGGGGCCGATGTAGTGGTAGGTTCCAGTCAGCGTTTTGGAGTACCCATGGGATATGGAGGCCCTCATGCCGCCTTCTTTGCTACAAAGGAAGATTTCAAAAGGCAGGTTCCGGGAAGGATCATAGGAGCTTCTGTAGATGCCCAGGGCAACAACGGGTACCGGATGGCGCTGCAGACCCGTGAGCAGCATATACGAAGGGAAAAGGCTACCAGCAATATTTGCACCGCACAAGTGCTGCTGGCTGTAATGGCAGGGATGTACGCCGTATATCATGGGCCGAAAGGGCTGAAAAACATCGCTACCCGTAT
This sequence comes from Flammeovirgaceae bacterium BBD 1991-12, assembly GCA_001657315.1. Lineage (GTDB taxonomy): Bacteria > Bacteroidota > Bacteroidia > Cytophagales > Cyclobacteriaceae > Fulvivirga. The sequence goes on along the minus strand of LYSV01000024.1, from coordinate 2,170 downwards.
CCATGGTCTTGCGCGGTTGCTGGATAAAGGTCTGAATTCGCTGGGCCTGAAGCAGCTCAATGCACATTACTTTGATACCCTCAGGTTTGAGGTGCCTGACAGTGCTTTAGTAAGAAAAGAGGCAGAAAACCATGAAATGAATTTCCGGTACTTTGACCATCAGACCATTGGCATATCGATCGATGAAACCACTACACAGGAAGACATCGTAGAGATAGTGAAGGTACTGGCCACTGCCACCAACTCGCAAAACGTGTTTGATGTGTCAAAGGAAGCTTCCGGTCTTCAGTTGGACTGGCCCGCTTCACTCATCCGGCAGTCGGGGTACCTGACCCACCCTGTATTCAGCAGCTACCGGTCAGAGCATGAAATGCTGCGTTATATAAAGAGGCTAGAGAATAAAGACCTTTCACTGGTGCACAGTATGATATCCCTGGGATCCTGCACCATGAAACTGAACGCCACTACGGAAATGATACCGGTTACATGGCCGGAATTCGGGAATATCCACCCTTTTGCTCCACAGGACCAGGCTGCGGGATATATGGAGCTGTTTGCCGATCTGGAGAAATGGCTGTGCGAGATCACCGGATTTGCTGCAGTATCTCTTCAGCCGAATAGTGGAGCACAGGGAGAGTACTCCGGTCTGATGGTCATACGCGCCTGGCACGAAAGCCGGGGTGATCATCACCGTAATATCACGCTCATACCTTCATCTGCACACGGTACCAATCCGGCCAGTGCCGTCATGGCAGGTATGAAAGTGGTTATTGTAAAGTGTGACGACCACGGGAATATTGACCTGGAGGATCTGAGGGCCAAAGCAGAAGCCAACGGTGAAAACCTTGCAGCATTGATGGTGACCTATCCGTCAACACACGGCGTTTTCGAAGAAAGCATTGTAGAGATATGTGATATCATCCACAAAAACGGTGGCCAGGTATACATGGATGGAGCGAATATGAACGCACAGGTAGGCCTTACCAGTCCTGCCAATATTGGCGCTGATGTGTGTCATCTAAACCTGCACAAGACCTTCTGTATCCCGCACGGAGGCGGGGGACCTGGTATGGGGCCTATCGGTGTGGCTCCCCAACTGGCTCCATTCCTGCCTGGGAATCCTCTCATGAAAACCGGAGGAGATCAGGCCATTACTTCCATATCGGCGGCTCCGTTCGGAAGTGCAAGTATTTTGACCATTTCCTATGCCTATATTGCCATGATGGGCAAAAATGGCCTTAGGAAAGCTACGGAGATCGCCATACTGAATGCAAACTATATCAAGGAAAGGCTTGACGGCCACTATCCTGTGCTGTACACAGGTGCAGGAGGCCGTGCAGCGCATGAGATGATCATTGACTGCCGGGAGTTCAAAAAAGCAGATGTGGAAGTGGAGGATATCGCTAAAAGACTTATGGATTATGGTTTCCATGCTCCCACGGTATCATTTCCTGTGGCTGGTACCATGATGATCGAACCTACGGAAAGTGAAACGCTGGATGAGTTGGACCGGTTTTGCGAGGCCATGATCAGTATCCGAAAGGAGATCCGCGAGATCGAGGACAATGTGGCAGATAAGGAGACCAATGTACTCAAAAATGCTCCTCATACCGTAGCCCTGGTCACAGGTACGGAGTGGGACAAGCCCTACAGCCGTGAAAAGGCCGCTTTTCCACTATCTTTTGTTCGTGAGAACAAGTTCTGGCCGGCAGTAGGCAGGGTAGATAATGCCTATGGCGACCGGAATCTGGTGTGTAGCTGCCTTCCTGTAGAGGAATATCAGGGGGAGGAAGAGATAATGGAGGTTTAGCAGGAATACTGCACAGAACCAATCAGGTTTTTACCTTGTTGCAACCACTAACCGGAGAGGATGTTGCCGAAAACGCCTGTTGGAGAAATTCACGTGTTTTTCAGAGCTGAAATGGCATCATCGATTACTGGCCGAGCAGAATAAACGCTCGTTTAACCCAGGCTATCCTTGAAAATTCTGTTGACGGGTGGAGGGGGGACGTCCACGAACAGTGTGGGCCATTTGAGGCCCCATGGGTAAGCGGCCTATGGGGGCTGGGAAGTGCGTTTAGCGGGGAAAATGGCCTTTGTTCGTGGTGCCTTTTTCTTTTTGTTTCTTTTTCTTTTGGGCAAGCAAAAGAAAAAGAAAACTGGACTTAGA
>LYSV01000023.1:67237-81038 GCA_001657315.1 Flammeovirgaceae bacterium BBD 1991-12 | reverse complement strand
AAGGCCGGGCCGATACTTCTAAACTTCAAGCCAGGAATAGAAAGCTCTTCAAATGCACTTTTCGCCTGATCATTATTTGTGCTTTTTTTTCGCTGTGCATCAATGGTAAACGATAATAGTGTTAACAGGAGAACAAGAATTCGAAATTTCATGTCAGGGTATGTTAAAGTTGGGGATTCAATTTAAACCAGGCATCTCAAAATAAGACTCAATTCCGGATAAATTTGATAAACGGCGTGGTAATAAATAGGGTTAAGTTAAGTGTAATTAGACGGTTAGCTATTTTTACCAATCTCGTTCTTAAAGTCAGCAGTAGGCAAAGGGCCGTCGGCAAAAACAAGAGAGTTGCCGACTGCCCTTTGCCGATTGCCGACTGATCGAGAACCTTCCAATACCTCAAACATACTCATCCCGTACCCGGTACGTCATTTGAGTCTTAACTCAACACTGGTTCATCATATGTTCTTCAAACACCGATTCAGAGATCATCTTTAATTCTTTTATATAGTTTGATGATATCAGGCATCTCTACTTTATCCAAGGGTTTATCGATAGTGATGATTCCCATAGTCTCGATTTCATCAGGAAATACAATTAAGGTTTTAGTTATGGGATTTCCGCTAAAAAAGCAACTGTAAGAATAGTTACTAACGATCACCCTGGAAGCAGATTTTCTAAACATCTTAACCCAGGAAGTGACCTGGCGTTTCTTTGACTCTGTTGCTGACACTATTGTTTAGTCAATTTGGTGTTTCGACGATACGCTACAACTACAATAACGCTACTCATAATGAAGAACATAAACTTTGCTGCTTTTAAAGAAATTACCCTACTCAGGATAAAAGAGTAAAGTCAATATCTGTAAGAATCATCGGCATGCATTTTTATGTTCTCGCCATAAACAGGGATACTACCAATAAATCTAAATTTCCTCTTACTGCAGAAGCAACAAGGTGTAATAATAAGAGGCATAATATTTAAAAGCAACAATGTTGCATTTAAAAACAAATTTATAGATTTGCAATAATGTTGCATCTAGTGGAGAACTACTTATCGTTACCTAAAGAAAAACTAAGAAAATGGTGTAGCATTCTGCCACTAATGCTCATGCTGGTCAACGTATTTAGTCCTGCTATCTCTTTCATGGCGTTCCATTTGCATTTTGATAAGCATTTATTAGAGTGCCAGCATCATCGTCTCCATGCTGAAGATTGCCAGGCTAGTTGTATCCTGGAGGAAATGGTGCCCGAACCAGCAGAGACTATTCCCGAAAGAACCGTTGCCTTCATTTACTTTTCCCCCGATTTATTTTTACAAAACCATCTGCTCATTCCAGCTGCCCGGCTACATCATATTATGATGGTGAATTACTTTTCTCACCAGCTCTTACCCTATTCTCCACCCTGCTTAGGGACACTTTCCCCCCCACCCAGGTTATCCTAATGCCCGTTCAGTCCGCCTTCCGTACCAGTAGGTAATCACCCCCGGCTTCAAAAGCGGGGACGACTAAAGCTTATTGTTTTCAGCCATTAGCCCTATTACTCATTTTCAAGACGGTTTTCACAGTTCAGGCTTTACTGGACTGCTATACCGAAGGCTAATGTGAGATGTGGTCATCATCGTGCTTATGCTGGTAGGTAACCTGTGTAAGTATCATACGGCCAGTACTTACCTGTAAATGGGTGAAAAGAAATGCAGCTGGAAAGCCTGACCTTAATAGTAAAACGATTAAGTAAATGTTGAATGAAAAAATAAAGAAACATGCCCTGTTCAGTTCCTTCCTTTTTTGGGTGTGTCTCAGTGTCCATCCTACCCGGGCTATGCAGTTTTCAGACTCCTGTGCCTATGAAATCCGGGGTAGTATCGTAGATGCTGAAACTAAACAGCCCATTCCCTTTGCTACTGTAATGATCAAAAACACACAGCACGGCGCTGTGGCCGATGAACAAGGGAAATTTTTGCTGGATAAACTTTGCGGAAAGGGGTACACGCTGGTGTGTTCCAGTGTTGGTTATAAACCAGTAACCCACCATCATGATGCGCACCATAAAGCACCGGTGATCTACATGGCTTCAGCTGCTTCCGAACTGGAAAGTGTAGTAGTGGAAGGAGAAGCTATTGTAGGAGATATGCAATCCATAGCGTTGGATAAAATTGATAGAGCGGAACTGGCTACCAAAACCACGCGTTTGTTGGCCTCAGCTATTGGTGATATACAAGGAGTGACTTTTACTTCCACAGGGTCCAATGTACAGCTTCCTGTCATTCACGGGTTGTACGGCAACCGCATTCTTATCATCAACAACGGGGTAAAACACGGTTTTCAAAACTGGGGTACTGACCATGGCCCTGAAATAGATATTGCCAGTGCCAACAACATATCTATACTCAAAGGTGCTGCGGGCGTAAGATACGGACCGGAAGCTTTGGGTGGAGCGGTAGTGGTAGAAGGAAATCCCCTGAACCTTTCAGAAAAAATGTATGGGAACATTGCTTCCGGCTACCAGACCAACGGCAGAGGTTACCATACTACTGCAAATATGGGAGCAGGTTATGAAAAATTCAGTTATCATGTAGGTGGAAATTACATAAGAATAGGTGACAGACACGCTCCGGATTATTCGCTCACCAACACCGGCATGGTGGAACGTTCGGCCAATGCAGGCTTTCGATACCACCTGGCTCAATGGGATTTTAAAGTGTACTACAGCTATGTGGACCAGGACCTGGGGTTGCTTCGCTCGTCTGTTGCTGAGAGTGGAGCTCTTTTTGCCCGTTCCGTGTCCACCAATGAACCCCTGATCATCCGGGATTTTTCCTATGACATTAATGAGCCCAGGCAGGATGCTACTCATCATCTGGCTACCTTATCCGTTGATTGGCATTCTGCAAACCTGGGGGACTTTGCGCTACTGCTCAGCAGACAAAACAATCTACGCCAGGAGTTTGATGTAAGGAGGAATGCGGAGTTGCCCATCATTGACCTGGAATTGAATACCACTGACACGCGAGTGGAGTGGCATCACCCATCATGGGGTGAACTAGAGGGCACGATTGGCCTGCAATATTTTTCCCAAAATAATGACAACAATCCCGGTACAGGCACCACGCCATTTATTCCTAACTATAATACGCAACGGTTCAGCGCATTCATCATCGAAAGCCTCCAAAGAGGAAGCAACACGTATGAGTTGGGGTTAAGACTGGACCATGAATTCAATTCAGTGCGTGGACGTGAGACCAGTCAGGCTATTTTCAGAAATGACTATTCCTTTACTAATGTCACGGCATCCATGGGATTTGTTCGGGATTTTTCACCGCACTGGAAAATACGTACCAATTTAGGATCTGCCTGGCGTACGCCCAACATGGCAGAACTCTACAGCTTCGGCCAGCATGGCTTTAAATCCCAGTTTGGTCTATGGCGGTATTACACCAATGAAGATGGCGAGCTACGTACGGACAGGGTACTCACGGAAGAAGATGAAGTGGCTGAACCGGAAAAAGGGTATAAATGGATCAATGAACTGACCCATCAAAGGGATGATCATGCGTTAACACTGACGGCTTATACCCATTTTATTGACAATTTTATATTCGACCGCCCGGTGGCTGTCATCGGTACCATCAGGGGCCCTATGCCCGTATTTATCTATGATCAGGCCGATGCCCTTTTTGTTGGTGCAGACCTGACCTACTCCCGCACATTCACTAAAACTTTAAAAGGCACACTAGGCGCCAGCTACCTGTGGTCGCAAAATGTAAGAAAAAATGAGCCCCTCATCAACCAGCCTCCAGTGAATATCAATGCCGAGCTGTCCTGGAAGACACCACCCATCTTAGGTTTGGACTTTTCCAAACTCACCTTACAGGCTTCTTATACTTTTAGACAGTTCCAGGCCCCACGAACAATTACTCCTGGACAACTGATAAACGGGGAGGTGGAGATTACCCCGGATTCTGAAATTTTTGATTTTACAGATGCTCCTGAAGGATATTTCCTGGGGCATGCTCAGTGGGAATGGCGACTCGGCAGCCTGGGGGGACAGGTTGAGGTCAGAAACCTACTCAACACCCCCTATAGGGATTACCTCAATCAATTGCGGTATTTCGCAGACGAGCCAGGAAGAAATTTTCTATTTACAATCAATTATAAATTTTAAACTAAAATCAAATGAGAATTAACATGCTACAAAATGCAAAAAAATACGGAATGTACACGCTTTTTTTAGGAGGAGCTTTGCTCACCTCCTGTAGCGATGATGATGAAGCTCCCGAGCCGGAGAATGTAGTCGAAGTGTTTACCCATGTAACGCTAATTTTTACCAATGTTGGCGATGCTTCTGACGTGGTAACCGCCAGAGCCGTGGACCCCGACGGGACGGGCGTAGATGAATTACAAATCCTGGATAGTATTACGCTGGCCACCGGGACCACCTATACACTTAACTATGATATATTCAATAGACTAAATCCGAGTGATCCGGAAGATATAGGTGCAGAAATCAAGGCGGAAGATGATGAACACCAGTTTTTCTTTGGCTTCACAAATAACGCCTTCACCGATCCGGTAGGAGATGGCAATATAGATGGTAACACCGCCGGTACCGAAGCAATAAATTATATAGATAGGGACGATAATGGGGATCCTGTGGGTTTATTTACCATCTGGACCACGTCAACTACTCCATTGTCAAATGGTAGATTCAGAGTAAGATTACAGCATCAACCGGATGTTAAAACCTCTACTTCCGGTGTAAATGATGGTGACACTGACTTTGATCTCCCTTTTGTTTTGAACATTGAATAATACCGATTTAACTATCATCAGACCTGTATTTTTATACCCGGAGCGTTATAAAAAAGGTTGGTCATCAAGCCTTTTTAAAGAGGTTTATTTAATCATTATTGTTAGAGTCATTTACGGCTAAATGGGTATGATTGGATGGAGCAGGTTGTCTTCGGACAACCCTCTCTGTTTTTCTAAATTTAAATCAGTTCCATGGAAACTGTTAGAGCTATATGGCGACAGAAAGAAAAATTGACAGAGTAAAGCAATTACTAACAGAATATCTTGATCAGAAAGAATTGCGAAAAACTCCGGAGCGTTTCGCTATTTTAGAAGAAATATACCAGAAAGAAGGACACTTTGATGCTGATGCCCTTTATATTGCTATGAGAAATCGAAACTTTAGGGTAAGCAAAGCAACTATATATAATACACTTGAAGTGTTATTGGATTGCCAGTTAATCAAAAGGCACCAGTTTGGGGAAAATTTGGCACTTTATGAAAAATCTTACGGTTTTAAACAGCACGACCACCTTATCTGCGCTGACTGCAACAAGATAATGGAATTTTGTGATCCGAGAGTTCATATTATCCAACAGATGATCGAAGGTTTTTATAATTTTAAGATCACAGATCATTCGTTGAATTTTTACGGAAAATGCATGAATAAAGGCTGTCAGGAAAAAGATAATGTTCGTTAGTCGTGATATTTTATCTACAGTTCCTCAACTGTGGCATCTGCAACTACAAAAGCAAGTTTTTTGATATTTGTGGAGTTGAGCACCAGCTTTCCCCGTACGGTCAGTCTTTGATCTGTATGGTATGATTTTCGGTTTATCCCGTCCAACTCAACCATCGCCACGGACTCAATACCGGCCCGTCCGCAAAAAAAGCAACTTGCATTGGGAAAACGGGAGATAATGATCACAGAATCCAACCTGGAGTATGGCAGGTAGTATCCACTAAGCGTTACTTCCTTCCCCATATGATCCAACAGTATAGGTGTAAAGATGGGTATGCGGTAATAAACATCTGCCTCCTCGATAAATTTTCGTTCCAGTGAGATGCCTGAAAACATTTCCCAATAGTCCACGGGTTGGGGTTCGGAAACTATTTCCCCCTTAGGCTCCTCACTTTGATGAAAAAAATAGAAAGTCATAGCTGCAATTAATACTACGGCCGAGGTTCCCCATGTAATATATTGAGCTTTCTTTTGCAATATGCGGCGAAATTTACAAATTGAACCGTACAAATGCAACATTGTTGCTTTTGATGAATTTTAAGAATTGAAGTGGAAAAAATAAGAATTGGCACCATTAACGTATCGGATAGGGCCAGCCGGGGTGAATACGAGGACCTACCCGGCCGGGAGGTTCAGCGGCTCCTGGAATTGTGGTTGTCTTGCCCGTGGGAGGCTGTGTACGCAGTAGTGCCGGATGAACAACCTCTATTGGAAGAGCAGTTAATCAAAATGGCCGATAAAGAGTCCTGTTGCCTGGTAGTGACAACAGGTGGGACGGGGCCTGCTAAACGGGATGTAACACCGGAGGCCACCATGGCCGTGAGCGAGAAACTGCTTCCGGGTTTCGGAGAACAGATGCGACAAGTGAGCTTGCAATATGTGCCTACGGCTATTCTCTCTCGTCAAACGGCAGGTATTAGGGGAAGTACATTGATCGTCAATCTTCCTGGCAAACCAAAATCTATTCGCGAATGCTTAGAGGTGGTATTCCCTGCTATTCCTTATTGCATTGACCTTATTGGAGGTCCTTACCTGGAGGCCAGCGAGGAACACATGAAGGTATTCAGGCCAAAACAATAATACCTGATCCGCTTTGGCTTACCACCCGTAATATCCTTTTGGTATCACTCCTTTGAGGCGCAGATACACTACACATTGCCCTCTATGGTGAACAATATGGCTCTCAAGAGCATAAAGCAAGCGCCAGATAGGGATAGTATCACCAGCGAAATCACAATCTGACAGGAGCTCATCCTTTGACAATGTTTGAATAGATTCCCGGATGAAGGCATACATATTTTTCAACTCCTTAATGATATCTTCCTTAGGCATTTGTACTGGAAGCTTTATGGCTTCATAAGGATTTTTTATCCTGGTGTGTGCGGCAAGCTGACCACAGGTATAAACAACACAGTGCCTCCACTGTTCAGAGAAAGTCATGGCCTCATTAGTGTATTTGAAAGTGAACAATTCAGGGTGCATCTGTTCTACATTTGTAATGGTCATTTTTTCACTGCGCTCCCAGGCAACGATCAATTCCTGCTTTAGCCGATCTGTATCCTTTTGACTATCAGTATTGCATGCTTTTAAACCAAATAATGGTATTAAACTTAAACCTCCTATTCTTTCCAGGAATTTTGAACGCTTCATTCTTATTAACTGTTTACTTGTGTTCTGATACATTGCCTGAGCACTTTTTCATATCCTTTTGGGATTAACTTTTTGCCTATAAAAACCATACGACTGGTTTTCGCTTCCCTCTCTTTCCAGGCAACACCAGAGCTGAACAACAATGATCCGCCAACTGACTGCACAATTACTTTATGCTTTTCTTCCGGATCGTAAATGATGCCCTTCGCACGATATACATCTTTCTGTTGGAGCAATAAGAGAACGTTTAACCTCTGGGCAAGGGCGTTGACATCAAAGGGTTCTGTAAAGGTGAAACTGAGTGCATTAATATCGCTGTGGTGATGTCCATGTTCATTATGGAGGTGATGGGCGGGCAACTCTTCTTCGGGCTGCTCTCTAATGAAAGCTGATATCTGGTCTAGTGGATAATGGTTTTTGTACCCTGACATTATGCGTGCCATCGGATTGATCTCCGCCAGCATTTGTTGAAGGTTATTCAGGTATCCTGCCTGCACCTGGTCAGCTTTATTGAGCAGGAGTATATCGCTGAAGGCAATTTGTTTTAACGCTTCTTGCGTATCCTCCAGTTGGTCCTCAATGATACTGCTATCTACCAGGCATACTATGCGTTCTAATTTAAAAAAACCCGAGATGGCAGGGTCGGCCATGAAATGCAAGGCAATCCCTGCCGGGTCAGCAATACCAGTGGCTTCAATGATCAGCTCATCCCATTGCTCTCTGCGCTCATTAAGACCTTTTAAAATGTCATTGAAATTATCATTGAGGGTACAGCATATACAGCCGTTGTTCATCTCTACAAAGGTATCTTCGGTTTGCATGACCAGCTCTCCATCGATACCCTGTTCACCGATCTCATTTTCTATAATGGCAAAGCGAACCCCTTTCCTGTAGTCCAGATACTCATTGAGTAGAGTGGTTTTTCCTGCCCCCAAAAAGCCTGTGAGCAGCGTGACGGGCTTTGGATGTGTGAGATTAGTTTCCGTTGAACCCATAAGTAGCATTTTCTTTACTGTCATTAACCTGTATTCCAATGGTTGCCAGTCTGTCGCGGATATGATCGGACAATGAAAAGTCTTTTTGGGCACGGGCCTGTTGCCTGAGCTCTAGCAGAATGTCCATAACCTCCGGTAGCAGTACGTCCTGTGTGCCCGATTCAGAACGGATACCCAATACATCAGTAAGAAAACCCTTGTAAGTTTGTTTGAGCATGTGCAATGCCTCTGTAGAAATACTGTCTCCCAAATGCACCAGCTTTTGTGCTACAGCCAACAGATCAAAAAGGCAGGCGATGGCCTCAGCTGTGTTGAAGTCGTCATTCATTTTATTGTAGCAACTTTGGCAAGTGTTCAGTATGTGTTTAGAAAAACGATCTGAAGAGGTACTGCTTGCCTCATTGGGTTGCAGGCTGTTCACAAGCTCCAACCCTTTCAGCAGTTTGGCACAAGCTACTTCGGCCGACTTGAGCGCCTGATTTGAAAAATCAATCGGACTCCCGTAATGCGCCTGTAACATCAGGAAGCGCACGGTCATCGGATTGTAGGCTTTATCAAGCAAAGGATGCTCACCGGTGAATATTTGGCCAAGAGTAATAAAATTACCTTTGGACTTTGCCATTTTTTGCCCTTCCAGGGTCATCATGTTATTATGCATCCAGTAGTTCACAGGAGCGCAGTCAAAAGCGGCATAACTCTGGGCGATCTCTGCCTCATGATGTGGGAACTTGAGGTCCATACCGCCTCCATGAATATCAAAAGGTACCCCCAGGTACTTGCTACTCATGGCCGTACATTCTATATGCCAGCCGGGGAAACCCATCCCCCAGGGGGAGGGCCATTGCATTATATGTCCTGTTTCCGCTTTTTTCCACAAGGCAAAATCTGCCGGATGCCTTTTTTGATCCTGCCCTTCAAGAGTACGGCTTCCAGTCATCAGTTCATCCAGCACCCTGCCGGATAGCTCGCCATAATGATATTTTTGTGTATACCGTACTACATCCAGATAAACCGATCCCTCCACCACATAGGCAAGACCGTTAGAAATAATCCGTTCGATAATCACGATCTGTTCAGTGATGTGCCCGGAGGCGGTAGGCTCTATGGAGGGTGGCAACACGTTGAGCCTGGTCATCATATCCCTGTAGAGATTGGTATAATACTGAGCCACTTCCATGGGTTCAAGACGCTCAATACGGGCTTTTTTTACAATTTTGTCTTCGCCCTGACCGTTTAGCTCATCTTCCAGATGACCTACATCAGTGATGTTACGGACATAACGAACCTGGTAACCCAGAAACCTGAAGTACCGGTAAACAATATCAAACGTAATAGCTGAGCGAGCATGGCCTAAATGAGGTTCTCCATAAACTGTTGGTCCACACACGTACATACCTACCTTACCCTTTGAAATAGGGGTAAAAGCTTCTTTCTCCCCTGTTAGAGTATTCTTCACATAAATAGTTGCATGCTCCATGTCAAAGGGATTTAAAAGCTTCCAATATTAATTCTGATGCCACGTTTATTTCTTCCGTGCCAGCCATATTACATACCCACAGAATTTCTTATTCTTATAATTGCCTTTAATTTTATCTCTTTTAATTCATCAATTAATATCGGTTAACCTTAGATGCCTGGCATTCCGGACATACTCCTTCCATAAGGAAGTACATCTCTTCAATCTCATATTTTTCAAGCGTATTCAAATATTCATTGGGTAGACAGGGCAAACAGACCACCCTTTCACACTCTCTGCAACGTAGATGAGGATGTGTGCTAATGGCGCTGTGATCTTTGTGGTTAAACATATACAGACAAATGCCCCTGTAGTCTACCATTTTTGTAACCAGTCCTACCGCCTCAAAGGTGTTAATCGTGCGGTAGATAGTCACCCGATCTATGGAAATGGACAATAGTTTTTCGATCTCCGATAACGCAAAAGCTTTTGGGCTATCCATCAAAAGTTCCAATAGTGCCACTCGTCCATTGGTAGTGCGTTGTGAATACTGTTTTAAAATTGCTGCAGCACTTTGTTTACCCATGTATTTAGACTTCAGATGAGTTGATAAAATTCATTCCGCAAGCCTTGGTCAGTGAATTTTCCTCCATATTCCAGTGTACTGGTTCGGCTGGTTTTATCGTTCACACCACGAGTAGATACACATAGGTGCTCGGCATCTACCACTACAATTACATCTTCCGTTTGAAGCGCATCTTTGAGTTCATTAAATATTTGCAACGTCATACGTTCCTGTACCTGCGGTCTCTTGCCATAATACTCAACAATTCGATTGATCTTAGACAAGCCAATTACTTTGCCTGAAGAGATGTATGCGATATGAGCCTTGCCTACGATTGGTAAAAAATGATGCTCACAAGCTGATGTAAAAGTGATATCTTTCTCCACCAGCATTTTATTGTACTGATATTTATTATCAAATACGGATAGCAAAGGCTTATTCGCAGGGTTAAGTCCCTCAAAAAGTTCTTTTACGTACATTTTAGCCACCCGGTACGGGGTACCCTTCAAGCTATCATCGGTAAGATCAAGACCTAATTCCTCCATGATTCCACCAAAGAGTTTTTCGATGTTTGCCATTTTCTCTTCATCAGATTTAACAAAGGCATCTTCTCTTAAGGGAGTATCTGCAGAGGTCATGACATGGTTGTCCCCATTGAGGTCATGTCGGGTTCTTTCTATTAATTTTTCGTCTATTTTCATTGAAATTATATCCCTGATAAAGCTATTCTGATAATTCCTTTTTAAAACACTGTATAAATTCCTGTAGTGTAAAAGCACCTTTTTCTCCGTGCATGTGCTTTCGAATGGTTACCTGCTTATGTTCTATTTCCTTTTCGCCCACAATAAGCATATATGGAGTTTTCAATGTCTCGGCATCCCGAATTTTTCTACCTAGCTTTTCACTACGGCTGTCTATGGGAATCGGTATTCCCAGGCTTTCCATAAGCTTGCTGGTTATTTCCTGGGCATATTGCAGGTGCTTATCCGAGACAGGCAGTACCACAATGGGCTCTGGGGCCAGCCAAACCGGTAAATTCCCCCCGGTGTGTTCCAGAAGTAGTGCAATAAACCGCTCCAGGGAACCAAATAATGCCCGGTGGATCATAACAGGTCGATGCTTTTCCCCATCAGTACCCACATAGTTGAGGTCGAAGTTTTCCGGCATCATATAGTCCACTTGTATGGTGCCAATCTGCCATTTTCGACCAAGGGCATCCCGCACCATGAAGTCAAGCTTGGGGCCATAGAAGGCTGCTTCACCTATCTTCGTGGTTGTTTTCATGCCGCGCCCATTTGTGGCGTCCACAATGGCCTGTTCAGCCATTTTCCACATTTCATCCGTTCCCAGGTATTTGCCTGGGGTATCCGGATCCCGTAAAGAAACCTGGGTTTGGAATTCATGAAAGCCAAGGCGAGAGTAAACTACGTTAACCAGATCCACTACCTTTAGAAATTCTTCTTTTAACTGATCAGCACGACAGTAGATATGCGCATCATCTTGCGTAAATCCGCGCACCCTTGTAAGCCCATGCAGCTCTCCTGATTGCTCGTAGCGGTACACTGTTCCAAACTCTGCATATTTTACGGGGAGGTCCCGGTAGCTTTTAGGTCGTGCACTGTAAATCTTGCAGTGATGAGGACAGTTCATGGGTTTAAGGAAAAACTCTTCCCCTTCGGAGGGGGTATGAATGGGGCGAAAAGAATCTTCCCCGTACTTTTCATAATGTCCCGAGGTAATGTACAGTTCCTTTTTGCCTATGTGCGGGCTAGACACGTGCTGGTAGCCAGCTAATGTTTGTGACTTGCGCAAGTAGTTGATAAGATTCTGGCGCAAAGCTTCTCCTTTGGGAGACCAGAGTGGGAGCCCCATGCCCACTGTTTCATCAAGATAAAATAAGTCCAACTCTCTGCCGAGTTTACGATGGTCTCTACTTCTGGACTGCTCCAGCGCTTCCATGTATTCATCAAGTAGGGCTTTTTTAGGAAAGGAAATGCCATATATACGTGTGAGCATTTTATTTTTTTCATCGGCACGCCAATAGGCTCCGGCAACGGACGTCAGTTTTACAGCTTTGATAGACGCTGTATCTGGCAAATGCGGTCCGGCACACAGGTCTGTGAAGCCGCCCATATCGTAAAGTGTGATGTCTTCTTCAGACAGCCCAGCTATCAGCTCAAGCTTGTATTCGTTATCTTTCCGGTTAAAAAACTCTTCAGCTTCTTGTTTGCTGACAGCTCTTCTCACATTGGGGTAGCGCTCACGGGCCAACTCCAGCATTTTGGCTTCTACTTTTGGAAAATCCGACTCTGAAAAGGAGTGATCAACAAAGTCTACATCATAGTAAAATCCGTTTTCGATCGCTGGACCCGTGCCTAGCTTTATGCCTGGATATAGCACCTCGAGGGCATACGCCAACAGGTGAGCTGAAGTATGCCAAAAAGCAGCCTTACCTTCGTCATCTTGCCAGGTCAACAATTTCACTGCACTATCCCCTGTGAAATTGCGGTGAGCATCCCAAACGGCACCATTGACCTCTGCGGCCAGCGTGTTGCGGGATAGACCTTCGCTAATGGCCTTTGCCACTTCAAGGCTGTTCATCTCCTGCTTTTCAAATTGCCTGATGTCCCCGTCTACGAGTGTAATATTGATCATACTTTCTGCTTAAAATCCTGATACAATCTGCTAGGCTGAATATCATTGTTATTTTGATATTTTCCACTCTGATAGGTCGTATAGGCGCCGTCTATGTGATGGAAATAAATCTGGCAAACCTCCACGCCAGGATAAATAATTAATGGCTGTACCACGAAAATCTCCAGTGTCCAATAACCATTGAAGCCCACATCACCAAAGCCCGCGGTTACATGTACGAACATGCCCAGCCTACCAATGCTGCTTCTGCCCTCCAGCATGGGCACCAGTGTGTCGGTGCGGGTTCGTTCCAGTGTACGGCCCAGGTAGAGCCGCCCAGGGTCTAATTGTAAGCCGGTGGTAGGGATGGTTAGTTTTGATGCCTTGTTTTCCAGTTTCATATCCAGTATGGGGGCATCATATACCAGCAGTTCGTCATGAAGTCGCAGGTTATAGCTGTTAGGATTCAGCTGAGAAGGGTCATAAGGATCTATTCCTATATCCTTACCCATTCGGGCCGCTATTTCCAAACCACTTAATATCATGACATTGTTGCTAAATCTTAATTATGAACTACGCTCAATACGCTGCTCCTGGAAGGTGTTGAGTAGTGATCAACTTTTGGCTGAAGTGCAAATTTGGTCATTTGACGACTTGGTCCATAACATTTGAAAAAATGTTCAGGGCATCTTCCATAGATAAAAAAAACGGACTTCATAATTGTTCTTCGATTTGATTGATACTTTTTTCTATCGTTTGGATTTCCTTAAACAGATGCTGTTGCACTTGCAAATGTTGTTCGGAGGTCAGTTCCGGCTGCTTATCATGATGGTGGTCGTGCCCTGAGTGGTCGTGAGACTCCTCAAAACCCGGTACCTCCACCAATTGCTCATCCCAGGTTTCAAGAGCACGGCTAATTGAGTCCAAATTCTCTTTGTAAGCTGTCACAAACAGAGAATCTTCATTAGCG
>LYSV01000023.1:0-67215 GCA_001657315.1 Flammeovirgaceae bacterium BBD 1991-12 | reverse complement strand
TCCGTATTTTTATAGCATCCTGGTGTATTTTAAAGGCCTGTTGCAGATTTTCGTCTGGTTTTTTATCATGGCTACAGGCGTTGATCATTACTAGTAGTAACAGAGTGATTAAGATTTGCCTACAGCCTTTGGTAAAACCTCCTTTTAGTATCATTAGAGTATGGTTATGGTAAACTATTTCTGATTATTTAAGCCAATTTTTTGTTATTAATTACCTTTTTCTCAACCTCCTGACTTATGGCTGCAGTGCCTTCTGTTGACCAGGTGCAAAAAGATCAATGTTAAGGCAGGAAAATACACGATATCAAAAGGGAATTCAATACTCCCAAACCGTTCATTAATAATAAAGAAACATAGCATAAGCCATGATACTACCATACTGACCCGGAGCCAGGTTTTAGGGGATCGCTGAACAGCGCGGAAAACAGCAAGACTGGAAATGAGCAGAAAAAATATATCCAGCCAGACCCACCAATTTTGCCCACTCTGGGTAGCCACAGAAACAGGAAGTATTGTTAGCAATACCGGTGTGGCAAGACAATGGACAATGCAAAGGGCAGAACTAAGCATTCCTAGTTCGTCGGGTTTTTTATTCAGTATAGTTATCATGATCATATTTATGCAACAATGTTGCAAATATAAGCTCAATAATGAATAATGCAACATAGTTGCGTTTACAAACTATGGGTGGTAATTTTATCCGGATTTTTCTATAAAGTATGGAAGCGATTATAACGGTTGTAGGCTTTTTAGGAACAGGAAAAACAACCTTACCCTGGTAACCAGCTATATTGATAAGGGCTGGTATCCTTTTATCATTCTCAATGATTATGAAAATGCCTACCTCGATGTTCGGCAGTTTGTGGAGCAGATGGAATCAAAATATGTTATACCACTTAATGGAAGCTGTATTTGCTGTAGTGGCATAAATGAGCTTAGGGATTTCGTCAATAGCATCCCTGAGCGAGAGAACGGGGTTACATTGATTGAAGCCAACGGTACTTCCGATTCCTGTTCACTAATGGGATTTCCTGGCGTTGGACTGAACGATCGATTTTTACCTCCGGTTCAAGTATCTGTTGTAGACGTTAAAAACTGGCAAAAACGGGAGAATGGATCATTCACTTTATGATCGTTTAAAATGTACACTAATACAGGAATAAAGCCAACCACCGGATCAGAGCGACTGCAGGTATTGGACGCGCTACGAGGATTTGCGCTGTTTGGAATATTGCTTGCGAATCTATACAGCTTCATGGGATACAACACCTACAGCCCTGAAGAGATTGTCTTGTTACCGATATTCGATCGTGCTGTGTTGTTTTTTATTGACTGGTTTGTCGAAGGCAAGTTTTATGGGATTTTCTCCATCCTTTTTGGTGTCGGCTTTGCACTTCAGGCAGAACGTTTCCGCGCTGCGGAAGTGAATTTTTCCACCTTTTGGTTTAGGCGAATGATCGTCCTGTGTTGCATCGGTTTGTTACACATGTATCTGGTCTGGAACGGAGACATCCTGACGCTCTACAGCATTTTAGGTATGTTGTTGCCCATGTTTCTCACTCTCTCGAATCGTACCCTGGCGCGTTGGATTTTAGTGCTGTTGTTGATCCCGTTACTAATCCATGGTATGTTGTATCTAACACAAGAAGCTTTGTTCTGGGGAGCTATGCGTCGCTTCTCGATAAGCTTGAAAACACAATGGGGATTTGCGGACCGGTCACTCCTGGAGATGCGAACTTCCGACTCTGCGATTGAAGTATTTTCTATTAACGTGTTGCAGGCGATACCACGGCCGATGAGTTACTTGCTATCGGGTCGTTATTTTCAAGTACTGGGGTTGTTCATAATTGGTCTATTGCTTGCAAGAAACTGGTTGCCAAAAATCCGAAATAGCGACATCACCGTGCCACCTGGCGCCATTTGGATTGGCATAATAGGATTACTTACTTCGTTTGGCTATGCGGTAATCAAAGCTGCGACAGGGACACCGTTCGCATTGAGTAAGACAGGTCTTATTCAAGGTGTTATTTACCATGTCGGCTCTACGAGTTTAGCCCTGGGAATTTCCATGCTGTTCCTTAATTTATGGGCCTCTGGACGGGCGAAGTTTGTGTTCCGGAATCTCGCAGTGCTTGGACGCATGGCCTTGACGAACTACATATTTCAGAATGTGACGGCAGTTTTATTGTTCTTCGGCTATGGGTTTGCATTGATGCGGGAAGTGCCTTTTGCATTCCTACCTTTGTTTGCGGCCGGTATTTTGGCGGCACAGTGGGCGTTTAGCCGTGCATGGCTCAGCAGATTCAAGCAAGGTCCACTCGAGTTCGCATGGCGCAAACTGACGTATCGTCCGATAAAACCGAAGTAGTAGACTCACAAGAGTATAATGTTGACAGAAAGGCCTTACTGTATGAGGCGTCTTTTAAACCAAACAGAAATCCTAACTCAGATACAATTTCCTGAAATCACCAGTTCGATATAACGGTGACCAATCAGGAGAAACATCTGGCAATACTTTTGGAGCAAATTCTTCGAATACACCATAAGCATGAACAATCTTACCTCCTACGTTTAGTAAGGGACTTTTTTAAGCCTAACGAACATATCATCGTGAAAATGTGGTTTCATTGAAATTGACAGAGCAAATTGGGGATTGATGGGAAACCCTGGGGAAATCCGGCATAAACGACTTTAGGAGGTTTGTTTTTCCAGTTTCTTCTCAGTCTTTCTTATTCGTTCTGAACTTTTTAGGTGAATTTCCCAAGTTGGGTTTTGAGTTCAATAAAATGTTTTTCGCGAGACTATTCAATAAAACGGGTTATGGAGCAGGAAAGCCTGTCTGGCTGGTAGTAGAAATGTAGAATTGCTTAAAACCACATGTTTCTGAGACAAGGACTTTGTAAGTAATAAGAAGAAAAATGAATTGTCAAGTACTTAAAACAAGAGTTGGGGATACTGTCTCAACCAGGTTTGTCTTATGTGATCAGCAAAGCTCAGATCACGCGGCCAGGTGAATTGCTAGAAGTATATTCTTAGCCTGATCATACCTCCTATTCCTCCAGCACCGAATTCCGTTGAATCAGATCTTCCGTTTGGAAGAAAAAGCTGACTGATGAGTTCGGTATTGTTTCCTATAGCATATTCAACCCGCGGATAGACCATGTAACTTCCATCTGAAACATTCCAAAGAGCGAATGTGGAAACATTCCAATAAGTACCCACCGGTAAATTGATGCCATAGAACATGTAATGTTGACCTAAACCTTCTGCGTAGGGCCCCAGGTAATTCATCCAGTCGTTAATATCATAATCCCGATGATCCGATCTGCCATTTTCATTGAAGTAATATTCTCCGAACATATACAGACCATTGGCAAAGTAATAGTTAAGACCGATCAGAGCGTTTAAAAAGTTGGCTTCTGTAGTATTGGCTTTAGATGCATCCAGGCGATAAGCACCCTCTCCGTAAATCCCGAACCCACCGATAGAGCCTGAAAAATCCGCACCAATTTGATGTTTAGGCTCCCTTATATCAGAAAAGGTATAAAAATCAGTGGTGGTGTACTGGAAATATACATGTGACAATGAAACATCAAATCCACTGATATGATTCTTTAGCTTGATTGCATAGTTGGAATTGTCAAATTTCCCGGAAACATTCATGACAGCAGTAACAGTAGCCTGATCAGATAACAGGTACTCTACTTTCAAGGCGTTCACACCTGTAAGCTCATAGGTTGGATCCAACATATTTCTTGTATGAAAAATATTCGTTGGATTCCAAATATAACCTGTACCCCAGGGGAGCTGTTGCTTACCAATTCGTACATTTACTTTATCGGTATAAATAGAAACGTAGGCGTTATCAAATAGAAAATCGTCATTCAATGGATTGTCAAATCCTTTAACTATTTCATCAGACGGTTGCCCGAATCCATTTATGTAGTTGGATACTACTGTTCGAGGCAAAAAATCAAGGATGTTTTGCTCAGTCCTGCCATGAAATGTCCGGTAATTTATATTACTAAAGAAGCTGATCTTCTCATCGATCTTAGCGCTTAGGTTTAGTCTGAGCAGGTTATAATCCGTTAAGGAAAACTCTGAATTCTGAGCCTGTCCGAGTAACTGATTTTCAAAGTATCCGGATATCCGTAGCTTATCCAAAACAGTCGAATCATGCTGTGCATAGCACACCGGCGGTATGATCGGCAAAACAACAAATATGAAAATTCGAATAGTTCGATTTCTCACTTATCTCGTATTTAGTTCCTTTTTAAATAGTTGGTGGAAAATTGGCTATCATCCAGCTCTACATTGACTTCTATTTCCTTAGTCTCAAGCAGGGTCTTGCTACCGGATTCATTGTTGCGCATTTCCAACTTCATGGCTATCCAGTACTCTCCGATTTTCCTGACGTCAGAAGCATATAGTGTTTTTGATAGCAATTCATCTTCATAGTATTCAACTTTTGATACGATGAAGTTTTCCTGGTTTATCCAAAAGATCAACTTCGCGTAATCCGGTCCTGAAGGGGTGGGTATTGCCTGAACGATATAATGATCTACGTCGGAAATTTTCTCTGATCCAAGTAGCTCCATTTTGAAATCTTCCTGATAATCCCTTTGTTCCAGATCCTGATAGGAGAAGTCACTACCTTGTACTTTTTGCTTTCTGGCATTGCTGGCAAGATGGCGTACACGGTCGGTGCGCGGGGTATAAAACCAAATGTCATCCCCTCCATTTAACATTAATATTTTATCCCCTTTTACCCTTGCCGGACCGGTATAAAGCGAGAGCTGATCATCACCTGAATTTTTTGAAAAACCCTGTATGGATAATACCCTCGATTTACCTTTTGAAGTAATAATGGTTTGATCAACCTGAGTTATTGATGAAGGTATTTTTTCGTTTTTCTCAACACGATCCATAATCTGTTCGACGGATAAGCTTTGAGCATATGATGAATACACAAGAGTCATCAACAAAATGGATTTTATCGTTTTCATAATATTTTTATTTGGTTTTTATTTGATTGATTTCCTGCCAGTAATTGAAAGCAGAGCTGGTAGTACAACCAGCGTGGCAAGGAGTATGGTCACTATACCAATGGCCAGCGTCATACCCAGGCTTGCCAGCCCCCGATGAGATGAAAACCCAAGAGCACCGAATGCCAGCAATGTGGTAATTGAGGTCAGGAATACGGCTTTTCCGGTACTGTTAAAAATGGCCCTCAACTTATTGATTCCTTCGATCTTGAATCGGTGCATAATGTGTACTCCATAATCTATAGCGATTCCCAGTATCAGCGGTAGTCCCATTACATTCAAGAGATTCAATTTCATTCCCGCCATTTGCATGATACCCACCATCCACACGGTTCCAAGAATGAGTGGAATCATCGTTAATAATGCTGCTTTGAGGTTTCTGAAGTCCCATGAGAGAAGAATTAGCACCACAATCAAGGTGAGTATTGCAGCGATGGAACCGTCTTTTCCAATGAGTGTAATCAGGATGTAGTAAATAATTGGGGTTCCGGTAATTTGCTGATCGATCTGCTGCATTTGCGCTGAAAAGTGCTCCAGGAAGTTCAGGTTCCAGATCTGCTCCCTGGGAAACATAGTGATCAAAAACTGAGACCGGTCCTTACTTATAAATTGAGATAAGATATCTTCCGGGATCGAATCAAGGGTGATCCTGGCGGTAGAGCTCATCGATATCGCACTGGTTCTCAAGTATGGTTCGTAATAGCTTTGAAAGAGATTCAAAGCGTCAATTGCACACCTGGGATCATGCTCAATTAATCCAGTCAGCTCTTCAACAAGCCTGGTCCTATCGCTTACTGGTATATTGGGATCCCCGATTATTTCCTTTGCCTTGTCATCCAATCTGTCCTGACCGCCGGCAAAAGCCATTTGTGCCAATTCGATCACGTTATCCTCTATCCTGTAAAGCTGGTCAATAAGCTGGCCTACATCGCTTTGAGATAAAGTGTCAGCCTCGTTTTCATTCAGGTACTCCCGGATCTGTAATAAATACGGAACTCTTTCTGCATACTGCTTTTCTGAGGGAACAAAATCCGAAATTGAGCTCGTAAAGCCTATCCTTGGTACATCCTTGGCCTCTTCGGCAATAATCCTGCTTTCTTCCACGGTATTGGCGGAAACAAAAACTATATCAGGTGACATATTGAACTTTTCAACTAAGGAGTCCTGCATGGCTACGCTCGTTAATCCTTTCGGTTCAAGGCTCATAAAATCATAGTTGAATTCAATCTCTTTTCCTTTTAGAATGGTTAACACCGTAAGGGCCAGTGCAAGGGATATATAAACTGCGGGTTGTTTTCTTATTCTTTCTGATAGATCCCCCAATAGTTGAAATGAAGGGGACTTTGGCTTTTTCTGTCTTTGCGTCTTATCTTCTATTTTCAATTGCAATTTTTGAAACAGCGGATCTTGTGAAGAAAGAGCAGCTAACCTTCTTTTTAACCTGGTGATTTTTCTTCTGTGCGAAATGTCAACGAAGGTTAACATAGCCGGAAGGACAGTAAACGAAGAGAGCATGGTCAGCAATACTCCGGTTCCGCTTATCAAACCAAATTCTTTCATTCCGGCATTTTGTGTAACCATCAGAGAAAAAAACGCCAATGATGTAGTAAATGCTCCAACAAGAATCCCACCTCCCGCCTTGGCAAAAGTGGCTTTCATTGCATACAGGTTATTTAAGCCGGCTGACCGATTTTCCAAATAGCCGGAAATGACATGAATGTTAAAGTCTATTCCGAGACCTATAAGGATCACTCCAAAAATGGAGGTCATGATATTTAAATGTCCCACAAAAAGAGTGGCAAAACCCGTGGTCCAAATGATACCTACGATTAAACTGATGCCCGCCAATACCGGTGAACTCCACATTCGAAAGGAAATAATGAATGTGACTATGATCAGGATAAAAGCTAAAAGAGAGGTGAAGTTGGAATCTTCACTCAGCGCCTGGTTTTCTTCTACTATCAATGCCATTGCTCCGGCTATTCCTACCTTCTCAATACCGTCATACTTATTGGCAGCTGAATGTATTATTTCATTAATCTCATTTATCAATAGCGTTGATCGATCTATGTCATCCGTGGTGAATTTTGGAAATGCCGTAATAACTATCATGTCCTTTTTGGGAGACATCATGTATTCCTCCCCCAGCAACATGTTGTCTACCGCTATTCTTGCATTTTCTTCTGTAGTATCTGTTGAAGTAAGGAAGTCATGCATGGTTTCCAGCCATACTTTGATCCCATCAAGAGCTGAGATGGCATTATTCTCTCTTTCTGAACCGGAGATCCCCTTATCATCGACAATGTATGTTTCTTCGAAATTGTCATTGATTCCATTCAGGTATCCCTTCAGCCCCAGGTGTTCATAGGAAGAGACCCCTGTTTTAAGATTCCTGGTTTTGAGAAGCATTAAGGCATGCTTTCTCAGAAAATCTCGATTTACCTTATAGCTAACCCGATAAATGTAGTTGTCAAGTTTTTCTATTTCAGGTGCCACTTCTTCTGCAAATTTTTTAAGACCGGCTGTTTCACCGATGGCAGTGATAATGACATTGGAAGCCGCCTCAAAATTTTCAGTCATATCATTATAACCCTTTACTGTTGGGTGACTTTGAGGCATCAGATCCTTCATATTAGCTTTAATGACTAATTGTTCTGACATAATGCCGCAGACAATCGCAAGGCCTGATCCAAAGATCAGAACAGCTTTACTGTGCCTGACAGAGACATGCGCAAACCATGATAGAAGTTTCGATTTCATTTTCTTTTCGCGTAATTATTTGACACGAAGAAAGAAAAGGCTTCAAATGAAATCGTCTCAATCGAACCAATGAGACCAGGAAAGTGTCTCAATAGATCGTAATACCCTATTGATCAATCACTTATGACTTATAAGTTGAGACTTATTAATTTAGTCAGACTGGGTGAGTTCTTGCTGGAACTGGGAAGGGGTATATCCCGTGTAGTTTTTAAAGGTACGATTAAATGTGGCTTTTGAGTTGAAGCCGCAATCCAGGGCTATGGCAAGTATGGTATATTTTGAATTGTGATCCGAGGCTATTCTCCTTTTTACTTCATCAATGCGGTAGTGATTAACAAACTCATAGAAATTCTTGTGTATCCTGTTGTTAAGAATATGAGACAAATAATGGGAAGAGACATTCAATTGTCTCGCCAATTGATAAAGAGATAGCGTACTGTTTAAATAAGGCTTCTCATTTTTCATGTATTCATCAAGCAGTTTGATAAACTTCTTATCCTGATTTTCTTTCTCTGTCTCCTCTTTCGTATTGGCCGATTTTTTTGGAACCGTTTGGCTGGTGGATTCATTTGTTATCTCACCAACCAGCCCTGGCTGGTGAGAAAAAATGTTGCCCTGCCTGTAGCCGAAATACCCCAATAAATAAGTAAAGACAGTGAATAAGCTGTATCCTATAAAATCAAGGTCAGAATATAATTGAACAGAACTTTCTGACGAAGTAAACCTCAGGTAGTAGACAAAGACAACTGCGATCAAAAGGAAAAGCCAAATCCCGGTCAATACCATTGCTAACTTCTTAAGCCATATTAGATTGATATTGTCATCAAATGAATACGTCTTTTTTATGTTAATATCATGCCTGCTAATCAGACGAAAAACGGCGATTAGATAGGCGATGGAGAATGCGATCGCAAGAAAGAGACTTAAGAGGATAACAGGTGATAGATCCTGGTGCAGTGCATTGGATTTTTCCAGTTCATTAAGCCTGATGAAAGGAAACGTTACTGCATAAATCAATAAGCATGGTAAAAGATGAATAAACCACTTTCTCTCCAATCGCTCGTGTCCTGATATAACAGATCTCGTATATACATACATTAAGGAATAGTACAATACGATAATTCCAGCGTCGTAACCGGCGTAATTCAGGTAGGTTAGCCTTTTTAGAAAAAGCCAGTAAGCAAATGAAAGATGTAACGCCAACACCCCAAGCCATAAAGCTAGTATCTTATCATGTAACTTTCTTTTCCTTTTATTTATTAGAAGAACTGAAAAGAAGAGGGCCTGAGCTGCACCAATTATTAGAATTACCTGCACCTGGAAATGGAGTTTAATCGGAAAAGCATGGTTTGATAAAATTACGGTGAATATCAATGATAAACATGCAGATATTCTTAAAGTGAACATTAATTAAGAGCACCACACCATAAATTGATTTAGGCTAAGTACAGTCCCAGGGAAATTTTAAAATGCTTCCTGGCTGAAGTTATTTAAACAGACAATAACCAAGTACATTATTGAGACAGACACTCTCTGAGATGAGAAAAACTGAGAAATCAACATTCTTTTGTCCATTCTTTGTCTGAGGTTAAACCAGCCAGTGAAAAAACTGCTGTTAATGGCTAAAATGGAGGTTTTTGGATGAAGCAAACATATCCTGTGGAGAATATTACACTTTTGGAAAAGAAAAATGGTTGATCATGATCTGGAATAAGGCGTTACACAGACCCCGTATTATTTGCATTTAGTCGTTTGGATCTACGAAACATTGTGAGGAGATTAACCAGCAAAGAGTAGAGCGGCCACGAGCAAAACCTTATTTGCCTTAATACTCCAGAGTTACCGAATCACTTTCCTCACCAAAGTACTTCTTGAGTATTTTGAGGTAGTTATCTACATCGCTGGCTTTAACGGAGGTACCGTTCACAGTCACTTTGTTTTTCTCGATCCTGAAAGACCTGAGTTTCTCATCCGGGTCAAGGTAATCATCTTTTACAAGCTGGCTGATCACCTCTTCCCTGAATTTTTCCTGCTTTACTGTTTGCACTTTCAGCAAGACTTTCTGACGTTCTATTTCCAGCTCCAGCTTTTGCAGTTCCGTTTGTCGCTCCAGCTTTTCCGCTTCCAGTTGTTGCCGTTCTTTGATGCTTTTCTGCTTAAGCACTTGTTCTACCTTTTGCCCTATATCCTCCGGAAGGGTAACCACTTCAATACCATCTTCTATATACTTGCCTTTTATTTTGAGGTATTTTTCCTTGTGCTTGTTTTTTATCTTCTTACCATTGATCACAATATCTCCTTCATTCCTAAGCCTAAGCGACTCAATTTTTTCATTCTTCTTAAAGTAACCATCGCGGAGGAGCTCTACGGTTAGCTCATTGTATAAAGGCTCCCTCACCTTTGACAACTTCGTAAATTCCTCATAATTGGTCAGGGCCTGCTCTTCCTGCCTCTTTAATTCTACTGATTGCCTTGCCAGATCACGCTCCAGCTCCAGAATCTCCTTTTGAGTACGTAACACATCCTCTCTTGAGACATGTGTCCTTTCCTTTTTCGCTTCCAAACTCATACGATTCAATTGCTCCTGCAAAGTCGCCATCTCCACGTGATGTAGCTGGAGTAGCTTCTTTCGTGACTCGACTAGTTTCCTTCGGGCCTCTTCTGAATGTTTTTGGGCCATCTCCAGCTCCAATCTCGCCATCTCCTCCCTTCGCCGGCGTAGGGTATGCAGACCTTCCCCATAGGCTTTCCCGTATTCCTCCAGCAATATCATGGCTTCCTTATCTTCAGGCTTTTCGTAGATCTCCTCCATCATTTGCTCAAATTCCGCCTGGTTCTCCTCATAGAAATCCGGGAAGCGCTCTTTTATTTTTTTCAGTATGCTGTATTGATAATAGGGTTCCCTGATAACCGTATCCTGAGCAAGTACCTCTACCAAAGGGACATCCTGGCTGGCAACAGGAACGTCAACAGATAGAATATCAGGTGGAACAGAAGGAAATATGCCCATCAGTGGTTCGACGGACGGTACCGGTGCTTCCTCAGCTTGTGTGATTCTGTCACGATCGTCACAGCACTGGAATTCATATACTGTAAATCCTGTCAAAAGGGTAACTGCCATGAACACCAGACCAAATTTCAACTCTGTAACAGGCGCCGTTCTTTCCATAATACGCTTTATGCGGACCAGCAACCCTTTGTTATTACCAGCCAGTGCCAGTGCCGTTCGCACCTGTCCCCATCGTATTTCTTCCACCTGTGCCAGCGCTTTAACATACGTAACTCTACTCGGACATAGCTCTACCACTATATCATCGCAGCAGTGCTCCCTTTCTTTTCTTATAAAACCGGAAAGCAACCAGACGAAGGGATTGAAAAATAACAGCGTTTCGATAACATGTTGCAAAAGATTGATCAGGTAGTCATGTCGCCGGATATGCGCCAACTCATGAAGCACGATCGTCTCGATCTGATCAGGGGACAAAGAAGTGATCAGACTAGCCGGAAACAAAATGACTGGCTTGAAAACCCTGCTTGTCAGCGGTGTTCCAATGTGGTCGGAGAGCTTTAGGGATACCTTTCTCTTTATGTTCAGTTTCCTGCACAGTCTTTCAACATCAATGAGCAGATCCTGGTTTACAGGCAGATAGGCCTGACGGTTTATACGGGCTATGTACAGCAGTCCTCCCGACAACCGGATCGTTAAAACTGCAACACCCAGCAGCCACAACCAGGTCAGATAGTAACTGTTTGATCTCAGCCAACCCAGTAGTGCCCACGGTTCTTCATCAAAAAGTACGGGACCGGGCATTGGACGTTCCACTGCAAAAACAGGGGCTTCCACCACCAAAGTTGTTTGGGTAAAGTCCAAACCAGAGATATAAGTACCCACCACGCAGCAGCAAAGCAAAAACAGGGACAATACGCCGAGATTATACCTCCACCACGCTGACTTCACCCTGAACACATACAAAATCAAATAGAGTGATCCCAGGATCAAAACTCCCTGCCAAAGGGAATGGACAAAAGTGGCTACCAGAGATTCCGTGGACAAAAGATCTTTCATTTTGCACCTCCTTCCAGCTTATCGAGATAATTTCGGATCTCCTCCAACTCCTTTTTGGATGTTTTTTCGTTGCCCAGCGCGTGCATGACCAACTTCATGGCTGACCCTTTGAAGGCCGTATCCAGAAGCTGGTCCATTAACTGTTTTTGAGTTTTTTCCTCGGAAACCTCCGCTGCATAAATGTGTGTTTTGCCATCCTTCTTTCTTGATACCAGTCCCTTGTCAAACATGATCTGCATCAGTTTCAGGGTAGTAGTGTATCCTATTTCCCGATGGCTGGCGAGACGTTCATTGACCGTCCTGACCGTGGACGGCCCATGTGCCCAGAGTACCTGCAGTATCTCAAGCTCTTTCTCAGTAGGTTTATTTTGTGTTGTCATTGGAATAGAGTTTCTACGAATAGTTTCGTATTACAATACTAAACAATGAAATGATCACTTCAAAATTTTAGTACGAAAATATTCGTAGAAAAGTCTGATCTTCTAAAACCGATGTTATAACTCAGATGTTTCGGGTAAGATCAGGAGTTGTTCATACCCCTGAAAACTACAGGAGGCATATAGGTACAGTAAAATCAAAAAGGAAATCGAAGGCTACGGTATATACGTCACTGTTACCCTGAATCGCGGGTCTATGGCTCCCAGCCGGTTATATGCCGCTTTTGACAGTTTGATGAGCACGTTCTGATTGGAACCGGTATCGGGTAGTTTACCCAACACCCTTACAAAAACTTCCTGATCATTCATATCATTCCTTACTCTTAGAATAGTGCCTATTTTTGCCGTACGGTGCAGCGCCAGATATTTTCTGGTATTGTCCGTACCTTCAATAACCTCGGCGATACCTGATTCCAGCACCTCTTCAAAATTTGTAGGTGCATTCTTTTCCTCGTACTCCCGGGCAGCCTCTATTGATCTTTCAATGGACTCTCTTTCCTTTTCTACCATAACAGGCTCAGGTTTTGGCATTTCTTCGGCCCCCTGGCTGTTCTCATTTTCTTCCTCCGGCCGGCTCTCCGTACCCCGGGGATCGACAACCGTCAGTTGCTGACCGATCGTAATGTCATTGGTCACCAGTTCATTCCATTGTTTAAGCTCCTCCAGAGAAAGATCATATTTTCTGGAAATGGAATAAAGTGTTTCCGAGGGTCCTACAATATGTATATTTTCATCGACTGTTACCGGTGCTGCTGTCTTTTCCGCTTCTTCACCCGTGGTAACCCTGATGATGAGCTCCTGTCCGATTTTCAGGTCATTGCCAGTAAGTTTATTCCATTGTTTTATATCCGCCACGGAAACATTGTAAAGGCGTGAAATGCTGAACAAGGTTTGTTTTTCTTCTACAACATGTGTTTTTTCTTCTTCAGCTTTTGTATCCGCTCCGGGTTCGTTCAGAGGTGGCGATGGAGTTGTCGTAACCTCAGCGTGCTTTTGTTCCCTGACAGGAGTGGCTATCGGCCGGGATACCGTCGTTTCAGTCTTCGGTAAACGCGGTATGCGTATCATCTGCCCTATCTCAAGGCCAAACTCCGTCGGTGGGTTATGCTCAATGATCTTATAGATAGGCACATCGTATTTTCTGGATAACGAATAGAGTGTTTCCTTTTCATCCACACGATGCATGATAAACGTTTTTCCATCCACCTTTTCTATTCCGATGGAATCCTGCAAGGTCCATGAAAAACCTGAACATCCGATCAGGGAAAAGATAATAACTAAAAAGTTTCGCATTACCGGGGTAGTTGATAGCTTAAAAAATCCGTATTATCCTTTACAAAGATAAGCGTGTCATGGTAAACGAAGAAAGACCGGTCACTTATTCCTTTTAAATCATGACCGATCTGCTCATGTAACAGTACGTTTTTGTTCATATCCATAACCATCAGGTCATTTGCCAATTTCGTGCCACCTGTATACCAAGCCAGTATCACCACACCATTCGCTTCGAAATAGTCAACTCCGCGTTGCAGGTTGCTTTGTCCCAATTCTGAGAGAAACTGTTGCACGGTATTAAAGTGGTCCGTACCCTGAGGATAATGAAACGGATATTTTAGAAAAATATTTTCACCCATTGTTTTATCCTGAGTGTTTACATCTGTTACAGGGTGTCCGGTGGTCAGATCAAATCGTTGTGTCTCTTCATTTTTTATGGCCAGAAAGGAATCCCCTTCAAATTCAACGATGCTGAGATCTTTTTGATGCCATAAGATCTGTTGATCCTGAAGGTTGAAAGCGAAAAACTCTTTTTGATCAGGGTTCTCACTTTCGGGGAATATATGGAAGACCACTATATTGCGGTCAAAGTGAGATGCCCCTATCCACCAGTTCTCGTCAAAGGACAGATCGGTGATCGTCAGTGAATGGCGGGCATGATCATATACAAAGAATATTGTGGAAAAATCAGATTCGTTCCTGACTTCGAGCAGTAGTTGCTTGCCATGCGTTTCTGCCACTATATTCCAGATCTTACCCTGGAATGCATGCGAAAAGATTGGTAGCAGTTTTCTCTCCATGCCATTATATTCGTTATCTTAGAACCGCTTTGATATCCTGAAAATGAGAAATTACAGATCACAGCAACCCCTGTCAGGGATCATTGAACAGGTTTTATATATTGAATATATTCCTGAAAAGCTCTGGCGGCTGATGCCTTACGAGTATAGGATTTTACCGTTTTCTGCGAGGTGATCTGCTGATATATCAAAGTCGAACCTGATTTATTCTTTTGAAACTGATATCAACAAAACTACACGAACAGCAACTACTTATGCTTCATAAGCTCACTTTTCTGTTTATTCTGCTTTTGGCGCCCATTCTTTTACCTGCCCAGCAAAGCAAGGTGATGATCATGGAGATCCGGTCTGACATTGATCCCCGGATGTCCAGGTATGTGGAACTTGCCCTGGAGCATGCTGAAGAAACGGAAGCCGACTATGTGATCGTGGATATGGACACCTATGGGGGCATTGTGACCGATGCCAAGGATATTGTGGAAAGTATCATGAGCTTTGAAATACCGATATGGGTATTTATTAACAATGATGCCGCCTCCGCCGGAGCATTAATATCCATTGCCTGCGACAGTATTTATATGGCACCGGGAGCCAACATTGGCGCGGCTACGGTGGTGACTGCTGACGGCACAGCAGCACCGGATAAGTACCAATCCTACATGCGAAGTACCATGCGGTCCATTGCAGAAGAAAAGGGGCGTGATCCAAAAATTGCAGAAGCCATGGTAGACCAGAGCATTGAGATCGATACGATCACCAGGGCGGGACAGGTCATTACCTTTTCCACCTCTGAGGCCATTACGTACGGATTTTGCGAAGGCAAGGTGAACAGCATAGAAGATGTACTGGAAAAAAACGGTGTTGAAAATTATGAATTGTATACCTACAAGCTTTCATCTACCGAAAGGATCATCGCGATCTTTTTGAACCCATTCATCAGCGGGATACTGATACTGGTGATCATTGGAGGTATCTGGTTTGAGCTCCAGACCCCAGGGGTGGGTTTTCCCATTGCTGCAGCCATATTGGCGGCCATTTTATACTTTGTGCCTTATTACCTTAACGGGCTGGCCGAAAACTGGGAGATCATAGCCTTCTTTCTTGGCATAGTACTGATAGCTGTGGAAATATTCGTTATACCCGGCTTTGGTGTGGCCGGCATACTGGGCATTACCCTCACCGTAGGATCACTGGTACTGGTGATGGTAAACAACGATACATTTGATTTTTCCCTGGTCCCTTTTGGCAGTATCCTGAGTGCTGTGATGGTGGTCCTCGCGGGAATGCTGGGCAGCGTGGGGCTTTTTATAGTGGCCGGAGCCAAAGCCACCACTACCCGGGCTTTTTCACGTTTCACCCTTACAGATACCATGGACAAGGAATCAGGGTACACTTCCAATTTCAAGAAAGAGTCTTTGCTGGGAAAATCAGGAACAGCCTATACCATACTGCGTCCCAGTGGAAAGGTAATGATCGATGGCAAGCTTTATGACGCCTATACCCGGGGGGAATTTATCAACAAAGACCAAAAAATAATTGTGACCAGCGAGGAAGGCACTTCACTTAAAGTGAAATTGGGCGAATGACAAAAATTCTGGGTATCATACCTGCACGTTATCAGTCCGTGCGATTTCCGGCGAAGGCTCTGGTGGACATTGGAGGAAAGTCCATGATCCAGCGTGTCTATGAGCAGTCGGAGAAGGCCAAAAGCATAGCCGGTGTTGTGGTGGCCACGGATCACGAGGAAATATTCAACACAGTTAAGAATTTCGGAGGCAGGGTGGTCATGACCAGCCCGGATCATCCCAGCGGCACGGACCGGTGCCACGAAGCACTCACCCTGCAGCAGGAAACGTATGACTACGTGATCAACATCCAGGGTGACGAACCTTTTATCAATCCGCAGCAGATCGATCTGCTGGCCTCATTACTTGATGGAGACACGGAGCTGGCCACACTGGCGAAGAAAATTGAAGACCCGGAGGAAGTACACGATCCGAATGTAGTAAAAGTAGTATCCGACCGGCACGGGCAGGCACTACTGTTCAGCCGGGGTACGATCCCCTATGTCAGGAATCATGAAAAAGATGATTGGATAAATCAAAGGGATTTTTTCAAGCATATTGGCATTTACGCCTACCGTGTGGATATCCTGGGTGAAATCACCGGACTGCCTCCATCCCCTTTGGAAAAATCTGAAGCCCTGGAGCAGCTCCGGTGGCTTGAAAACGGCTACCGTATCAAAGTGAGTGAAACCACCTTTCCATCCATTGGCATTGATTCCCCGGAGGACCTGGAGAAGGTCAGGGGCCTTTACTGACAGGTTTTTTGGAGTCATGGCACCATTCCCATGTTGTTTTTTATCATCAATCGGATCTAACCATTAAAATGAGTTTTTTTTTGACCGTTGTACTAGTACCAGTGGTGCCATGACTGTACTTAGTTTACTGATTTACAGGGTATTACAGCATTAAGTACTCAGTCGTAAGTCGTAAGTAGCAAGTGGCCATCGACAAAGGGCAGTAGCAAACTCAGTCCCACTTCCACTTCCGGCCACAGCTTTCATGGATACCCGTGTTATTGCAACCAGCAGTGAAGCCCACTTCTTCGAAATTCAATACCAGAAGTGCCACGGCTCCATTTGCTGAGAAGGGAACATAGCGTCATAGTCGTTCAAACAACCCCCCGGAAGATTGGGATTATGGGGTCAGGCTACGATTCATTAATTTCGCTCCCTTAAATCAGTTGATGCGAATGAGAGGGATCCTGCTTTGTATGCTTTTGATCATGCCCCTGATGGCACCAGGGCAGTTTCGGAAAGGAGTCAACAAGGTAGTGGGGGTGGATTTCTTTCGGGGCGCTATCTATGAGCACAAGGAGCAGATCTCGCACCTTATTACAGGTCACCCATGGGGCTTCAGGGTTACCTTCGATCAAAAGACCTTCGGACGTGAGGCGTGGGAAGCACGATACAACTATCCGGACGTAGGGATTACCTTCGTCTACCTTGATTACAACAATGAAACGCTGGGTCAGTCGATAGCGTTGATCCCGCATTATCAATTCTACATTACCAGAAACAAGGTGGCCCGAAATCAGTTCAGCTATAAAATTGGTCTGGGATTGTCATACAATACCGAAAAGTACGACCCTGAACATAACAACAAAAACAACGTGTTGAGCACAGATCTTAGCTTCGGTATCCTTTTTCAGGCCTCACATCAATGGGCAGTGAGTAAAAAGGTAAACCTTGTCTCGTCCGTTTCAATGACCCACTTTTCCAATGGGGCTATTAAAAAACCCAATTCAGGGATCAATGTATTCGCACTGAATATGGGAGTTAACTATAGGCTGAACTATAACAAGATAGAATACCTTCCGAATACCGAGTCCCCCCTGGAAAGACAGCCCTTTGGTATAATGGTGGCAGTGAGCGGAGGCATGCATGAGGCAGTAAGGGTAGGTTCCGGAGCAGATCCCTTTTGGGTGGTATCCGGGCTGGCAGATAAAAAGATCAACCGCAAAAGTATACTGGGTGTTGGCCTCGAATGGTTTTATTCCGTATCACTAAAAAAGATAAGAAAGTATGATTACTGGCTGGAGGATGGTGAAAATCCTGATTTTAAACGGGTGGGGATAGTGATCAGTCATGAACTCCTGGTCAACAGATTCTCCGTACTCACCCAGGCAGGTTACTATTTGTATGATCCTTATTCCAAGTTCAGTCAAACCTACCTGAGAGCAGGGTTGAGAAGGTATTTTGGCAGGAGGTTTTTTGGTTCCATTGCCGTTAAATCCCATGCTGCCAAGGCTGAAGCTGCGGAGTTCGCTGTAGGATACAGAATAAAATGAGAAGGACATTCGTCATATTGCTTTCACTTTCTATGCTGCATACCGGCTGTAACGATGCCAACGCCCCGAACTGCCTGCAATCTGCCGGAGAGGTAAAGACTTTTGTGGTGAATACGGATACGTTCAACGAAATAGAGGTCAATGATGACTTCATTGTAGTCATAAAACCGGGCACTACCCAAAAAGCAGAGGTGACGGTAGGGGAAAATCTCTTTAGTGACATCACCCTTGAAACTGCAGATGGAAAACTGGTGATATCCGACAACAATGGCTGCCGGTGGTTCAGGGAAGTAGAGTTCCCGGTAGTGACCATCACCACTCCCGATCTGACCCGGATCCGGCAAAACGGTGGCGGTATTGTTCGATCAGATGATGTGTTGAACTTTGAGAATCTTTTACTCATCTCCGAAGAGAGGACAGGCGACTTTGAGCTAAAAGTAGCTTCACGTGAACTAAGAATTGTAAACAATGATCTTTCAAATTATTACATCTCGGGAACGGTGGATCGCCTCTTTGTCGGCTTTTTTGCAGGCGATGGACGGTTTGAAGGCGCCGATCTGGAGGCAGCTTCTGTTGAAGTATTCCACCGGGGTACTAATGATATGGTTGTTTCAGCCATTAAAGAGCTGACTGGAAGGATAATATCCAATGGTGATGTTATTTATACCAAAACCATTCCTCCCCTTATCCAGGTCTCCAGGGAAGGAAGAGGAGAACTGATCTTTAAAGAATAGTATGACATGAGTGAAATAGCAATAATTTGCGGAACAAACCGAAACGACTCCATCTCCATGGAGGTTTCTCTGATATATCAGTCCCTGCTGGAAGAGTTGGGGCAGCAGACACAGATCATCGACCTGAAAGAATTGCCGGTGGACTTCGCCTTTAGCGCACTGTATGAAAACTCTGGTAAGAATGAAGCTTTTAACAAGTACCGCGAGATCATGGTCCGGCTTAAAAAGTTTGTTTTTGTAGTGCCCGAGTATAACGGCTCTTTTCCAGGCGTACTCAAAACTTTTATTGACGGACTAAAATTTCCCTCAAGTTTTACCGATAAAAAATGTGCCCTCGTAGGTGTTTCCTCAGGTGTGCAGGGTGCCGGACTTGCATTGAGCCATCTGACGGATATTTTTAACTATTGTGGTATGAACGTACTGGCATTAAAACCTAAACTATCTCAAATAGATAAACACCTCAAAGAGGGTGAGATCACCAATAGCCTGTATAACCAGCTTTTAAAGGATCAGGTCAGGAAACTTATTGTGTTTTAGGTATTCAATGGGGTTTTAACGAGGTAAGAGTGTTCCGGTTTGACATGCTTTTCAACATCTTTTTAACGATTGATCATGAAAAACCGATCTTCTGATCGATAACTTAGCAAAAGCATAGCGGTAAGTCCTGTACTTCAGAAAAACTTAAACCGGATCCGCCTCCAATGGTCTTCCATGCTCAAACAATCCGGAAAAGACTTCCAATCAAAAGGAAGATCATTTACCGCCACCTCTATTCAACTATTGGATTCGAATGATTAGCTATCCTGAATATGAAGCTATCAATGTCTCCCGATACTCGGTTGAGCAGGCAAAACAAAGAGTAAAGAAAAAGCCAGGTGTGTATCCGGACAATACGGATATCACCAGATTCCATTTGATCGAAGATCCAAACAGATAAAAACGGTTTTTGTTTCCCCAAGTGTCACCTGTAAAATGTGCCATTA
Source organism: Flammeovirgaceae bacterium BBD 1991-12 (assembly GCA_001657315.1). Classification (GTDB taxonomy): domain Bacteria; phylum Bacteroidota; class Bacteroidia; order Cytophagales; family Cyclobacteriaceae; genus Fulvivirga. Next base: position 47,263 of record LYSV01000023.1, on the reverse strand, counting down.
TAAGCTGGAAACGGGGCTGTCGTAACTTTGTAGGGCTGTACACACAGTCAAAATGTTGCGGAATTCCATGTCCCCTCGTTATGTTTGAACCCGTCTTGTGGCTTTCATTTCAGTGTTATAAATCACTGAATTTTTTAACCCCCCGTTTGATATTTTTTAAGGAATACAAATATGAAACGAAACGTAAAAATGAAAGGGCCGTGTATCTACAGAGCACCCATTGCCCACCCGGAAGAATCACCCATCAACATTCCTGCAAGCCGAAACTTATGTACAGAGGAGCGGGCAGGATTTAACAAACCGGCAGCCCAATACGCAAAATATAGTAGCCTCAATATTGCTTTCCAGGTTTTTGGTTCCGTACCCATGGTCGTAGTCTACATTCCAGGCCAGGTGCCTGATATTGATCGGATGTGGTCATACCTGGCACTGATTCATTTCCTACAGGGACAGTGGAAAGTAGCCGGGATGATGCTCTTTGATCAGCGAGGAATCTGGCTTTCAGATCGTTTAATAGAGCTTTTCACATCAGAAACACGTACGGAAGACATCTGCACTATAATGTATGCGGCTGGTTCTCAAAAAGCAGTGTTGTTTGAACATTCAGATAGTAGTTGTACTCAGGCATTGTTTGCAACCAACTATCCTTACTTTATCTCATAATACTACTATTTCAAAATCAACTAAATCCAGGGATATGAAAAAATAAAATAAGAAGAAAATGCTCTCCAGACACTCCCCGTCGTCCTTTTTCAATTAACGGGTAGTCATGTTTATTATTATGTTCAATTTTTTAAATATTAAAATATCATATAATACTTATATCAATTTAATAATCACATGTCTTTAGTTGCATCTGTACAATAATTAATCTAAAAAAGACCCATATTATGATTTATTATTCATACAAAAGGAAATTGATCGTTTCCTTCTCTACTTGTTTATTACTTTTTTGTATAGCAATAAAACCACATCGTGGTTATTCTCAGGCGCCCAATAAAGTCAGGATCTTCCTGATGGCCGGGCAGTCCAACATGCAGGGACATGCAAATGGAGATCAATTGAAACAGATACTTTGCGCTAAAGACGAAATTAGTATTCCGGATGACCCGAACGGATGTTACAGCTCCTTACCAGACCTGGAAGAGCGTTTGTTCCGTACAATAAGCAGCTTTTACGGATCTCATCCTACGTATGATCCTGTCCATGCAAGGCTGGAAGCACAGCTCATCAGTCAATACCACCAGGCCGATGGGCGACTTTTATTTCCTTTTGATAAAGTACAGGCTATCAACTTTAACTATCGCAGGCAAAATGGTGTTAGGTTTAACCCTGAAATCTGGTCAGGCCCTTTAACTATTGGTTATGGATTTGACAATGATCAAAAGAGTTACGGGCCGGAATTGATGTTTGGCCATTATCTTTCATCGTTTAGCGAGGATGACATTGTATTATTAAAAGTGGCCGAAGGGGGTACTAATTTGCATGTACAGTGGAGAAGTCCGAGTATGGAGGCCCGGCTGGGTCCGGGTGATGAGCCTGGTAATTACCCTTTACTTGTTCAGCATTTAAATGAGGTGAGAGCCAATATCGGCAGCATATTACCCAAATATGCGGGACAAGCGGTAGAAACAGAAGTAGCCGGTTTTGTGTGGTTCCAGGGCTGGAATGATGCGGTGAATCCAGTGTATGCTGCTGAATATGAACAAAACCTAACTGACCTGATCACAGACCTCAGAAATGACCTGGGGATGCCGGAACTTCCGGTAGTTATCGGACAGACACAGCATACCGGGGAGAATGGTCTGATCGTCCGGGCCGCTCAGGAAGCAGTAGGCAATACCATCGGCAATGCCTCGTCCGTATTTACACAGGATCTGTCCGATTACTTTCATTTCGATTCAGGTTCGCACCTGGTCATAGGACACCGGATGGGAGAGGAAATGAAGGAACTGCTGGGCCTGGCACCCATACATAGCACGCTTCCGGTAGCTCCTTCAAGTCTTTCTACATCAGTCCAGCCTGTTCTCCAGGTCCAACTGTCCTGGACGGACAATTCCAACAATGAAGATTCATTTTGGGTAGAGCGTTCTACTAATGCCCAGACAGGTTTCGAGGTAATTGCTATTGTTCCTGCAAATACTACCTCTTACATTGACGCGGAAATATCCCATGCTACAACGTATTATTATAGGGTTCATGCCAATAATAGTATCGGGGATTCACCATACAGTGGAATATCCAGTGCCACTACATCACCGCTGGTCAATGGAATGCCTGAAGGATGGGCGAGTGCAGATGTGGGGAACGTTGCCCTCGATGGGTCTACTTCCTATAACCAAGGGGAGTTTACAGTAACCGGCAATGGGTACATGACCGAGAGCTTCGATAATTTTCATTACGCCTACCAGCAGTTAAGCGGAGATTCTGAAATTATTGCAAAACTGAACTTTGTTCAAAAAGCGGGTTGGAACAATACCGGCTTAATGATGCGGGAAACGCTGGCGCCTGACGCCAGGTATGCCATGACACTGGTCAATGCAAATGCGAAGATCTTTTTTCAAAGACGGAGTTCAGCAGGGTTCTCAAACATCGAGAACAGCAATGCCAGTACACCTGTATGGCTGAAATTGGCAAGGTCCGGAAATACATTTACTGCTTCCAGGTCCTCGGATGGGGTAACATGGGAAGAAACACACCAGGACATCGTGGAGATGGGAGGATCAATATATGTGGGGATAGTATCGTATGCTCCCCATAATAATAAAACTACCAGAAGTGAGTGGAGCAATGTAGGTATAGTTCAAGGACAATCGGCGCCGGTTTCCCCTACAGCACTGACCCTGGCCTATTCAAATGGCGTTGCGTTGAGCTGGACTGACAACTCAGATAATGAGGCCGGGTTTAGGATAGAAAGGTCTTTGGATGGCACAAGCTTCGAAGAAATTGCAACGGTTTCCGCCAACACCACTGCCTACCAGGACAATCCGCAGACCCCGGGTGCTACCTTTTACTACCGGGTACAGGCCTTTAATAATGCCGGGGCATCCTTACAGTGAAGTAGCCAGCATCGTACCTCCGGGTGCCGGTGAACTGCCACAGGGATGGGCAAGTGCAGATGTAGGGAACGTTGCCCTCCTGGGGTCTACTTCCTATAATGAAGGGGAGTTTACAGTGATCGGCAATGGATATATGACCGGGGATTTCGATAATTTTCATTTTGCCTTCCAGCAGTTAAGCGGAGATTCCGAGATTATTGCAAAACTGAACTTTGTTCAGCAAGCGGGTTGGAATAACACCGGCTTAATGATGCGGGAAACATTAGCGCCGAATGCCAGATATATCATGACCTTGGTCAATGCAAATGCCAGGATCTTTTTTCAACGACGAAGTTCAGCAGGATTCTCGAGCGTCGAGAACAGCAATGCCAGTGCACCTGTTTGGCTGAAACTGGCCAGGTCCGGGAATACTTTTACTGCCTCCAGGTCCTCGGATGGAGTAACATGGGAAGAAACACACCAGGATATTGTCGAGATGGGAAGATCCATATATGTGGGGATAGTATCATATGCCCCTCATAATAATAAAACCACCAGGAGTGAGTGGAGCAATGTAAGTATAGCTCAAAGGCAATCGGCGCCTGTTTCTCCCACGGCACTGACCCTGGCCTATTCAAACGGTGTCACGTTGAGCTGGACCGACAACTCGGGGAATGAGACCGGGTTTAAGATAGAAAGGTCGTTGGATGGCACAAGCTTCGAGGAAATTGCCACGGTCTCTGCCAACACCACTACTTACCAGGACAACCCGCTTAACCAGGGCGCTACCTTTTACTACCGGGTACAGGCCTTTAATAATACCGGGGCATCCGGTTACAGTGAAGTAGCCAGCATCATACCCTGGAGTGCCGGCGAGCTGCCACAGGGATGGGCAAGTGCAGATGTGGGGAACGTTGCCCTCGTGGGGTCTACTTCTTATAATGAAGGAGCGTTTACAGTAATTGGCAATGGGTACATGACCGAAAACTTCGATAATTTTCATTATGCCTACCAGCAGTTAGGCGGGGATTCCGAAATTATTGCAAAACTGGACTTTGTTCAGCAAGCGGGTTGGAATAATACCGGCTTAATGATACGGGAAACGTTAGATCCCAACGCCAGGTATGCCATGACACTGGTCAACGCAAATACCAGGATCTTTTTTCAACGACGAAGTTCAGCAGGATTCTCGAGCGTCGAGAACAGCAATGCCAGTGCACCGGTTTGGCTGAAACTGGCCAGGTCCGGGAATACTTTTACTGCCTCCAGGTCTTCAGATGGGGTAACATGGGAAGAAACACACCAGGATGTTGTGGAGATGGGAAGCATCCATATATGTGGGGATAGTATCGTATGCCCTCCATAATAACAAAACCACCAGGAGTGAGTGGAACAATGTAAGTGTGAGCCTATCTCCACATGAACTAATGCCTCCATCCGCACTTACAGCCAATAGTGACCTGGCCAATAAGATCACTTTGCACTGGACGGACAATTCGGATAATGAGACTGGGTTCTGGATCGAGAGGTCATTGGATGGTATAAGCTTTGAAGAGATCGCTACGGTTTCGGCTGACGTCACCTCCTACCAGGAACAAACGCTGGCCCCTGGCACCTATTTCTATCGCATAAGAGCCTATAAGCAGGATGGAAACTCCAGCTACAGCCTGGTAGAAAGAGCTGATGTACTGGAATATGAAAATACCATTCTTTTCTTATCAAGGTTATCCGGTGATCATGACAAATCGAACGCAAATAATACGATTACAGTCACTACCGGGCCCGGTCAGGTCAATGAGCAACATACCTACACCGGCCTGGTGGGCAAACAAATTGCTGTAGGAATTGAAAATACCTTATCTTCTTCCAATGGAACGATCTCCTTTAAGGTAATTCCCGATAATTTATTCCAGGCAGCGGACCTGTTCCGGTCAGAACGGCTTACTATCAGCCAGGTAGATGACCGGGTCACGGTGACTATCGACGGATCACAGTGGACGAGCAACGCCAGGCTGGATACGATCACCTGTAATCATATTGCACTCCGGCTAAACCACCCATCGATAGAGATCTATGTCAACGGTGAATGGAGCTCGATGTCCAATAACGCGGCATTTGATATCCATGAGTTTAATTTGGGTGAATACAATGGCCAGCTTTGGGATGTCCTCCTGATCGACCGGTTGGCCAATGACGAAGAGATCACCAGGTTAAGCCAGCGCTGTGTTCCCGGGGTGGATTCAAGTGTGTATTCACCCAGCCAGGACCAGCCTAATTCTTTATGCGGTTCCTATGTGTGTCTTTGGGCCAGTAATAACAAAGACTTAAGCCAGGAGAGGTTCCTGTACTACCTCAAACAACAGGAGATTTCATACGAGCTATTCACTTTCGAGATAGGTATGTATGACCACAGCGACCTGGACGGGCATTTAGAAGGCCGACACAGAAGGGATATAAGAATATACGAAGACGAGAGCTGGGTCAGGTATACCTTTTCAAATCCTATGACCAGGGAAGATCATAACACCTCGTATTGGTGGCACGAAAACTTCCACGATTACCAGGTGGGTACTCCATACGGGGGTAGTAAATGGACGAGAGAAGCATCTGCTAACTGGGCTGCATGGTACAGGTTTGATTATCCGCAAAGAGGCGTGGACAAAGTTACCTTCGACCCGCATTTACCTATGCTATTGCATTATGCCGGGTATAACCGCATCTATCATTGGTCGATCATTTTCAGTTACATTACTAAATTCGTCTCCGAACCCGCATTTATTGGCAAGCTTCATAATAATCCGCAAATAGAAAGACATGCCATAACAGCTTTGGAAGATCAGCTATCCAAAGAAGGGTATGATTTCGAAGACGTATTCGTAGAATTTGCAGCACGTACCGCAGTATGGGATTACCCGGATCGCAGTGTCAGTGATGCTTTTGCTGCTCGTGACCAGGCGGCTATTGAAGCTTTCGAGAGCCAGGGGCTTGAGGATTTCAATCATAGGTTTGCCAATATCATGTCAGCCGAAGGTACCAATGGACAAATGACGGCAATTCCTGCTGACCTGCTACCGGGTGTCTATGCATGGAATACCTATAAGGTTGACTCAACAGCCACCGCTACGTATACCATCAGGCTAAAAGGAAAAGATACAAACCCACAAGGTACAGAGTTTCGGGCTATGATTGTCAAAGGCAGTGGCGTGTCCTATGAGTATTTGGAGATGCCCGTCAGCACGGCAGTGGCCTTTGGAGCCGGCGAAGCACAGTTCCAGGTGAACGCAGATGCCGGCGAAGAGCTCTACCTGGTAGTGGTTTCTATTCCCGGTGAAAACCTGGGCGATGTTGAATTGCGGTACGAATATACCTATAGTTTTGAAGCAACACCACTTGCTGCCCGTGCAGATCAGGGAATCAGCTTGCGTGCTTCCAGCGGTGAGAAGCAGGTTGACACGTCCGGCCTTGAAAAAGGAAAAGTCAAGGTTTATCCCAATGAAACAGATGGGAATTTCGTCATAAGCCTGACTGTAGACCCTGAAGAGCAATTGGAGATCAACCTGGTAAATACTATGGGAATTAAGGTTCCATTCACAGCGAAGCGCGGCCTAAATAAGATCGAAGTAGAGTTTCATGGACCATCCGGCCTGTACTTTTTACAGATCAAATCGGAATACTATGATGAAAAACTGAAGGTTGTGAAGAAGTAAAATCATAGTTATAATCAGCTGTTTTAAAACCCCCGGATCAAATTGATCCGGGGTTTTTATTTGGATGTTATCGATGAAGCAGATATGATGTAGAGCAGGAGCGTACGGCAAAGCACGGGTTGTGATTCTGCCCGGGAGGGGTTCCTGGAGCATCAGGCCAAAAACTCACAGAATTTTAACATAACCGATATACATAAAAGCCTTCGATCTTCTGAAATAGTAAGATTGCCGGCAGAATACATTAGAAACGCGCATAGTACCACTCCAGATAACAGAAAGTTTATAAATGTTTGTTAACTTTTGCTAATTTTTATATCAGGTTCCTCCGTCAACCAGATACGGAAAAGTATGTGCCATTGTAATGATTATGAACAAATACACAGCAGGAGAAGCTTCCTGACAAAATCTGCTATGGGACTCGGAGCACTTTCACTCGCTTCACTCCTTGATCCGGTACATTCACTCGGAGCTTTAAGAGTATCAACAGGACCCGATACTCTACCCCATTTTATCCCAAGAGTGAAACGGGTGATCTACCTGTTCCAGAGTGGTGGCCCCTCGCAACTGGAGCTATTCGACGAAAAACCTCTGCTACAAAAAATGAGAGGACAGGAGCTGCCGGAGTCAGTCCGGAAAGGGCAGCGGCTTACAGGAATGACCTCAGGGCAAACATCGCTACCCCTGGCAGGATCGATCTATAAATTCTCCAATCACGGGCAGAGCGGAGCAAACATCAGTGAGCTGCTGCCATACACAGCACAGATCGCCGATGAACTGTGCATTGTGAAGTCCATGTATACCGAAGCCATCAATCATGATCCTGCCATCACCTTTATTCAAACCGGCTCACAGCTCCCGGGAAGACCTTCCATTGGTTCCTGGCTGAATTACGGTTTGGGAAGTGACAATGAAAATCTACCAGCTTTTGTTGTACTGGTTACCAAAAATAAATTCGGACAGCCCCTGTATTCACGCCTGTGGGGCAATGGTTTCCTGCCTTCCAGGCATCAGGGTGTACAGTTCAGGTCAGGTAAAGATGCCGTATTGTACCTCAATGACCCCCCGGGACTCAGCAGACAAAGTCGCCGGCAACAACTGGATGACCTAAAGCGGCTGCAGGAATTGCAACTGGCCAAAGTTGAGGATCCTGAGATCGAGGCCAGGATCGCCCAGTATGAAATGGCCTACCGCATGCAGACCAGTGTGCCCGAAGTGATGGATACCTCCGATGAACCGGACTACATATATGACATGTATGGCCAGGATGCGCGGGAGCCCGGTACCTATGCGGCCAACTGCCTGCTGGCGCGCAAGCTGGCTGAAAGAGATGTGAAGTTCATTCAGTTGTACCATCAGGGTTGGGATCAACATGGCGACCTGCCGAGGGCCATAAAAAATCAGTGCAGGGAAACGGATCAGGCTTCTGCCGCTCTGGTCATGGACCTGAAACAGCGTGGCTTGCTGGAAGATACCCTTGTGATCTGGGGAGGAGAGTTTGGCCGAACGAACTATTCACAGGGTAAACTGACCGATACGGACTATGGCAGGGACCATCACCCAAAATGTTTTAGTATCTGGATGGCCGGCGCAGGAGTAAAAAAGGGTTTTTCATATGGTCAAACCGATGAATTTGGATACAACGTGCTGGAAAACCCGGTGCATGTACATGATTTTCAGGCTACACTGCTACACCTGCTCGGCATCGACCATGAACGGTTCATCTATAAGTTTCAGGGAAGGAGATACCGCCTGACGGACGTGCATGGCGATGTTGTAAAAGAACTCCTTGCCTGACACGATACGACTATGACATCATCACAGATATACCGGCACCATTGTTCAGGGACAAAATCACTGCTTTTCGTGATTGCCCTGATACTGGCACTGGGATGCAGTGAACCAAAGCCACCGGAAGTGGAAGAGGCCTACAGATCGTTACCGGATGAAATCGACTTCAACCTGCACATCCGCCCTATACTTTCTGATCGTTGTTTTGCATGTCATGGTCCTGATAACAACACCAGAAAGGCCGACCTGCGGCTGGACCTGCCCGAAGCAGCATTTGCGAAGTTAAAAGAGAGTGAAGGTTTCGCTATTGTTCCGGGAAAACTATCAGGAAGCATGGTGTATCAGCGTATGATCTCCCACAACCCCGAAGAAAAAATGCCTCCTCCCGAATCAAATCTTACGGTAACACCTGCTGAAATAGCCACCATAGCCAAATGGATAGAGCAGGGAGCTACCTACAAGGAACATTGGGCATTCATCCCACCCGTAATGCCGTCATTACCCAAAATAGAAGAAACCGAATGGCCCATTAATGAAATTGATCACTTTATCCTGAGTGCACTCACCCGCAATAAACTGAAGCCCTCAGAGGAAGCTGATCGGGAAATGTTGATCCGCAGGGTATCCCTTGACCTGACCGGCCTGCCTCCGTCGTTGGATCGTGTGGATAGATTTATTAACGATACGTCCCCTGATGCCTATGAAAAGCTGGTGGACGAACTTCTTGCAAGTGATGAGTATGCCGAACGGATGACCATGGAGTGGATGGATGTAGCCCGCTATGCTGATTCACATGGCCTGCACGCTGACGGTTGGAGGATGATGTGGCCATGGCGTGACTGGGTGATCAGGGCGTTCAGGGAAAATATGCCCTACGACCGGTTTATTCTGGAACAACTCGCCGGCGACATGCTTCCCAACGCCTCCCGGGATCAAAAGCTCGCATCGGCCTTTCACCGTAACCACGCTATGACCGCAGAAGGAGGTATTGTAGATGAAGAGTTCAGGCTTGAATATGTGTTTGACAGAACAAATACCACCGCCAAGGCCTTCATGGGGCTAACGCTGGAGTGCGCCCGTTGCCATGACCACAAATTCGACCCCGTTTCACAGCAGGAGTATTTCCAGCTGGCCTCTTTTTTTAACAATGTGAAAGAACTGGGAATGACCGGTGATGATGGCAACTATGGTCCAATGCTACTGCTTCCCTCAGAAAAGGAAGAGCAGCACCTTGCTGAACTGGACAAAGCTCTTCTGGCCATCCGGAACAACCTCCGGCTTACGAAAGAACACATCAGTAAAACAGTAGACTTTGTTGAAGCGCTCGGATCAGTCAGCAATTTCAATCCTGATCAGCCAGTTGTACATTTCCCGCTTGAAAAGTCAGGTATAACCAAAAACAAGAAGGGAAAAAGTTACCGCTACCTTGACAATAACAGAAAAACCAAAATAATTGGTCAACCGGAGTTTGTGGAGGGTAAGGTCGGAAAAGCAATTCATATAACAGACGAACATGAGTTCATTGAGGTCAGGGAAGTAGGCCTGTTTGATGTAGCAGAACCTTATGCCGTCAGTGTTTGGATAAAACAGGATACCCTGACAGGTAAAACCCAGACCATCATCGGAACGGTAGGTGATAAAAACCAATTCTGGAGAGGCTGGGAGCTTTTCCTTGATGTAGACAACCATCCCACAGTGCGGCTGATACATTCGCCACCGCATAACTATCTGGAAGTAAAATCAAAGGCAAAAATCCCGCTGGACCAATGGACACATATAGTTTTTTCATACAATGGCACTGGAAAGGCTGAAGGTGTTACGCTATTTGTAAATGGTGAATCCACTACGACCACCATACCCTTTGACCAGCTCTATAAGACGATCCGCACGACAGACGCTCCTGCTGATGTTGCCGGAAGTCGTCCCATCAGGATAGCAAAAAGCTACAGGGCTTTTACGGGAGATAATGGCGCTTATCGCGGAGTGCTGGATGACATCCGTATTTTCAGGGAAGAGCTTACGGCGCTTGAAGTGTCAGCACTGTATGCGTCGGCGTGCCAACAAAACAGGCCGGCCCCTGAGCAGTTTGAAAAAAATGAATTACTGGATCATTTTCTTGCCCGGCTCAGTGGAGATTACGGGCAGTTATTGGAACAGTACAGAAAAGTGCTGTCAAGGAAAGTATCTTTACTCGACACTGTGGATGAGGTTATGGTCATGGAAGAGATGCCTGAGCCACGTATCACCTTTGTTTTGGACAGGGGGTCCTATGAGTCGCCACAGGAACCTGTGGAGGCAGGCACTCCGAAACATGTCTTGCCCTTTCCGGAGAACCTGCCCAAAAACAGATTGGGACTTGCACAATGGCTGACGGACAGCGCCCATCCGCTTACGGCGCGGGTTACAGTAAACCGGTACTGGCAGTTGCTTTTTGGAAAAGGGCTGGTAGCTACACCACATGACTTCGGCAATCAGGGCGAGCTGCCCAGCCACCCTATGCTGTTGGATTGGCTGGCTGTGGACTTCCAGGAAAACGGGTGGGACATAAAGCGCCTGATCAGGCAAATAGTGATGTCCGCCACTTACCGCCAAAGCAGCATACCCTCTGCACATCTCATGGCAGAAGATCCGTCCAACCGCCTGTATTCAAGGTTCCCAGCCTACCGGCTTCCGGCTGAAATGATCCGCGATAATGCACTTTTCGCCAGTGGGCTACTTAAAAAAAGAGTTGGTGGTCCCAGTGTGAAACCCTATCAGCCGGAGGGGCTGTGGATAGAAAAAGGGAATTTTTCCAAAAAGCTTATGACCTACCAGCCTGATCGAGGTGATGACCTGTACCGGCGAAGCCTGTATACTTTCATCAGACGGACCTCACCACCTCCTGCTATGACTGCCTTTGACGCCCCGGGAAGAGACATTTGTACCGTTCAAAGGGAGCAAACCAATACACCGCTTCAGGCATTGGTCCTGATGAATGACCCTCAGTTTGTGGAAGCCGCACGGGTGCTGGCCCAAAACCTGCAAACCAATCTACAATCATTGGAAAAGCAGCTCTACCGGGCCTTTCGAAGTACTACCGGCATCCGGCCTTCGGAGGAAGAGGTAGAAGTACTTGAAAATATGTACCAGAAGGCATTTGAAACTTTCACAAAGGATCCCAGGGCTGCGAAAAAGATGCTGTCAGTCGGAGAATATCCTATAGATCAGAGCAATGACGCCATCACTACAGCTGCACTAATGGTCGTGACCAACACACTTATGAATCACGACGGATTTTATATGAAAAGGTAACGTTCAAATGGATCCGGGATTTGATTGGATGTTATTCATAGGCAGATTTCACCCGTTGGTGGTCCATCTTCCTCTTGGTTTTTTGATGCTGGCCATACTGATAGAGCTGGTGAATTATAAACTACGACAGAAGCATCTTTCAGGAGCGCTGGGTTTTGTCTGGCTTGCGGGCGCTATCAGCGCCTTACTTGCCGTGGTTATCGGTTTCCTGCTTGCATCCGATGGCAGCTACTCCGGTGATACTCTTTTTTGGCATCAGTGGATGGGAACTGGCGTGGTGGTGCTATCATTCGCCTGCTGGTGGTCCCAAAAAAAGAGATCTTTATTCAGGGCATACCGGGCTTCCACATTTCTGTTATCCGTGTTTCTCGTACTGGCAGGTCATTTAGGGGGAAACCTTACACACGGTAGCGACTACCTGCTTGAACATGCGCCACCCATTGTTCAAAGAATAGCAAGATATTCAGACCCGGCATCAGCGGACAGCCTGTTCTACGACAGTCCTGACTCCATCCCTGTATTTGAAGCACTGATCCAGCCTGTGCTAAACAAAAAATGCGTGTCATGCCACAACACGGAAAAGCAAAAAGGAGGTCTGATACTGACTTCCAATGAAGGGATCGCATCAGGTGGGGAAAACGGTGCAATCATAAGCCACGGAAAGCCTATGCAAAGTGAGCTTTTCCTGCGGGTGACCCTACCCCCTGACAATGCCCGGTTCATGCCTCCAAAGGGTGCTCCTCTGAGTTACGATGAATTACAAATATTCAAGTGGTGGATCGCTACAGGAGCCGGATTCGAAGACAGGATCGGGGACAGGGAAAAGAACGATGACATTTTTCAGGCGTTGCAAAGAAGCCATGGTCTGGATATCCGGGAGAAGCCCTATCTGGAAACCCTGGTGGCGGATTCCATACCTCCGGAATTACTCGACAGTATGAGGAGCAGTGGCTTAAAGGTAAATTTCATCTCCTCCGGATCAAATCTTCTGGATGTCACCTTTCCACACTCACCAATCATTGAAATGCAAACGCGATCACTTTTGGCTGTACGGGACAACATCGTATACCTCAACCTGACCAGGACAGGGGTGGTAGATGATCAGTTGCATTTTATTGCTTCACTGAAAAACCTCACAAGGCTCAGACTTGGCAGGAACCCTGTAACCGACGCAGGCATGGAATTTATCAAACCCCTGAAGCATCTGGAGTCTCTCAATCTTTACTCAACCAACATCTCAGACCGGTCATTGGAAATGCTGGTGGAAATGGGATCACTAAAAAGCATTTTTATTTGGAAAACGTCAATCCATAAGGACGAAGTAAAGAAATTACAGGATCTACGCCCTGATATAATGGTAGATCAGGGCTTTGGATTCGCTACCGTTCCCAAAACCCAACATTGAATATGATCAACTCAAAAAATAATCACAGAAGAAAGTTTCTAGGAGAGCTGTCCGTATTGCTGGGAGCTGGTGTGACACTACCTTCCTTTAATTACAGAAACACTGAAAAGAAAAAAACGGGTAAAGAAGATTATGTAGTAGGCCATGGCGAGTTTAAATACAGAGTAGATAAGGAGTGGGGAATTCAAAACCCCCGGAAGATACCTGTGAAAGACTGCCATGAAATGGTTCAGGACAGCAAAGGGAGACTGATCTTACTGACCAACGAAACCATAAATAATGTACTCATTTATGACAGATCCGGCAAAGTACTGAATACATGGACACTGGACCTGCCCGGCGCTCATGGCCTTACCATAGCTGATGAGGGTGGCGAAGAGGTGCTTTTCATGACGGATTCGGAGCTCAACAAGGTGTACAAGACTACCCTGAACGGTAAAACAGTCATGAAATTAAACTACCCTACAGAAGCCCATGTATATGCTTCAGCAGAGAGGTTTAAACCTACCGAGGTAGCAGTTGCACCCAATGGTGACTTCTATGTGGCCGATGGATATGGAGAGAACTGGATCATTCAGTATAACCATAAGGGCGAATACATCAGGCATTTTGGGGGTAAGGGCGACGGTGACAGTCAGTTCGATTGCTGCCATGGCATTGTGGTGGATCAGCGAGATAAGAACAATCCCGTGTTACTGATCACCTCACGCACCAAAAATGAATTCAAGCGGTTCACACTAAATGGCAAATATCTTGAAACGATCCGGCTGCCGGGGGCGTCTATCTGCCGGCCGGTCATTAAAGGAGATTACCTCTATTTTGCTGTTATTGTTACCCAATCCTGGTTTAGCTACGATGGTATGGTCATCATACTGGATAAAAGCAACAGGGTAGTTTCAGCGCCTGGTGCAGAAGCTCCTGAATACGAAAACGGCCTGTTGAAACCGCTGGTTTACGACCAGCGGACTTTTCTTAATCCACATGATGTATGTGTAGACGATGACGAAAACCTGTATGTACCACAATGGTACTCAGGCAAAACATACCCGGTAAGGCTGATCAGGGTGCCGGGCTAAAATATCAATTAAAATATCTTCACCGGAATCGGATCTTTCAGACTACGAAAGGCCTCATGTGGAGATAAGCCCCAGCTTTGACTCCAGCCAGGATCTTATATCAATGTAATCCGGCATTCCATTGGCCAGCCCATTTTCTTTCTCAAAAAGTTGTGTATAAAAACCCTGAAACTCCGTTTTGAGCTGACTCTTGGAAACCCCGGCTTTATATCATCCAGAGTACTACGCAGACACCAGCACCGTTTTCACTTTATTCCATATAGGCCCTGATCATCCACGCCATTTTCTCATGTTTTTCCATTACTCCGGTAATGAAATCACCAGTGCCGGCATCCTTGTATTTGCCGGTCTCCTGTATCATGTCATCCCGCAGTATTCTGATAATTGTTTCATGGTCAACAAGCAGGTTTTGCAGCATCTTTTGGGCATCACCATCGGTATGGTTGGTCTCAAGCAATCTTGTGATGTTTACATAATCTTTCATGGCTGCGACTGCGTAGTGTCCCAACGACCTTATCCGTTCGGCAATATCATCGATCAGGTCCGCCAGCTCTTCGTATTGACCTTCAAAGAATTTATGCAGGCTTTGAAAGTGCATGCCTCGCACATTCCAATGATAGTTGCGTGTTTTTATATATAGTACATGCTCATCGGCCAGCAATATATTGAGCAAATATGCGACACTTTCACGATTCACTGCCGCGATACCTATTTCTGTTTTTTCCATAAGATGGTTTGTAAGTGGTTGAATTTAATGGTTGGGACAAGTCCCTTAATTTACCGGTTGATACGTTTGTCAACCTTATGCTTATGTATCTCTTATGTAGCAGTGGTTTTGGACTGAATAAACTCCATATGCTGATAGATATAGCCGAAGTTAGGCAGCCTTTTCTGATAAAGTCCAGCGGTATCCATAGCTGTAGGCAGGGTCCAATCCATCTGAAGCTCGGCTACTACCATGTTGGTATTGGCGATCTTCACCCCTGCCCGGTCCATGCGGAACATTGAGGCTAACATCGCATGCTGGTTAATGGTACCTGAAGCGTCCATAACAGCATATACATCGTATCCCTCACCTGCCGCGCCTATCGCGGGAAAGGCAAGACATACATCAGCGGTTACCCCGGCCATGACCAGTTGCTCACGGCCCGTTGCCTTTACCGCACCTACAAAATTCTCATCCTGCCATGCATCAATGATCACACGGTCGATGATCGGGGCATCAGGTAAAAGGTCGGTGAGCTCTTTGAAAAGCGGGCCGTTTGCACCGTTCGGGTTACTGGTGGTCAAAATGACGGGCATATCAAACACTTTTGCTGCCTCGGCCAGCCAAAGTGTGTTGTTCTTGAGATTGGTAGCATCCATGTCGGAAATGCCAAAAGCCATAGTACCTACCTGGTGATCAATCAGCAGCATAGCTGCATTTTTTGGATCAAGTTTCTGATATTGGTTTTTCATAATCATTCTTTTTATCTGGTTTTTTATCTACTGGATTTACTTAACTCCTTTATGGCTAAGAGTATTGGGTAATACTTTAATCATGATCCGGGTCGCTCGTAAAGCGGGCATACCCGCTTGATGTTTATCATCACTACCTGGTCATTATACTGATCATTTAGCACTTAGTCTTTTTTAAAAGACTGATCAAAATCTTTAGTTAAATGTCATTATTTTGGAAGGTCAAAGCTTTGCTATGATTATGCCAGTTGACCAGGATTATGACAGAGTCAGAGGAAAGAAGAGGATCGTCCTCACTTTTAAATTCTACAAAGATGAGCATAGCCCTGAGAAACGGATAACCTACCCCCCTGTCTCCCCTGCCTTTTTTAAGGTGGCTTTGGCTATGAGTGGCCCCAGCACTTCGTGAATAAGCGTAGCCCCCATGACGGTACTGATCACCAGGTCTGCAAGGGGGGCCAATATTTCGTTATTTCCCAAGGTAAGCGCCAGGCCAATAACAATACCTCCCTGTGGGATCAATCCTCCTGCTGTATACTTTTTTACATTGGAGGACCTGCCCATCGCCGAAGCACTCCAATATACCCCTGTATATTTGCCTATGGCCCTGAGGAGCACGAACAAAACTATGAAAATGGCAGAGTCCTTCAACATCGACAGATCAAGTTGGCAGGCGCTCAGCGCAAAGAAAAAAATAAAGACGAGGTTCTCTGTGTAGCGTTCCAGAACTCCAAAGATCTCTTCCTGCTTAGGGTTGAAGTTAACCACCATCATGCCCATGATCATGGTAGATAAAAGCGCATCTCCATGAAGCCATGCACTGGTACCATAACAGAGTGTGAGAAAACCCAATACCTGCACGATAACGGTTTGCTCCCCGGAAGACTTAAAAAAAGAGGTCATCATATTAAAAACAATTCCATAGCCAATCCCTATTCCAACGCCTACTCCGATAGGTAATGCAGCGCCAGTCAATGAATGGGAAGTGGTACTTTCCATATGTGCCGAGGCTATACCTATTGCAAGGCTATAAATTATGATCCCCAGTGCATCATCAAAAGCCGCCACCTCCATGATGGTATCCGACACCTCTCCTTTCGCCTTGTACTCGTGGGTCACGGCCAATGTAGCCGAAGGATCTGTAGGTGCAGCCAAGGCTGCCAGTAAAACGCTCAATGGCACCATAAGCCCGGGTAATAGCGAAGAAAAAAGGATCATAAAACCTGTAAAGACCATCAAAGATGCACCTAAGGTCTCCGCGCAGGTTATACCTATTATGACTGCCCCGGACTTTTTTAGTTTTGGAAAAAGAAGCGTACCTCCCACTTCGAAAGTGATAAACGCAAGACAGGTATCAATGACTATACCGGAGCCTGGTTCAACGTTTCTGAGGCCAATGCCAAGTATACCCGGATTCAAAAGCAACCCCGCCATGATGTACCCCGAAACTTTCGGCAGGCCCGTTTTTTGTGCCAGCTCACCAAGCAGATAACCTGACATTACCAAAAGCCCGATAAATAATATATCTTCCAATTTTTTGTCTACTCAGATGGGAAAAACCACATATCAATTTCAATATCACGCCTGATCTCTAATTTTGCTTTGCAATCATTTCGAGGGTTGATGAATATTATGATTTTGTTTACAGAGGCTCTTTATCATTCAAGAGGCTTGCCGTCGGCAAAACAGCGTAAATCAAAAACCCCAACCCCAACATTAGTACAGTCCAACCTGTCAATGAGAAGGACCATGAAATGGAAAAAGTACGGATGACTGGTTGTGAAAGTATGGGTGACAGAAATTGTCCTCCATAAACGAAAGTGCTGATCCAGCCCATAGCCCTACCCCGAAATGCCCCACGGATAAGGGACATTACCAGGGAGTTGGTAATGGGCATGATCAGTCCAACACCTATACCACTGATCAGCAGCCCTACGGTAACTACGGCATATATCTCAGCAAAACCTATAATAATGTATCCGATCCCCAGCGCAGAAAATGCCAGTGCATACAAAAAGGAAACATTAAGCTTTGATTTAATTCGTTCAAAAAGAAGAGAGGTTATGGCTCCTGTAAGTGTCATCGCAGCCAGCGAAAGACCTATAGAAGTGCTGTCCGTGGCCCCGTCGAGTTCCACCAGCAAAAAGGGGACCTGCACCGGAGCAAGGTAAAAAGCAGACATACCGAACAGGACAGGGTCATACAGACCTGCCAGATTTAATCTTAATTTCCTATTTAACCTCTTATTGACCGTTTTTTTCGATTGTGGTTTTTGCAGATCTGTAATAGAATGTTGTGCAAGGGGGATGAGCAGCAATGTAAGTGCATATACCAAAAAAGGGCCTCGCCAATGGATATCAGCCAGCCAGCCGCCCAGGCCAATAAATACCACTCCGCCAAAAGACATAACCGCGGCCTGCCACCCTAAAAACCTGTCCCTTTCCTCACCTTGATAGTAATCGGCCACCAGGGTGGTACTGGCTGTCATCAGGCCCGCTACAGCCAGCCCCAAACCTATACGGCTACCCAAAATAGCCCAAAGGTCATCTAACCCAACAACGGATGATCCTGCCAGACCATAAAGTATCAGCGACCCGATCAACAATTTTTTCCTGCCCACTTTATCGGCTATCAATCCCGCTAAAGGCGAAAATACAGCGATGAATATGGCATGAAGGGTAAGCAACAGGCGACTCAACAGTTCCACATGATTTACTTCGGCAAAGACTTCCCTGACCTGCGGTAAAGAGGCTGCCACTATGGCGCCTGACATGACAGTGAAACCGGCAGAAAGTAGCAATGTGAGCCGGGTCAGACTATTTTTAGATTTTTTGGCAGTTAGCATAGTGTTGAGTTTTTGATGATCTAAGTCAATCCCACTCCTGTTTCCTGACCCGGCTGGGGGATAGTCCATAAAACTTTTTAAAAGCCCGGCAAAACTGGGCATGGTTGTCAATGCCAACTTCAAGCGCCACCTGGATCACCAGCATGTCTGTGTTTTGTAAAAGCTCCATGGCTTTTTCCATCCTGAGTTTATTTAAATATGCAAAGGGGGTGAAACCCGTACTTTGCCTGAACCGGGTACAGAGATACCCGGGGCTTATCTTTAAATGATCTGCCAGCTCAGTCAGCGTAAAAAGCTCGGAAAGGTGCTCCTGCATGAAAGCAGTAACCCTGGCTACTTTCCAGGGAGTGAGGCCACCTTCGCGGAACCGATCCCGTAGCCGATAATGGAAAAGATGAGCCACCAGTAAATGGACTATGCCCGAGATATAACCAGGGTGGCCAGCCTCAGATGTACAACACAGTTCCCTGAACAAACGACTTAATAACTGGCAACTTAATGCATCCAGAGCCATGGGCCTTCCGTCAGACAAGCGTCCATTACCATCAAACGGGTACTCAAAAACTTCGCCTCCCCTGACCCCTAACACGGGCATTGGTGATTCATTACAGATACTTGTATCACTGGAGAATTCGAAGCACAGATACTGGTACGCCCATTTCCTGATCCTCTCAGCAGGTTTCCTTCCGAGGAAACGGCCCGTTGTCTGATCATCAAAATACATAAAGAAAGTGATCTTGTGAGACCAGTGCAGAAGGCTCAGTCCAGGTTTCAAATAGGCTCTTTCAAGCTTGATGAATGGCGGTATTCCCGACCCGTCCAGGTCAAAGATAGATTTCCGCAATGAATGCTCGGGTGATTGCATGATTTCGTATGTTGATCCATGCAGAAAATTTCAAGAGAAGTGCCAAAAAATAAAGTTTGGAGTAAGCAATTGAATATCAGCACCATAGTCATTTTGTGATCAAAAAATGATTTTTTGTTTTTGTGATATATCAAAAATCACCCTTTTCCAATTTTCATATTTAGTAAATTAATAGGTATAAAAACAACCAAGGCGGCCCACTAATTAATAGACCTGATATGAAAACTTCAAGCCCCCGGTCCTGTCACGTAGCGTTGTATTCGTCCCTTATCATCACTGATGGATACCATCATGTGAGGGGCGTAAGCAACTCAAAGGGTGATCATTTAGGAGCAGGCAAATCCCGGTTACATTCATTCCAGTACGGTAGCATCAAAAAATCACAGGAATATCATAAGTATTCCTGTTTCAAAATACCCCAACGAACGCGATTGGATTTTTAATCAAAAGACAAAATGACAATAGTTTAAACTATGCATCATGAAAACAAAGCAGCTGATTTTGGTCATTTTATGGGCTTTTTGCTCAGTCGCGAATGCCCAAAAGCAAAACGAAATGGATAGCTTGAAACAGGTGTTTTTCTCATCCGGGGATGACAGCGTCAGAGCTCTCGCTCTTTATAAAATAGGATTTCGCCTGGCCTATCCCAAACCAGATAGCACATTAGCGCTGGCTGACAGCTTAATAAACTTTGCCAGGGTCACCGGTTATTCCAAAGCCGAGCTCCTTGCCAATCAAATTGCAGCCATGGCGCACAACTATTTAGGTAATTATGACAGCACAATTGCATATGGTATAAGGGGTGTGGAGATGGCAAAGGCCAGGAAAGATTCATCATCATTGGGGGCTGCCTACAGTGTTTTAAGCGTAGCATATACAACCAAAGGAGATTATGTGAATGCTTTGGAGGCCACATTGAATTGTTATGCCAACGAAGAAGCATTGGGAAGTAAGGGTGGTATATTAGCGAGTGCTGTAAATATTGGGAATTTATATGGCGTTTTAAAAGACTATGAAAACAGTTTAGAGTATTACAAAATAGCCCGTGATATTGCCAAAGAATTAAGTGCTGAAAATCAGTTGGCAATAATAGAATATAGCATGGGAACGACATTTAAAAACCAGGGCAAGCTCCAGGAATCAATAGAGTACCTTCAAACAGCTCTGAATATGGCCAAAAAGCTTCAAAACAATAATATCATCTCCAGATGCCTTTTAGGACTGGGCAGAACGCATTTCAGATTAAAGGAATATGATGCAGCCAGGCGGTATGCCAGCGAAAACCTCATCCATGTTGGGAAATTTGGTGATAAGCTGATAACCGGATCCACCCTGCTTTTACTGGCCAGGATCAACCTTGAATTTAAAAAATATGATGAAGCACTCAACCAGGCTAAACAAGCATTACAAATAGCTAAGGAAATCTCGGTATTTACATTATTGGCAGAATCCAATGAGGCTTTGTCAAACATATATGCAGCCATGAATAATTATAAATCTGCGTTGGAGTATATTCAAGCCGCTTTACCCTATAAAGACAGCACGATCAATGAAGATAAGATCAAAGAAATAGCCTCACTGGAGGTGAAATATGAAACGGAGAAGCAGCAGAGAGATATAGAATTACTGGAAAAACAAAACCAGATCCAGTCCCTGCAGGTGGCAAAGCAGCAAAATCTGATCTGGGTTTTCACTGGTGCTGCTGTCATCTTACTCATTTTCGTTCTCCTGCTTTATTACCTGTTTCGCATCCGTCAGCGCGAAAAAGACAGCATACAGCAAAAGAATGAGGTCATTACACAGGCGTTGGCCGACAAGGAAAGGCTGATCAGGGAGATCCACCACCGGGTGAAAAACAACCTTCAGATCATCCAGAGTATCCTTGACACACAATCCATCGAACTCCAGGACCGATCTGCCATAGCTGCCTTACAGGAGAGTAAGAGCCGGGTACAAACGATCTCTCTGATCCATCAATACCTTTACCAAACAAATGACATCAGCCTCGACATTCAAAACTATGTCTATCAACTGGTAGAATATATCCAACAGTCGTTAATGCCGCTGGAGCGTGTGAATATTGAGCAATCTGTGGCTTCATTCGTGGTGGATGCTGACCAGGCTGTTTCACTGGGGTTGATCATTAATGAGGCGTTAACAAATGCGCTCAAACACGGCTTTAACGGGCGCGGTCCGGGGGCAGTTAACATTACTTTACAAAAGGTGAGTGAAGATGAATTCGTTTTGGAAATAGCCGACAATGGCATTGGTCTCCCAAAAAACTTCAGTGAACGGCGTCATCTCTCCATGGGATTCAGGTTGATCGAAGGCCTTACAAAGCACCTTGGCGGTACGCTGACCATTGTTCCGGCCGAGGGGACAACTTTACGATTTGTTTTTCCTGTACAAACAATGAAACTGAAAGCAGCCTGATAAAACTTCTCAAACCTGTCACACCATGGAAACATTTACACCGGCCAGCAAAGCCTTAATTAAAAAAGCAGAGGTACTCATTGTTGAGGACGCTTTTATCATAGCTGATAACCTCGGCATCATTTTAACCAAAAACGGGTATCAGGTAATGGGCATTGCCAAAAACATTTATGAAGCCCGGGAATTCATCCATCAGAAAAAACCTGACCTGGTACTGCTGGATATTCACCTTGAAAAAGAAAATGACGGGTTGGACTTTTCACTTGAATTAAAAGAAGCGGGAGTACCTTTTGTATTTGTTACTTCCTATGCCGATGAAAAAACCGTAGAAAGGGCCAAAAAAAGTAATCCCACAGGGTATCTGGTAAAACCCTTCACTGAAAAGGACATCTATGCAGCCGTAGAGATTGCAATGCATAAAGCGGCGCTTGAAAACATTTCAAAACAGGAATATGAAAAAAGAGTATTGCTTGATGTGAGTACGGCTATAGCCAAAGTCCGTGGTAAGGATGATCTGTGGCATGTCATTGTAGAAAAGATCAAACCCATATTTAATTGTTCGGATGCTGTCATTTCCCTGATAAGCGATGATGGTAAGCGGGCATGGATATACCTTAAGGAGGTAATGGAGGCCCACACGCAGCATCCCGGAACTAAAAAGGTGTACAATAGTCTCTATTTCATTGATAAAGGTCACCCACGGAGTGTTTTACCGGATGATGAGCCGCTGATATGGAATATTGAAAAGGGCCTTCAGGAATTTCCGGATACCGATTATCTGCAAATCATGTACGAATTGGGTGTCAGGGAGGGCATCAACATATGGATTGAATACAGGGGAAAGAAAATGGGGATGCTGAATCTCTATGCCCGACAGGAAAATCATTTTTCTACTCATCAGTTTGAGTTGCTCCAGGGTATCGCCAACCAGCTGGCGGTAGCGATCAGTAATATTCTGGCCAATGAAGAACTACAAAAAAGAGAACAGGAAAAGACCTTGCAGATCGCTGTAACCAATGTATTCAAATCGGGTGAAGACTGGCACACCATTTTCAGGGGAGTGGCCAGAGAGATCAACACCTTTGTTCCTATAGACTTCCTCAACCTGCTTTTTCCCAGGGACCAGAAAAGCTTTAATTGCCAAAAGAATGCTGCAGGGGAATTTACACAACATATGGAAAAACCCGATTTCCTGAAAGGTATGAATATGGGCGAAAAAGAGCTTAAGGAATCCATGGAACGTTTTGGCAGGATCTATCAAACCCCTGACTATTACACAGGTGAAAAATACGATCGTTTCTGTCAGCAAAATACCATTTCCAGACAGGCCAGAGACTTTTACGGGCTCAACTCATGTATGTTCATCCCTATTTCCCTGCCCAATGGCAAACCTGCAGTATTGATCCTGGGGAGTCGTCTGGCATACGCATTTGATCAAAATGATTTCAATGTGATCAGGCGACTGGCGTCGCAGATCGTCACGGCCATGGAAAACCTGCTGGTGTATGATGAGGTACAAAAACTCAACCATCAGCTACAGCAGGAGAAAGAGTATCTGGAGGAGGAGGTGGAGATCCGATATAACTTTGGGGAAATTGTAGGTGCCGGCCCGGCCATAAAAGAAGTGTACAACAAGGTGCAGCGTGTAGCTTCCACGAATACGACCGTGCTCATCACAGGTGAAACAGGTACAGGCAAGGAGCTAATAGCCAGGGCCATTCACCAAAACTCTCCAAGAAGAGATCAGACATTTGTCAGACTAAACTGTGCTGCATTGCCAAAAGAGATCATTGAATCTGAGTTGTTTGGTCACGTAAAGGGGGCTTTCACCGGAGCGCTAAGGGATCGTGTGGGCAAATTCGGGCTGGCCCATAAGGGCACTATATTTTTGGACGAAGTGGGTGAACTGCCTCTGGAAATTCAGGCAAAGCTTTTAAGGGTACTTCAGGAGCGTGAAATAGAGCCCATTGGCAGTGATCGTGTGCAAAAAGTAGATGTAAGGATACTCGCCGCCACAAACCGCTTGCTGGAGAAGGAGGTGCAAAAGGGGAGTTTTCGTTCCGATCTTTACTACCGGTTGAAGATATTCCCGATCCATTTGCCTCCACTCCGCGAACGAAAAGAAGACATTCCTTTGCTTGCCGGTCATTTCCTGAAACAAAAGAACAGGAACATCGGCAAAAACATAAAAGCATTGTCGGATGCCCTGATGAATGAATTGATCACCTATGACTGGCCAGGAAATATACGGGAACTGGAACATGTGATAGAACGCGCGGTAATTCTGGGCAAAGGAAATATCCTCGATTTCAGGTTCGGTCTTGAAAATGCCCGTGAAGCTCCACGGCCAGATAAAATTCCGGCAGACCGGTTTGTTCCAAAAACACTTCAGGAGGCAGAGATCGAGTTGATCATGAACACCCTTAAGCTCTGCAGGGGGAAGGTATCCGGTCCGGGAGGCGCCGCCGAGATGCTGGGCATTAATTCCAACACACTGGAGTCAAGGCTTAAAAAACATGGTATCCGTAAAAAACATGTGATGGATGATTGAGCCTGAATTGCTGACAATAAAACCCTCGGTATTAATATCAGTTATGTACAAAACCTCAACAGCGCAGAAGGATTCATTTAGGCAAAAGTGATTTGAACTTTTCACCCTTGGATATTCCAATCACCTGCATATCAATTAACGACATAACAGCTTTACGTTTGCACCTAATCTGGCAGCTTTTCATTACATAATTTTACTTCAGAAAGTATTAAGTGGGTTAAGGTGTCTCCATATTGCATTATCTGGTCGATAAGCTTTTGCAACTGAAGCCTGTCTCTGACAATGATCTTTAAATGTACATTTTGCCCTCCAGTGATTCGATATGCTTTTCTCACTTCCGGATAAGTGCTTATTACATCGAGAAAAGGGTTTAGCTTGCCGTGAAACGTCTTTACAGAAATAAATGCTTCGATATCGTATCCGAGCAATCCATGGTTAACTTCCAGGTTATAACCTGTAATTATGTCCGTTTCTTCCAACTTTTGAACTCTTTCTCTCACGGCGGAGGGAGAAAGGCCAATTATTCGTCCAACTTCTGCAAAAGATAACCTCGAATTTTTTTGTAAAACCTCCAGTATTTTAATGTCCAGATCGTCAGGCATTGAATCAATCGTTTTGTAAATAATAATCAACAAATAAATATAAGAATATCTATTTAGGCAGTGGAATCAACTTTGTATATGAGGAATTACCAAATACATTTGTAATGTATAAAATGTAAGAACATTATGACTAAACTTCATCCATTTCACCTGGCAATTCCAGTGACGGATCTGGATAAATGTCGAAAATTCTATGGAGAGATACTAAACTGTCCTGAAGGAAGAAATGACGAAAAATGGGTAGACTTCAACTTGTTTGGGCATCAACTTGTTATCCACCAAACGTCAAATACCCATTTTTCAGATAAGCAAACTTCCAATCCTGTAGACGGACATGATGTACCAGTCCCTCATTTTGGAGTTGTTCTAAACTGGGATGAATGGACTGTTTTAGCTCAGAAACTAAAAACAAGGAATATTCAATTTGTAATTGAACCTTATATTCGCTTTAAAGGAACGGCAGCAGAACAGGCTACAATGTTCTTTCTCGATCCCGAGGGTAATGCTTTAGAATTCAAGGCCTTTAAGAACATTGATCAACTCTTTGATAAAGGCAGATCATAGTACAACAAAGTTTCAAAAACCAATCACACCCACAATTTGGATATAGTACATAATATACTCTCTCAAATCTCATCAACCTCCAAAATACCATACAGCGGTAAATTGGTCAACCATTCTTCTTCGCGATAATCAGACATGGATGCTCTTATGGCCTGGTAAGGACTATATTTGGTCACGTATGACTTCAAGCTTTTGGCCTGAAGGTTTTCCTCCGCTTTAACTTCTACAGGGATTACATTGTTTTTAACCTGGATCAGAAAATCGAGTTCTGCGACAGCTCTTTCCGCTGACCAGTAATTAAGAGGCGTGTTCAGTTTTGACTTGAGCTGCTGTAGCACAAACTGTTCTGCCATGGCACCTTTGAATTCCTGAAAAATAGCATTTCCGTCCAGAATGATCCTGCCATCAAGATCACCCATGGCTCCAAGTAAGCCTACATCGACCAGAAATAATTTGAATGCGCCTCTGTCTTCATAAGCCTTTAAGGGAAGACCGGGTTTTGACACTCTCGATACCTTGTGCACCAGACCACAGTCCACAAGCCACGAGAGAGCAAGCTCATAATCCTTAGCACGGGCTCCCTTTTTGATAAGCCCGTAAACAAACTTCTTGTTCTCTTTGGCCAACTGAGCAGGTAAAGAATTCCATAGCATTCTAACTCCTAGAACAATTTCAGAGGGCGCATGCTTTGAAAAATCAAGCTCATAGGCAGATAGAATGTTCTTTTGAATCTGTCTCACCTCCCCCAGGTCCCGTGACCGGGTAAACACTTTAACAGCTTCTGGCATGCCTCCAACATAATAGTATTCCCGAAGACGCCGAATATAACGGTCTTTGAAGGTCTTGATCAAAGGCCAGTCCTTATCCCTCAGTAATGTGACAAGTTCAACATCGCCCAGGGCTTCGAGGAACTCGTAAAAGTCCAGCGGATACAGATCCATAAAATCAACTTTTCCCACTGGAAAAGAAACGTTCTGATGCAGCGCTACCCCCAACAGGGATCCAGCTGCAATGATGTGGTATTCCTGAGCATTTTCATAAAAATACTTGAGGGAAGTGATCCCTCCCCTCGCCTCCTGTATTTCATCAAAAACAATCAAGGTATCCTGGCTGATCTTTACTCCTGTCTCAATCTGTAGTGCAGCGAGAATTCTCGAAATATCGAAGTCCTCAATAAAAAGGTTTTGAAGCTGTTTTGAGCTTTCAAAGTTGATATAAGCCAGCTGGGCAAATGCCTTTGCACCAAATTCCCGCATGACCCAGGTCTTTCCTACCTGACGTGCACCACTAATGATTAATGGTTTTCTTTCCGGTTTGCTTTTCCACGAACTGAGCCACTGTAGTGCGTTTCGATTCACAACATAAGTTATTTCAACATCTAAATATACACTTTTTCAAATGACTTTATAGTGAAAAAAACATTTTTACAAATGACTTTTTGATAAAAATTACATTTTTGCAAATGACTTTTTGATTCAAAACTCTTCTCAAAGATGAATATTTTTGTTGGAGAGCTTTAATCGGATAGCCATAAGTAACATAGTCTGTATACCTGGAATGTAAAAAGAGTTGAGCGAAAATGTACATTCATCCCTTGAAACAGTAATGAAATAATCTTCAAACAAATAGAAGAGTAGTCCTGAGTGTAATCCGAAATCTTTATCAAATTGACACCGCACTGTTTCATAATGAACCATATATTATCTTTGTTAGGGCCTACAATTCTGTTCCTGGAACCATCGATACATCAGGCACCAGCTAACATCGAATAGTATGAAGAAATTCAAAATACCTAAACAAGTGACAATGACACCGGTTTTTGGTCTGCTACTTTCTTTACTGGCAATGACCAACTGTACCAGCACAAATGACAGAAACAAACAGAATCCAAGCGAAGCTGGCACAAAAATTACGCAACATGAATTCATTCAACTGCTTAACACAGTTTCTAAGGGTTGGAATAACAATGATGCCAGGATGGCAGCGGAGTGTTTTACGGAAGACGCGATTTATATAGAGCCACCGGATCAGCAACTGTATCGGGGTAAAAACGAACTCTTTGAGTTCTTTGGTGGAGAAGAAGGGCGAACAAGTCCCATGAATATGACCTGGCATTACGTAATATTTGATGAGGCTTCCCAGATCGGCACAGGGGAATATACCTTTGCCTATAAAGGGAGATTAACACATGGCATCGTCATCCTGCAAATTTCAGGTGGTAAGATCAGACGCTGGAGGGAATACCAATACAGGTCTCAGATGGAATGGAAGGATTTCATTGGACAAAGCAGGTTCTAAACCCTGGGATGAGAAGAAAGCCACCACAACAATGAGAAGCAGCCTTTTTGTTTAACGATCTGTTTGTTCAGGAAGTCCTTGAAAATTGATTTTGTTACTCCTGTTTTTTCAGTTTTTTCATCCCGTAGGCTTGCGGGACGAAACAAAAAAGGCCAGATCCTGAACATCGTGAAAGGAATTGAGCCGGTAATACGCACTTTTCTCGATTGTAGCAGATGATGAATAACGGGTCCTTTGTCTGTAAAAAGAGAAAATGCTTTTTAAAAACTTACAGTTGACCCCAATTATTATTTCTGTAACAATGACACTATCGTCATGTAACGGTCCTGATAAGAGGTTAGGGCAAGAACCGGTAGCGTCCCATAAGGCCAGTGAGGAATATTTAAGTGCCATGAAAAACCCCGCCTTACATTATATCAAAGATGATCCTGCCAGTGCTCTGATCCGTTTTTCCACCGGAAATGACCCTTTGGCAGAGTTCTTTTCATTGAGAAAAAATGAAGAATTGCTGATAACATCTGGGTACGGTTTGGGGTCGGGTAGCCGAACGCAATCAGCTTCTATGGAAATTAATGTAAGCAGAATATCAGTAACATCGAAAGTCAGTACAATAGACAACTATTGATTCGTACCGGATCAAAATGCAGCGTCGACATGCCCTGGCGGGACATATATGCTATACCAGAAGGAAGATCGACTTAGCAATACGCACTTTTCTCGATTGCAATGCCCGTTGAATGACAGTTCTTTTGCGATTAAAAAGGAGGTTATATGTTTTTTAGAGACATTCTATTGATGACGGTAATATTCTTTATCACAGTGGCTTTACCCTCATGTGATAATGATAAAAATGATACTTTACCTACCGGGAGATTTAAATTTTCACTCAAAAACGAAGATCTCCTTAACGGATCAGGGCAAATGCAAACAGCTTCTTTTGTACTCTTCAGTATTGAAACTGTCGATAGGGACCACGTATATACCCTTGAAAGATCACCCCTTCACCCTTCCCATGACGGCTATAAGACTGATCCTATCTATCTTCCCGCTGGAAACTACACTCTGGTAGAATTCTTTGTGCTGGGTAGGGATGAAGAAGTACTGTTTGCATCCCCCCGGTCCGGTTCTGCGCTGGCTGAGCTAATAAAAAATCCACTTTCAGTACCCCTGCAGATCAGCTCAAATCACACAACCAGCATAGCACCCGAAATAGTGACAACAGACAATTCTTTGCCTCAGGACTTTGGATACAGCACTTTTGGATTTGAAGAAACAGAGGTTATCACCATGGGAGTTGCCGCATACATCCCTGCTGAAAATGATTGGGAGATAGCCGGGGCTCTGCTTAAAATAGAGGCCATGACGGCAAACCAGGTGGATTGGTGGAAGGAAATCCAGCTGAAAAACGATATTGCTACAATAAGCGTAAAAGGTGGTTATGACCTTTATCGTTTTACCGTCACACGGGAAGACTACAAGACAAGCGAAAAGACCTATACTTCCGCTACCCTCAGGGAAACGGCCAACCTTACATTCCATTTGCACCCTGTCCTCACTACTGTTCGGATAAATTTTGGTAATTCGGTCACCATTGATTCTGCCCACATCATCATGACAAAACCTGATGTACTGCTCAAACAGTCAATGGTCTTTGAAAATGGCTATGGAGTGGCGGCGTTCGACCTGACACCCGGAGAATGGAGACAGGAAATAATGGTGTATGAGAACACGGTCATTGATCATACCGATAATAATTCGCAAATGACCACAACACTGATCACCAGTACTTCCTCCATCAGCCTCGAACATAATCGGGAATTCAACTACAACGGCCCCTATTTTGACAGCGATCTGGATTGGGATCATTGGATCATTCTGAAAGAGCCCGAAACCGGCGTGAGTGTAAGAATAAACAAGGACCCCTATTTACTACATGCTGAGCTCGACTTAAACAGCAGGCGATTAAGCTATGGTTATCTGGACCGGGCTTCATTCTCGGAGGATGACGGCACATTTTGTGATATAGTCTTCGAAGAATGCTTCCCCAAAGGAGGACCGGGCGATTCTTTTTGTGGGCGGCAGGGAAACATTTTTGATGATGGGGAATTGAGAAATTGCGGACCGGAGGAGAGTGTCGACAGCATGATCGTTCTTACACTGGAGGGCTGTACGGATGATATTTACCTGTTTTACAAATGGCAGCCATCAGCCGGCACATCCGGAAGAGTTGTCCGACCTTCTTTGGAGAGGGGCATGAGAGAACGATTGGTAAAACGACATTTCCAATAGTCCTAATCAAGATCAGGGATCGGAAATATCACATTCCGGTCCCTTCTTTAAAACGTGAGTTCAATCTAAAATATGCCAGGATCAAGCAGGAAGGAAAACATCTTTGTGATGCCCTCACATTCACATTCGCTGAATCCTGTGGGTCCACCGGACTCTGCGAGGAATCCTGCGGATCCACTGGACCCCGTGGGGAGTCCGGTGGACTGCCTACCGACCATAGCCGTCAGTTTAACCGGACTGTTAAAATCCCAAAGGGATGAAATTATTGTAGAAAAATAGCAATTACCAATCCTACGAACCCCGAAGGGGCGGCATTATTTCACCCCTTCGGGATTTGAAAATAAGGGAGAGGAAAAGGATCATTTTTTAAGTTGACGGCTATGGCTGGCTGGCAGGTCGGTTTGAGCTTTAGTAGCCTAGAAAGCTTAGCCACAAATACACAAAAGTTCACTAAGTGTGATACATAAAACCATCCAGGATATCCCCAAAGCCAGAAATGATTAACTCAGGTCAAAGATACCCGTTCTCATAGGCGTACTGTACAAGGGCGGCTATGGTAGATGCCTGCAGCTTTTGTTTAAGATTTGTTCTGTGGGTATCTACGGTTCTGTAGCTAATAAAAAGTTCACCGGCGATCTCAGTACTTGAGTATCCTTTTGCTATTAGTTTTAATACCTGAATTTCACGCTTTGTAAGTGGTTTCGTTGGGATATACTGATTTGAATCTTGAGCATCATTCTTATGTTCTCCTTCCACAATAAAGGATTCCTGTTCTATCCCTGACACCACCCTTTTTACAGTATTTTCAAAGGTGGATCTGTCCACATTTTTAATCAAATAGCCATCTGCCCCTGCTACGATCATTCTGTTGATAAAATAACGCTCATCATGCATGGTAAGAGCCATCAACTTCATCTGTGGAAACTGTTTTTTGAGCTGTTTTACCACTTCTACCCCGTTCATTTCCGGCATGTCTATATCAACCAGGCAAACGTCGGGTTTTTCGGACATAGCAGCTACCTGTTTGATACATTCCATGCCGGTACTGGCCTTTCCTACCAACCGTAGGCCATCTATACTATCAATGAGCGATGCCATGCCTTCCAGAATGATCTGATGATCGTCCACCACAAAAACACCAATGGTACTCATACCGCTATTTTAATGGTGGTTATTGTCCCATGCCCTGCAGCCGTTTCAATATTCAGCTTTCCTTCTATCAGCTCCAGTCTGCTTTTAATGTTGGTCATGCCTATGCCGGAATTTTTTGAGTCCTGATCAAACCCCCTGCCATTATCTTCCACCCATAGAATGAGCTCACTTCCGTTTTTTACAAACTGCAAAGTCACTTTGTCTGCTTTTGAATGTTTAAGAATATTGCTGATCAGCTCCTGGATGATCCTGTACAGGTTGATTTCCACCTGCTCATCCAATCTCCCGGGTATATTATGGTAATTGAACTTATATTCAATCTCATTCTGTCCAAAACTTTCCTCCAGCAATTCGCTTATGGCAGGTAACAACCCTTCCATACGAAGTGAATAAGGCAACAGGCTATGGGATATTTTACGAACTTTCTGACAGGCTGTGTCAATCAGTGAAGAAGTCCTCCTGAGTTCCGTATTGTCCTGATTCCCTTTCAGACTGGTTTCCACGGCAAGCTTGGCTGCTGCCAGTGTCTGCCCAACGCTGTCATGGATGTCCTTGGCTATTCTTTGCTGTGTATCCTCCTGGGTGGTTACAATGGCCTTCATTCTTAACTCGTGCTGGTGTTGCATCTCTTTTTCAAAGAGAGATTTTTGACGATAACGATAGTAGAGATAAAGAGCAAAACCTGCAGTAACAACAATATTGGTGATCAATATAATGGTGTTTGTTTTAGCCCTTTCTTTCTCAATGACCAACTGCTGATCCGCAATGATCTTTTTCTTTTGTTCGGTTTCGTACTTTTCACGTATTTCATCCAATGCCCTGGATTTCTCAAGCGTGAGTCGGTCATTCCTGAGCGACATTTCCTTTTGATAATTTTCAAGAGCGCTTTTGTAGTTATGTTGGGAGGAGTCTACCTGAAAGAGTAATCTATAGGCATTCTCCAACGGATGTATATAGTTTATTTCATGGGCCATGGACAATGATTCGGTGATCAGTTGCCTCGCTTTTATATAATCCCGTTTCTTTATGTATACATCACCCAGGCTTAACAACGTCGGTATCATATCTGAAACAGAGCCTGATGAACGGTTTAATTCCAGGGATCTGTTAAAGAAAAAAACCGCACTATCCAGTTGATACGTTTTACGATGAATATCACCCAATGAAGCAAACACATCTACTTTTATGGATGGAAAGTTAAACTCGTCTGCAATAGCCAACGCTTCGGATAACCGCTTCTTTGCCTCTTCATATCGGCCTAATTCACTCAGGTAATCCCCTAAGAACATGTAGGTGTTGGATAATTGATATGAATGTTCGGACTGCCTCAAGAGTTCTATGGCCTTCCTGTAATAGGGCATTGTTTTTTCGGAAGAAGCTTTTGCACGTCGGTGAAGGTTACCAATGTTGTTATAGCTTTTCGCAGCCGTAAGCGTATCATTAATTTTCAGCGAGATATCCAGGGACCTCAGGTAATAGTAGATGGCCTGCTCATAGTCATCTTTACGCCGGTAGGTAATGCCTAACCGTCCGTAGTTTTTGATGAGATTAAGACTGTCGGGAAAAAGGTTAATACTACGATCCAGATAGCTGATAGCTGAATCAAACTGGTTCATGAATGAGTAGGAAGCACCAATATCTGACAGTGCTTTTGCCTGTATGGGTACAATATTATTCTTTTCTGCAATGGATAAGGCCTGTCTCCTTAAGGCCAGTGCCAACGAATCATCACCCTGTATGTACCTGATCCGCGCGATCAGCAGATAGCTTTGTGCCTGCTGGGTATATGCGCGGGTCGTATTCGCTATTTCCACCGTCCGCTCTGCAAACAGGATACTGCTGCTAAAATCCCCCTCGCGGTAATACAGCTCCGCTGAATCATATAACTGACCCGCCGGTAAACTTTCCCGGGTTGTCGGTTGATCATTGTTTGCCGAAGAAAAGCCACCCGTCACAGGTAACAGCGCCAGCAAATTTATCAGCATGAATTTGCCCATGAGTTAAAGCTCAATCAATAAGGAAAACTGGTTTTATCAGCAAACACCTCTTTTTACAGCTTACGTGTATTGGCGGATTCAGATGTTGAAAGTACATATAAATGGCTGATAATACTATGGACGACCAGCATAACCATTAAATAGTCATTTTCAGGCCAAACAGGTTCCCTTGTTGTGATTAGATGGAATGAAGTAAACATCCAGGAGCCTTATCACATTTCACAGTAGTATTTTAAGGGTTAACCTTTTATTTTTCCTGCTTCACTGAATAAATAATAACAATCATTATATTTAAGCGTTAATCTACTTGATTATGCGAACAGTAAGATATAGTAAGGGGGAACGAACAAGACAGATGGTCATAGAAAAAGCAGCAGAGGTATTCAATTTGAAGGGCTATCACGGTACATCTGTTCAGGATTTGAGAGATGCTACTCAACTTACCAGTGGAGTAATCTATGCCAACTTCGATGGCAAGCAGGACCTGGCCATGCATGCTTTCGATTCGAATATTAAAAAACTACATGCTACCTATGAATCATCTATTCTATCTCACGATAATCCAGGAGAGCAATTAATTGCTTTTGTAGAGCACCCGGGAAAGGTGGTCAGAAAGTTATTTACTGGTGGGTGTCCTATTTTAAACATGAGTATTGAAGCAGATGATGCACTCCCCTGGATGAAACAAAAAGTAGTTTTTGCTATTCAGAAAATGACCAGCCTGGTCGAGAAAGTATTGGAACGCGGCATAAAGGAAGGTGTATTTCACAACGCGGACCCAAAAGAAATTAGCCATTTCATCTTTGCTTCCATAGAGGGAGCCATCATGCTGGCCAAAGCGCATAACCAGGTTGCGCAGATGAAAGGAGTGGAAAGTCAACTAAAGAAATACCTTAAAGCAGTTGTTTTTAAAAACTAAAAAAATTTAAGTAAAAATATAACGATCATTATAATATGAATCTGGATCAAAAACTGAAAGAACGACTTAAAACCAAATATGGATCCTGGGCGATTGTCACGGGAGCATCTTCAGGGATCGGTAAAGAACTTACCCTGGCACTCGCATCGGCTGGGATCAATATTGTCCTGGTATCAAGAAGCAAAGATCAGTTGGAAGCAGTAGCCACACTGATCAATGCCACTCACGGCGTAGAGTCCAGGGTCATTGTTGCCGACCTTGCAGTACCAGAAGGAAATGAATTGGTGATGGATTTTTGTAAAGGTCTTAACGTAGGGCTTCTTGTGGCAAATGCAGGCTTTGCTACCTCAGGCAATTTTATAGAAAACCGTATCGCTGACGAAATGAATATGGTATTTCTTAACTGCATCAGTTTGGCAACCCTCACTTACCACTATGCTGGAAAATTCAAAGAAAAAGGCAGAGGTGGCATCATATTGATCAGCTCTTTGCTTGGCTTTCAGGGGACTCCTTATGCTGCAAACTATGCGGCTACGAAAGCTTATGTACAGTCATTGGGAGAGGGGCTTGCAATTGAATTAAAACCTCATGGAGTAGATGTGCTCACAGCAGCTCCAGGTCCTGTAAATACAGGATTTGCGGATCGTGCTAAAATGAACATGGGTAAAGCGCAAAAACCACAGGGCATGGTCAGGTCCATCCTTTCCTCTCTTGGAAGACGCTCTACCGTATTGCCAGGCACCCTGACCAAATTTCTTAAATATTCATTGTCTCCACTCCCGAGGGCCTTACAGGTAAAGATCATGAGTGGTATCATGAAAAAAATGGCTTCTCAATCAAAACGATAATATTTATTTTAATGAAGAACCTGACTATTTACAAAACGCTGGTACTGCTGGTACACACACTCGTATCGCAAAGCCAGCCTACATCCCCTCTTCACGAATACATCCGGCTTGGTCTTCAAAATAACCAGCAGCTCATCCGTGAACAGCTGGATACTGAGATCCAACAGGAACGGTTAAGAGAGGCTAAAGGTAAGTACCTGCCAGATATCACATTTGATGCTTCGTATATCCGGGCGGATGGTGGTCGAATTATCAGCGTCCCTGCAGGAGACCTGGTAAACCCCGCCTATGACGGGCTTAATCAACTTTTTGGTTCGGAGGTATACCCAACAGATATCCAAAACGTGGATGAACAGTTTCTCCCGGATGATTTTCATGAAACAAAAATCCGACTCATACAGCCGATACTCAATACGGACATTATTTTCAACCAGCGTATCCAGCATTCACAACTTGCAGCCAAAGAGGCAAAGAAGAAAGCATATGAAAATCAGTTGGTAAAGGAGATCAAGGCGGCTTACTACAACCACCTTTCTGCCAGAGAGCAAGTAGTGATTCTCCGGTCCACGAGAGGGATCCTTCAGGAATTGGTCCGGGTGAGTGAAAGCCAGGTGGCTAATGATAAGGCCACCAAAGAGGTGATATTCGGTGCAAAAGCAGAAGTAAGCAAGTTAGAAAGTCAGATCGCTGGTGCCGAGCGGCAGGAAAAAGTGTCAGCCATTTTTTTCAATTACCTGATTGGTCGTGAACTGAATGCTCTTATTCCTGGGGAAGACCAGGTGACAGCAACCCAGGCGGTTGATGACCTGGGAAATCTTACTACTACCGCACTCGATCAGCGAGAAGAACTCAATGAAATTAACTATGGTTTGGAAGCGACCAGGTCGAGTACACTCCTCAACAAACGGTACATTGTACCGGAAGTCAACCTTATAGGGGATGTAGGTTATCAAGGATTTGGTTATGAGTTTGACGATACCCAGGATTTTTGGTTTCTCCGTTTTGGCCTTATCTGGCCGATCTTCCAGGGCAATCAAAACAAAGCCCGCATTCAGCAGTCCCTTTTGCAGGAAAAACAGCTTGAAAGCCAACTGAAGGAAACGCAAGACCTCATCACACTTGAAGTCGCTGAGGCGTATTACGCTTACGAAGAAGCCCTCAAAACACAGGTAGCACGTCAGGCGGAGCGGGAAAGCGCACAAGAGAATTTTCGCATCATTGAAAAGAAATACGCACAAAACCAGGTGATCCAGGTCACTTACAATGACTCAAGAAACACGTTCACGACGGCTCAACTGCAAGAAGTCATCTCAAAATACAATGTAAAAATCAGAAAAGCGGCACTCGATGCGGCCATTTCCTATAAAGACCTTTAAAACAAATTAAAAAATGAAATTGAACAACCAACAATCATGGGCACTACTGTTTGCGGCAGCCTCTCTCGTAATGAGTAGCTGCAAGAAGAATTACAATACAGTCGAGGCTGCTCTCACACCTCTCAAAAAACAGGTAAGAGTGGTCAAGCTGGAAGAAAGCAATGATCCACTTCCGATCACGGCCAGTGGCGTTTTAGCCTCCGGGAAAGAAGTGACCTTCTCCTTCAAGATCGGTGGCATTATCGATCAGCTTCGATTTGAAAAAGGAGCTACGGTAAGGAAAGGCCAGGTACTCGCCATGCTCGACCTGGTGGAGATCAACGCCCAGGTGGTGCAAGCACAAAACGGGTTTGATAAGGCCGAGCGTGACTTGAGGCGAGTGGAAAGCCTGCACCAGGATACGGTAGCCACCCTGGAGCAGCTCCAGGACAGTCGCACTGCGTATGAGGTAGCCAAAGCTTCTTTGGATATTGCCCAATTTAACCAGCGTTATGCCAGGATCATTGCTCCGATTAATGGAAAAGTTTTAAATAAAATGGCCGAAGAAGGTGAGCTGGTCGGCCCTGGACAGCCAATCTATGAAGTAGGCAGTACGGGAGCCAGGGGTACACAGATCATTAAGATCGGGGTGGCGGACAGGCAGATCGTGAAGGTTAGACCAACGGACAAAGCCAGTGTTTCTTTCAACGCCTTTCCTGGTCGGGAATATCCTGCCCGTATCAGTGAGATCGCAGAAGAAGCCAACCCTTTCACAGGCACATTCGATATCGAACTAACGCTTGATGGCTTCTACCCCGAATTGAAAAATGGGTTTGTAGGCTATGTTGGGATCATTCCCTCAAGTGTGCAATCACATTACAAAATTCCTATGACCGCCTTAATTGAGGGTGATGGCAAGAACGCCAGTGTGTTCACCTCAAAAGACCGACAGACAGTACGGAAAAAGCAAGTTCAGGTGCAGGAGATTAAAGGAGATTTCTTCACGATCAGCAGCCAACAGCTTACAGCCAACGAGTGGCTCGTGCTGGATGGTGGAGCCTATTTGTCGGACAAGGATTCTGTAGTGGTAATCGGCCTTTAGCTATTTCCAAAATCATTTTAAACCAATGGCCAGGAGCAAATAAATAGCCAAAGACCAAAAGTCATACAAACATGCGATTACCTTCATTAGCGATAAAAAACAACCAGTTCATCTATGTGATGGTGGGGCTGGCATTATTCCTGGGGTTGCGGTCTTTTTTCTCCATGCCCAAGTCAGAAGATCCCTTCCTGGAGCTACCCAATTACACCATCATCGTGGTGTATCCTGGTACGAGTCCGGAAGATATGGAAGACCTCATTGTCGACCCGATAGAGGAAGTGGTAGACGAGCTTGATGAGATCACGGAGATTCGTACAGAAATCACCAATGGGCTGGCAGTATTCCAAATTGAAGCAGAGTTCGGGATTGATTATGACGAAAAGTACGATGAGATCCAGGCAGCCGTCACCGGGATTCGTCCCGATCTGCCAGCCGATATCTTCAGCCTCGAAGTAGAACAGTTCAAGCCCGAGGAACGGGTCGTGATCCAGCAGTTTGCGTTGGTTTCCGACAATGTGCCTTATAAAATCCTCTATGATGTAGCTGAGGACTTTCAGGACGAGGTGGAAAAGATTGACTTTGTAAAGTCCACCGAAATAGAAGCGTACCCGGTGGAGGAGATCCGTATCAGTGTCAATTTTCAGAAAATGGCTCAGCTCAGTATTCCACTCAGCCAGGTATTGGGCGTGCTACGCGGCAATAACGCTAACATTCCAGGAGGAGACATTGCCTCCGATGGACTGACTTTCAATATCCAATCTACAGGAGGGTATGAAGACCTGGAAGAAATCGCCAATACAGCAATCCGATCCGCTGACAATCAGATTGTGTATTTGAAAGATTTTGCCTCGGTGGAATTCGACTATGACGACCAGCAATGGTTCGCCCGGTACAACCAGGACCGATGTATCTACCTTACTGCCAATCAAAAGCGAGGTTCCAATATTTTAACCCTTGCAGAAGAGCTCAAGAAAGTGGAGGCCGGCTTTCAATCAAAACTGCCTGAGGGGGTCCAGCTCGTGACTGCTTTTGAGCAAGCGCCTGCCGTAGCATTTCGGATCAATGATTTCATCAGCAACCTGCTCCAGGGGATCATTTTGGTTGGCGTGATCATTTGGATTTTTCTGGGATGGCGACCAGCCGTGGTCGTGATGACCATCTTTCCTTTGTCCATCATCCTGGCAGTGACGGTATTGGATCTTAACAATTATGCCTTGCAGCAGATCAGTATCGCGGCTTTGGTTATTGCCCTTGGATTGTTGGTGGACAATGCCATTGTGGTAATTGAAAACATCGTGAACTTCAAAAATGATGGCCACAAGATCAAGGAAGCAGCAAGTTTAGGGACTAAAGAAGTAGGCTATGCGATCATCAGTTCCACCGTCACTACCGTACTGGCTTTTGCACCATTATCACTGCTCCAAAGTGGTCCGGGTGAGTTTCTCCGGACATTGCCATTGACCGTTATTTATGCATTGACCGCTTCACTGATTTTAGCCCTGGTCTTTACACCGATCGTTTCCAGCAAAGTATTGAATTCCAAACAAGTAGGTACTAAACAGACGTTAGTGAGGAGACTGATGGACAAGCTCATCGTCAAATTCTACAGACCTTCTATCAGCTTCGCCTTAAAGCGGGGCTGGCTGATAATGCTGATCGGTTTTGGACTTTTTGGCTTTGCGGGAGCACTCTTCCCCGGCATTGGGGTCAGTTTTTTCCCTACCGCCGACAAGCCTTTGTTGTTGATCTCGGTAGACATGCCGTACACGGCGAACCTAAAGCGTACGGATAAAGCGATCTCGTACATCGAGTCGGTATTGGATACCACGGACTATGTCGATAGCTACATTGTCAATACAGGTCATGGTAATCCTCAGGTGTACTACAACCGGATCCCCGAAGAATATAAAAAATACCACGGCGAGGTTGTGGTCAATTTCAAAGAATGGGACCCACCAAAATTTTATGCCACTCTTCAGCAATTTCGAGATACGTTCCGGGCTTTTCCTGACGGTAAGATATATTTCCGGGAATTGAAAAATGGAGCCCCTTTCGAAGCACCCATTGAGATCTTGTTGCTGGGAGATGAACTGACCGTCTTAAAGAAGATAGCAGCGGATGTTGAGGAAATGGTACGTCAGACTGCTGGTACGGAGGATGTAGATAACCCGCTGGCACTGAGTAAAACAGACATTAAGGTGGAGATCAATCGTGACAAAGCTTCACTTTACAATCTCTCTTTACTGGATATTGACCAAACGGTACGGGCCAGCTTAAATGGCATTGCTGTGGACAAAGCCACCATTGAGAGAGAAGATGATACTTTCCCTATGACGCTTCGAATACCCTTTGTAGAGGAGCCAACCATCGATGACTTTGATAAAGTGTATGTGGCCAGCGCAACCGGACATCAGGTGCCACTTTCACAGGTATCTGATATTCAGTTCAAGGCGGAATACGCCAAGATCAATCACTTTAATCTGGAGAGATCGATAGGGATCACTGCCAATGTCATCGATCCGGATAAAACCACAGAAGTAACGCAAGCCATTTTACCCATGCTGGACGCATACAATTGGCCCGAAGGATATTCCTATTACATTGGGGGAGAGTACGAGACCCAGCAAGAGAGCTTTGGCGATCTGGGAACGCTTCTGATCATCGCTATGTTGGGGATCTTTGCCGTGCTGGTGTTGCAGTTCCGTTCATTTGTGCAGCCAATGATCATTTTTTCAGCGATCCCACTTGCCATTACGGGTTCCTTTATTGCGCTGTTTCTCACAGGCTGGTCTTTTTCCTTTTTTGCCTTTGTCGGGTTTATAAGCCTGATAGGGATCGTCGTGAATAACTCCATCATTTTGGTTGACTACACCAATCAACTCATCGGGGAAGGAAAAGAAAAAGTAGAAGCGATCAAACAGGCCGCTGAAAGAAGGTTCGTTCCGATTGTGCTTACGACAGCTACCACTATTCTGGGATTGGTGCCACTTACATTTTCAGGCAGCAACCTCTGGTCTCCACTCGGCTGGACGTTGATTGGAGGATTGATTTCGTCCATGTTATTGACCCTGATTGTGGTGCCGGTGCTTTACAACTGGTTCACGAGTGTGAAAAAAGGACATGTGCGAACGGATTAAACAACCAGCCAACTAGAATCCAATGAATAATTTATCTGATGTTGGCATTGTGTATCCTGGTTGGATGTGTAAGCCAAAGAAAATTGAAAAAGTACAGGTCCAAAGCTGACCATGG
This sequence comes from Flammeovirgaceae bacterium BBD 1991-12, assembly GCA_001657315.1. Classification (GTDB taxonomy): domain Bacteria; phylum Bacteroidota; class Bacteroidia; order Cytophagales; family Cyclobacteriaceae; genus Fulvivirga. The sequence continues at coordinate 6,428 of LYSV01000023.1, read as the reverse complement.
ATAGAAGAAGCCGGTCACTTTTCATCGATGAAGGTACCTGGATGGTCCCGGAGATTGTATCAAATAACGAACAATAAAATGAATGAAAGTAACAGAGGGGATTTTTCTAATTCTATTGGTAACCCTGCTTTTGATTACGCTGGTTTTTGCATTGATGATGTGAAAAGTATTGGGATCATTTTTGAGCTGGATTCCCTCGAAAAGAAGAATTAACTTATAAAAACTCTTCAAAACTTTGAATTTCTGATAAAAAGCAGCGGGGAGGGGCTTTTTACACAAAGCGCCATGAATCAGATCCGCATTGGTAGTTTATTAGACAAACAAGCCGACAAAACTTTGGAAAGCGTTCCAAATTTATAGCGTTAATACTTTTGGAAATTTATAATAAAGAGATGTCTGTATCTTGTCGGCCTAAAATACTCATGATTTCAACCATGTTTCCCTTATTACGATAATAAATACTGTCAACACCGCATACACAGCGCCTGTATCCTTCCCGGATGTGACCAACGGCCTGGTATAAATAAGGCTGTTCTGCTATTTGTTCAAACTGGTCAAAGAATGCCAGGTAATATTTATCCGCCTGAGCTTCCCCGAACCTTCTCACCCCGTACTGGTGAATGCGTATAAGATCGTTTTTTGCGTCTTCACTGAGTTTATAATTCCCCGTTGCGACGCAATCCCTCTTTGGATTGAGCAAGAATCTCGTCACGGTTCATATCCGTGAAGCCGCTTTGCTCCGCTTTAACAAGCTTAGACCGTATCCATTCTATCTCATCTTGCTTTTGACGGGCTTTACGGATCAAATCATTGATCACTTCGCTTTTAGAGGAATATTCCTTGCTCTCCACTTGTGCTTTCAGCCATTCGTCATTGGGTTTTGTAAATGAAATGCTTTGTCTCATCGTTTTATTTCCTTTGATGATTATGGTGTAAATATACACCAAAATAGCACCATCTGAAAATGAGGGTCTAAACATTGGTGCTTTCAAACAAAAAAAGTAACGGCGAGGGCCAGTCATCGAACCTTTTCTTTCCAGATTTGCATGATGTATTAATTTTGTCATTCTGTCTTGAAAACTTTTTAATAATCCCTTGTATCCTTTATCAAATTGCTGAATTGTATTTCCAGGACATAGTGCCATGATCAGGCCCACATTGGTAGTTTATTAGACATTAACAAGCCGACAAAAACCCTGGAAAGCGTTCCTAATTTCCAGCGTTGATACTTTAGGAAATTTATGATAAAGAGGTGTGTGTATCTTTTCGGCCTAAAATGCTGATGATTTCAACCATGTTTCCCTCAATGCAATAATATTGCTTTAGGTTCGATGTATTGAAAAATGTATCGGCTACGTTCCGGAATTGAAATTCCATCTTCACATTCGAAGAACCATTATTATAGTCCTCAAAATAGTCTTGAACCATTTGATCTGTAATACTCCCTTACTCCAGGCCGTATAACCTACCCCCGGAAATGACGGCCCCAATATCTTTCCCTCAACGCTGGAAATTCCTCCTGCAGCCGACGTGAGGCACGCCTCTCAATCGTCGTAAATCACTGATCGATTTTCTAATTGAAAAGGGATAGTTCCAATTGTAGAATATTATGAGAGGTTGCAAACCAGGAGGCAACTTCTGATGAATCTCTGGTTAAGATTTCAATTCTGTTGTTGACTCTAAATTTTGAGGGATATTCTTCCTCTTTCACATGAATTGATCCGCTATTTTTTTGCACAGGTTAAAACCAGGAAACATCTAAGAATCTTAGTTATTAACAATATTTGCTGTTACCGTTAATTTCGCTGGTTCAAACAGATCATCACTGTCATGATCTTCAAAGATCCTGGTATAAAAAACTGCGGTTGATTTATAGACGCCTTCTGGATAATATTGAGATACCTGTACGTTTACGTTGGCGCTTTCTCCGGGCATTAACCCTCCGCCTGGGAGACTTCTGTCTACGGTAATTGCCTCTATAGAAGGAGTAGGTGTAACCACGGGACTTACATCTTCATACGTAGTGGCTTTTTGAAAATTAATTTTATGATTCCCCTGGTTGATCCATTTTGTCAAAGCTTCAAAATATTGAGTTTTACCCTCTGTTACATCTGGTGTAGTAATAGACGTGGTCTCTAATCTAACCGGATTTATCACGTCTACAATTACTTCAGTTGTTTTTCGCTTCTGGTTATTTCTATCCTCAACTGTTAAATAAAAAGGCTTTGGATATTTAAAATCAAAACTGGTATCCTCGTTAGGATATTCAATACTCAAATCCAAATTGGATTCCTGTGTATAATAAAGTTTTGTTCCATCATAGATAATAGTTGGCACCAGATCCGTAAAATCTGTACCCAAAGGCACAAACAAATATATTTTATCAAATCCCGCATTTCTGACCATTTTTGAAATTGTAACATCATCAGGTAAACTCTCGTTTTTAATTTTCTCAAAAGCAAAATATGTAATTTCAAGTGTTTCAGGTACGGCAACTTCTTCTTTTATAATGCTAACTTCATAGTGCAGTATCTCTGAATTATTAGCTATAGTACTGATGGTAAAGATATTTACCTTGTGATTTTCAAAAGACAAGAGCTCATCATTGCCCGGTGTAATTCTAAACTTACTTAGATTAAGCTCTTTGGATGTTATCGACACAGCTATATTTTCCAATGAAGTTATTGTGCCGGGTACCGTAATTTTAATCTTACCAAAATTTATTTCTTTGTTATCAACGATCTCCGGGTCTACAATATCTATTGCTGTGCGTTCTATCCCGAATAACGGGAAATCTGAAAGTTTGGCCTCTTCAATATTGATCTCTCCCGGATTCATATCAGAGTCATCCCCTGAATTACAATTCGCAAGAAAAAATACAGGAAAACAAATAGCAGTTACACCAATTAACTTGATCTTACTTTTCATAAACTCTACTTATTACCAGTGATTTGGGCTGAATGTACTACAAGATCCAGGTAGGGCATGTGTCATGGGGGTTTTTTAATTACTGCTAAAGTATCGAATTCTCACAACACTTTTAAACAATCATTTAGAAGCATGTGCTGTGGTGAAAGAAAAGGAACGCGGTACTATCTTATTGTTAACCATCCAGGTGTAAAAACAGGAAGCAGTAAAGTGCGGGAGTTGTGCGATAAAATATTAAAACAGTTCAGACATTTGATCCTTTTTCAGGACGTTTCTAACGACTTCAAAACAAAAAAGCACAAAACTGGATGTTTGTTCAAAAAGTAGCCCCAAGGGGATCATTATCGAACCTTTTCTTTCCGGATTTGAGGCACTGCGTTCTGTAGTGAAAAACTCCCGCGAACCAAAGTTTCCAAACGGCAAAATACTTTCTCGGTGGCAGACTCACGGTCAAGTTCCAATGCAGTTTTTAGAAAGCATTCAAGCACATGTCTTCATACAGCCTGTTAATGGTCTTCTAGTTTGATAACCGTATCAATTCTGCATAGTTATCTTCATCAGGTTGAAATCGTATGGTATCTGTATGGATTTTGTGTATTGTGATCATTTCGGTTATAGTGTCAACAGAAATTTCGTAAGTGTTCTCACCTAGATTAGTCCATGTTCCTGTCCCACTGTCAATTAGAGAGCATTCAATTTCATTGTTAGCGTTTACAGTTTCCAGGTAAGTACTTCCAGAGCAGACACCATTATTTTCGAATATTAAAGTTCCTTGCTTTTGACAGTCTGAAAATTCAAAGAATTCTCCTTCTCCAAAGGCTAAAAATGGTTGCCATTCCCCAATTATAAAATCAGGTTCAGAATTATCGTCTTCGTTACACGAAATGAAGATGATTGTTAAACTTAAAAGTGCTGATAATATTATATTCCTGTTCATAATAAATGAAGTTGCAGAGATTGATCATAACGCCCGGATATGGCGTTGTAGCCTCCGAGCTTTATTAATGATGATAAAAGTAGCTTATCTGCCGATGCATTCAAAGTATCATATGGGCACTGCGTCATGAAGATTAAAAATTCCCACGAGCAGAAGTTGGTAGAAAGCACACCAGTTTCTTGGCGGTAGATAAGCGGGATGTTTTCAGGCACTTTGCAGTGGCTAAGTAAGGCCATGCGCCACCATCGTTTGTTAGCCACATTAGCTATCCATAAGTTGATTCATGACATTTTTCAAGTCATATTTTTCCCCTTCAATTACTTTAATTTTATTTCCTTTAGAGTCAGTTAGGATAAGAGAGGGTAAGGCGTTAGTCATATACTTTTCCTGGAACATCTCGTAATCCTTATGAATTGGGTTCTCTCTATCTAATATTACTTTTTTTGTTTTATCAATAAGAAAAAGAACCAATCTTTCGTTAGCATACTCCTGAAATTCTGATTGATTTATAACTCTCTTATCCATTTTTTTGCAGGGAGTACACCAATCACTTCCAGTCAAAATGATAAGTATTTGTTTATTTTGTTTTTCAGCTAATTCAGTTGCTAAATCCCAATCAGTAATCATTTCGATTTCTTGAGAGGTGCCTAACTGGTTAAGCCCTAAAAAAAGAATTAGAATTAACTTGTATTTCATTTTATTGTTTTTTGTGGCTAACGCTCAACTAAAATGAGTATGCACCCCAGTTGCCAGAAGCACAAAAGTTTCCAGTTTGCAATGTCCTTTCAAATAGCTCAGTTCGCATATTCATTTTAGTGCTTGTTGTGTTTTGTTTAGATTATTGAGAAACTATTTCCATTATCAAAGACCAGCTTGACAACTCCTAACTCTTTTGAATAAAAAATGGAAGTAATCTCATCATCTACTTCCGTATCTTTAAAATTAAGCTGCAAAACACCAAATAGCACTTGATCATTTAATTCAAATTCCTCGATTAGTTTCACTACCGAATTACCGTCACGTGTTCTCCCAAGTACAAAATCATATGTTGAGTTTTCAGAAACTGATTCACCAAATGACCTATTATATGAATAGCTCATTGAAAACGTGAACCCGTCATTTTCTAATCCAGACCATCTTAATCTATTCCAAGCCAAACAGGGAGTAAAGATGTGCGGTATTGAATAGAGAAATTTTCACTCTCATAGCTATTACCACAATCATCATATACAATATCTCCAAAATTGTGCGTATGCGAATCACTTACTATCAGCGTCATTCTGATGCTATCATTGTTTTGTATGATCTGATCATCAATGAAAGCATTTATATACCAATCCTTTGTGAGGTTTCTATAATAATCAAGCTGTTCTATATCCAAGCATTCTTCATCTCTGCAACCAACGACAATAAAAAGTATGAGATAAGTTTTAATGATCAATTGTATAAGTTTCATCATTGGTCATTTTGAATTGAATTATTCCATATTCCTTATTAAAGATTAAGCTTTGCGGGAGTATAATTTTAGAATTTACCTCTCCACTTTTTGCTAAGTAAACATCTTTATATATTGTTCCATTAATATCCAGAGAGTCAAAATCTGGTGAAGAACTCATTGACGTTATTAAGAAAGTGTTACCAATTCGTATACTTAGTTGATCAGAGAATTCTACAGGTTGAATAGTTATATTTATGTCAAAGCCAATATCGCTGATCAATAGTACCAACAATTCTTCATACGCGTAGAAATTGTCTCCACAATGCTCAGTTTCTGAGAATCTAAGTTCAGTATTTATGCCTTCTACTTTGAAAGAGACTATACTTCCTTTGCTATGTTTAAAATGGTTAATATCACCAATGCTGTAAGGGTTGAATGCTTTCTCTTCTTCTGATATTAAGTATCGAGCAGTTTCATCTCCATCTTTACAGCAAGAAGTTAACATTAACGTTGAAAGAAGAGCTATTACAATTTTCATAGCATTTTTAGAGAAAAGTTAGAATTTGCAGATGACCAATGAAACACGACGCCTAGATAAGCTCAGTGAGCATACCATTCTGTTCAGTTGCCCGACTTTCTCCCAGGAAGGATCTGCTTCAAGTGTCACAGCGAAATAGATTTTGTCCTCACCTGTGCTGATCATTTTGTCATAGGTTAAACGTTACGCCTAGCAGAACTGCTGCCAAGACGCTTCTCATAATGGTTTTCTTCATCTTTATAGCTAATTGAAATTTAACATAATACTAAACTGTAACAGAGGTCTAATACTTTGTGACAAAGTTGGGAGGACAGGAGTCAAAACGCCTGTGCGAAAAACGTTAAAATCTATGCGAAAAACCCCCAAACTGGCGCAAGTTTGCAACTTGTACCTTTTTTATGATCCCCAGGGTTTGTAACCCGGTTTATAGATGGCAAAAACCGACAAAAGGTCACAAAGTAAAGTGGGGTTTGATCTCGTATTTTAGTTATTTGCCCAACTTTAAATTTCTCTTGGCCTGGCTGAGTCGAAGACTCTCATTTTCATTTTTTAAAACACAAGTCACAGGCTTGCGCCAGGTGGGAGCA
>LYSV01000022.1 GCA_001657315.1 Flammeovirgaceae bacterium BBD 1991-12 | reverse complement strand
ACAAAGCACGCAAACCAGATGGGCGGCCTGAAATACAGCCTGCAAAGCACTACACAGAAAATCCAATCAAAAACGTTTTTACACAGCCTGGTTAGTCCTGAGTATTGAGTAATACAGGAGTTGTTTCAGATTTCATCTTTCTTATTTCCTTTTTCCTGTCATTCGTCCCTCAACGAGTCTGCAGGATTGATTTTCATGGCCCTGTAAAGCTGAGAGCCCACAGTGACCAATACGACCGCAAGCACTCCGGCAAAGCCAATGGAAATGGTACCCACCCCAAAGCCAACACGCTGGACATAGGAAGAAAGCCACCTGTCATTCACCAGATAAGCCAGTGGCCCTCCGATCAGGTAGGCGATTGACATAAGTATCAGAAAGCCTTTGGTGATCATAAAGAGTATATTTCCCGCTGTGGCTCCCAACACCTTGCGTACTCCTATTTCCTTACTCTTGTTCTGTACGTGGTAGATGACAATGCCCAACAGTCCCAGGCAGGCAATGGACACCACTATGAGCGTAATGTAGCCCAGTATGCCAATGAGTGCAGTGAACATTCCATAGGACGACCGCATATCATCTTCATACATAATGTACTCGAAAGGACGATTGGTCACCTGACCCCATTCGGACTCTATGATCTCAAGTGCCTCTGTAGATCTCATTGAATTGAGCGTAGCTACTACATGATTGAATCGGGAAGGCAGGTTTCTGAATCCCAATGCTCCGGTTTTTTGATTTAACCGCATATAGTGATGATCTTCCACAATCCCTATCACTTCCAGATCCCGCTCATTCACGGATACCGTCTCGCCGAGGGCATCCAGTGTATTCTCCCACCCCAGGTCGTGAACAGCTTTTTCATTCAGTATGATGAAGCTCTCCTCCCTGGCGGTATCTGTATTGGAGGGAAAATCCCGGCCGGCTATTAACCGGATATCCAGTGCGTCAAAATAGCCGGCGTCAACTGAAAAGTAATCCAGTGTCAGCGGTTTTTCTATGTCATTAGCCTGGGCATCTACTGTAATGTTATGCCCAAGGGCTGGCAGATGTGATGCCGCTGTGATGTGTGTGATATCACTGTGCTGCCCCAGCCGTGCCCTGAAACCTTCATAGTCAATACCCTGCAGTGACATTTTTACAACACTTTCTATCCGAAAATTGTGGCCCGCATTCATGACAAAATCCATTTGCCGGTACAACGTAGTTACGGTGATGACGAAGAAAACAGAAAAGGCAAACTGCAAAACCACCAAAACCTTGCGCATATCGAACTTTCTCACTCGCATGGTACGTGTTAACCTGCCCGGATCTACGGATTTTTTCAGTGCTTCAAGAACATTTGTTTTTGAAAGGAACAATGCAGGGAAAAATCCGGCCAGCAGACCTGTAGACACCGCAAAAACCACGAATAACCAATAAAGATGTGGAGTCTCATCAATTTGAAAAGGTGCTCCGAGGCTCAATAGAAAACCATTGAACCTGGGATGCAGGTATTGTACCAGCAGATCGGCAAAAACAAAGGCAATCAGTGAGACTATGACAGCCTCCACAACAAACTGCAACATGATCTGCCCCCTGCGGGCTCCCGCCACTTTTCTTACCCCAATTTCACGGGCTCTGTTCACTGTACGCGCCGTAGTAAGGTTGGTATAATTGAAACAGGCCGCCAACAAGACTACGGCAGCCAGATCGACCAAAAACCGGATGATGAAATCAGGGACAAAAACACCGATAGGATTGCTGTATGAATATCCCGGTGTAATGGACGACAGACGCTGAGGGTCAAACTGATATTTAAACCGGGAATCTTCAGGATAATGTGCCGATGCTGACCTCAGCAAGGGCATAACATCAGACATATCGGAGCCCTCCTTCATCAGGAAATAAGTGTAGTTGCTGTAAACATTATCCCAGTTGTCTCGGGAAGCCATTATTTTGTTTTCCTTTTCCAAGCCGTAAGCATATTCAAGAGAAGCCAGCGCTTCAAAATCAATATGACTCTTACCCGGGTTTTCTTTTAAAACACCAGTTACGGTAAATTCCCCCACTCCTTCCACCTTCAGAACCTTATTTATAGGATCGTTATCTCCAAACAAACGCGTGGCAAGATCATGGGTGAGCACCATACTGTTCGGGGTGGTAAACACGGTCGCTTTGTGGCCACTTTCAAGTGGAAAATCGAAGATCTGCAGAAAAGCATTATCGGTGTAAAGCCCTTTGAAGGGTATATCAACAGCCTCGGTAGAGGCTACACCAGAGAAGCCGTTCCTGATCTTGGTGATTTTTTCGATGCGATCATGTGTCTCCAGCATATCCACCAGTGGCATAGGGACAGTAGCTGTTTTCCAGACATATTGTTTGTCCTGCATACGGGTGGTGACGACACGGTAGGTCCTGTCACCATTTTGATGAAAATCATCATAGGAAAGCTGATCCATGATAATGATGATCAGCAGCAGGCATACCGACATACTAATGGCCAATCCGAAAATGTTAATAAAGGAGACGGTTTTGTTTTTGAGCAGATTCCTCAGCGCTATGACAATGTAGTTTCTCAGCATAATGATCAGTCTTAAGTATTGAGTCCTGAGTCGTTAGTAATGGGTGTTATTTTAGATTTCTACTTTCACATTTCCCCTATTCACTTCGGAGTGCTTCAACGGGGTTGGCCAGTCCCGCTTTTATGGTTTGGATGCTTACCGTGACTACCGCCATAAGCAGCGTAAGACCAAGGGTGACCAGGAAAATAACCGGATCGATAGTAGTGTGATAGGCAAAGTTGCTGAGCCACTGATCACCATAATACCAAACCAACGGAATAGTGATCAGATTTGCCAGCAATACAAGGATCATGAACTCCCTTGACAAAAGGGCTGCAATATTAAGCACGTCAGCCCCCAGTACTTTCCGGATACCGATCTCACGGGTGCGGGACAGCACCAGAAAGGAGACAAGGCCCAGTAGCCCGATACCTGCGATCATTAGGGTAAGCGCTGCAAACAGTGTGAATACCTTTATCAGCCTTTCCTCAGCCCTGTACTGACGGTCAAAATCCACATCCAGAAAAAAGTATTCGAATCCGTAATCGCCCAGAACATCATGCCAGCTTTCCTTTGCACTTTCGACAAGATCAGCAGTCTGCCCGGTTATAAATCGTATGGCGTAATACCTGCCATGCCGCTGACTGGTGAAGTCCATGGCCTTGGGCCAGATATTTTCCTGCAGCCCCAGACCATGATAATCCTTTACCACTCCTATCACTGTACCTTCCGGTTGCCCTGAAGGTGACTCGATCTTTTTCCCGATAGCCTCTACAGGAGTCTGCCAGCCCATCTCTTTTACAGTGGTTTCGTTCACGATCAGACCTTCCCGTAGTTCGGCCGTGTGGTTCAGATCAAAGTTTTTTCCGGCCACCAGTTCAAGGTCCAGTACATCGATGTAGTTTTCATCTATGGCCATGTATTCCGTATCTACCTGTTGCCCTTCTTTCCTATCTCCCGGATAAGCCCACTGTCCCTGCCAGCCGGGTCTGCCCGGCAATGCATTAGTGAAAGACACATTCTCTACGCCGCTGAGTGACTGTAAGGCGTTTTTGAAAGATGTATGTGAAGCCGACCTGGGTACCCGGGTAGCGTCCAGCACCAGCACCTGTTCTTTTGCGAAGCCAAGGTTCTGGCTCTGCATATAATCCAGCTGGTCCAGTACAATGAGCGTGGACAACACCAGACCGGCTGAGATCAGAAACTGGAACACCACCAGTATTCTTCTCAGTTTTACTCCCTTTGCACCGGACTGCATCCGTCCCTTCAGCACTTCCACAGGCTTGTAACCTGAAAGCACCAGCGCGGGATAAAAACCAGCCAGAGCGGACACCATAATGATCAAAAAATGAGGCTGATCAGCATTTCCGTACTGAACAGTGAGCTCAGTATGTAGGACTTGCCCATGAGCTCATTGAAAAAGGGCAGGGCAAAATCAATCAAAATAGCTACAACCGCGAAGGCCAGCAACGTCAACAGAAAGGCCTCTGCCAAAAACTGCCAGAACAGTGCCGCACGGGTAGAGCCCACTATTTTTCTCAATCCAACTTCCCGGGCCCGGTATACTGACCGGGCGGTGGTGAGGTTGATAAAGTTAATACAGGCAAGCAGGATAATAAAAATACCAATGGCGGAGACCAGATAGACCTGATCTATAGAACTTTTGGGGCCAAAGCCATTGGGCACATCAGAGCGCAGGTAGATATCCGACAACGGAATAAAGTCTACATAAAATTCGATCCCCATTTCCTTCAGCCATTCACCTACATTATCGATGTAAATACCGGCTGCTTTACCACTGATATCATCGATATCGGCTCCTTCACGAAGCAGAACGTAATTCCTCACATTGAAATTACCCCAGCCTTCACTGTAGCTGAACCATTCAACCAGCTTTTCAAAGGTGGAAAATGAGGCAAGAACATCAAACTGAATGTGGGATTGCGAGGAAACGTCTTCCACCACCCCGGTGACCTCAAACTCAAGCGAGTCCCTGATCAGCAATGTCTCACCCAAAGCCGTATTCAATCCGAAATACCGCTCTTTCATGCTTTGAGTAATGACCACGGAAAAAGGTTTTTCCAAAACAGTTTCCGGATCACCTTCGATCAGATCAAAGGAGAAGATCCTGAAAAACTCTTCTCCTGCATAAAAAATATCATGTTCATAACGCTTACCTTCATAATTCACCATCATACTGGCTGCTGCCCTGCGCGTGTATACCGCTGCTTCTACCTCAGGATATTCAGTTCTGAGCTTGTGTGCGACAGGCCATGCATTGGTTTCCAAGGTACCCCCTTCAGGATTTGCACTTACTACCTTAAAAATACGGTCAGCCCTGGTATGGAACCGGTCGTAGGCCAGCTCATCCGTAACAAAAAGCAGGATCAACACGCCCAGTGTGAGACCGAGGGCCAGTCCGAAAAGGTTAACAAAGGAATATACCTTAAACCTGAGCAGGTTCCTGATGGCTATTTTTATATAATTTCTGATCATAGTCAATTAGTATTAAGTCGTAAGAAGCCTTTTTTCTGATCTTGGTATCATTCATTTCGTAAACTGCTGACTGGGTTGGCAAGGGAAACCTTCACTGCCTGGATACTCACCGTCACCATGGTGAGTACTAGTGTGACTGTTACAGCCACCAAAAAAACCAATGGCTGTATTGTCATTCTATAAGCGAATGAACTCAGCCACTGATCCAAAAAGTGATAGCTCAGTGGGCAGGCAAGTGTGAACGCGAGGACCACCAGTACCATAAATTTCCTGTTGATCATGAACGTTAATCCGCTCACACTGGCACCAAGGACCTTTCTAAGGCTTATTTCCTTGGTCCGTTGTTCTACTGTAAACAAGGTGAGTCCATACAGTCCCATGCAACAAAGCAGGATACTTATCACCGAAAAGATTGACACCAGCGAAAGCAATTGCCTTTCAGTTTTGTAGTTGTGGTCAAACCAATCGTTTACAAAATAGTATTCAAACGGTTTGCGGGCTTCATATTCCTTCCATTTGGACTCCAGAAACTGCAATACCCCTGCGGTGTTACGGCCTGATAATTTCAGGGTCATATTCCTGAAGTTATCGGGATAGAGGTACATTACTACCGGTGCTACTTCATATTTGTTCAACCCCTGAAAATGGAAATCCCTCATCACACCAATGACGGGGAATTTCTGGCCCTCCGGGCTGAACCTGATAGTCTTGTCCAAGGCAGTCTCCCAGCCCATTAATTTTGCAAATGTCTCGTTGATGATGAGCGAATTGCTGTCAGAGGATGAATACTTTCTGAAAGGATGCCCCTCTTTCATTTGGATGCCCATCGTAGCGATAAAATTGGCATCGGACCTGAATATCTGAACACTAAGCGGATCTTCCCGTCCTTCCGGAATGGCGGTGGTCCCGAAATTGCCGGATCCCACCGTACCCTGACAGACAGAACTCATCAAAATTTCAGGATGTTCCTCGATTTCCTTTTGAAAAGTAAGATACCTGGCCTCAATATCGCTGCTTATGGTAATGACCATGGTCCTTTCCTTGTCAAAACCCAGATCCCTGTTTTGCATGAACCGGGTCTGCTCGTTGACCATCAGTGTAGAAGCGATCAGGCCTATGGTGATAACAAATTGAAAAACGGTGAGGATCTGCCGTGGAAGATTCCCTGCCAGTCTGCTTTTTGCCGAAGCTTTCAGTACATGTGCCGGTTGCCACGCTGCCAGTACCATGGCCGGATAGATACCTGCGGCTATCCCGGTGAACAGGACAATGCCTGTCATGCCAGGGATGATCTGCCCGTCAAGCAGATCTGACAGCTTCAGGGTCTTTCCTGAGATCTCATTAAAGACCGGTAGAAGCACATCCACCAGCAATACGGCCACAAGGCCGGAAATAAAACATAAGACCAGGGCCTCCCCCAGAAACTGAAAAAAAAGCTGTTTCCTGTTTGCTCCCAACACCTTGCGCATTCCTACCTCACCGGCCCGCTTTGTAGCTCTGGCAGTACTTATGTTTACATAATTCACTATGGCTATGAGCAGTATGAAAAAGCAAATGCTCCCAAACACTTTTACATAGACCATGTTACCCACTTTTCTGCCCCGTTCACTGGATGTCATTTCGGTCGACCCAAGGTATACGTCGGTCAATGGCTGCAGGTAGAGGAAGTAACTGCCCACGCGTTCAGGAAAATATGTCTTCATCATTTTCGGGAATTTCGCCTCAAGAGACGAAAGATCAGTGTTTGGGATAAGCATCAGGTAAGTATTCACAACCTGCCCCAGCCAGTTATTCATAAAACTGAATGAGAGTGGTCCGTGGCCAGGTATGGTGGTAGTCCATGAAATGAGAGCATCGTATTGCAGATGGGAATTTTTAGGGCAATCCTCGATGACTCCTGTTACCTTGTAGTCAATATCACTCAGACCGGTCACGACCTGTCCCACGGGGTCCGTATCTCCAAACAGATTGCGGGCCAGACTTTCCGAAAGCACCATGGAGGAAGGGGCCGTTAAGGCTGTGGACACATCACCCTGCAAAAGCCTGAAGTCAAAAAAGTCAAGGAATGAGCTGTCAGCAAAAACAGCGTTATCAATTTTTATGTGGTTCTCTTCGTGGGAAAGCACCACTTGATCAAACCATGGCAATACACGTACAAAGCCGGTAGCCTCCGGATAGTCCTGAACTATGGTAGGGCCCATCAGACCGGAGGTTTCTGCCGTCAATCTTTCTGTACCGTCGTTGATACTTACATTTCGCTTGTAGAGCCGGAAAATATGGTCTTTTTCTGTGTGGAACCTGTCATAAGATAATTCATCCAGAATATAGGCAAGGCCAAACACTCCGCAAACGAGGGCTGTCGTCAGGCCCAGTACGTTAATCATGACATAAGCTTTGTGCTTGAGGGCCTGTCGAAGCAATATTTTTAAATAGTTGTTAAGCATTCTTCTGGGTTTGTGAATTTTTGTCTGTAGCTATTCGCTTCTTAAATAATCAACAGGACTGGCATTTACAGACCTGAATGATCGTACCAGAATGGTAATAAGCGTGAGAGTGAACAACAGCAGGGCTCCTGAGATAAAGCTCAGCCACGATATATCTGTATGATAGCTAAAGGTCCTGAGCCAGTTCGACATGCCAAACCATGCAAGAGGCCACGCGATCAGATTAGCCAGTAACAATCGTGTGAAAAAATCCCTTGATAGCAACATGATGATGCTGGAAATACTGGCGCCCAGAACTTTTCTTATCCCTATTTCCTTGATCCGCTGTTGCAGGGTAAGCGAAACAAGACCATATAACCCCAGAGTAGCGATAACGATCGCGATCAGCGAGAACAAAAGGAACAGTTGACGGAAAGATTCCTCCTTGAGATAGAGAGTATTGAGATTCTCATCCAGGAACCTGAATGTGAATGGCTCGTGAAAGAAAAGCTGGTTCCACTGCTCTTCTATGCCGGCCAGCGTGCCTCTGACATTTGCACCGGCTATCCTTACGGACAGGTAGCGATATCCTTCAAAGGGGTATAGTGTCAGTACTAGGGGAGCAATAGGATGGTGCAATGTGGAAAAGTGAAAGTCTTCCACCACACCAATAATCTCATGCTTTCCGTTCCTCCCTATGAACTTGCCCACAGCTTCGGACCATCCCAGCTTTTCGGCCAACGATTGATTTACCAGGTAGGCATTGGAATCGGAAATGAATTCATTGGAAAAATTACGCCCCTCGAGTACATCTATTGACAGGGTGGATAAAAAATCAGGATCAACATCCAGCACATTGAACATCATAAAGTCTTCGACCCCTTCGGGCAGATAACCATTGGAGGTGAAACCCCTGCCGGGTACCTGTGACGAGGCTCCTGAACCAAGTACTCCTGGCAAACGACCCAGCTTCTCCTTTATTAACTGAAATCGGGCTCTTACGTCGTGGCTCACCAGTGGGATCACGATCACATTTTCCGTTTGATAACCCAGCTCCTTATTCCGGATAAAATCCAACTGACGGTAAATGATGAGAGTACAAATGATGAGGGCTACGGAAATAATGAACTGGAAAGTAAGCAGAGACCTGTTAAAGCCGGAAATACCACCCCCGGAAAAATGCCCCTTCAAAATCCGAACGGGACGGAAAGAGGAGAGGTAGAAGGCCGGATAACTTCCGGATAATACGCCTACCATTAAAACCGTCAAAAAGCCCAGGCCAACTATAGACAGGCCGGACATATCCCAAATATCAAAATTCGTACCCAGCAATGCAGCAAAATCGTACTGAAAGGTGGATACCAGCTCTATTGCGATCAAAAAAGAAACCGTAGCCACTACAACAGACTCCAGCAAAAACTGTACGATCAACTGCACCCTGGTGGATCCGACCACCTTTCGAACTCCGATCTCCTTCACTCTTTTGGCAACCTGTGCAGTACTTAAATTGATGAAATTGACACACGCCAGTATTAGTACAATAATAGCGATACCTGAAAAGATAATGACATCCGTGAGGCTACCCCTCGTATCCAGATCATACGATACTTCCGAATAGAGATGTATATCCGTTAGTGGTTCCAGATCTCCGGAGTAAACATCTTCAGGTGGTTCATAACTGTTCATCCTGTCATCCAATAGCTGCTGAAATTTCTTCTTCAGGCCAGGGATATCGGTATTTTCCTGGAGCAAAATATAGGAATAGTAATCCCATCCTCCGCGCCAACCCAAATAGACCCTTTTGCTTGACAGAGTGGTAAAGGAAATAAGCGCAGAGAACTGCAACTGGGAATTGGCTGGAAAATCCTCGATAACTCCGGTCACCAGCAGATCATCTTCATGATTGTAGGTGATACTTTTTCCCAACACATCCTCCTCACCAAATATCTTTTTCGCCAATGACCTGGTAAGTACGATGGAGTTTGACTTTTTAAACGCCTCAGAAGGATTACCTTCCAGTAGGGTAAAGGAAAATACATCAAAAAGTGTAGAATCGACGTAGGTGATGCCTTCGGATTCAAATGTTTCACCCTGCATCGTTAAAAAACCCTTCTGGGGATTGGAAAACCGAACAAAAGCCTTTACCTCCGGCAACTCCGCCACCATGGCTGGCGCCGCAGCGGCGATCGTAACTGCGTGTCTTTCCCTCGTTGCTTCTATCTCATCAATCAGGTTTATCCGGTAAATCCTGTCAGCAT
This sequence comes from Flammeovirgaceae bacterium BBD 1991-12, assembly GCA_001657315.1. GTDB lineage: Bacteria > Bacteroidota > Bacteroidia > Cytophagales > Cyclobacteriaceae > Fulvivirga. The sequence goes on along the minus strand of LYSV01000022.1, from coordinate 61,355 downwards.
TAACATGGAACCGGTCATAGCTGCACTCATGCCTGATATACAAGGTCAGTAACAAACAACAGGCTATGCCTACTGAAAGACCGGTCACATTGATAAAGGTGTAAACCTTGTTCTTTTTTATGTTTCTGAGAATGACTTTAAAATAACTGTAGAGCATGATATTCCTGTGTTCATCCCATAGTAGTCAAAAGCAATGCCATTTGTATAAAGTACTGAAAATCAAACATTTATAAGTAAAATTATTGAAGAAAAAACAGAAAGTGCCCATGTATACTACACTCAAGTGTCCATTAATGGGCAGTTAGACATAGAATTCAAATGGATATTGATAGTTTTATGATCGTATTGAAGAATCTCATGGTCCCAGGCCCAACCTCACTAAGCCTTCGAGGCTTAGTGAGGTTCTTCGAGGAAGCATCACCTAACCTGTAGCAAAAAACAATGGATCATTACCACGCTAAATTCGAGTATGATAAATACTACCACGTTTTTAACCGTGGTAATAATGGTGAAGCCTTATACAGGAATGATGACAATTACCTTTATTTCCTAAGACAGCGGAAAAAATACATTTCACCATATGCCGGAACACTCGCGTGGTGTTTAATGCCTAACCATTTTCATTTCGTGATTTGGATTAATTGTGACGACAGCACAGCAGCCAAAAGCCTTACTAAGCCTTCGAGGCTTAGTAAGGTTGAACCTACAAACATGGTTAATAACTTATTGGAAGAGCAGTTCAGAAAACTTTTTATGAGCTATGCACTGGCTTTCAATAAACAACAAAAAAGAAAAGGCAGCCTTTTCGAAAAACGGTTTAAACGAATAGAGATCGGAGCGGATGAATATCTGACCCGTGTCATTCATTATGTTCATAATAATCCAATCCATCACGGGTTTGTTGATGATTATACAGAATGGCGTTTTTCATCATATAACTCCACCATCAGCTCGGCCCCAACGTCTTTAAACAGAAAAGCTGTGCTCAATTGGTTTGGTGGGATAGAAGCATTTAAAGCGTTTCATAAAGAATCAAAAAATTTCAAGGACATTAAAGAGTTCTTAATAGATGATGAATAGAAAGTTCAGCTTATCTTCTCTCGTTCAAAACCTTACTAAGCCTTAAAGGCTTAGTAAGGTTTCTTATAGGTGAAGTACGAACAATTCAAAAAAATGAAAAAAGCCGGTAACATTCTGATCATAGATGATGACGATTATATTCTGGTCAGTCTGAAACTTTTGCTGGAAGAGTATTTTGAAACTGTAGATACAGTCAATCAACCATCAAAAGCAGCAGAATATCTCAAAAAGAAAGATTATCAGGTGGTACTGCTGGATATGAATTTTTCACAGGGAGAAACTTCAGGTAAGGAAGGGCTGCAACTTCTGAAGCAGATCAAATCCCGAAACCCAAATACCAGCATTATCATGATGACTGCCTACGGCGATGTGAACATAGCCGTAGAAGCCATGAAGGAAGGAGCAACGGATTTTATCACCAAACCATGGCAGAACGAGCGACTTCTGGCCACGGTTAATACTACTTTCAGTCTATCGGAGCAGCATGAACAGATCAATAAGCTGAAATCGAGACAGGCCCTGCTCACCGGGTCTTCTTCCGGTTCGTCCACAGAAATGATCGGTACTTCACAGGCGATGAGATCTGTATCACGGTTTATTGAAAAAGTAGCGCCTACGGATGCCAATATACTGATACTCGGTGAAAACGGCACCGGTAAGGAGGTGGCTGCCCGTGCCATACATCAGGCCTCCCTGCGCAGAAATGAGGTGTTCATTTCAGTTGATCTCGGGGCCATTCAGGAAAATCTTTTTGAGAGTGAGCTTTTCGGACATAAAAAAGGAGCTTTTACAGATGCCCGGGAAGACCGGATGGGTAGATTCGAAGCGGCATCCGGAGGCACTTTGTTCCTGGACGAGATCGGAAATCTTCCATTGGCACAGCAGTCAAAACTGCTCACGGCCATCCAGTCGAAAAAAATAACCCGGGTAGGATCGAATACACCTGTACAAACAGATGTGAGGATCATATCCGCCACCAACCGGGACTTACCGGTCATGGTGAAGGCGGGAGAGTTCCGGGAAGACCTGTTTTACAGGATCAACACGATGGAAGTCACCCTACCGCCCCTGAGAGACCGAAAAACTGATATCGCAGCATTGGCCGGGCATTTTCTGAACCTGTACTCCAAAAAGTATCAGAAAGACGAACTGCACATCCCCGATGAGGTAATTGATGACCTGAATGGCTATGACTGGCGGGGTAATGTCAGAGAGTTGCAACATGCCGTGGAAAGGGCAGTGATCATGAGTGAAGGACCCCGACTGAAAACCGGTGACTTCAACCTGTCAGGATCAACAGACCACAGCACAGCCGAATTTGACAATTATAACCTGGAAAATCTGGAAGCCTGGGCCGTCAGGAAAGCCTTGCTAAAGCACAACGGCAATGTAAGTCATGCTGCCAAAGAGCTGGGGCTATCACGTGGAGCCATGTACAGAAGAATGGAAAAATACGGTCTGTAATGAAAAATTTCAGAATTCTTATCCTGATCCGCATTATTGTTATTGCGACCATCCTTACCGCTCATATCTACTATCTTCTGGTATCGGCCCACTATCTGAGAAGTGTCTATCTTTTTGTTTTTCTTCTCATAGCTATTGCCGAGTTCGTGTGGTATGTGGACCGTACCAATCGTGATTTCAAGGCCTTTTTACTGGCCTTACTACAAAGTGACTTTACCACTACGTTTCCAGAAAGGGCCAGAGGCCGCTCGTTCAATGAGCTTTACAGTGTATTTAATCAGATCACAAGAAAATTTGAGCAGATCAGCTCTGAAAAAGAAGTCCAGCACATTTTCCTGGAAGCCTTGATCGAACATGTCAGTGTGGGCATTATTAGTTTCGACGAGAACGAGAAGATCCATCTGGTCAACGAGGCCACCAAAAAACTGTTGCACCTGCCTCTCATTTTGAATCTGAAGGCGATCGACAAGGTTGATCCCTCATTACTGTCTGGCATCAGAGAGATCCGGTCCGGCCAGAACCGGCTGGTAAAGATCGTGATCAACAATGAGATCCGGCAGATCAACATACATGCCTCAGAGTTCAGACTTCAGGGAATGTATTACAAGCTGGTGTCTCTCCAAAACATCAAAAATGAGCTGGATGCCAATGAAATGGTAGCCTGGCAAAAACTGATAAGAGTGCTTACCCATGAGATTATGAACTCGGTCACGCCAATCACGTCATTGAGCTCAACGCTGAAACAGATCGTAGAAAAAAGTAAGAACAACGGATCGCCGATCACACCGGAAACAGTGGAAAAGCTCTGGACCGGACTGGACGCTGTGGAAAACAGGGGCACAGGACTTCAGTCTTTCATCCAGGCCTACAGGAAACTGACCAAAATACCCACACCCAAATTCGAAACAGTGGTGGTGAGTAACCAGGTAGAACGCATTCTGGAGCTCCTGAAAATGGATCTGGAAAGGGTTAAGGTCCATTTGAACATTCAGAAAAACACACAGGTCCTGGCCGACCGCGACCTGCTGGATCAGGTGCTCATTAATCTTATCAAAAACGGCATAGAGGCTATGGAAACAACAGATTCACCGGAATTGCTGATAGCATGTCCTGACGAGCACGAGATCACCATAACTGACAACGGAACAGGAATTGACAAGGATAAACTAGATCAGATATTTATCCCTTTTTTCACCACAAAAAAGGAAGGCTCAGGCATAGGCCTGGCGCTCGCTCAACAGATCATGCAACTACATGGAGGTAAAATTAAAGTAGCATCAAAAGCTGGCCGCGGCACTACTTTCAGGCTTATATTTTGATTTTTCTCATCATTTTTATAAAATAAAGATAATAACTGAACCAAAAACATGGATTTGATCTTTTGATAAATGAAATCACTTGTTTTTTACAGAGAGTATGGAGCAAAATGATTTTAAAAGGAAAGGTTGTTTCAAATAAAACCCCTTTATTCTCTTTAATGTATATTTGATCTATGAAGAATGAAGATAAAATAGTCGAACTGCTGGCGGAGAGCCTACGAAAGCAGGACCGGCAGGAGGAGATCTTGTCACAAAATACAGAGATCCTGTCTGAATTAGTAAAAGGCCAGAAAGAGTTAATAGATCAGTTCCACAGGATGAATGATCATCTCCTCACCCGTCAGGAAAAATTGGAAGATCGTATTGCAAGGTTGGAAGACAAGGTCTTTAAGGGATAGCAGGTATTGGGAAATATACATATTTTCAACACGCACGGCAGAGGTACTGAGACACTGACCCAGAATAATCCCGGGACATAATAAAAGCACTCAAAATTCATCCTTGCATCTTCCTCACAGTCTCAAATAAGCCCACTTCAATATGGAAGAAATAAAAAACGCCTTCAAAAATGCCCTGAATGGCGAACGGGCACATCTCAGCCCTGTAAAGGCCCTGGAAGGACTTACTCCCGAGGTAGCCGGCAAACTCATCCATAACTCACCCTATACCATATGGCAGCTGATAAAACATGTTTCTTTCTGGCATGATTACTTTCTTGACTATTTGTCTGAAAACAAACTTCCGCGGGTGGAAAAGTCCGGTGATGGATGGGTACAGAACCCGGCTCCTGCCAATGATCATGAATTTTCGGAAACTCTGGATACCCTCCTCAACAACATAGAAAAAGCCAAAACCATAATCAAGGATATTGATCGGTTAAACTATCCTGAACGTTATGAAAATGCATGGAATGTATATCAGGCTATGGCCTCACATATTTCCTATCACCTGGGCGAGATCGTTTTACTCAGGCGGATGGCCGGTGATTATCCGCCACCTTCAGGGGGTTACGTTTGGTAGTTTTATAAAATTGATTTATAGGCAATTACCTTGATTAATCTCGATTAATGATTATCTTAAGGCCCCGTTTGGACTGTGGTTGGCACCTTATGGTCTAATTTTTTGCGGATGTACAGGTTAAAACAAGTCACCAGAAGTACAGATCTACGAATTGTAATTGTTGCCGTTTTATACTACATATCGGCACAAATCGGTTTATGGTTATCTTTCCCAGAATCAAAGGCTGCGCCACTATGGCCTCCCGCCGGTCTGGCGCTCGCGCTTATCATCCTCACGGGATACCGGACCTGGCCTGCTGTGACCATAGGCTCACTGATCGCCAACTCACTGGTATTCCTGAATGTTGAAACCGAGCTTTCTCCCGGATTGATCTCCGCACTGGTGGTCATTGCCATCGGCAATACACTGGAAGCGCTGTTTGGCTATTATCTGACCCTTCGTTTTATAAAAAGCAAAAATCCTTTTCTGAAGACCATCCATGTCTTCATCTTCTTGCTGGTAGCCCTGGCCATGTGCTTTATTGGCTCAGGTATTGGTACTACCGGCCTGGTCATCTATGGTATTATTGATCAGGCAGACTTTATAAGCAATGTCAGCACGTGGTGGGTGGGTAATGTAGTGAGTATACTCATTATCACTCCTTTTGTCATTTCCTGGTCAGACAGGTTTAAATTTAAATGGAACAGAAATCAGACTCTTGAATGGGGTGTGTTTACCACAGCACTTGCCGTGATCATTGCGGTTATGAACTACAATCCACTGTCGGAAACTATTCAGCGATCCTTCCCTTTCCTGATCGTACCTTTTCTTCTCTGGCTGAGTTTCAGGTTCAACCTGCAGATCACTGCATCGGGTATACTGATCGTTTCATTTATTGCCATTTATTTTACCATTCAGGGGCACGGACCGTTCGTTTTGGCTTCTGAAGAGGCTTCTCTCCTATTGTTGCAGGTTTTCATTGGGATCATAAGCATATCTACCATTATTTTGTATGCCACGGTGCACGAAAGGACCGTAGCCCAGAAAGCAATGACGGAGTTTAATGAAAACCTCGAGACAAAAGTGAAGGAACGTACGAAGGAGCTGCACGAGGAGATCCAGATGCGAAAGAAAACCGAAGAAAAGATCAAGATCTCCAACAGAAAGCTGCGGAAGGCCAATATTGAGCTGGACAATTTCGTGTACAGTGTTTCACATGACCTTCGCGCCCCTATTGCTTCTGTACTGGGCCTGGTAAATCTGGCCAAAAAGGAAGAGGATATAGAAATGATGCGTAAATATCTTTCCATGGTGGCCCAGAGCGCAGAGCAGCAGGATAATTTTATCAAGGATATCCTGGACCTTTCCAGAAACGCGCGGCTTGAGGTGGACCAGGAAGAAATATCCTTCGAAGCCATGATCAACGACATCTTTGACCAGTTGAAGTATGGTTCAGAGGAAAAAACGATCGTGAAAGAAATAGAAATTGATCAGCAACATATCTTTAAATCCGACCAAAAACGACTAAAGGTGGTATTTAACAATCTCATTTCCAACGCTATTCGGTATTCCGGCAATTCAGATCCGCATGTCAGGGTAGAAGTAAAAGTGGATGACGCCACCGCCAGGGTCCTCATTAGTGACAACGGCCAGGGCATACCCAAAAAACATCTTAAAAACGTCTTCAAAATGTTTTACAGAGCCACAGAGGACAATGCTGGCTCAGGACTGGGACTGTACATTGTAAAGGAAACCGTTGAAAAGCTCAGAGGGAATGTTGTTCTTGATTCACAGGAGAACAAGGGGACCACCGTTACCCTCGAGTTGCCAAATCTGGTACAGGCTTGAAACTTATGTTAAAAAAATTCACAGGGGAAAGCCTGGTATGAAAAAAAACTACCTTACTCTTTTATTGATCGTGGGCGTAGTGGGATTTGTGTCCGGTCAGGAAATACCTCCATCACCCAAAAGGAAGATACATCAGAGAGTACTGGATGATGGTGTGATCACTTTTCAGACGGTAGTGGGCACGTATGCAAGACCATTGCAGTGGAAAAAGAAGGACTGGTTAAGGCTTGGAGGGGTGCTGGCGGTCTCTGCCTCATCCTTGTGGCTGGATAAACCCGTGTATAAGTTCTCTATAAAGCACAGAACCCCATTTCTGGATGACATGGAACGGGTAGGTGATTTCCTCGGGCAGCCGGAAAACAATTATCCCTTCATGATTGCTTTCTGGGGCACCGGCGTATTGGTCAACAATGACTGGATGCGTGACACAGGTATGATGATCTTTGCTTCGGTAACCACCTCAGGGATCGTTCAGACACTGGCGAAGAGCCTGGTGGGAAGGGCCAGACCACAGACCAATGGGGATATATTTTCTTTCAGGCCTTACGGAGGGCCATCGTACCATTCCTTTCCCTCCGGTCATGCCATGCTGTCCATCGCAACAAGCTGGATACTGGCACGACGGGTAAATTTCCTGCCCGCCAAAATCCTTTTTTACAGTTTACCGGTATTGGTGAGCTGGTCGAGATTATACGGCAACGCCCACTGGTTTTCGGATATCGTGCTGGGCAATGCCCTCGGCATAGCCTGTGCAGAAACTGTTTTGAAGCTGTTCCCAAAGATAAAACAGAAAAGAATTGACGGCATAGCTATCCTACCCCGGGGTAATGGGCTTGGTATTACCTACAGTTTTTAATAGTTAAGCGTTAATGGTTATCTGTTAATGGTTGGATAACTATTAACAAATAACCCATTAACCAATAACAAAATCAAAGTGTAGCAGGCAGGGTCGCCTCCAGGTAATTGTAATGGATCTCCAGCTCTCTAAGCTTCTTTTTGTATCCGGTCATCTCAGTATAGAACAAATAGCTGCCCGTTGAGTCGGTCATGTTGCGATTGACCCTGAACCGGTTGACTGCGTTGCCCTTACGCCAGACCAGTTCGTAGTTGGCAAGCCGACCGTTCAGCCGTCTCCTGATTCTATCATATACTTTTTTTGATCGGAGAAGCTCCTTACTCAGACTGTCGAGTGGTTTGAATCTCGACAGGCCCAGAGAGTCCAGTAACTGATTGGAAACGTTATGGCCCACATCATACCGGAGCCTGACCAGGGAGGAGTCTATGAAGTATAGCATCAGCTCCTTTACCTGACTACCACAAATGTCCATATCAGGACGGTCCACCTTATAAAACTTCAGCCTGTGATCAAAAAACTCTCCGACGTTCCTTGCCTTTACCGACCCCAGCCCTCCAAAATCAGAAGTGACGCTTAGTGAATCAAAACTCTCACTGCTATTCAGCTCTATGGATCCCTTTTCTTTTGGTTTCTCCGATGCCGAAAAACCGGTATCTTTTCGTGGTTGGCAACCTACGGCTATCACCAGCAGCAAAAGCATTACTCTCATTTTCTGTCTTTTGTTCTGTACACAAACTTCAAACCTGACCACACCTCATCCACAGCACATACCTTCACATCCACCAACCCATTGGACAGCCCCGTAGTCCGGACAATGCCATCACCCAGGTCGGTTGGCACTTTGGATGCCTTTTTGGGCCATGATATCCACATAAGGCCATTTTTGGTGAGCCTTTCTTTTAATACGGGAAAGAGCTTTTCGAGTTCTTCCCTTTGTTTGGAGAAAAAATGAATAAAATCAACCGTTTCCTTTTCGTCGGAAACAAAGTTGATCTGAGGCAAATCATCGAACAGGTTGAAATAATAATCAGGCGCATTTACGAGATACACCCTGTGTCCTTCTTTTATGCCCAACTTTTTGGCAAGAGGAGTTCCTGAATATCCAGCTGGCATTTTTATGATGTTAAGTGTTTTTGCAGATCCTGCATGTATCTTTTAAGTGTGGCCGTTTTGTCCATGAAAAACCACGATACAAACCGGAATACCGGATTGTAGATCTCTCCATTCTCCGTGATCTTCAGGGCTGCGGCATCATTCCCTTCGCTGACCTCATAGACCCATTCTCCTCCAAAGGGAAGGTCCTTGTCCATGATCTTTACGACCATTTTACGACCAGCATGCTCCTCTGTTATACCGAAAGTGATCTTATGGCCTCTTTTATCTACTTCGATCCAGCCCAGCTCATCAATCACATTTAGTTCACGGATCGAGCTTCTCCATTCCATATAGGTGTTGAAATCACGGATTGCCTTCCACAGGTCGTCAAGCCCGGTTTGAAATCTACCCGATACTGTTACACTGTGCTTTAAAGGAAGTAACCTGCCAACTACAACAACCACGATGATCAGCAGGACGAGTATCCCACCGGAGATCAATAACCATTTCATAATCCATAGCTTTTAGATAAGTCAATTATTTACAAACAGGACCGACGATCCGTGGCACATCATAACAGAGCACTGTACTGGCTGATTTCCATGGCAAAAGAGCTATCTTCTGTTCCATGATTTACTAAGGCTCCTGCTTTTCATTTCCATCTCAGAAGCAAATGCCAGCAACCCCAGCCCGTCCAGTGCTACCTGCCGTTCTTTTTCACTGAGCCTGTTCAAAACAGCCTCTACCCTGTCTGGATCAAGTACCGATTTGGATCTTTTTATTCGTACTCCGTTCTGCGTAAGTACCAGTTCCACCTTGCGTGCATCTATTTTACTTTTTCTTCTTTCTATATATCCTGCTTTTTCAAGCCGGTTGACCGTTATGGACATGGTGGAGGGTGTCACACCCATATGCGTAGCCAATTCGTACAGGCTGACCGGCTCATCAACGTCCAGATGATCCAGTATGCTCACCTGATTACTTGTTAGTTTTTCATTGGTCTCCGGGTCGGTAACATGTCTGGTATGACAGGCAAAGTAGATCCTGGGGTAAAAATCCATGAGTTTATCTACCTTCTCCTTCATTTTCATATTTCTAAAAATAGAAAATTAATTTGATTGGTCAAATCAAATTAAATAATAAATGTATGCTCATCCAAACTGTTTTGAAGCAGGCACAAGTAAACATGGTCAGGGGGTCGTTTTTCATTTTATTTCTTTTTCTTTGGCCTTTGTGATCGTTGTCAAACCAAAAATCAGTACACTCTTTTCCCTTGGCATTTTCATTCTGATCAGCCTGGGAGTTTCAATCTACGTGTTGTCATATATGCTACGCAGTAGTGATACTGCGTGGTACCAGTATCTCATCGTACTCATACTGGCTCCGCTGGCCCTTGGTCTGCTGGCCAGGCTGATATGGGGATACAAAAGAGTAGAAGTGGGTCAGGAGCGTATCAGCCTCGCATATCCGCTACGTTTCTCGAAGAAGTCATATCCATTGAAAGAGGTTAATCAATGGACGGAACATCAGGTAAAAACAGGTGGCAGTACCTTTAAAGAGTTAAACGTGCGGTTTACGGATGGTAAGAAGCTCGAGCTGAGCATGCAGGAGCATAGCCGCTACTCCGATGTGATCAAATACCTCCGAAAAAAATGTCCGAAAAAATTCATACAAGGCAAATGATAAAACAGGTACTACTCGTGGGTTTGGGAGGATTTGCAGGCAGCATTTTGCGCTACCTCACCTATCTGTGGATTGACAAGGACTATTCGGGAGCCTTTCCACTAGCCACGTTCAGCGTGAATATCATTGGAAGTTTTCTTTTGGGAATGCTGTATGGAGCGGCTGTGAAATCAAACATCATCAGTCCGGAGGTCCGGCTCCTGCTGGGTGTAGGCATCTGTGGCAGCTACACTACCTTTTCCACCTTTGCTTTTGAGAATATGGGGTTAATGCAGCAAAAAGATATGGTAACTGCATTTGCCTATGTAGCAGGCAGCATCATTGCAGGGATACTGGCAGCCTATGGAGGATATTCTATATTCAGGTAGTCTGTCCAGTCTTTGTAGTCGGGATTCTGCTTGCAGACAAACCGCCATAAAACAGAAATGCCACCCTGTTTTGGATGGCATTTCCAATTCAATATATTTCTGATCCTTAATACCGGTAAGTATCTGCCTTGAAAGGACCATTCACTTCTACACCAATATACTGTGCCTGCTCCGGCGTCAGAACTTCCAGTTCCACACCAATTTTGCCCAGGTGAAGCGCTGCCACTTTCTCATCAAGATGCTTGGGCAGTGTATATAGCTTGTTTTCGTAGTTATCCGAATTATTCCAAAGCTCTATTTGCGCCAGGGTCTGATTGGTGAATGAATTGGACATCACAAAAGAAGGATGGCCTGTAGCACAACCAAGGTTCACCAGTCTACCCTCTGCGAGAAGGATCACATCCCTACCATTGGACAGGGTGTATTTGTCTACCTGAGGCTTGATCTCCTCTTTTTCAGCGTTGCCATTCAGCCATGCCACGTCGATCTCATTATCAAAGTGACCTATGTTGCAGACGATAGCCTTGTCCTTCATACTTTCAAAATGACGGCCTACGACAATATCCTTATTACCGGTAGCCGTAACCACAATGTCTGCCTCCTTAACGGCATCATCCATTTTCTTGACCTCAAAACCATCCATGGCGGCCTGAAGCGCACAGATAGGGTCAATTTCGGTAACGATCACCCGTGCACCTGCACCCCTGAGGGAGGCAGCTGATCCTTTACCTACATCGCCATAACCACCCACAACAGCTACTTTACCTGCCATCATCACGTCAGTAGCTCTTCTGATAGCGTCCACAAGGGATTCCTTGCAGCCGTATTTGTTGTCGAATTTTGACTTGGTTACGGAATCATTCACGTTGATGGCAGGCATTACCAGCGTACCGTTCTTTTCTCTTTCCACAAGACGCAATACACCGGTAGTAGTTTCTTCTGAAAGCCCTTTAATACCATTCACATATTGCGGGTACTTGTCAAATACCATGTTGGTAAGATCACCGCCGTCGTCAAGGATCATATTCAGAGGCTGGCCATCTTCAAAGACCAGGGTCTGCTCGATACACCAGTCAAATTCTTCTTCGGTCATACCTTTCCATGCATAAACCGGAATACCTGCAGCGGCAATGGCCGCGGCCGCATGATCCTGCGTAGAAAAGATATTACATGACGACCATGTAACCTGTGCGCCCAGCTCCACCAGCGTCTCGATCAGCACAGCAGTCTGGATGGTCATGTGAAGGCAACCGGCAATACGCGCTCCCTTGAGAGGCTGCTGATCCCTGTACTCCTCACGGATAGCCATAAGGCCGGGCATCTCTGCTTCCGCCAGTTTGATCTCTTTTCTTCCCCACTCAGCCAAAGAAATGTCCTTGACCTTGTACTTTAGTTTTTCTTCAATCATGGTATAAAAAATTATTTTTTGATTTTCAAAGAGAAACCACAAAGTTAATAGATATGGTTCAATAATCTTAAATCTGATCATAATTTGGTATTAATTCCTGTATTATGAAAAATGTTAGACTATTTTCCTAATTTGCGTTCAGCTGATCCAATAAAACAGGAATTTTTCCCATGAACAATCTGGATACCATAGACCATAAGATCCTGGCGCTTCTGCAACAGGACGCAAAACTCAATATCAATGCCATTGCCCAGAAGCTTAACCTTACCAAAACACCTATCTACGAACGTATCAGACGCTTGGAAAATGACGGTGTGATTTCGAAATATGTAGCCCTTGTTGACCGGCAAAAGATCACCACATCCATCATTGTGTTTCTCACCGGGTCACTTAAGGTGAGTAAATTCGAACAGACCCAGGAGTTTTATGATGCGGTTATGGAAGTCCCCGAGGTGCTGGAATGCTATCTGCTGGGTGGGGACCGTGACTTCCTGCTGAAGGTGATCGCGCGAGACCTGGATTCCTATCATCAGTTCTATTCGGATAAGATCGCTTCCATACCCCATGTTGGTGAGATCAGGAGCTCATTTGTACTGAAAGAAGTAAAATTCAGCACAGCTATTCCCAATATGGATCTGTAGATGGTTTTTTGTTTCCTGCTTGTGTTTTGGCCGGGAGCCCATGTGTCACTGGTGTTTCATGTCATGCCTGGGTTTAGTCGTGGCACCACTTCTCAAGGAGTCCGGTGGACCATTATCATTTTAGGGTAATGAAGCACTTTTATCTTTTATTGTCCGGATAGCAGTGGTGCCACGACTGTTCAAAATTCAAGAGCTGTTAACACCACCGGATTCATCCTGAGCAGTTATTAAATTGACATAATTTATTATCTTGATTATGAAAACTCAAAAACAACATGAAATACTCACTGGAAATCAGGATCAATCAGCCGATTGACAAGGTCATCGGATTGTTTGACAACCGGGACTATCTCAAACACTGGCAGCCGGGCCTGCAAAGCATTGAGCACATTAGCGGCAAACCCGGGCAGAGCGGCTCCAAAACCCGGTTGCGCTATCTGATGGGCAAACGGGAGATCGAAATGGTCGAAACGATCACAGCCCACGACCTGCCGAAGGAATTTTCGGCTACCTACGAGACAAAGGGGGTTATGAACATCCAAAAGAATCTGTTCCGGTCAGAAGGAGAGGACAGAACGAAATGGATATCGGACAATGAGTTCAGGTTCAGCGGGCTTATGATGAAGCTTATGGGAACGCTCATGCCCGGTGCCTTTAAAAAGCAATCTCAGATCTACCTCGATTCCTTCAAAAAATTTGCAGAAGAGCATGAGAACATATTAAGCTCGGCATAGGGGCAGAGCATCATGTGGTAAGAGCTACTCCTTGCGGATCGCCTCTACAGGATCGAGGCGAGACGCCCTTAATGCGGGCGAGGTCCCCAAAATGACACCGGTCAGCAGCGTTACAATGGATATGATCAGCAGAGTATTTAGTGTGTAGGCAGCGTGGAGATTGGAGCGGATATTTATAAGAGCGGTACCGAGGGAGATCGCGAATTTTCTTATCATTGATTAGGTCTTGAATGAGTTTTGGAAAAGACTGCTTTCATTCTTCGTTTGTTACACAGCAAGCGGATAAGTCATTAAAAATTCCTTAACCAACTGTTCAAATCATGAAAATCAATCATTACTTACTGCCAGTCATCATATCCGTTTCCTTCTCCCTGCATGCACAAAAAAAGAAGAACCGGGCTGAAGCTGGAGTCATCTACAATGAGAAGCTGTACAATGCCATGACATGGCGTAACATAGGCCCATTCCGGGGAGGAAGGTCCACCACATCTACAGGGGTGGCCGGCGACCCCATGACATACTATTTTGGCTCCGTCGGAGGCGGGGTTTGGAAAACAAAGGATGCAGGAATTAACTGGAAGAATATTTCCGACGGATTTTTCAATGCAACCTCCATAGGTGCTATTACGGTATCGGAATCAGACCCCAACGTGATCTATGTGGGAACTGGCGAGGCCTGTATCCGTGGAGTTATGACCTCCCATGGAGACGGAGTCTACAAATCGACCGACGCGGGCAAAACATGGAAACACACAGGCCTTGACAGCACTTCCCAGATCTCGGAGATAAGAGTACACCCAAAGGATCCTGACATGGTCTATGTTGCTGCCCAGGGAAGTCCATATGCTCCCACGGACGAACGCGGCGTGTACCGCTCTACGGACGGTGGCGCCACATGGAAAAAGGTGCATTTCGTTGACAACAACAGTGGTGTCAGCAGTCTGGCTATGGACATGCATAACCCCAGAATACTTTACGCCGCCTACTGGGACCATCAGCGGAAACCCTGGTTTATACGAAGCGGCGGTCCGGGTAGCGGGATCTGGAAAACCACGGATGGAGGAGACACATGGCAGGAGCTGACGGAGGGGCTGCCGAAAAAGTTAATGGGCAAAATAGGGATCACTGTAAGCCGTGCCAATCCCGACCGTATATTTGCCATCATTGAATCAGAAGAGGGGGGACTATACCGATCAGATGATGCCGGTGAAAAGTGGATCCTGCTTAACGAGGAACGGGTACTTCGCACCCGGTCGTGGTACTATATGCATGTATTTGCAGATCCAAAAAATCAGGATGTGGTTTATGTGCTGAATGCTCCTTTTATGAGATCTATTGACGGCGGCAAGACCTTCACACCGGTGGCCGTACCCCATGGCGATAATCATGACCTATGGATAAATCCCGAAAATCCCGCCAATATGATCAATTCCAACGACGGGGGAGCTAATATCAGCTTCAACGGAGGCAAAAGCTGGTCTACTCAGCAAAACCAGCCTACGGCTCAGTTTTATCGGGTGAACGCCGATAACCGATTCCCATACTGGCTGTATGCGGGACAGCAGGATAATTCCACCCTGGCTGTTCCCAGCCGGACGGATGGTATGACCATCGGCTGGAAGGACTGGGTGGCCAATGTAGGGGGCGGCGAAGCAGCACACATTGCCTTCGATCCGGATGATCCAAAATACATCTACTCTTCCAACATTACCGGTTTCATTGATGAGTATAACATGGAAACAGGCAAGTCCAAACCGGTAAAGCCCTACCCTGTTTTTGACCTTGGAGAGCCATCCGATGAAATGAAATACCGGTACAACTGGAATCCACCGGTAATCGTATCAAAGCACAATCCCAATGTGATCTACTATGGCAGCAACGTAGTACACAAATCCATGAACCGTGCTTTGCGGTGGGAGGATATTTCACCGGACCTTACCCGCAATGACACTTCAAAACTCGGGCTGATGGGTGGCCCTATTACCAATGAAGCTGCAGGAGGAGAAACCTACCATACGTTGATGGCGCTTGCGGAATCCCCACATGATGCAAATGTACTCTATGCCGGTGCAGATGACGGTTATCTGCACATCACACGTGACGGAGGTAAGAGCTGGCAGAATATCACTCCAGCGGGGGAAGGCATCATTAATTCCATAGAGGTTTCTCCACATGACCCGGCAACTGTCTACGCCACCGTAATGAAATACAAATTCAATGATTTCAAACCCTACATCTATAAAAGTATCAATTACGGCACTTCATGGACACTGATAGTCAACGGCATAGAAGAGCGGGCTTTTGTGAGGGCAGTCAGGGAAGACCCGGCCCGGAATGACTTACTGTATGCGGCTACGGAATTGGGTGTCTACATCAGCTTTGACGGAGGTGTTAGGTGGTCACCCTTTCAGCTGAACCTGCCGAAGTCGCCGGTTACGGATATCATGGTGCACAAAAATGATCTGCTGGCGGCTACCTCTGGCCGGGCCTTCTGGATACTGGATGACCTCAGTCCCCTGCATCAGCTGAGTGATGAAATGAAAAATGCAGAAGCGTTCCTGTACAAGCCGGCGAAAGTAGTGAAAACCGGCGCGCCCTGGTTTGACATACCCATTACCAATGCAGGAAAAAATCCATTCCCCGGAGCCAGCATTAAATACTACCTTCGAAAGGTAGTGGAAGAAGACAGTGTAGAAGTAAAGCTGGAGATCACGAATGGAGAGGGAGACGTGTTGCGCACCCTTTCGAGCAATGTGGAGAATGCCCGTGACAAGATCGAAAAGAAGGAAGGGATGAATGTAGCCCGGTGGGATCTCAGACGTGGCAATATAGAGCCCGCTGAGGGTGTCTTTGTACCTTCTTTTGCCAACTCAGGCATGCAGGGTCATCACATAGGTCCGGGAAACTATTCTGTAAAGCTTACCTATGGAGATCATACTCAGGTTCAGAACTTTGAAGTGATCCCCGACCCGCGTGATAAAGTATCTGCCACCGAAATAAGTGCCCGCCAGGATATGTTGGAAGGGATCTATCAGAATCTGGAGGAACTGTACGAATCGCTGAAACAACTGCAGCAGGTCAGGCAGCAGGTGGGACAGATGATGGAACGTGAGCAGGGAGATACGGAAATTGAAGAAATGGGAAAGGAGATCAACCAAAAAGTGGATGATGTGGAAAAGGAACTGATATCTCCAAAACAGGAAACCTTCCAGGACATTATCAACTTTCGAAATCAACTGGACATCCAGTTGTATCAGCTCATGCAAACCATAGATGGAGGCATACCACCGCTGACTCATGGAGAAAAAGAGCTTTTTGATAACCTTCAGGAAGAATGGAAACACCATAAAAAGGAAGTGGATCGCATCCTGAACGAGGATATACCTTCATTTAACAAAATACTACGGGACAAGGGTATAGAGTACATTGCTCCCAGGAGGAAAAAGGAAGAAGAGAAGGTGGGGATGTAGGATTGGTTGGTGGTTGATTGTTTTGAGTGTTTCGTGTTATCTGTTTTGGGTTTAAATGGGTGTTTGTTTATGGTTTGAGCGTTCTTGATCATCTTATGAATTATTGATTTTATCACCTGAAATATTACGTCTTTGCTGATAAGTTATGAAACCATACTTTGAGCGCCTTAGTGTCTTCGGGGCTTTGTGGCAACACTGCAAAGGGTTTTTTATGCCACCAGGACACCGGAGTGGACAAAGACTCTACAAGGGATACCACATCTGTAAACCATAAAACCATGACCAAATTCTTCGTCCCCCTGTTGATTTTTCCGGCGACGTTTGCTACCCAGCTCAATGCCCAGGATCTCATAAACAATTCTCCTGACACACTCCAGCAGTTCGGCCGGATCTATTATTCTAAATTCCAGGAAAAAAAGGAATTTCAGTACACGCTTACAGAAGGTTACTATGTATTGATCTTTGATCATAAGATCAATGCCAATGAGCTCGGGTTCAGGATCAAACGCAGGCACGACACACCGATCCTGTATCAGCGACATAACGGGTACTTTTCGTTTGAAGTTGAAAAGCACTCCGTTGCTTATCTCGAATTCACCTATGACGGTCATCTGAAAGACACCGGGATCTTCGCTCAACTGTATCGTGTAGCTCCGCAGATCATGAATACACCCTATCCTTCCTTTATACTTAAGGACATTGAAGGAAATGAATACTCCGACAAAAGCCTGACAGGCACAGTTACGCTGTTTTTACTGGGCAGCACTAAAAATTCAGATTTCAGGAAGGTTTTCGATATGTTGGAGACCATTGCAAAAGACCACCAGATCAGGTTTATGGTAATCTCATCCGAATTCCCTTATGAGCTAAGGGAGTTTAAGGCATCCGTGCCGGATAGTCATGTCCCACTCATAAGTTCTAAATTTCATGTTCTGAGCCCATGGGTAGAAATAATAGGAATGCTTAATATTTTCATTGCGGATCAGAAGGGGTTGCTGACCTATAAGAACAGACTCCATGAAAACGACCCGCATACCAGACAGGTCATGAATGAGGCGATCAGAAAAAAACTTGATGCTTTAATGTAGCAGGATAATTACATTGAATACTAGTAAATATTGATACTTCCCATGAAAACCATTCTTCTACAGGGCATCTGCTATGATGAAAAATCCTCATTTCTGAAAGGAGCGAGCAAGGCTCCACCCTTGATAAGAGACTATCTTTATTCCGACTCCTCCAACTCGTTCACAGAAACCGGTCTGGACATCGATTCACTGGACCTGAAGGATATGGGCGACTTTGTGCCGGCCGATTATTTCGAAACAGAAAGGATCACCTCCAGACATATCCGGGACGGCGCACGGTTGATCACACTGGGCGGCGATCATTCCATCACCTACCCTATCATTAAAGCATATAACCAGGTGCATGGTCCGTTTGACCTGTTACAGATTGACGCCCATGGTGATCTTTATGATGAATTTGAAGGGGACAAGTACTCCCATGCCTGTCCCTTTGCCCGAATTATGGAAGGTGGTCACGTCAGCCGGCTGGTACAGGCAGGGATAAGGACCATGACCACACACCAGAAGGAACAGGCTGAAAGGTTTGGGGTAGAGGTACATGAAATGAAGGATTACCGGCTCGAGGCTCTTCCTGAGTGGCCTCGCCCGCTTTATATTTCGCTGGACATGGACTGCTTTGATCCGGCCTATGCTCCCGGCGTATCACACCACGAGCCGGGTGGCTTCACCTCACGGCAGGTGATCGAACTGATCCATGGTCTGGATGCGGAGATCATCGGCACGGACATCGTAGAGTATAATCCGGAGCGGGACGTGCAAGGGATCACAGGAGCGCTGGCCGCAAAAATGCTAAAGGAGATCATGGGAAAGATGGTCGGGTAGATCTACTTAACAGGCCCGATATCTTTCATATCAAATTGTCCCTGTGACGGTTGTGAATATCCGTCATATATACTAACTTTCTGATTAACAGAAATTTGACAATTGCTTCCCCCCGGATAATATCCGTAGCATGTCCCGAATTGAGGCTTATGCACCAGCACACTACTTCTCTCCTGTCTTTGGTCGCTTACAGAGTGACAGCGGTGGCAGAAAATCATTCACTCTCTCTTTATCAAAACGCGTTGCTATTTCTTTCCGGAAGATCGCTTTTCCCTGCGGGATGTTTCTATTCTTTTACGGAATTCCTTAGCGTCGAAGGATTCGATGGAGTTGGTGGTGTGGGTGATGTGGAAGTAGGTGACAGGTGGTTTGGATCTATCGGTATTCATACAGAAGATAACCTTTGTTCGTTGAACTTACATTTTAAGAAAAAAGCATGCACACGGATGGGAAAGGTATGTATGGATGCCAGCTATAGTTTGGTATGTTTTGATCTCGCCTCCCTTAGTTCATTAAGAAGCTGCTCTTTGGTGACTGGCTTGCCCTTCTTATCCAGCTTTTCCCAAAGTTCATCGGCCTTGTCACCAAGGAAAGGGTTGGAGCTGGCATGTTTATTTTCAGATTTTACACCTTTCATACTCGAAATATATCAATTATTTACCGGGCAGAAAATCTTTGGTAAATATTATTGGCACTTTTTACAAAAGTCCTCTATTATTTCCTCCACTGTAGGTATACGGGCGTCTAGGGTGATGAGTTTTCCATCAACTCCGATTTTACATGCAATTTTAAGAGCCTTTGAATTCCTGGTAAAGCCCGTAAAACGAATCACTTTGTACCCTAGTTCCTCAAAGAAAAATTCTTCAGCAAATGAATATCCTTCAACTACTTCTTCAAGTTCTCTGATAGTTCTAATTCCTTTTTTATGTAATTCGTTTAAGCTTAACCGACTATGATCATACTCGAACATATTAAAACAGTCTTAATAAAAATTTTCAAAAAGCCTCACCGGGATTCGAACCCGGAACCTGACCTTTCGTTAGGTCGGCTCTATCCAATTGAGCTACAGGGCTTGGAATCTTGTACAAGCCTTCTTTTTATGGAGTCATCTAAACAAAAATGACACAGTTTCAATCCATTTTAGGTTTCCTCTTTTTGGCTAGGGCCTGGAGCAAACGATTTGGAAAATCAAATATAATAATGCAAGTTTGATTTATCAAAACGTAAACAAAAATTACACATAAAAATTAAAGAGTGCAAGATAGAGCAATCACTGAAATCGGGAAGTTGGAATTAAGCAATCGTACTGACATAAAGCCTTATCAGCTTTATGTCCAGGAGATCACTCCCGGAAATGTTTGTTTTATGGCTTTGATCATCTTTGAGAAAAGAGAGGAAGAACTTCATTATAAGCACGTAGATATTGACAAAGTAAACGTTGATAACTATCAACGATATGGATATAGAAAGGGATCACCTCGAGGAGGAGATGTGACCTTCACAACCAAGTTTGGCGATCTTGATAAGAAATTCGGGGTTCTTCTCAACACGCAATGGCCATCATTATTGGAAATTGCAAAGGACATACCCGAAGAATATAAGCTGTTTAAGGAATGGAAAAATGCATTTGAGCAAAATCAAGATCAAATACAAAAGGATCTGGCCACTTTTCACGCCGGGCTGGACAAAAAAGAACAGCAAAAAAGTGCCTTTACACTTGTTCTTGAATCCGACGGAAGGAAAAGCTTACTAGTCGATTATAAATCCGTTCAAAAACAAATACTCCTGAGCGGGACAGATGGGAAGAAGAACAAGTACAATGTTACTTCTGTAGGGCAGAACAACACTTGTTCAATTTGTGGCTTCCAAAAAGATACATTGTATGGTTTCGCCTCACCCTTTAAATACGCCACTGTTGATAAACCCGGAACTGTGAGTGGTTTTTTCAATCAGAAGAACAACTGGATTAACTACCCTATTTGCGAAGATTGTGCCCTGGAATTTGAGTTGGGCAAAAATTATATTCAAAAATATTTATCAAGAAGCTTCTTTGGGAAGAGATATTTTCTCATTCCGAAGACTATTTTACCCGATGACAAAGCCAATCTGAAAAAGGCGCTTAACCTTTTTAAGGAGTTGACATATCAGGCAGGTAGCGATGAGAAAAAAAAAGACATAGAAAGAAGAGAGGACTACCTGATGGAGCAAATTGGAGGATTGGAAAATTTTTTCACTCTGGATTTACTTTTTTATGAAGAAAATCCCACTACAAAGGCCATCAAAATTAAGTTGATGCTGGAGGAAATCCCTCCTTCCAGGTTCAGAACCTTGTTCATTGAAGTGCCAAATTCCATCAATAATCACCCCCTCTACTTAAATGCCGACTATAATTTTAATGCAAAGGAAAAAGTGGACCTGAGATTTGGCTTTGGTCTTATCAAACAATTTTTTGAAGACAGTTTCTATGATATTATCTACAAGGTTTTTCAGGGCCAAAACCTTAATAGGGCAGATTTATTAAGCAGGTTTATGGATGTTATTAGAAAGAACCATAATAAGAGAATGACAGATGATGGTTTTGTTGAAGATAGTTCATTGATTCTCCTCAAAGCACATCTTGTCCTTCGTTACCTTGAAAAATTAAACGTTGTAATTACCCCAAATTATACCATTATGATTCCTGAAACAGAAGAAGAAAAAAAAGAAAGTTCAAATGTAGGCCATGAGTTATTAGAAAATCTCAAATCATTTTTAAACAGAAATAAAGAATTTATCTATGCCAATCATATTGCTGGAATTTTCAGCATTGGAGTTTTAATTAGGCTAGTACTGGACAAGCAGTACATAGAATTAAAAAACACTCCGTTTGAAAAAAAATTGAAAGGATTAAACCTTTCGGCAAAGGATATTCAAAAAATATTCTTGGAGGGACTTGATAAACTCAACCAATACTTTTCAGTGTATAAATATCAAGAACTTAGGGAGTATGTAACCGATAATTTCAGTATCAACTTTACAGAGGTCAAAAAAATGACTAATCAGGAAATATCATTTTATTTCGTGAGTGGATTGGAATTAGGAAGAAAGTTTAAACCAGAGAAGAAAGCACAGAATCAATCATAAATATTATGGATACAATCAATACGAGATCAGAAATTCTATTTCTTTATGAAATAGAAAATGCAAACCCCAATGGAGATCCATTGAATGAAAATCGTCCCAGGTTTGATACCGAAGATAATAAGGTATTGGTATCAGACGTAAGACTGAAGAGAACTATCAGGGATTATTGGTTTGAATACAAAGGTTTTAACGGCTCTAATGGCAAAGACATTTTTGTAAGAGAAACAAAGTATGAAATAGATGGGAAAAGTTTTGTGACTTCTGGAAAGCAACGTGCTGAAATATTCAAAGAAAGTAAAGACAAAGTTCTGGAAACCTGTATTGATGTTAGAGTGTTTGGTGGGATCTTACCCATTAAGGGAGATACATTCACATTTACAGGTCCTACCCAATTTCAAATGGGGAAATCACTTCATGAGGTAGATATCGTAACAGAACAGGGCACTGGGGCTTTTGCATCAGGCGAAAAGAAAGGACAAGCCACCTTTAGAATAGAATATAAAGTACCCTATGCATTAATTGGCTTTAATGGCATCATAAATGAAAAAGCGGCTCAATACACCTCTATGACCGAAGAGGACAAAGATCTTTTAATTGATGGCATATGGAATGGAACCAAGAATTTGATCTCCCGTTCCAAGTTTGGACAGGTACCTATGCTGCTGCTAATTGTCAACTACAAGGAACCCTTCTATATTGGTGGACTAAGACAGCTTTTAAAACTGAGAACAGATAAAAATGATCTTCAAATCAGAGGCACTGAGGATTATGCATTGGACATTTCAAAAATCAGGAATGCCTTAAGAGAAAATTCCGATAAAATTGAAAACATATTAGTCCAGGTAGATCCCAGGCTTAAAATACTGGATGGAGACCAATCCGTTGAGTTGAAAAATGGCCTTATAAATGAACTCTAGCCCGTTTATTGTATTTGACATTTCAGCTGAATACGGTCACTTCAGAAAGTTCAATGTCACGACTTCTCCACTGTCCTATTGCATTCCTACCCCTACAGCCGTGGCAGGATTATTAGGAGCAATTCTAGGTATTGAAAGAGAAGATAGTAAAGGAAACATACGAGAAGGGAATGAGTCTCTTCGCCAGGTTTTCTCTTCTCAAAAAGCCAGGATTGGTGTTCGTGTATTGAATAAAGTCAACAAAGTCAATGTAGGGTTTAATTTGTTGGATACGGGCTCTCCACAAACCTTTTTTAACATTACAAACAGGACACAAATTGAGTATGAACTGCTAAAAAAACCACTGTATAGAATTTATCTCGATTGGAAGCATCCGAGAAGGAATGAATTAATTGAGCGGATTAAAACCACACACTTTCATTTCAATCCCTATTTGGGGCTCAGTCAATTTACAGCCAATGTCATTTGGGTAGGTGAGAAGAGGGCAGAGAAAATAGAAAGCCGTGACTTCCTCCCTTTTTATTCTGCAATTAATCTTTCCTCCTTAAACAAGGAGAGTTCTCCTGTAGATTTTAAATCGATGAAAACACTCCAGATCCAAGTAGAAACGCTACCCATTGAAATGCTGCACAGCAGGATCATCACCCGATATGGAGAAATACTGGTAGAAACTACAGGCAAAACAGTTATGTCAAAAGTAAATGACTCTTCGTATGAAGTTGAAGGTGAAGGAAATATTCAACTATTGTAAGGAATGATTGAATCTCACCCAGGAGTTCCTTTAATTAAGCATTTAAAAGCAGTTGCTTCTAACTGTTTGAAAATTGCACAATCCGCTACTACCGATTTTGGATTTTCACAAAATACGAAGGAGGCACTTGTATATATCTGTGGTGTTTTTCATGATCTGGGTAAAGCCACCTCATATTTTCAAGAATATCTGAAAAATCCACAAGCCGAACATTCGGCTTTGAAAAACCATGCCCTTCCTTCGGCTGTGTTTGTTTTCTTCGTTGTGAAAAAATTTATCGAATCCCTTTCCAAGGAAAAAGCGCAAAGTTTCTTTTTAGCATCTGTATGCTTTACAGTGGTAAAAAGGCATCATGGCCACCTTCTTGATTTTAAAGAAGAGATTTCTATAGGCTATAAAGAAAGTGACTTAGAGAAACAATATGCTTCGATACCTACCACAGATGTACAGGACATAATCGATGAATGTCTCTCTCAGGTTGATTTTAGTGTTCAGTGGAACGATTTTATTGCATGGTTCAATTGTGGTGGTTTTGAACAAGAGGCTAATTTCGAATATCTGGACTTTGAGCTGGGACAATTCAGTGATTGGGACGATCCGCAAAAATCATCCGCCTATTACTTTTTTCTATGGATGTTCGGTACTCTTCTTTATTCTGACAAGGCTGATGTTATATTGGAAGGTTCTTTCCCAACTCTGGCACTTCCTGGATTCGAATGTTTGAATGAATACAGACGTTTAGAAGGATTCGATCAACCGAGTTCTAAGCTGGATCAATACAAAAACGAATCTTTTTTTTCTGTTCTTAACCAACTCGAAAAGGAATTTAACAAAGAGAAAAGATTTTATTCAATAACTCTACCCACCGGATTAGGCAAAACACTTACATCCCTGGGAGCAGCTCTGAAACTTAAATCGTTAGCGAGACTAGAAGATGGGAGAATCATAATTGCCATTCCTTTTACAAGTATCATTGACCAGAACTATCAGGTTTATGAGAAAGTCTTTAATAACCCGGATAGCACAATGTTATTGAAGCACCATCATCTTGCCGAACAAAAATATAAAGAGGGAGAAGACTCAATAAGGAATGAAGATGAAAGTCAATACTTAATTGAAACATGGCAAAGCGCAGTAATTTGTACAACTTTTGTTCAATTATTGGAATGCTTAATCACAAATAACAAGAGTAAGTTGTTGAAGTTCTCTTCTCTTTCCAATTCTATCATTCTTTTAGACGAAGTTCAGCAAATTCCCTATAATTTATGGCCGACAATACGGCAAGCATTTTTCACAATCACGAAACAGCTCAACTGCTATGTTGTATTGATATCAGCAACACAGCCTTTAATTTTTTACCCTAATAGAGAAATTGAGGAATTGGTGCCTGATTACCAGAAATATTTTTCGCTTTTCAATAGAACAAGACTTGTCAATAAAACAAATACATCTATCCCAATGGAGGATTTTCTGGATGAGGTTTTAGTTTATGCTGAAAAGAACCCTCAAAAGGATATCTTAATTATACTAAATACCAAGAAAGTCACATTGAAGTGTTTTCGGGAACTTAAAAAAAGGCTCTCTGATGGAAGCCAATTACGTTATTTGACCACATTAATAACACCCTATGAACGTAAGAAAATCATAAACGAACTCGAAAAGAGGGACCCTGGTAAACGTTACATTATTGCAAGTACCCAACTTATCGAAGCAGGAGTAGATATCTCCGTGGACACTATATTTCGTGCATTGGCTCCTCTGGATTCTATTGTTCAGGCAGCCGGACGGGCAAATAGGTATTCTGAAAAACACACCTTAAGTGATGTTTTTCTTTATAAAATTGATGAACAGTACAATTCTTCATGCAAGCTTTATGGGAAAGACCTGATGATTAAAACAGAGCTTGTTATTGGTAATGTGGAAGTTATTGAGGAGAAGAACTACCTTCCTCTTATAGAGAGTTATTTTGAACAAGTAAAGGATTTGTCCGATCATTCAGATAAACAGTTACTAAATCATTTGCTAAATCTGGAATTTAAAGCAGTAGGAGAGTTCGAATTAATAGAGGAAATAAAGTCTGAATCGCTATTCATAGCTTTGAACAACGAGGCCAAAGAATTATGGGGCGAGTTTGTCAGGATCAGTGAGGATGAATCTCTTTCTCATTTTGATCGAAGAAAATTATTTTCAACAATAAAGTCAAAATTTTATGATTATGTGATAAACGTCCCGATACCACATAATCAAACTTCTTTAGAGTTGCCTATTGAACCTTATAATGGATTTTATTTATGTAATGACGACAATAACCAAAATTTTAAAATTTATAGTTATGATAGTTCAAACATTCAAAAAAATGAAGGATATGTTTATGATAAGTTATCGTCAATTTCTCTTTAGATGAATTGAATTCTAGCTTTTGATAGTAATAATTTGTAAACCATGAAAACCATCCCTCTCCACCCACCTCCCCTCAAGCTAAAGATCAACCTTGAGAACATGCCCCACAGCATTTACCGCAGAGTGTTGGTACCGGAAAATATCAACATGCTGCAACTCCACTTCATCATTCAGGTGACCATGGGATGGGAGTTTGCTCATTTGTTCCAGTTCCAGGACAAACAGTACGACCCATCCTTTGTGGCCAACATACCATATGATGATGACAATTTCTTCGCACGTCACTTCGATGCCTATCCGGCAGATAATGTGATGCTGCAGGAGAGCTTCGAGATGGCAGGACAACGAAAGCCCTTCTGGTACTGGTATGACTTCGGCGACGACTGGTGGCATAGGATCACTTTCCAGAAACCCACCAAAAAAGACCTGCAGGTCTGGAAAGGGTCACCCCTTTGCGTGGAGGCCTGTGGAGCCTGCCCGCCGGAAGATGTGGGAGGCCCATGGGGGTATGCAGAATTTCTGGAGATCATCACCAATAAAAAACATCCGGAGCACATGGAAATGCGGGAATGGATGGGACTTTCTTCCCGTGAAAAGTACGACCCGGATACTGTTGACCTCACGGCCATCAATGAAGCGCTGGAAGGACTGTTCTATTCGGGCGACTGGTCACTCAGTACAGCCGACTATTTTAATTGAACAGCGTACTGCCCATGACTATTCCCATTGCCCATATCACCTTCCCCGAGCTGAGTCTCCATCCCTCAGCAGGGCATAAGCTTCGGGGCTATTTCGGCACCCTTTTCCGAGAGCACTCTCCCCTGCTGCACAACCACCTGGAAGACGGCTCGCTCCGGTACCGCTATCCTCTGGTACAGTACAAGGTGATCGACAAGATCCCCTGCCTTATTGGCCTCGGTGAGGGCGCTGAGTTGCTGGCCAGCCTGTTCACCAAAGTAAGAGAACTGAAACTGGACGACGAGGTCATTCCGATACATACCAAAAACATTGTGAGCCGTCAGTGGCAGCCTGAGGTAGGTCAGGATCTGCATACCTATGCCTTTAAGACCCTCTGGATGGGCCTTAACCAGAAAAACTACCGGGAATACATGAAAGCAGACGAACCCGGCAGACAACAACACCTCAAGCGTATCCTCATCGGTAATGTCTTGTCCTTTTTAAAAGGATTGGATATTTACCTCGAGTCTGCCCAGCGCCTGCTGGTGCAACTGACCGTGAGCCCCTCGAAAACCCGGTTCAAGGACCAGCGAATGTTTGCCTTTTCGGGCCGGTTCACTGCCAACATCCTGCTACCAGACTATATCGGGCTTGGCAAATCTGTTTCGAGAGGCTACGGCGTCATCGCGCGCGTGTCCTAATACCGACTTTATGACTAAAAAAGTATACGATCATGCAACTCCACCTGAACACCCCCGGCGCCTATCTTCATGTAAAGGATAAGATGTTCGAGGTCCGTTTAAAAAAGGACGGTGAAGTAAAGAAACATCTCTTTGCTGCCCAAAAGGTCGCTTCCATCCTCATTGCCACCCAGGCCGCCCTCAGTACCGATGCCATCAAGCTGGGCATGATGTTCAACGTGGACATCGTCTTTGTGGAATACGACGGTCAACCCTTCGGCAGGGTATGGCACAGCAAGCTGGGCAGCACCACAAAGATCCGTAAAGCCCAACTGGAAGCCAGTCTCAACGAAACCGGGCTGAAATGGATCCTCGAATGGCTCACCAGTAAGATCACCAACCAACGGGAATTCCTGATGGACCTGAAAAAGCACCGAAAAACCAGGGCAGACTTAATACAAAAAGCTGTGGATAAGCTGGACAGCCAGGCCTCCAAAATAGCAGCTACCTCCGGCAAGGATGTACAGGCCGTGGCAGACACCCTGCGCGGGCTGGAAGGTACGGCAGGGAGATATTATTTCGAAACACTAAGCACCCTGCTTTCGGAAGAGTACTGCTTCAGGGGGCGCAGCTTCCGGCCGGCTGCTGATCCTTTCAATGCATTTCTGAACTATGCCTATGGTATGCTCTATGGGAGGGTGGAAAAAGTGCTGATCATCGCGGGGCTGGACCCTTACCTCGGCTTCATGCACCGGGACGACTACAACCAACTGAGCTTTGTCTATGACTTCATAGAACCGTACCGTATACATGCCGAACGTGTGGTATACCGGCTTTTTTCCGGAAAGCAGATCAATAAGGCCCATACCGACCGGATCACCAACGGATATTCCCTGAATACCGAAGGTAAGTCCCTGCTGGTGGGCAGGTACAACGAATATATGGAGGGCGACAAGATCCGTCATAACGGCCGTAATCTTACGCGTGCACACGCCATGCAGTTGGACGCTCACCGTTTTGCGAACGAACTAATAGGAAAGCCATGATCGTGTGGATAATGTACGACATAAAAGACGATAAACGCCGCAGGGAAGCGGCAAAAGCATGTCTGCAAAGTGGCATTTACCGGGTCCAGTATTCTGTCTTTCTGGGTACCCTTACCCCTTCAGACAAGGATACCCTCGCACTACAACTGGAGGAAATGACGGATCCCGATGAAGATTCTGTCTACATCTTCCCCATGAGCCAGGAGGAGCTACGACAGACCATCCTGCTGGGGCAGGCCTTCGACAAGGATATGGTCACCGATGAGGTGCGGGAGCTTTTTTTATAATGACGGCACTATTCCGTTTAACAGACTAAGAAACGTACTTTGCTGATTGCTATTTGCCGATTGCCCACTTACGACTCAATAACTATTAACACCATGATCAGCCTTACCCCTTCCCATATCATACAGTACCTGTACTGCCCCAGGTTCACCTTTTTCGAATATGTGCTTGCCATACCTCAGTACGAAGAAAAAGACTACAAGGCCATGAGAGGCAGGGAAGTTCACGACCAAAAACTGGAAAGGAACAAGGATTATCTTCGAAAGAGGATAGGTGCCACAGAAAAACGAACAGATCAGTACCTGACACACAACGGGCTGCGGGGAAGAGTAGATGAGGTGCTTACGTTGGAAGACCGGAGCATGTCGCCCCTGGACTACAAATTTGCCCGCTATGAGGGCAAGGTATATGAGACATACAGGACACAATTGTATTGCTATGCCTGGCTCATAGAAGAAAACTTTCAATGTACTGTAAGAAGGGGCTTTTTGGTGTACGTGAGAAGCCAGCACAAGGTAGTAGAGATAGAGGTGACAGCAGATCATAAGGAAATGGTAAGGGAGGCCGTAAAGGAGATCGGTAAAATTATTGCTGACAATTATTATCCCCGTGCCACCCGATATAAGAAAAGATGCCTAACTTGTACCTACCGGAATATATGCATAAAATAGAGGGCTTCCGGGGGCAAATTTATAACGAAGGTATTGTATTTTGAACATAGAATATTGACAGTCAGACTTTTACAGGTTCGGAAAATTGTTAAAAACGACCTGAATAAACGTTCCTTGACATGTTGCAATAAAGAGTTTGTGAGGACGTACCTGCAAGCTAACCTGTTGATCTTAAGAAGATTGAGAGGTTTGGCGACTTTCTGAGCACTTTCCATAGTAAGAAGGATTGAAACAAAAAGAGATTTCCCTGGAAACAGTCAAGCGTTCTCTTTCTGAGCACTTTCCATAGTAAGAAGGATTGAAACCTTCCACTCATGCTGACGAACCATGTATTCATTCCCCTTTCTGAGCACTTTCCATAGTAAGAAGGATTGAAACTATGAACGCATTAAGAAAGTATACAATGACCAATTGCTTTCTGAGCACTTTCCATAGTAAGAAGGATTGAAACTTTTCCGGAATTGTGCATAGAAAATCCTGATTAACCTTTCTGAGCACTTTCCATAGTAAGAAGGATTGAAACTGTTCATTTGGGGACGGCTAATAAGAGGAATTATTGTCTTTCTGAGCACTTTCCATAGTAAGAAGGATTGAAACATTACGGTAAGGTCTATTATGCCTTTGACACCACCGGCTTTCTGAGCACTTTCCATAGTAAGAAGGATTGAAACTCCCAAGAACGATCATATAGTTCTTTATGTTCTTCCTCTTTCTGAGCACTTTCCACAGTAAGAAGGATTGAAACAACGACGCGGCGGATCTCTCACCTACCGGACACAACGCTTTCTGAGCACTTTCCACAGTAAGAAGGATTGAAACGCTATCCTTCCCATAACACATGTCTTTATAGATAAAAAGAGTGCATATTGAATAAACAGAAGAAAAAATCCACAAAATAATATACTATATCTTCTCTAATTCAGTTTATTAGCCAATCCCTGTAACTTGTCTATGAAGCATTGTTGGCCCCTACCCTGCATCCTGTGCCTTTTTATCACAGTATCATATGCCCAGAATACACATACTTTAAGTGGTTACATACGCGAAAGTGGCAGTAAAGAATTGCTGCCAGGGGTCACCATCTATATTCCCGATCTTAAAACGGGTACCGTAACAAACACTTATGGTTTTTACTCCATAACCCTGCCTTCAGCCGCCTACAGCGTGCACATATCATTTGTGGGCTATGAAACGGTTACTCAGGAAATTGATCTGACCAGTGACAAGGAATTGGATGTAGAGTTGATAACGCAGACGACAACGCTGGAAACAATTGTTGTCTCTGCCGAAAGACAGGAACGTATTAGTGAAACCCCTTTGATGAGTTTAGTAAAAATACCAGTGAGCCAGGTGCAGGACATACCGGCTTTTCTTGGAGAAAAAGATGTGCTCAAGACACTGCAGCTGTTACCGGGAGTACAGTCCGGATCGGAAGGAAGCAGCGGGATCTATGTACGGGGCGGTGGCCCTGATCAAAATTTACTTATCCTCGATGACGCTACCGTATACAATGCCAACCACCTTTTTGGATTCTTCTCGGTATTCAATGGCGACGCCCTTAAAAGCGTAGAGCTTTATAAGGGTGGTTTTCCAGCTCGATTTGGCGGAAGATTATCTTCTGTGGTGGACATGAACATGAAAGATGGCTCCAGAGACGAGTTCAAAGGGAAAGGAGGAATAGGCCTGATCTCATCGAATGTAACGATAGAAGGTCCGTTGGCCAATGGAAAGTCATCTTTTCTCATTTCCGGGAGACGTACCTACGTAGATATCTTTGTAAGACCATTCCTGCCAAAAGGTACCGATGCCGGCTACTATTTCTATGACCTGAATACCAAATTGAATTATGATTTTGGAAAGAAAAACAAGCTCTACCTAAGCGGATATTTTGGAAGAGACCGGTTTTTCAGCAGATTCGAAGATACCAGTGAGTTTCTGCGAGCAGGGCTTGGCTGGGGCAATGGAACAGGTACCCTGCGGTGGAACCACCTCTTTAACAACAGGTTGTTTGCCAATACTTCCCTTATTTTCAGCAACTATGAATTCAAAGTAGACATCAGAGAAGAATTCGAGGATGAAAATTTTAAGCTGGTGTACCGGTCTGGCATTCGCGATTTCACCGGAAAATTTGACGTGGACTACCTGCCTAACCCCAGGCACTCTATAAAGTCAGGACTCATATTTACCCATCACCGTTTTACGCCCAGCGCCCTTGTGCTGGAAGCCGATGAATTTGATGAATTTGAAAATAAGGAGGAGATTATCAATACCATAGAAGCCGCAGCTTATATTGAAGACGAGTTCAAGCCTGCAAATAATGTAGTGATCAACGCTGGTATTCGCTTTAGCGCATTTAATCATGAGGATGCTACCTATTTCAGGCCTGAGCCAAGAATATCCGCCGCCTGGAAGATCGGTCCTGAGTTGTCTGTAAAATCATCGTACGCTATAATGAACCAATACATTCACCTGCTGTCCAATTCTGGTATTGGTTTGCCTACGGATCTTTGGGTGCCTTCTACTGATCGTGTAAAACCCCAAACTTCTCAACAGGTGGCCATGGGCCTGGCCAAAGACCTCCCCAAACTCAACCTGACCGCCACGTTGGAAGGGTATTACAAATCATCTGAAGATGTGATAAGCTATAAGGAGGGTGCAGACTTTTTACTACTGGATGAGCTGGAAAGTGCTGAAGAACTGGACTTTCAAAACAATATCACCACTGGCGAAGGTAAAGCCTATGGTATTGAATTTTTACTTCAGCGAAAATTCGGTAAAATGTCCGGATGGATAGGGTATACACTTTCCTGGACTAAACTACGATTCGACTCGCTCAACTTTGGTAAAGAATTTTTTGCTCGCTACGACAGGCGCCATGATCTATCCGTAGTAGGGATCTATAAGCCGAACAAAAACATTACCTTGTCCGGCACATTCATTTACGGTACTGGTCAGGCGCTGACCTTACCAGTAGCCAACTACTCGGCTCCTGGCCATGATGTCACGGGTAGAGGAAGGTATCAATTCGGAAATTTCGGTGGCACTGTGGATGGCTACCAGGAAAGAGGGAATTTCAGGGCTGAGCCCTATCACCGCCTGGACCTTGGGATACAATTTCACAAAGCCAGAAAAAAGGGAATGCGGACCTGGGAAATAAGTGTCTACAATGCTTACAATCGAAAGAACCCATTCTTTTACATCACCGAAGTTGACACGGAAAACTTCACGGCCTCTAATAAGGTACTTAAACGGATCACTGTATTTCCATTCATTCCTTCTATTAGCTATAAGTTTGAGTTTTAATGAAAGAATTAATCAAAATATTATCTTTTTGTGCACTAACAGCTTCCGTTCAATTGATCGGCTGCTCCGATTTTTACAAATTGAACAATGAAGTAGACCTGGAAATTCCGGGGTCTGAAATACGGATGGTGATCAACGGCTTTATTTCTCCGAGTGATTCTACTATTCGCATAGAAGTAAGTCGTTCGAAACCGGTTATAGGCCAACAGGACAGAAACCGGCCAATAGATTATATACCCGATGCCCTGGTCACACTCAGTGACGGGGAAAGTGAAATTACGTTGACATATAATGAGGATGGTTATTATTTTGGTGATACGACAAATTTTAAGATAGAAGCAGGTAAAACCTATACCATTGATGCCATAGCTCCTGATGGATTGTCAGCCACTGCCTCCTGCACAGTACCTACAGGCATAGCCACTGTCAGGGAAGTGATTGTGGATACCATTACTCAAACACGGGATTTTAATACGGAAGAGGTCATTGAAATCAATGTAAAATGGCAGGATGTGCTTAACCAGCCGAATTTTTACCGCATACAGGCTGAGCTTAAAATTGAATTTGACAACGGATATCAAACCGAGATTTTTTATTTCCCTGTCGATGAGCTTTTTATCTATTCAGACAGATCGAGGGAAAATGAAGTGATCACGGTGCGGGGCACAACCTTTCTCCAGCCTCTTTCAGGCCTGGTCCTATACCTGCTCACCACGGATGAGAATTACTACGAATATCATCGTACATTGAGTTTGCACAATCCCGATAATCCATTTGTTGAACCTTCACCCATCTTCAGCAATGTGGAAAATGGATTTGGTGTTTTCGGAGCTTACCAGATTACAATGCTGGAAATAGATTATTAATTATAAATTGGTTATTATGCCTTAGTATTCGGTCATTGGAGAAGACAGCTCCAGAATAACGTCCGATGAGATCAACCGTTAAATAAATATGTCCCCGACATTAACTCACCCGAAAAAAAGCCTTGTTCTATCCTGTTTTCTGTACATTCTTTTATGGGGTGCCACCACCTGCCTCGCACAGAGTACCCCCGATGTCCTCGTAAAGGCCCGGATCACAGAAGCAGGCACCGGCCAGCCAGTGCCATATGCTCATATCCTAAAGAAATCTGACAGTACCGGTGTGGTGGCGGATGAAAATGGTTTTTTTGAAGTATCCATAACGATACCTGATTCACTGATCATTTCAGCGATTGGTTTCTTTGAATATGTGATACCATGGAATGAAAAAACCACACACCACGGCGCCGACACAGTAGTGATCCAAATGCAGACCAGAGTGACTACACTTCAACCCATTGAAGTTTTTGCCTTCAAAGATGAGTATGCGCTGAAAAAGGCGCTGGTTGAAACACAGGTAGAAGAAGAAAAACCAATGGAAATCACCGGATTGGCCGAAGCACAGGAGGCAATATCACAAAAGGAGGTAACATGGGGCAAGGGATGGTACAATCCCCATGACGCAGGAATGGACGATATCACGTTTGGGCCAACATTTGCAAAAAGAGGGATCATCACCAACTGGCTCAAAAAAAAGTCGAGAAAGGGTAAGGCTGACCAGAAGTATCAGGACCTGGTAAAACGGGACAAGCTGCTGAGGAGTAAATACAACCCTGAGTGGATAACGGAGATGACCGGATTGCAACCAGAAAAAATTGATGCTTTCATAGATTTTTGCGCACTTGAGGAAGACTTCATCCTCGTTTCCACGGAATATGAACTGGCCGTAGCAGTACTGGCCTGCCTTGACGAATTTCAAAAGGCTGAAAACTAAAAGCCGGCCTCTGGATCAGGGCGAATGCGGCAACAGTCGTGGCACCACTGCTATCCGGACAATAAAAAATAAAAAGTACTTCATTACCCTAAAATGAAAATGGTCCACCGGGCTCCCCACGGGGTCCAGTGGATCCGCAGGATTCCTCGCAGAGTCCGGTGGCCCCACAGGATTCAGCGAATGTGAACGTGAGCCTGCCGGCCACAGGCAGGGAGTGGTGCCACGACTCCGGGCTTCAACAGTTCTGAGATGTGCTTACTCCGGTAATTGTATCACCCGGTTTTATTCTTCCGGTACAATAACTTACCTTTGCGCCTTGTTTTTTCAGAACGGATCATGATTGCAGCAAACAACGTTTCTCTTCAGTATGGCAAAAGAGTACTTTTCGATCAGGTGAATATCAAATTCACCGAAGGTAACTGCTATGGCGTGATCGGCGCCAATGGGGCCGGAAAATCTACCTTCCTGAAGATACTATCCGGCGACGTACCGCCCAACTCAGGCCATGTAACGATCTCCCCTGGCAAGCGTATGGCCGTGTTACGCCAAAATCACTTTGAATTTGATGAAGTGACCGTACTCCATACTGTGATGATGGGATATGGAAAGCTTTGGGATATAATGCAGGAGAAAAATGCCATCTATGAAAAACCGGACTTCTCCGAAGCCGATGGGATACGTGCCTCAGAGCTGGAGGCTGAATTTGCAGAAATGGACGGATGGAATGCAGAATCCGATGCCGCCGCGCTACTCAGCGGACTGGGCATCACCGAAGACCATCACTACCTGCTGATGAAGGAGCTGAGCGGTAATCAAAAGGTAAGGGTGCTGCTGGCTCAGGCTATTTTCGGTAATCCGGACATTCTGATTCTGGATGAGCCTACAAACGATCTGGATATACAAACCGTCACATGGCTGGAGGATTTTCTGCTTGATTTTAAAAATACTGTGATCGTCGTTTCGCATGATCGTCATTTTCTCGACACAGTGTGCACACACGTGGCAGACATTGATTTCAAGGCGATCAGGTTGTATACGGGCAACTATTCCTTCTGGTATGGGTCCAGCCAACTGGCACTGACCCAACGGTCCGCGGCCAATAAAAAGGCGGAGGAAAAAAAGAAGGAGCTTCAGGAATTCATTGCCCGGTTCAGCGCCAACGCCTCAAAATCAAAGCAGGCCACCAGCCGGAGAAAGCTGCTGGAAAAGATAAACATTGAAGACATACAACCCTCCACACGCAGGTATCCAGCCATTATTTTTCAGCAAAAGCGGCCGGCCGGTGATCAGATATTGCAAATAGAAGGGCTAAACGCCTCATTGGGCGGTAAGGCCCTCTTCAGGGACCTCGATGTATTTGTCAACAAAGGGGACAAGATCGCCGTGGTCGGAAAAGACAGCCTGGCCATCACCACGCTTTTTCGGATACTGGTCGGTGAGCTACAGCAGGACTCCGGCGAGTTTAAATTTGGTCAGACGATCACCACTGCATGGCTGCCCAACGATAATGAAAAGTACTTCCAGTCTGATGATGATCTGATCGACTGGCTTCGACAGTTCTCCGACGAAGAAAAGGACGAAGTTTATATCCGTGGATTTTTGGGTAAGATGCTCTTTTCCGGCGAGGAGGTGTTCAAAAAATGTAATGTGCTCTCCGGAGGTGAAAAAGTGCGGTGCATGATCTCACGAATGATGCTGGCGGGGGCTAATTTTCTGCTGCTGGACGAGCCCACCAATCATCTCGATCTGGAATCTATTCAGGCGTTCAACAATGCGATCCGGGATTTTCCGGGTACTGTGATGTTCACCTCGCATGATCATACCTTCACACAGACCATTGCCAATCGTGTCCTTGAAATAAGCTCTAACGGATTTATTGATAAACTCATGACGTACGATGAATATGTCACCAGCGACAAGGTAGTGGCTCAGAAAGAAGAAATGTACGGATGACCTGAACGGGATCAGCTTTTTTTCTTGCCTTTCTTCTTTTTCCTGCCTTTTTCTTCTCTTTCTCCAAAGAGCGCTTCATCCTCAATGACCGAGGCTATGATCGAGGTTTTACCGTCGTCCATCCGGGTCCAGATGGCCACTATTCTGCCTTCATGTGCTGCAATATTGGTGTAGTCGCCAAAAAAGTGCTCTTCGCTGGGGACAAACGGCGATTCACTGATCTTAACATTCTCAAAGGAACTGCCTCCGTTATTGGAATAAGCCAGGTATACATCTGTTTGATTGTCATCATAGGCGCGCCGGTCATAGAAGAGGATGTACAGATAGCCGGTGGTGGCATCCTGCGCCATCCAGCTCAGGAACTGATGCCGGCCGGAATCGTCGTCATTTACGCGGGTAGCTCCTGACCACAGGTCACCCCCATTGGCGGACCGCATAAACCAGATATCTGTGTTGTCCTCACCATTACGCTGATCTGCCCAGCTCAGGTAGAGCATGCCCCGGTATTGCGTGGGACTATTATCTGCCAGCAGCACCGGCATTCCGTTGGTCCGGTTGATCCCCGGTATTGAAAAGGACCATCCTCCGGGTTGTTCGTCTATTTCTATGTCGTTACTCAGCCATGTTTTGCCTTTGTCATACGAGCGGTCGAGGTATATCTTTTCATTCCAGGACCATACTACGTACAAATAGCCCTGGGGACCTACAGCCGGCATAGCGCCTTCCGTGGTCTGGTCATCATCCACACAGTCTCCTGAAAACTGATTCAGACGGATGGGATCTGACCATTTCTTCCCGCCTGAGGAATTTGACAGCAGAATGTTACTCTGGCATCCGGGATCTTTGGAGCCATAATCATCAAACTGGGTCCATGCTACGTAAATGTTGTTTGAATTGGGATCGATCACTGCCCATTCCTTATCCTGATCCTTCGGATGATTAAGCCCAATTGAGGCACCGTCGCTCCACGTTTCCCCACCATCGGTAGATTTCTGACAGACAATCCTGTCCAGGATCTCTTCACTATCCCAGTTACGACCCGTAGGATCCGAAAGATGGAAGTAGTAAAAATCACCTTTTTTATCGGAGATCACCACCGGGTCGCCCCACACTCCCATTGAAGATTCAAGCCTGCTGGCAGACCATGTGTCTCCGCCGTCTTTGGTTACATATACCTTATCCAGAATGGCGGCTCCCACAATATTATCACGATCCTTCAGACTTATCGCTATGCTCGGCTCGGCAGGAGCGCGCTCACCATCCTTTTGAACATCGAGCACTATATTTTTAAACTGCGAATAGCCGGAAAAGGCCGAAGCGTAGATAGCGAATACTGACAGGTAAAATCTCATGAACACGTTTTTTGACAAATATATGGTGTCTCTGGCAAAACCGGTAAATATCGTGATTAGAAGCTGGGGGTTGGAAGTTGGAAGATGGAAGTTGGAAGTTGGAGGTTGGAGGTTGGAGGTTTGGAAGATGGAAGTTGGAAGTTGGAAGTTGGAAGATGGAAGTTGGAAGTTGCCTGCACTAACGTTCCGGCAGGCAGGTAACTTATTGGAAAAACCTTGACCGGCTTAATACCATATCTCCTATATCACTTCTAAAGGAATTAGAACAGAAACCATTAGTTTTAGGCTTCGGCTACTCCGGCTTAGTACAGAGATCATGGGACACGACCACCATCATAATACTGGCAATATCAGGTTGGCATTTCTTATCAATCTGACCTTTACGGTCATCGAGGTTATCGGAGGGCTGCTCACCAATAGTATGGCGATCATCTCCGATGCCCTGCATGATCTGGGCGATAGCCTGAGTCTGGGGCTGGCATGGTACTTCCAAAAACTTTCCGCACGGGGCCGAGATAAAAATTTTTCCTACGGCTACCGGCGTTTTTCACTATTGGGGGCGATTATCAATGCCGTTATCCTACTCATAGGCTCCGTATTTATTATTTACCATACTCTTCCCCGCCTTCTGGATCCACCAAATCCCGATGCCCAGGGTATGATAGGGCTGGCCATTCTGGGAGTGATCATGAATGGCGTGGCGGTGCTAAAACTGAAAAAAGGGCATTCGATCAATGAACGTGTGATTTACCTCCACCTTTTGGAAGATGTACTGGGCTGGGTGGCGGTGCTCATCGGAGCTGTTGTAATGTACTTCTATGACGTGCCGGTAATTGATCCGATATTATCTCTTTTGATCTCCGGATTTATTCTTTTTAATGTATTCACAAGCCTGAGAAAAAGCTTCAGGATCATCCTGCAGGCTACGCCTGAAGATATTGAGATCAGGGATCTCAAACAAAGGATCATGGAATTACCGGAAGTGGAAGATGTTCATGACTGCCACCTGTGGACAATGGATGGGGAATACAACATCTTCACCATCCATCTTGTGGTGCATAAAGACAAGACATTGGAAGAGCTGGGCACAATGAAAACTGCGATCAAACAACTGCTACGGGACCAAAAGGTAGACCATGTAACGATCGAGTTTGAGACAAAGGAAGAGCAGTGCGAAAGATCTGACGTATAAAAACAGGATGATCCGGCATTATCTTGCAACGGCCACCTGACCAAACTCTTCAAATCGTCCGTTGCGAACATGGAGCACATAAATGCCGGGAACTTTCACATTTTCCAATCCTATCATGGACATAGAGGAGGATGGCACGAACTCTCTTTCCATCGCCACCATACCTTTGCTGTCATATAATTTTAACTGTACGGTCGTGTTGATGAACCTGTCGTCAAGGGAGATTTGAAGATTTTCCCGTGCGGGATTGGGATAAACCTTCAGCTCAGCCTGCCTGATATCAAAAAAATCCCTGACGATATGGCTGTATTCAAAGGCTCCATCAAAATCATGTTGCTTTAAACGGTAATAATTCACGCCGTTCAGCGGGGATCTGTCCTCAAAACTGTAATGAATCGTAAGATGAATAGTGCCATTGCCTTCTACCATTCCGATCTTCTCAAAATCTATCCCGTTGCCTGATCGCTGTATTTCGAAATAATCATTATTCAGCTCACTTGCGGTTGCCCATTTTAAAGCTATTGTCTCTTTTTCTGTGCTTGCCTCGAAAAAGATCAACTCCACAGGAAGTACATTCAGAGTTTCTAAAAAGGTTCTAAGAGAGGGATCATTGGTCCTCAAATCATTTTCATCGCCGAGGTTGGCAGCCGGATCACAGGCCACCCATGGAAAGCATCCATCTATTCCACCACCACCTGAAGTAGAGGTAGACCCAAACACATAAAAATCCTGATTGTTGGTGATACTGCCATTAGTAACGCTCACATTCCCACCTACAACCACCCGTCCCGAATTCCCCAGATTAAAGGCCCCCTGAGTAGTAAGGTCTCCGGTTACTATAAGAAGACCATTGGCCGGCACATTTAAGCGTGCTCCTGAACCTAATATTGCATTTCCTGTAATTATCAGGGTATCAACTACGGTTATTACAGGATTAGCATTGTTGACAGTAAGATCACCCTGCCTGGTGATATAACCATTGATAGCTATGGCGTCAGCGGATGAACTGGTAGGGTGAGATGGGTTCTGAGGCGCCCACGAATTATCATCTAACCAGTCACCGGTATAGTTGTCGTTTGAAACAAAGCTAATCTGCCCCGCCGCACCGGCAGCCAAAAAAGAACATAGCAAGCCCGTAAAGGCAGCTTTACTCATCGTCATGGATAATGGGTTTATTTACGGTTATATACCATTTTCCCGTAGTTGTGTAACCGGGAAAGTGTTTATATAATTAGGTGTATCGTCACTATCCTTTTGTAAAACTCTAAAAAACAGACCATTCCGTTTTTGTGGTAAAAATTTCCAACGCCTTCATGCCGGCCAATGAATTACCTTTCGCATTCAACCCCGGGCTCCATACGGCAATACTGAATTTTTGCGGCAGAAGGGCAACAATCCCTCCACCTACACCACTTTTGCCGGGCAAGCCCACCCGAAAGGCAAATTCGCCTGCCTCGTCATAGAACCCACAGGTCATCATGATGGCGGTTATCCTTTTGAACTGGCTCTCCGTGAGATATTTTCGGTCATCTGCTATGCCTCTTCCATGATTGGCAATGAGGCAAAAAGCATGTGCCAGTTGCCGGCAGCTCATCTCTACGGAACAAAAATCGTAATAGAGGTCAAGCACCTGCTCTACATCATTCCTGATGTTGCCAAAGGATTTCATCAGATTCACAATAGCAGCATTTTTAAACCCACATCTCTTCTCCGATAAGGCTACTTCCGGATTGCACTGAATATCAGAATGACCACTAATGGCCCGCACAAAGTCAAGAAAGTCCTGTTTCGGATGGTCAAAAGCATCCATGAGCATATCCGTGATCACGAGAGCTCCGGCATTAATAAACGGATTGCGCGGAATACCCTGTTCATACTCCAGTTGTACCAATGAATTGAAAGGATCTCCGGATGGCTCCACATCCACTCTCCTGTAAACTTTCTGGCCAAGCTTACCTACCGCCATACACAGCATAAGCACCTTGGAAATACTTTGTATTGAAAACTGCTCTTCAGAATGTCCGACAGCAAAGGACTGCCCATCGAGCATATGCAGGTGAATACCAAACCTGGAAGGGTCTACCTTCGCCAACTGAGGAATGTAATCGGCTACCTTGCCCTTATTGATCAATGGTAAAACGTCGGCTTGTATATCGGTTAGGATCCTGTGATAGTCCATACGGCTTTTTAACAAATCTAAATCTCACGAGTGGATTTTGTCTCTTTGGAACCAACAAAAAAGCCCTCCGGTAATTCGAAGGGCTATTCCACCAAATTGACAAAAAGCCTTACTTCATCGAAGGTGGCAGGATCACTTTGTCAATGACATGGACCACGCCGTTTTTGGCTTTTACATCAGCAGCAACCACTTTGGCATCATCAATCTTTACACCAGCGCTTCCAATGGAAACCTTTACATTCTCTCCCTGTACAGTGGCAGCCTTTTGGCCGTTGGTAAGATCTTTTGACATCACCTTGCCGGAAACAACATGATAAGTGAGTATGGCTACCAGTTGATCCTTATTTTCCGGTTTCAGCAACGATTCCAGCGTTCCGTCAGGAAGCGCCGCAAAGGCCTCATCGGTCGGGGCAAATACAGTGAAGGGACCTTTCCCTTTCAATGTTTCCACCAATCCCCCTGCTTTTACAGCGGCTACCAGTGTTTCCAGGTCTTCATTGCCTGCTGCGAGGTCCACAATATCTTTTGATTGAGATTTCACTGACGAGCTAAAAGCCAATACCACCAGGACTGCTCCCCATAGGACAACTTTCATTTTTTGAGTTTTCATTTGTTAGAATGTTTTGTAATTAATGATCAAATACATCCTAACTACGACCTCACAGGGTGGGTTGGATTTTTGAGGTCAGCTTTTTTTCAAAAAACCTTTCACAAACGTTTTTTCAACGCTGGCCTGTTGCGTGCCTCCTTCCTTTTCCAGCGTAACAGCAAAGGCAGTCACATCTCCACGGATCACTTTCAACTCCTGTACAAGCTCATTGTGATCAAAAATACCTGCATCAACAGGGTCCTCGTGACCAACCTTGATCGCCCATAACTGATACTGATGTCCGTGTGGAGGCTCCGGGAGATTATCCACGCTAATGAACACAGCATTGGTTTTTTTATTCCAGAATACATTGGCAAACGACCGGGGGGACAATTCGGAACCATCCATACGTATGTGGATATTATCCTCATTAAGAAAATGGGCTATTCTCAGCCTTTCGTAGTCCAGTTGTTCTCCCGTAGTTTTCACCTGATCAGCCAGCAGATCTTTTTCCTGTGTCATGGCCTGCACCTCCTCACGGCTCTGCTGAAGTTCAGAAAGGAAATAAAAATTGAACCCGATACTTACCAGCAATAAAAAAGAAGCAGCTATCGACCAGACGGGGAAGGGTTTGGAAACGCCGAATGATCCTCTCCCTTTCTGAACTTTTTGTGCTCTGTCAGGCGCACTGTCCTCCTCGATATCCATAAAAACGTGAGACAAGACCGCAGGATCCGGCCGTTTACCCGTGGTTTGGGCATACCTGGTGATGGTTTTTCTTAACCGTTCCAGCTCCTCCCTGATCTCTTCGTTGGCTTCTGCCAAGCGATCTACAGCCACCATCTCCTCTTCACCGAGCTCTCCCATCCAGTACGCTTCCAGCACCCCCGACTCTATGTATTCTTTGGTATCCAACTTAAATAACTGATCTCAAATGTTTAAGGGCCAGCCTTATTCTGGTCTTTACCGTTCCGAGTGGCATCCTAAGCCTCTCTGCTATTTCCTTTTGTGTATATCCCTGAAAATAAGCCAAATCTATCAAATTCCTTTGAATTGGCGGCAGTTGATCCACCAGCTGTCGCATATGCAAATGCTCCAGTTCCCCTTCTGTCTCACTCACCTCCAGTATACTTACGAGATCAACGGATGTTTTGGATCTCTCGGTCAGCCGGAAATCTTTGGTCCGGGTCTTGTCGATCGCAGCATTCCGGCATATCCTGGTAAGCCATGTAAACAGACTTCCTTTTTCCGCATTATAGGACTGTCCGTTTTTCCATACTTTCAGCAATGCCTCCTGAAGCACATCCTGTGCCAGGGATTCGTCCCGGACTATCCTCAGGATAACATTCATTAGCATAACGGAATAATGTTCAAAGACCAGGTGAATGGCTCTTTTGTCTTTTGCCTGAAGCAAACCAACTATTTGTTTTTCAACAGACACCTTCGGGGTAATATGCCGGACCTGGGAGGACAAGGTTTATGGTTTAGATGTATACAACAGGTGAAAGCAGCGATTGTTTTGACCCTGGGCCCGGGTGTAAAGCGATGATCGTATTCCCAACTCATGCTGACGGATGGCTTATCAGCGAACATCCATCCGTTTAGAACCTAAGGCTCAGGGACCTGGTCCAACCTGACCACCTGAGAGGCAGAAAAATATCCAAATGCTCCATTGCTGATGTTTCCTACTGCATTTCCCGGAATATACCCAAAAGGCCCCAGACCCCGCCACTCCGATTCGGACAGCACCGAACGAACATATTCATAATGTTCATCCGTCATGGAGTAGTATTCTTCGATGATCCGCGTACCGGGAACGGACAACCGTGATTCATTGGTTTCTCCATAGGCAAATATGGCTGGCGGTTCAAGGCCTGGATGCAGGTAGTAGGTAGAATCCGAAACTATAAAGCTATCCTTTTCCAGCTGATTAAGAAGCCAGCGGGGTACATCATATCCCGCCGCTACCAGATCATCCACATTTTCAGGAAGCCGGACCATAATGCGGTAGCGCGCCGGTCTTACGGAACCAAAATTGGGAGGATAGATAAATTCCATGACCTCCCTCTCAGGCAGGTTGGGGGGTTTAAAAGTATTCTTTCTGATCTCCACCGGCTCCGGCGACATTCCCAAAGGTACCATTTCAGCAAATGCCTCATAGACCTCATTTTCTACCGCAATGCGTAAATGATAGGTGCTCCCTGTTACACCAAATACCGAAGAATCGGTCTGATAGATCCCTGGTTCAGTCTCGCTCAGGACATGGGTCACTCTGTCGGTAGCAAGTGTTACATCAGCGCCGGTGACAGGATCCGGTGCAGAATCCTGAATGACGGGCTGGCTCCTGGTCAGGCGGATGGTATGAGCCGTGGTATCTGTGGTTATAGCTCCGTCCACCACCAAAGTTCCCGATGCTTCATTTTGGCCCTCCCATTCGATCGTATCAATACAGGAGGTCAGCAGCAATATGCAGAGATATATTGTTTTTTTCATACTACTAAAATTTGAAATTGTAAGCAATACTGGGAATAATGCCAAAGAGTGAAAGTCTGTGAAAAGCCGGGCGGTCCGGGTCTTTCACCAGGTCAATATCCTCCAGCTCGGCGGACACGAAAACGGAGGCTGCATTGCGGCGGGCATAAAGATTGTAAACACCAAAGTTCCAGCTGCTTTCATTTTTCCTGCCAGGCTTTTCCTTTGGAAACAACGTGAACGATACGTCAAGGCGATGATAACCAGGCATTCTTTCATTGTTCTTGCTGCCATAGACGGGTACTATGTATTGCTCAAAGCGATACGATTCATCTGGCAGGCTCACCGGTCTTCCTGAGGCATAATTCCAGTTAACGGAAAGGGTCCATCGTGGTGTAAGACGGTAGTTCCCCACCACAGAAAAAGCATGCGGCTGATCATAGAGCGCCGGATATTCACGTGAATCATTTATTCCTTCGATCTGACGCAATGCCCGTGAATATGTGTAGCTCAGCCATCCATTCAGGCGCCCGTTCTTCCTGAACATTAGTTCCATTCCATAGGCCTCCCCATCTCCTGTTCT
The DNA here is from genome assembly GCA_001657315.1 of Flammeovirgaceae bacterium BBD 1991-12. Lineage (GTDB taxonomy): Bacteria > Bacteroidota > Bacteroidia > Cytophagales > Cyclobacteriaceae > Fulvivirga. The sequence continues at coordinate 16,509 of LYSV01000022.1, read as the reverse complement.
CAGCTGAGCCTCCAATTCACGATTCATAATAAGGACCGAATGATCGGCATAATCCACCTGGTTGTGGAGCTTTTTATAGTACAATTCTGCAGAAAGCTCGTATTTGTTGTTTTTCAGGTTCTGAAAATATCCCATGCTGAAATGATCTGCTATCTGTGGCCTGATACGGTTGCTGGAAGGATACCAGATATCAAAAACATTAAATCCCAATGACAAATTGGACAGCAGTTGCATGTACTGCCGGTTGCGGTTGTAGCTCATTTTAATGGAATTATTCCCTCCCAAAAGATGGCGTGCGCTTATACGAGGCTCAAATCCGCCATAGGTCTGATAAATATCATCACCTTGAGTTTGACGCTCACTCGTAATGTTGTATGCATCGTCATACTCAAACAGGGTAGTCTCTCCAAAAAGCTGATACAATGAATAGCGCAAGCCATAGTTGAGGGACAGGCGTTCGGTAATTTCATGATCTGCGCTGAAATACGCAGCGCTTTCCAGCGCTCTTTTCCGGGGAACACCGGAATTGGGATCTTCCTTCGACTCCCCTGGTATAAACCGGTGAAAAGTGGATTGTAGCCCAAATGACAGAAGATAGTCGGGATGGAGAAAAAAATCGAAATCCTGTTTAAAAGTAATATCCTCCACTTCCGACCTCCAGTTAAACGGAGTATTTTCGTCAGACAGATCGATCAGATAATCATACTTACTATATACCAGTGTAGTATTGGAAAAAAGCCTGTCATTGAATATATGATTCCAACGCAACGTACCGGTAGTGTTGCCCCAATCTATGACATATTGCAACACGAGGATCTTGTTAAGATCACGTCCGAAGTATCCCGACAAAAATATTTTATTGCGATCATCGATCCTGTAGTTAAGTTTCGCATTAAGATCATAGAAATATATCCTGGTTTGTTTCGTCAGGTCATCCCCGGAAAACCTCAGGAACTGATCGAGATAGGTACGTCTTCCGGACAGCATAAAGGAGCTCTTTTCACGGGCTATGGGGCCCTCCACTGTAAAACGGGCAGAGGTAACGCCTACACCACCCGACACCTGCATTTTTTTGTTGTTACCTTCCTTCATTCGAATATCCAGGAGAGAAGAAAGCCGTCCACCATGCGCTGCCGGAATATGCCCGCGGTAAAATTTCATATAATTAAGGGCGTCCGGATTGAATATCGAAAAGAAACCCATGAGGTGAGAAGCATTGTATACGGTGGCTTCATCCAAAAGCACCAGGTTCTGATCTGAATTACCACCACGCACAAAAAAGTTGGTAGATCCTTCTCCCTGCACCTGCACTCCGGGTAGCAGTTGTAGCGCCTTCACTACATCCACCTCCCCGAAGAGGGCAGGCATTTCCCGTATGGTTTTGATCCCCAGCGTATTTTTACCCATATCATTAGAGGCATAGTTACTATCTTCCTCCTCTTCGTATGCCGTGGATTCTACCACCACCTCCTTCAACTCTGTAAAGGACTCCTTCAGATCGAAATCAAGCCTCTGGTTTTCATCAATATGCAGTTCCCTTTCAACAGCCTCATATCCGACATAGGTGATGACCAGCCTGTAGGCTCCTTCCGGAAGTGAGAGTGAATAAAATCCATAAATATTGGCAGCGACTCCAAACCCCTGGCCAGAGGCATCAACGGGCCTGGCACTGATTGTGGCCCCTATCAGTACCTCGCCTGTATCCATGTCCCTTACATATCCGTTGATAGTCCTTTTCCCCGTCTTTGATCGCTTGCCGCGAATGATCAGTACCCTGGTACCATGTGTCATAAAAGAAACGGGTTGATCAGAAAATATCTGCTCCAATATTACTTTAAGTGTACCCCTGCGAATTTTCACCTCCACGCTGGAATCCACATCGACAGTCTCCGGGTTGTATGAAAAGATGACACCAGCCTGGCTTTCAATCTCCTTTAGGAATTGCAGTCTTGAGCCATCTGACCTTTCAAGTTGTATTTTCGTTTCAAGTACCTGCTGAGCATTTACGACACCTCCAATACCGGACATGACCCATAAAAAAATAAGTTGCCTGAGTTTCATAACCTGTTGTTTAAAGAATGTGGTCTTTGAAAAGTTACTGACAGCCCGTTCCGCGAAGGATGTACCTGCCATCCGCCTGCTGCTTCCATTCCAGCCCCAGAACAGATGTGACCACATTCAACACATCGGACAGCTCCTGATTGTCATGATAGGAGATAAGTTTGCACCATTCCTGCTGCTGAACCTCCAAAACAATGTCAACATCATAATGATCCGCCAGTATGGCAACAACCTCATGCAGCGGAGTTCTGTCAAACTGAAGAATACCTGTTTTCCACGCCAATAGATTGAGATCTGTTGTTGGCCTTTTTTCCAGATGATCGTTGTTAAAGATACCTTCTTCATTTGCCTGAAGAACAATTTCTGAGTCATCTGCAGTAAACCGGACCACCCCCTCTGTTACGGACAGCAGCGATGAATCTGAGCTCGTGAAGTAGTTGAATGCTGTACCTACCACCAAAGCTTCGGTTCCGTGGTCTGACTGGACAATAAAAGGTTTGTTTTTGTTCGGTTTTATTTCAAAATAAGCTTCTCCGCTCAGCCTTACCACCCGGGTATCTGTGTCAAATATCTCAGGATAGTAAAGCGTGCTGTTGCGACTCAACCACACTGTGGAACCATCATCGAGGATCAGGGGATCACTCCGGAATTCGGTTGTGGTAAGTTGATGCTCATCAACATCATCCCAGACCTGGTACAGCAGAAAGGCAAATAAAGAAACCATGAGAATACTGGCCGCAACCTTCCATGACCACCTGAAGATATTATTCTGCCGGGTATCACTGACCTCAGTCTCTATCTTTCGCTCCAACCTGTCCCATGCAGTCAGGACATCCACTTTTACCTCCATACTGATAAGTCTGTACTTTTCCCACACACTGCTTACCTGATGGTAAAGTCTGGCGTTGGTTGTATCCTTCTCCTTCCAGTCAGAGAGTATGCGGATCTCCGTGGACGACGCCTCGCCCTTCAGTTCCTTGCCAATTAGCTCATATGTTCTTCCCTGTTTCATTTTTTATCTGTCAATGGATTCAAACTATAGACAGGGAAGGCCCTCATTTATCCCAGGCCAAGAAGAAAAAAAATAAAAAAAATGATCGCCAGCAGTGAGAGGTCTATCAGGAGGTCTACATAGCCGGCCAGTTCCTCGCGCAGTTGTCTGAGGGCCGTACCCAGCTGATTATCCACCGTTTTCTTCTGCAATCCCATCTGATCCGCGATGTCCTGATTGGACAGTCCCTCATAAAGGCTCAGGGAAAAGATCACCTGACGCTGAGGCGATAATTTCTCAAGTGCAGCCCTGAGCCTGGTGTTCAGCTCGTTGAACGCAATGGTCTCGGCGGTATCATTCTTCATCCTGGCAGGTAGCTCCTCATGGGGAGTAAGTACCATCCGTTTATGTTTGTCAAGATAATTAAGGCAGGTATTGATCACCGATCGCATCAGGTAGGCTTTGGGGCTGTTAACTGTAAGCTCATCTCGTTTTTGCCAAAACCTGTAAAATACATCCTGAACAATGTCTTCCGCGGCTTCATTGTTTCTGACAATGTAGAAAGCCTTTTGCGTGAGCAGTTGAAAGTTATCCAGAAAGAGTGTCTTGAAATCCGTCTTGTTCAATACAGCACCATAGTTTAACCCAACTCAAATTTATAAAAAGGAATGAACTGGTCACGTTATCTTTTATTTTTTGCCTCAGCCAATGTTTAGTGACCTTCCGGTAGCATAAATATCTTTTGATCACTATTTTAGCTACGATCACAATCTCTGTCCAATGGTCATGGGTTAATTCACGGAGAATGCTGAGCAGGTCGGAATAAGCCGAAAAAAGACCTTAAACAGGAGTAGGCATTTAAATCTATTAAAACCCGATTATTGAATATGAAACTAAAAATTACGACCCTGTCCCTTATGGTCGCTGTTGTCCTTTTTACCGGATGTGCAAGTATCGTGAGTAAAAATACATATCCTCTGATTATAAGGAGTACACCCACTGAGGCGACAATTTCAGTAACAGATATCAAAGGTAAGGAAGTCTATGTCGGGACCACCCCGGCAACGGTCAGTTTAAAATCCGGCGCAGGTTATTTCAGGAAGGCCGGCTACTCTGTAAAGTTTTCAATGGACGGTTACGATGATAAAGTTGTACCTGTACATTTTGGACTTGACGGATGGTACTTTGGCAATCTGGTATTTGGTGGTCTGATAGGGCTTCTGATCATAGACCCTGCTACAGGATCAATGTATAAACTGAAGACCGAATTCCTCAATGAATCCCTGAAACAGTCATCTGCGGACAGTCGGTCTGGGAAGCTCAGGATCTACAGTAAAAACGAGATCCCGTCAGACTGGCAGGAACATCTGATCCTGCTCTCTGAATAGGCTATGAAGAAGGCTCATGACCAAAAACACAGATTAGTGTCACATCCGGATTAAACTCTCCTTTTGTTTTCAACCGTTATTCCGGACCCCTCGGCCAGCATCACCGATTTTGGCTTCTGGTCCGTTAATTCCGCGAATTCTTCGCCATAGAGCGCACCAAAATCTACATTGATCCGGTAATCGAGCACCTCATAGGCACTCCACCGGGGATGTGTCACCTCATACTCAAAGGTTGAACCGTTCCCCGCCTTTGTGTAACCCCAGTAGTGCTCTGTTATGAACTCAGCCTCTGAATCCTTTTTAACCATTTCAGGTTCAAGGGCTGCTTTGACAAGGAAAGAATGATCATCCCCTTTCGGTCCCCAGTTGTATTGTACAATTCTGTGGTCCTCCAGCTCCTGCCATGAATGGGACATTTTCATCGTTTGATAGTGCTCACGGTAAATGGTGTTCGCCACCAGGGTCAGTGCCGGTCGCGGAACGATCTCCCTGATGAATACCACTCCCCGTTTCCACTCACCATCGTGCCTGTGACGCACATAGAATCTCAGATTTACCTCTTCAAAGTTTCTGTGGAAGGGTACAGGCACACCCATCAGCCTTGTATTCAGGAACATGAAGCCGACCAGGCTTACATAGCAGGTATCATTCCAAAGGTCATGCTCCGTTCCCGGCGGAATATATTTTTTCAACAGGGAGGGTTGTATTTCGTAGTTGGCTATTGCCAGCTTTCTCCATTCAGCTTTTAAAAAACTCATGGACTGATAAAATTATACTCTTTTTACGTTCATGACTTCGTTTACATAAATCTCGTTGAGAGTCGTGGCACCACTGATAGCTATGCAGGTAGCGTCACTACCTCCAGATCTTAAAACAACAGTAGCATCAAAAGCACCTGAATTATTTCCCATACACCTCCAATGGTATAGGTATATTCATGGATTGATCCTCCCCGATCTCGATCACTGAGCTACCGTATACCCTGATCTCTGCTTTAATAAAGTCTTCAGCCTCTGCCTTATAGATATTGTCCACATATTTCTGAGGGTTCCTGTCGATATAGGGGAACCATGTGCTGTGGATCTGGATCATGATCCTGTGCCCTTTCTTAAAGGTGTGCAGGATGTCCTGCAAGGGAAAATTCACCTCTTCGATCTCTCCCGGTTTGAATGGCTCAGGTTCTGCAAAGCTATTCCTGAACCGTCCGCGAAACACCTCATGGCGCACAAGTTGCTGATACCCGGGCATCAGTACATGATCAGGAGTCGCCCGTGTAGATTGGGCATCCGGTCCGTTTACGTCAATAAGCTTGACGATAAAGTCGGCATCTGTGCTGGAAAGAGCCACCTTCAAACGGGCCACGATCTCTCCGGCCAGTGTGATATCTTCCTTTAACGGACCGGTCTGGAAGGTCAGTACATCCGGTCGTTTACTGGCATGGCGCTGATCATCGGTCATAAACCTCCTGGGAGTAAAAGTCACCCCCTGGGTCTCCGATACATAAGGCACCGGCTTTGCAGGATCACTCACATAGGAAAAGGCCACTTCAGTGTCTGCCTCTTCATTGATCAGCAGTCTGCCTCCTTCAGCAAAGCGAAGCTTTACCGGGTCAATGTTCTGAGGCGGCCAGACATCAAATTTCTTCCATTCATTAATGCCTGTATCAAACATCCAGGCCTCCGGCAGGTCCAGGCTACCTTCACCTTTCAGGTGATAATTGAAAAAAGGTCTTTCAATGTTCCGCTGATAAAAGGTGGATATACTGTCCCCAAAATAGATATGATTGACGGCCTGGTACCCTCTTTCACCAGCCCAGTCACCATGACTCCATGGGCCCATGACGATCGTATTACGGGCCTTGGGATTATTCTTTTCCACGGTTTTGTAAATATTCAGAGGCCCGTACAGGTCTTCCGCATCAAACCAACCGCCTACTGTCATTACGGCATGGTCAATTCCGGACAAGTGAGGCAGAATGCTTCTTTTTTGCCAGAATTCATCGTAATTGGGATGTTCGACAGTCTGCTGCCAGAAGAAATTATCCGGAAAGATCTTCTCCGTCACATTTTTCAGGGGCCCCAGCTCCAGCCCGTATGTATATCCATCCCTGGTGTTGGCATATTTCCTCAGTGCATCCCACTTATCATTGTACCAGCTCTCAGCCGTAGGCTCTGACTGATGGCCGAAAACAGGGTAAGCTGCCAGGTAGCTTTGCAAAAAGGCACCCATGTGGTGGAAATCATCAAAAAAGAAATCAGCAATGGGTGCCTGTGGTGAAGAGGCTGTGAGTGCAGGATGTGCTTCAGGCAGAGCCGCAGCCGTGTAAAACCCGGGATAGGATATGCCCCATTGTCCTACCTTGCCGTTGTGATTATCAATGTTTTTCAGGAGCCATTCAATGGTATCGAAAGTGTCTGAGCTCTCATCGATGTCTTTTTTGTTTTTGGGCTTGTTACCCGGAACATGCGGCCTCATATTGTCATAATCACCTTCCGACATCCATCTGCCCCGAACGTCCTGATAAACAACAATATACATATCACGCATAAGATAAGGCGACGGTCCTATGCGATTGCGCATCTGCCCCTCTCCGTAAGGTCTGGAACTGTAGGGAGTTCGCTGCATGAGGATCGGATATTTTTTACTCTTGTCTTTGGGCGAATACACTGTGGTATGCAGGTGAATACCATCCCTCATGGGGATCTTGTATTCCATTTTTTCATAGTGTTGCCTTATAAAGATGGAATCCTGATCCTGAGCGTCTGCTGCATTGGTCAAGGCCAGGAATATTGCTCCAAGCAGCAGCGTTCGAAAACAGATACGGTCATAACCTCGTTTTCCGGATGGTCGGTGTTGGCACAGACCATGGATAAGGGTGGATATATAATTTGCTCCCATGATATTACTTGTTTTGTAAAGGTTCATAATTCTTGAACGGAGAAAGATCCGCCTTTTCTATTTCCTGCCGGTACGCGGGCCAGTCTTCGGCATAGAACCGGTTCACCTTATCTATGGCCTCAGCCAGCTTTTCCTCGGCTTGCTGAACCAGCCTTTCCTCCGTGGTGCCAGGTCGGTCCAGGGCAGACCCTACATAATAACTGGCGGTGCCAAACCGGCTGGAGACCGAGGGAACCGGAGACCGGACAATTCCCTGTTTTTTGCTGTTATCTTCACCAACAAAAGGGATCATCAGTGACTCAATGGAATCCTTCACCACTTTGCTCCTGTCAATAAGGTCCTTGAAGCCATCCTTGTCTTTCTCTTTCATCTTTTTGGTGTAATCCTCTACAAGCTCTTTGGATTCAACCAATCTGAGCATCGCTTCTGCTGTTACTCCCCGGCTTTTTTCGATCCTTTTGAGCATGGTCCGTTTTGCCGTTAATACAGAACCCTGCATATCTACCCGGGGATCGTATCGAACGCTGATCGTCGTGGAGTCAGTCTGATCACCAAATTTAAGTCTTAGTCCATATTTTCCGGGAAGGACCGTCACACCTCCTGGTTCGGATGCATTTTTTCGGGGTTTTCTCCGGCTGGCTCCTCTTACTCCCTTCTCGTTAAGGCTCCAGTACATCCTCTGCAGGCCTTTTTCTTTAGGGGCTTTTCTTTTCAACGTGCGGATAAGCTCTCCATTACCGTTGAAAACCTCCAGGGTAAGTGAGTCATAGCTGACCTTGACTGTATCTTCAGTTTGCTGCTGCTCTGGTTCCGGCTTCTTTTCCGGTTCCTTGCTCCTACTCCTTTTCCTGCCCTTTTTCGGTTCTTCTTTGGGAGTATCTTCCACCTTCTCTTTTTCCTCCGGTTTGTTCACAACGTATGAGATCATGGCACCCCGGCGTTTGTTCTGTCCACTGTAGATGGCATTACCTGCAAACCGTGTACCCGCTGCCTCCTGATTCAGAGTGATGTAAGCATCAGCCGGTTCAAATATTTTTACACGCTGGCTGAGAACAGCAGAGCCCTCTTTGGCCATAGCCCTCAGAGGCCGGATGTCATCCATTACATAGGCAGCCCGGCCAAAAGTACCGATCACCAGATCATGCTCCCTCGGATGAATTATCAGATCCATAGTAGAAACCATGGGATATTCATTGGTCCACTGTGTCCAGTTGCGTCCGGCATCTATGCTCACGTACAGCCCTCCTTCTGACCCCAGAAACATGAGGTTGGGCTCAACAGGGTCCTGTACAAAAGCAAGGGTGTAGGTCCATACCTGATCTTCCCTGACCAGGCTGTTCCATGTTTTTCCATAATCCCGTGTATGGAACAGATAGGGTTTAAAGTCAAAATTCCTGTAGTTATTGACCACGGCAAAGGCCTCGCCGGCGTTGTAGGTGGAAGCTTTGATCTGGGCCACCCACCCGGCCTCAGGCATACCGGGAATATTTGACGTTACATTGGTCCAGCTATCGCCTCCATCCCTTGTGATCTGAATGTATCCGTCATCCGTACCTGCCCATAGTAGTCCTTTCTCTACAGGGCTTGGAGTAATCGCCAGAATAGTGGTATTGTTTTCCGCCCCCGTTGCATCCATGGTCAGGCCTCCGCTCTCATGCTGTTTTTGCTTTTCAGGATCGTTAGTGGTAAGATCCGGCGATATGACGGTCCATGTAGCACCCTTATCCGTACTTTTGTGGACAAACTGGCTGCCGAAATAGACCGTTGAGTTATCAAACGGATCCTGTGCAATAGCCGCATTCCAGTTAAATCTCAGCCGCATATCAGCATCAGGATGGGTAGGGCGCACGATCCTCGTGTGGCCTGTCACACGGTCATACCGTACCACAAATCCCTGCTGAGACATGGAGTATCCATACCTGGAATTATCCGGATCGGGTATTACATCAAATCCGTCGCCAAAGGAAATCTCCTGCCAGTAGGAATTCCGGATGCCCTGCGACTTCCATATATACGCGGGCCCGGCCCATGAGCCATTGTCCTGCATACCCCCATAAACGTTGTAGGGATATTCCATATCCACATTAATATGATAAAACTGGGCGAGTGGCAGATTTTCCACAAACCGCCATGTCTTGCCTCTGTCATGTGTGATATTAAGACCGCCATCGTTACCTTCAATCATAAATCCAGGGTCTTCAGGATGGATCCACCACGCATGATGATCCGGATGGACCCCATGGCTGGTGCCATAGGCATCCATAAGCTGTGTAAAGGACTTGCCTGCGTCCTCGCTTACATTGACATAGGTAAACAACGAATAGATCCTGTTCTCATTTTTCGGATCTACATAGATCTCAGAATAGTAGAACGGACGGTTACCGATCTCATTCGCCTTGTCGCTCACCTTCTTCCATTTGTAGCCACCATCATCCGATCGATACAGTGCATTTTTTTTGGACTCCACCAGAGCATACACTCGTTTTGGATTGCTTCTGGCTACCGCAATGCCCATTCTACCCAGATCTCCTTTTGGCAAGCCATCCTCATCGGTTATCTTCTTCCAGTTTTCCCCACCGTCTACGGTGATATACAGCCCTGAGCCCGGCCCACCGGAATGGAATGTCCACGGTTTTCTGCGGTGCTCCCACATGGCTGCGAACAGCTTATTCGGATTGGCAGGGTCAATTACAAGATCTGCCGCACCAGTTTTTTCATTTACATACAGTACTTTTTCCCAGGTCTTACCACCGTCAATCGTTCTGAAAACCCCTCGTTCAGGGTGCTCACCCCATGGTGAGCCTATCGCTCCAACGTATACAATATCGGGGTTATCTTTATGGATCACAATACGGTGAATATTGCGGGTCTTTTCAAGTCCCATCAGGTCCCATGTTTTACCACCATCCAGGCTTCTGTATATGCCGTAGCCTCCGTTCAGGCTGTTCCGTGGGTTGCCCTCTCCGGTCCCGGCCCATACCACATCCGGATTACTTTGCTGAATAGCCACCGCACCTATGGACATCACTTTCACCTTGTCAAAAACAGGTTCCCACGCCACACCGCCACTTTCCGATTTCCACAGACCACCCGAAGCAGTACCTACATACATTATATCAGGGTTGTCATGCACCACATCTATGGCCGTCACCCTACCGCTCATCCCGGCAGGGCCAATGCTTCTGGGTTTCATACCCTTGAGCATTTCCATATCGATGGTTTGACTGAAAAGTGGAAAGGAAGCAATGAGCAGGGAAAAAAGTATTCCCTTCTGTATCGATCGTATCATAAAGCCTGGTTGTTAAGGTTAACGAAATTGGACCAAGTGACGCGCTATTCCAAAAGATGAATGAGTAAGGTAGTAATTCCTTCCATGAATGGCTTATTGCTGGTTTGTGTCTTGGTACTGGCTGCTGGTAGCTGGTTACTGGTGGTTGGATCAAGGTAGTGTTGAGAATACAAATGCAGTTATGACCAATGTTCAGAGTTGTTATACAATCTATATCGGCACTACCGGCATTGCATATCTCATCGATACCGCTTGCTTTTTGAAAAAAAGGATTTACCTGCCAGAGACAAGAGACCAGCATCCAGTAACCAGTTGCTAGTCAAAAACAAACTCCACTTCCTTAAAGCCATACAACCTGGCACCGTCGTGCCGTTCTATCTCCAGTTTGCCATTTTCATGGACATCCGTTATATATCCCGAAAAATCAGTACCATCGGAGTAAACACGGTGTTCACCGAAACCCAGCAGATTGTTAAGGTACTGTCGTTTGAGGTTCTGTCCTTCCCCAAGCTTAAGCTGCAGGTATCGTTTTTCAATATGCTCACATATTCCTTCCAGAGTTTCTGTGAGGTCCAGTTCCTTTTCTATAATATTTTTCAGTGAAACTGCCCGGGGATAGCCAAAAGAGACCTGGTTAACATTAAGGCCAATGCCCACTACAGCATTGGCTATCATATTCCCTTTCAGGCTGTTCTGGATCAATATCCCACACACTTTCCTGTTTTTATAGTAAATATCGTTCGGCCATTTTACAAGGAATCCCCGTGTTATCTGATTGAGGTAATCCGTTATACCCAGTGCCACGCACATCGTAAGACTGAACTGCTTCTCTACTGAAACAAAGCCGGGCCTCAGCACAATGGAAAAGGTCAGATTTTTACCGGACTGAGATTCCCATTGGTTCCCCCTCTGCCCCTGTCCGGCCGTCTGATCATTGGTGATCACCAACGTGCCCTCTATCAATGATGAGGTTTTCAGAAGTTCGGAGGTGGCAGTGTTGGTAGAATGACAAGTTGGCAGGAAAACGACCTTTTTTCCCAGAATTAAAGTTTTGGCAAGAATTTTATACAACTATTTTTTGTAGTTTTGATTGATACAACCAAATATACTGAATGGATGTAAATAGCACTTTGACACCTTCCGAAAAGTTAAGTCAGGCAGTTGTGAGGGGTATGCAGGAGAAAAAAGCTTCCGAAATAGTTTTAATGGACTTGAGAAATGTCAAAAATGCAGTTGCGGATTTTTTTGTTCTATGCACCGGTAATTCTGACACACAGATAGATGCCATCGCAGAATCAGTAGATGAACAGGTAATTAAAGAATTAAATGAAAACCCATGGCATCAGGAGGGTAAGGATAACAAGGAGTGGATGCTAATAGATTATGTAAATGTTGTAGCGCATATCTTCAGACAAGAAAAAAGAGAGTTTTATGCATTGGAAACCCTTTGGGGTGATGCGCTAATCTATTCCTACGAAGAAACTCCTTGATGGAGGAACATTAAATATTGAGAGCCGTTAATTAAGAGATTAATCAGAGAGGAAGATGCCAGATAAGAAAAAAATAATACCGAAGTCACCGAAGCCGAACTATCAGATATGGATCATTGCCATTCTGATCGCGCTGATATTCGGTGTAACATACTTCAATGGAGCAAATTCCCTTCCTGTTGTGTCCAGCAACAGATTGGAGAGTATGATCCTGAGCAATGACGTACAAAGAATAGTCGTTATAAGAAATCAGAGCTATGCGGAGATAACGCTAAAGCAGGAAGCCCTTGACAACGCAAAATACAGGTCAGAACTGGAGTCCAACAATGTTTTCGGAGTGGGTTCAGGACCACATTTTATTTGCAAGTTCGGAGAGTTGGCGAAGTTCGAAAACGACTTTGACGAATGGAACGAAAACCTGCCAAAAGACCAGCGAATAGAGATAAAATTTGAGGAAAGAGCGGACTATCTGAGCATAGTCTGGCAATGGGTGATTTTAGCCCTTATTCTGTTCGGGTTCTGGTTCCTGATGCGTCGAATGACGGGGGGAGCAGGCCCTGGAGGACAAATATTCAACATTGGAAAGTCAAGGGCAGCTCTGTTCGATGCAGAGAACAAGGTAAAGATCACCTTCGGAAATGTAGCCGGCCTGGATGAAGCCAAGGAAGAGGTAAAGGAGATCGTTGACTTCCTGAAGAACCCGGGCAAATTTACCAAGCTCGGGGGTAAAATACCTAAAGGAGCGCTGCTGGTAGGCCCTCCGGGTACCGGCAAGACGTTGCTGGCAAAGGCTGTTGCCGGTGAGGCAGCAGTACCTTTCTTCACCCTTTCCGGTTCTGACTTTGTGGAAATGTTTGTAGGCGTGGGTGCCGCCCGGGTGAGGGACCTGTTCAAACAGGCCAAGGAAAAGGCGCCTTGTATTGTATTTATCGACGAAATTGACGCGATCGGCCGGTCCAGAGGGAGAGGACAGATGCCTGGCTCAAACGATGAGCGTGAGAACACACTGAACTCACTGCTGGTAGAGATGGACGGTTTCTCTACCGACTCCGGTGTGATCATTCTCGCTGCTACCAACCGACCGGACGTGCTGGATTCAGCCCTGATGCGCCCCGGACGTTTTGACAGGCAGATCAGCATTGACAAACCGGATATTGTGGGCCGTGAGGCCATTTTCAAGGTACATCTGAAACCATTAAAAATGGCGAAGGATGTTGACCCGAAGAAGCTGGCCGCACAAACTCCAGGCTTTGCAGGAGCGGAGATTGCCAACGTGTGTAACGAGGCTGCCCTTATCGCAGCCCGAAGGGATAAAACTGCAGTAGACATGCAGGACTTCCAGGATGCCATTGACCGCGTGATCGGTGGTTTGGAAAAGAAAAACAAGATCATTTCCCCGGAAGAAAAAAGGATCGTTGCCTATCATGAAGCAGGTCATGCCGTAGCCGGGTGGTTCCTGGAACATGCTGATCCCCTGGTGAAGGTAAGTATTGTGCCCAGAGGTGTCGCAGCCCTGGGTTACGCTCAATATTTGCCCAAGGAGCAGTTCCTGTATCAAACAGAGCAACTGGTTGACGAGATGTGCATGGCGCTGGGTGGCCGTGCTGCAGAAGAGCTGACCTTCGGAAAGATATCTACCGGTGCCCTGAGTGACCTGGAGCGAGTGACCAAAATGGCGTACAGCATCGTCACGGTGTATGGTATGAATGAAAAGATCGGAAATCTGTCTTACTATGATTCAAAACAGTCAGACTATAGTTTCACCAAGCCTTATTCCGAGGCTACAGCAGAAACCATCGATGCAGAGGTGAGGAAACTGATAGACAATGCCTATGACAGAACGAAGACTCTGTTGAGCAAACACGGAGAGGAGCTTGAAGTGGTAGCGAAGGAGCTGCTTGAGAAAGAGATCATATTCCAGACAGACCTTGAAAGACTGATCGGCAAGCGGCCTTTCACGCACCAAACCTCATATGAGGCATTTACCAATGGACAGACTAAAGAAAAGGAGGCTCCTAAGGAAGCCCCTGAAAAAGAAAAGGCAGCCCCAAAACCCAAGGCTTCTTCCAATCCCAATGAAGGAAATGAAGCTCCTGAACAGGAAACTGCCGATATAGATAAAGAGAATTAAGATTTAAACTATACATTAAATCAGGTACATTCATGTGCCTGATTTTTTTATGCCTTTTGCTGTATGCTTCCAAAGATCGAATCTCTGAATAATCAATGCATTTATTTCGCATCAGATTTTCATTTGGGTGTACCCAGTAGAGAGGCAAGCCTGGAGCGGGAGAAAAAGATCGTTCGCTGGCTGGATACCGTAAAGCAGGATGCTCATTCCATCTACCTGGTAGGTGATATATTCGACTTTTGGTTTGAATACAAAAGGGCCATTCCCAGAGGCTTCATCCGCCTGCAGGGTAAGCTTGCCGAATTGACGGATGCCGGTATTCCCGTTGTCTTTTTCACTGGAAACCACGACATGTGGATGTTTGACTACTTCACCAAAGAGCTGGATATACCCATTTACCGTAGTGAGCAACTCCTGATGGTAGGGGATCAAAGGTTAATGGTGGGGCATGGTGACGGGCTGGGCCCGGGCGACCGTATGTACAAGGTGCTGAAAAGGATATTCAGGAATCCACTTTGTCAGTGGCTTTTCGCCCGGCTGCACCCTAACCTGGGCATAGGCATTGCCAATTACTGGAGTAAACACAGCAGGATCAGCAGCGTCAAAAACGGTAAGGATGACTTCAAAGGTGATGATGAGTATCTGCTGCAATACTGCAGGGAGCAGGAACGCCGGCAGCATCATGATTATTACATTTTTGGCCACCGGCACCTTCCGCTGGATATTGAGATCACTGAAAACAGCCGGTATATTAACCTTGGCGAGTGGGTGAATTACTCTACCTATGCACGATACAATGGTAAAGAGCTTGAGCTACTCACCTTTGAGAAGTAGTAGCTGGATAATTCTTCTGATCCTTTTTTTGGGACAGAATGCTTTTGGCCAGCAGTATGAACTTCTACGTTCTGTTGAGATCAGCCACCCCCTCCGGATATCTGTAGATAAGCAAAATAACATCTACCTTGTCAGTGAAAACGGAGATGTGGACAAGTACAACCTAATGGGTGATCTATTGGAACACTTTTCACCGGAAAAGCCGGGTGATGTCACACTTATTGAGGCCTGGAATCCTCTCAGGATCTTTTTGTTTTACAGCGATTTTCAGGAGTACATGTTCCTGGACAGGTTCCTGACCTCCTCCAACCGTTTTTCCTTTCACCACATTTCGAGTTACGTGGGACTGGCCACTATGAGCGCTGACAATAACATATGGCTGGTGGACTACAGTGATTTCAGTCTGAAAAAATATGACCTGACCTTTGATAAGGTGATCATTCAACAGCCATTCGACCTGCTGCTGAATAAAGACAGCTACGAGGTGGAGTTTATGCGTGAATATCAAAACCTTCTTTTTTTCAGTGTTGTGGACAAGGGCATACTCATTTTTGACAACCTGGGCAATTACCTGAAAACCCTGGAGGAAACAGGGATCGGGTATTTTGGCTTCCTTAAGAATGAGTTATACTATGTAAAAGACAGCGAACTTCATTTTTACGACATCTATTCCGCTGAACGAAGAAAGGAGGAAATGCCTTCTTCTGCCGATCTCGCTATGGTGCTGGAAAACCGGCTTTTGTTGATTTCCGGGACTGATCTATTGATTTACAATAGGAAAAAGTAACATTTACCCCGCTTTGGGGGATTCGCTTAACTGATTTTTTTTTGACATTAGTATCAAGTTCTGATTGATTCAAAAAATTCTTCCCTTTGAGGAGGCAAATGCCGAATTAAAGGGAAGTTTTTTATTTACAGAGCGTTTATGATAAATCCGTACCTGAGATAAATTCTCCAACACCTTCCTCTGCAGAGATATTCATTTCTTCTCTCCCCGTAATGGTCTGAAAGACATTAAATTCCTGCAAACGACCATTGTAAACAATTAGAGGTGCTGCTTCGTTAACCGGACATGCAGTTGTAACCAAGACAGATTTAATGTTTTACAATGAACCACAGTTCAAGCGATAGGGTACTCCAAAGGAGAATTTTAATATGGGTAAAATAAAAGTGGCTTTAGCGATATCTTCAGTCAATATAAAGTCAATCCCGGCGTGTGTCCGGTTTTTAACTTAGGGAATATGCATATTTTTTCAAATCGTGTCTTGAGTATTCTATTTTGCCTGGCATCCCTCATTATTTTAAGTTGTGGAGACGATGAGGGTTCCGAAACAGACGCTGAGATAACCTACACTGCCTCTGTAGGGGGTGTAACAACGACTTCGGAAGGCGATCAGGGTACAGGCTTCAGGATTTCACTGGATAAA